>NZ_CP104578.1:3000000-3600000 GCF_036826855.1 Streptomyces sp. SJL17-4 | reverse complement strand
TTCAAGACGCCCGACCTGCGCAAGAAGCTGCTCTTCACGCTCGCCATCATCGTGCTGTACCGCCTCGGGGCCCACATCCCGGTCCCTGGCGTCAAGTACGAGGCCGTCCAGCAGTGTGTCAAGCAGGCCAGCGAGGGCAACAACAGCCTGTTCGGCCTGGTCAACATGTTCAGTGGCGGGGCGCTGCTCCAGATCACCATCTTCGCGCTCGGCATCATGCCGTACATCACGGCGAGCATCATCCTGCAGCTGCTGACCGTCGTGATCCCGCGCCTCGAAGCCCTCAAGAAGGAGGGCCAGTCGGGTACTGCCAAGATCACGCAGTACACGCGGTACCTGACGGTCGCCCTCGCCGTGCTGCAGGGCACCGGTCTCGTGGCCACCGCCAAGAGCGGTGCGCTGTTCAGTGGCTGCTCCGTGGCCAACCAGGTCGTACCCGACCCGTCCGTCTTCACCATCGCCGTCATGGTCCTCACCATGACCGCCGGTACCTGTGTCGTCATGTGGCTCGGTGAGCTCATCACCGACCGCGGCATCGGCAACGGCATGTCGATCCTGATGTTCATCTCGATCGCCGCCGGCTTCCCGGGCGCCCTGTGGGCCATCAAGGAGAGCGGCAAGCTCGCCAAGGGCTGGATCGAGTTCGGCACCGTCATCCTCATCGGCTTCGTGATGGTGGCCCTCGTGGTCTTCGTCGAGCAGGCCCAGCGCCGCATCCCGGTGCAGTACGCGAAGCGCATGATCGGCCGGCGCTCCTACGGCGGTACGTCCACGTACATCCCGCTGAAGGTGAACCAGGCGGGTGTGATTCCTGTCATCTTCGCGTCGTCGCTGCTCTACATCCCGGCCTTGATCGCGCAGTTCTCGAACTCCACCGCAGGGTGGAAGACCTGGATCGAAGCCCACTTCGTCAAGGGTGACCACCCCTACTACATCGCGACGTACTTCCTCCTGATCGTGTTCTTCGCCTTCTTCTACGTGGCGATCTCGTTCAACCCCGAGGAAGTCGCGGACAACATGAAGAAGTATGGTGGCTTCATCCCGGGTATCCGGGCTGGTCGACCTACTGCCGAGTATCTGAGCTACGTGCTCAACCGGATCACTTGGCCGGGCTCGCTGTACTTGGGTCTGATCGCTCTTGTGCCGACGATGGCGTTGGCAGGCTTCGGTGGCGCCAATGCCAACTTCCCCTTCGGTGGGACGAGCATCCTCATCATCGTGGGTGTGGGGCTGGAGACCGTGAAGCAGATCGAGAGCCAGCTCCAGCAGCGCAATTACGAAGGGTTCCTCCGCTGATGCGAATCGTCCTCGTCGGACCGCCCGGTGCGGGCAAGGGCACGCAGGCCGCGTACCTTGCCAAGAACCTGGAAATCCCGCACATCTCCACGGGTGACCTGTTCCGTGCCAACATCTCGCAGGGCACGGCGCTCGGGCTCGAGGCGCAGTCGTACATGAAGGCCGGCCAGCTCGTGCCGGACTCCGTGACGATCGGGATGGCCAAGGACCGTATGGAGCAGCCGGACGCCGTCAACGGCTTCCTGCTCGACGGGTTCCCGCGCAACGTGGCCCAGGCCGAGGCTCTCGACGAGATCCTCAAGGCGGGACACGTCCAGCTGGACGCGGTCCTGGACCTGGAGGTCCCCGAGGACGAGGTCGTGAAGCGGATCGCGGGTCGCCGCATCTGCCGCAACGACAGTGCGCACGTCTTCCACGTGACGTACAACGCTCCGAAGACCGCGGGCGTCTGCGACGCCTGCGGTGGCGAGCTCTACCAGCGCGACGACGACTCCGAGGAGACCGTCCGCCGGCGCCTGGAGGTCTACCACACGGAGACCGAGCCGATCATCGACTACTACCGGTCGCAGAACCTGGTGGAGACGATCTCGGCGCTCGGCAAGGTGGACGAGGTCACCGCGAAGGCGATGGCCGCGCTCAAGAAGTAGCCCTGGTTCGTCCGATACGGCCGCGGTGCCCCTCAGGGGCGCCGCGGCCGTATCGTTGTTCTGTTCCCCGTACTCGATGGAAAGGCCGCGGCCACGATGGTGCAGATCAAGACCCCCGAGCAGATCGCGAAGATGCGCGAGGCGGGGCTGGTCGTCGCCGCCATTCACGCGGCGACCCGTGAGGCGGCCGTGCCGGGCGCCACGACCCGCGATCTCGACGAGGTCGCGCGGAAGGTCATCGCCGACCACGGGGCGAAGTCGAACTTCCTCGGGTACGGCGGGTTCCCCGCGACGATCTGCACCTCGGTGAACGAGGTCGTCGTCCACGGCATCCCCGACGACAAGACCGTCCTCAAGGACGGCGACATCATCTCCATCGACGCGGGCGCGATCGTGGACGGCTGGCACGGTGACGCGGCCTACACGGCCTTCGTGGGCACCGGGCACGCGCCCGAGCTCGTCGAGCTCTCCCGTGTCACGGAGGAGTCGATGTGGGCCGGCATCGCGGCCATGAGGCTCGGCAACCGTCTGGTCGACATCTCGAAGGCGATCGAGACGTACATCAAGCGCCAGCCGCGTCCCGCCGTGGGCGACCACAGCCTGGGCCGGTACGGGATCATCGAGGACTACGGCGGCCACGGCATCGGCACCGAGATGCACATGGACCCGCACCTGCTGAACTACGTCTCCCGCAAGCGCGGCAAGGGCCCGAAGCTGGTCCCCGGCCTGTGCCTGGCGATCGAGCCGATGGTCTCCCTGGGCACCCCGCAGACGGAGGTCCTGAAGGACGACTGGACCGTCATCACCACGGACGGCACCTGGTCCTCCCACTGGGAGCACTCGATCGCCCTGACCGAGGAGGGCCCCCTGGTCCTGACCGCGGTCGACGGGGGCAAGGCGAAGCTGGCGGAGCTGGGCGTGACGGCGGCGCCGGACCCGCTGGCGTAGCGAGCGGGCCGCTCCCGGTTCGTCGGTCGGAGGCCGGCGCAGCTCCTCGAAGCTTGTGAGGCGCCCCCGGGCGCCGAGCCCGCGAGAGGGGCGTCGGGATTGGGTCCCGTTGGCGTAGTGGGCGCGTCTGCGCTCGCGCAGGAGTAGCTTTGAGTTTTCTACGGTGTGGTGCCTTGCGTAAGGATCAGTTCGGGTGGGCAGACTTCCCGATTCGTCTTTTCCTGGGGCCTGACGTAGACTGATGCGTCGGCTCTCGTGTACCCGTGTGTCCGCATGCGGCGGCGAGAGTCGATCAAGGTAGCCGATTCGAAAGGCGAAGCGTGGCCAAGAAGCAAGGTGCCATCGAAATCGAGGGCACCGTGATCGAGTCCCTCCCGAACGCCATGTTCAAGGTGGAGCTCCAGAACGGTCACAAGGTCCTCGCGCACATCTCCGGCAAGATGCGGATGCACTACATCCGAATCCTTCCGGACGACCGGGTCGTCGTGGAGCTTTCTCCGTACGACCTGACGCGTGGCCGGATCGTCTACCGGTACAAGTAGATCTTGCCCGCACCCCGCCTTCACGCGCGGGTGATGGCACTGACCCGGAGAACCTCACACCCATGAAGGTCAAGCCGAGCGTCAAGAAGATCTGCGACAAGTGCAAGGTGATCCGCCGTCACGGCCGGGTCATGGTCATCTGCGACAACCTGCGCCACAAGCAGCGCCAGGGCTGACGCACGCCGACCGACCTGCAACTTCGCAGTTCTTCGCGCGACGCATAGCAATACGTACATACGCAGAGCCCGTCGGGCCGTGTTCGCACGGTTGACGGCACCTCCGGCGGGGGCCGGGGACCCGACCTGTACCTCATACGGCAGCCGGGAACGGTTCTGCAGCAGACCCCCGAGAACACAGGAGCCATTGAATGGCACGCGTTTCCGGTGTTGACATCCCGCGCGAAAAGCGTGTGGTGGTCGCACTCACCTACGTCTTCGGCATCGGGCGTACCCGGTCCGAGGAGATCCTCGCCGCGACCGGCGTGAACCCGTCCACCCGTGTCCGCGACCTTGCCGAGGAAGACCTCGTCAAGATCCGCGAGTACGTGGACGCCAACCTCCAGACCGAGGGTGACCTCCGCCGCGAGATCGCCGCCGACATCCGCCGCAAGGTCGAGATCGGCTGCTACCAGGGCCTGCGCCACCGTCGTGGCCTGCCCGTCCGCGGCCAGCGCACCAGCACGAACGCTCGTACCCGCAAGGGCCCGCGTCGCGCCATCGCCGGCAAGAAGAAGCCGGGCAAGAAGTAGTCCTCAGCGGACGCTTGACCAAGCGGTCTTCGCTGTAGGACCGACCACCTCCCGTAGGAGTTATAGATGCCCCCCAAGGGTCGTCAGGGCGCTGCCAAGAAGGTGCGCCGCAAGGAAAAGAAGAACGTCGCTCACGGCCACGCGCACATCAAGAGCACGTTCAACAACACGATCGTCTCGATCACGGACCCCGCGGGCAACGTGATCTCCTGGGCCTCCGCCGGCCACGTCGGCTTCAAGGGCTCGCGCAAGTCGACTCCGTTCGCCGCGCAGATGGCCGCCGAGTCGGCCGCTCGCCGCGCGCAGGAGCACGGCATGCGCAAGGTTGACGTCTTCGTCAAGGGTCCGGGCTCCGGCCGCGAGACCGCGATCCGCTCCCTCCAGGCCACGGGCCTCGAGGTCGGTTCGATCCAGGACGTCACCCCCACGCCGCACAACGGCTGCCGTCCCCCCAAGCGCCGCCGCGTCTGACGCACGGCTGCTTGATCAGGACTTCGGGCGGTACGGCTCTTCGGACCGTGCCGCCCGTACCCTTGCAGTACGCAGCATTCCGTCGGGCGTCAAATAGTGGGCGTCCACGACTGAAGGATTGAACACATGCTTATCGCTCAGCGTCCTTCGCTGACCGAAGAGGTCGTCGACGAGTTCCGCTCCCGGTTCGTGATCGAGCCGCTGGAGCCGGGCTTCGGCTACACCCTCGGCAACTCCCTCCGCCGTACCCTCCTGTCCTCGATCCCGGGTGCCGCTGTCACCAGCATCCGCATCGACGGTGTCCTGCACGAGTTCACCACCGTGCCGGGCGTCAAGGAGGACGTGACCGACCTCATCCTCAACATCAAGCAGCTGGTCGTCTCCTCGGAGCACGACGAGCCGGTCGTGATGTACCTGCGCAAGCAGGGCCCGGGTCTGGTCACCGCCGCCGACATCGCGCCCCCGGCCGGTGTCGAGGTGCACAACCCCGACCTCGTCCTCGCCACGCTCAACGGCAAGGGCAAGCTGGAGATGGAGCTGACCGTCGAGCGCGGTCGCGGCTACGTCTCCGCCGTGCAGAACAAGCAGGCGGGCCAGGAGATCGGCCGTATCCCGGTCGACTCCATCTACTCCCCGGTGCTCAAGGTCACGTACAAGGTCGAGGCGACCCGTGTCGAGCAGCGCACCGACTTCGACAAGCTGATCGTCGACGTCGAGACCAAGCAGGCCATGCGCCCGCGTGACGCCATGGCGTCCGCCGGTAAGACCCTGGTCGAGCTGTTCGGTCTGGCGCGCGAGCTCAACATCGACGCCGAGGGCATCGACATGGGCCCGTCCCCCACGGACGCCGCCCTCGCCGCCGACCTCGCGCTGCCGATCGAGGAGCTCGAGCTCACCGTTCGTTCGTACAACTGCCTCAAGCGTGAGGGCATCCACTCCGTGGGTGAGCTCGTGGCGCGCTCCGAGGCGGACCTGCTCGACATCCGCAACTTCGGTGCGAAGTCGATCGACGAGGTCAAGGCGAAGCTGGCCGGTATGGGCCTCGCGCTGAAGGACTCGCCGCCCGGATTCGACCCGACCGCCGCCGCGGACGCGTTTGGCGCGGACGATGACGCGGATGCCGGGTTCGTCGAGACCGAGCAGTACTAAGAGCTCGGGACCGACGGTCCAGATTTGGCTGCGGGCCGGCTGTGGCTGGTCGCGCAGTTCCCCGCGCCCCTGAGGGGGCGCGGGGTCTCCGACGGGTGACCGCCCGCTCGGACACTGACATCGGTACCTCATACGGCCGGTGCAGATCACAAGGAGAAACACCATGCCGCGTCCCGCGAAGGGTGCCCGCCTCGGCGGTTCCGCCGCGCACGAGAAGCTGCTCCTCGCCAACCTGGCGAAGTCGCTCTTCGAGCACGGCCGCATCACCACCACCGAGGCCAAGGCCCGTCGCCTGCGTCCGGTCGCCGAGCGCCTGATCACCAAGGCGAAGAAGGGCGACATCCACAACCGTCGCCTGGTGCTGCAGACGATCACCGACAAGGGCATCGTCCACACCCTCTTCACCGAGATCGCCCCGCGCTACTCCGAGCGCCCGGGTGGCTACACCCGTATCACCAAGATCGGCAACCGTCGTGGCGACAACGCCCCGATGGCCGTGATCGAGCTGGTCGAGGGCGAGATCGCCAAGAAGGCGACCGTCGCCGAGGCCGAGGCCGCCACCGTGCGCGCCGTCAAGGAGGCCGACGCGGCCGCCGAGGCTCCGGCCGAGGAGTCGAAGGACGCGTAAGCGTTCCGACCGACTGTTCCCGTGTGCGGGCCCGTACCCCTTGGGGTGCGGGCCCGTTCCCGTGCTTGATGGTTTCGAGAGGATTGACGCGTGAGCGATGACGTGCAGGACGGGTTCGTACGGGTTCGGCTTGACCTGTCGTACGACGGCAAGGACTTCTCCGGCTGGGCCAAGCAGTCCCAGGGGCAGCGGACCGTGCAGGGGGACATCGAGGCCGCGCTGCGGACCGTGACCCGGTCGACGGAGACGTACGAGCTGACCGTGGCCGGCCGGACCGACTCCGGGGTGCACGCGCGCGGCCAGGTCGCGCATGTCGACCTGCCCGTCGAGCTGTGGGCCGAGCACCGCGACAAGCTGCTCAGGCGGCTCGCGGGGCGCCTCTCGCACGACGTGCGGGTCTGGTCCCTGACCGAGGCCCCCAGCGGCTTCAACGCGCGTTTCTCCGCGATCTGGCGCCGTTACGCGTACCGCGTCACCGACAATCCCGGCGGGGTCGACCCGCTTCAGCGCGGGCACGTCCTGTGGCACGACTGGGCCCTCGACATGGACGCCATGAACGAGGCCGCCGCCGCGCTCGTCGGCGAGCACGACTTCGCCGCGTACTGCAAGCGGCGCGAGGGTGCCACCACCATCCGCACCCTCCAGGAGCTGCGGTGGGAGCGGCGGCCCGACGGTGTGATGGAAGCCACCGTGAAGGCCGACGCCTTCTGCCACAACATGGTCCGCTCGCTGGTCGGCGCCCTGCTCTTCGTCGGCGACGGGCACCGGCCCGTGGACTGGCCGGGCAAGGTGCTCGCGGCCGGTGTGCGGGACTCGGCCGTGCACGTCGTACGGCCGCACGGCCTCACCCTCGAAGAGGTCGGCTACCCGGCCGACGAGCTCCTGGCCGCCCGCAATCTGGAGGCCAGGAACAAGCGGTCACTCCCCGGGAGCGCCGGCTGCTGCTGAGGCCTGGGCCTTGCCGCGGGCGTAGATCTGGTTGAAGGCGAAGGTGCCCAGGTCGTCGCTGGCCTGGAAGATCGGCTTGTCGGCCTTGGTGACCTTCTTGCCGTTGGAGAAGCCGGCCTGGGTGAAGTAGGCGTAGCGGCCGATCGAGTTCGAGCGGCGCAGACAGACCGTGGCGTGGCAGAAGTCACGTACGCCCGCGCCGGCCAGCGGGGCGATACCGCCGGTGGCCTGGTTCTTCGCCTTCAGGGCCGCGGCCTCCGAGGGGAACACGGCGACGCCGACGGTGATCGCCACGCCGTCCTTCACATAGGTGGCGCGGAGCACCCGCTGGCAGCCGTTCTTCTTCAGGACGGCACCGAGGCCGCCCTGGGTGACGGCCGCGCAGTCGGTCGTCGCCGAGGTCGCGCCCTTGGTGTACGGGCGCTTGTTCATCGTCAGCTTCTTGCCCGGGAAGAGGCCCTCCGCGGAGAGCGGAGCCTTGTCCTTCTTCGGGTCCGAGATGTAGTCCTTCGGGTTCGGCGGGGGCGGCGGTGCCACCGAGGAGAAGGTCGGCTCCGGGGTCGGCGCCGCGGTGGGGGAGACCGTGCCGGTGGGCACCCCGCCGTTCTTGGCCTCGTCGTTCTTCTTGCCGGAGGCCACCACGGCGGTGGCGACGATCGCGCCGACGACCAGGGCGGCCACCGCGCCGCCGCCGATGATCAGCCAGCGCTTGCGGCGGTTACGGGAGGCCGAGGCGTCGGCCAGGGCGCCCCAGTCGGGGGTCGCCCCGCCGCCCTGGGCGCCCGGGAAGGGGTCGGGTGCCGGTGCCTGCCCCTGGCCGGGCTGCTGCCCGTATCCCTGCTGCCCGTACCCCTGAGGCTGCCCGTAGCCCTGCTGCCCGTACCCCTGCTGCGGCTGCTGTCCGTGCCCCTGCTGCCCGCCCTGCTGCGGCTCTTGCGGCCACTGCGGTCCCCCAAAGCTCATGCCGCGCATCCTAAACCGGTTGGGCCCCGGCGACGCGGGCGGTGACAATGCACCTCATGGGACATGTCGAGGCCGCGCATCTTGAGTACTACCTGCCCGACGGGAGGATCCTGCTCGGGGACGCCTCCTTCCGGGTCGGGGAGGGCGCCGTCGTCGCCCTCGTCGGGGCCAACGGCGCCGGCAAGACCACACTGCTCCGGCTGATCTCCGGGGAGCTCCAGCCGCACGGCGGCACCGTCAGGGTCAGCGGCGGGCTCGGTGTGATGCCGCAGTTCGTCGGCTCGGTGCGCGACGCGTCCACCGTGCGCGACCTGCTGGTCTCGGTGGCGCAGCCCCGGATCCGGGAGGCCGCGAAGGCCGTCGACGAGGCCGAGCACCTGATCATGACCGTCGACGACGAGGCCGCGCAGATGAAGTACGCGCAGGCGCTCAGCGACTGGGCCGAGGTGCAGGGGTACGAGGCCGAGACCCTCTGGGACATGTGCACGATGGCCGCGCTCGGCGTCCCGTACGAGAAGGCGCAGTTCCGGGAGGTCAGGACGCTCTCCGGCGGTGAGCAGAAGCGGCTCGTCCTGGAGTCGCTGCTGCGCGGTACCGACGAGGTGCTGCTCCTCGACGAGCCGGACAACTACCTCGACGTCCCCGGCAAGCGGTGGCTGGAGGAGCGGCTGCGGGAGACCCGTAAGACCGTGTTGTTCATCTCTCACGACCGGGAGCTGCTGTCCCGGGGCGCGCAGAAGATCGTCGCGGTCGAGCCCGGCCCGGCCGGCTCGGACGTGTGGGTGCACGGCGGAGGGTTCGACACCTTCCACGAGGCGCGCCGGGAGCGGTTCGCGCGCTTCGAGGAGCTGAAGCGGCGCTGGGAGGAGAAGCACGCCCAGCTGAAGAAGCTCGTCGTCAACCTGCGGCAGGCGGCCGCGGTCAGCCACGACATGGCCTCGCGGTACGCGGCGGCGCAGACCCGGCTGCGGAAGTTCGAGGAGGCGGGACCGCCGCCGGAGCCGCCGCGCGAGCAGGACATCAAGATGCGGCTGCGCGGCGGCCGCACCGGTGTACGTGCTGTGACCTGCGAGAACCTTGAGCTGACCGGGCTGATGAAGCCCTTCTCCCTGGAGATCTTCTACGGCGAGCGGGTCGGCGTCCTCGGCTCGAACGGGTCGGGTAAGTCGCACTTCCTGCGGCTGCTCGCGGGGGACCCGTCCGTCGCCCACACGGGTGCGTGGAAGCTGGGCGCTCGGGTGGTGCCGGGGCACTTCGCCCAGACCCACGCGCATCCGGAGCTGACCGGGCGGCCGCTCGTCGACATCCTGTGGACGGAGCACGCCAAGGACCGGGGCGGGGCGATGTCGATGCTGCGGCGGTACGAGCTGGAGCGGCAGGGCGACCAGCCGTTCGACAAGCTCTCGGGCGGGCAGCAGGCGCGGTTCCAGATCCTGCTCATGGAGCTGGCGGGCACGACGGCGCTGCTCCTCGACGAGCCGACGGACAACCTGGACCTGGAGTCGGCGGAGGCCCTGCAGGACGGGCTGGAGTCGTACGACGGGACGGTGCTGGCCGTGACCCACGACCGGTGGTTCGCGAAGTCGTTCGACCGGTTCCTGGTCTTCGGGTCGGACGGGGTCGTACGGGAGACGACGGAGCCGGTGTGGGACGAGCGGCGGGTCGAGCGTGCGCGGTGACCTCGGGTGGTCGGCGGGTGGAGCGGGCGCGGTGAGGCGCGGCCTCGCGGCGTTTTGACCCGTCCGGGGTGGCGCGGGTAGTGTTGCGGTTTGTTATGCGTATTGGCTTCGTCGTTTTCACGCGAAGGGCCCTTACGCAGGTTCCCTGGAGCAGTTACCAGTGGCTCGCATACGGGCAGTGCCCCGGCAGTGCAGGCCCCAGCTGCATGATCGCTTCAGGTGTGTCTGGACTCCATCCACTGAAGAAGCGAAGGCTACGAAGTGCGTACGTACAGCCCCAAGCCCGGCGATGTCACTCGCCAGTGGCACATCATCGACGCGCAGGACGTTGTCCTGGGCCGTCTGGCGACCACGGCTGCGAACCTCCTGCGAGGCAAGCACAAGCCGGTCTACGCCCCCCACATGGACATGGGCGACTTCGTCATCATCATCAATGCTGACAAGGTCCACCTGTCCGGTAACAAGAAGACCCAGAAGCTGGCGTACCGCCACTCCGGCTTCCCGGGTGGTCTGCGCTCCGTCCGTTACGACGAGCTGCTGGACAAGAACCCCGAGAAGGCCGTCGAGAAGGCCATCAAGGGCATGATCCCCAAGAACACCCTGGGCCGCCAGATGCTCTCGAAGCTGAAGGTCTACGCGGGCGAGAACCACCCGCACGCTGCGCAGCAGCCGGTCCCGTTCGAGATCACCCAGGTCGCGCAGTAGTTCCGGCCACACCCCCTAAGAACGAAAGAAATCTGAGGAGCATCGTGGCCGAGACCACCCCCGAGACCCCCGTCGACGAGTTCGAGGGCGTCGAGGAGTACACCACCGAGACCGAGCTCGTCGAGGGTGAGTACACCTCCGAGTCGCTCGCGTCCCGCTTCGGCGACCCGCAGCCGGCCGCCGGCCTGGGCCGTCGCAAGAACGCCATCGCCCGCGTCCGGATCGTTCCGGGCACCGGCAAGTGGAAGATCAACGGGCGTACGCTCGAGGACTACTTCCCGAACAAGGTTCACCAGCAGGAAGTCAACGAGCCCTTCAAGGTGCTCGAGCTGGACAACCGCTACGACGTCATCGCCCGCATCGCGGGTGGCGGTGTCTCCGGCCAGGCCGGCGCCCTGCGCCTCGGCGTGGCCCGTGCGCTGAACGAGGCGGACGTCGAGAACAACCGCCCGGCGCTGAAGAAGGCCGGCTTCCTCTCCCGCGACGACCGTGCGGTCGAGCGCAAGAAGGCCGGTCTCAAGAAGGCCCGTAAGGCTCCGCAGTACAGCAAGCGTTAATCGCCTGCTCGGTCTGCTTTCGTACGCCCCGGCGGCACTGCCCGTGCCGTCGGGGCGTACGTTTTTTCATAACCTTTTGCACCTTTCATCAGCTTGGGCACGTATTTCTCGGAGGACAGCTGTGGGACGACTCTTCGGCACGGACGGCGTGCGCGGTGTGGCCAACGCGGACCTGACGGCGGAGCTCGCGCTCGGTCTGTCGGTCGCGGCGGCACACGTGCTCGCCGAGGCGGGCACCTTCGAGGGCCATCGGCCGACCGCGGTGGTCGGACGTGACCCCCGCGCGTCCGGAGAGTTCCTCGAAGCCGCCGTCGTGGCCGGGCTCGCCAGCGCCGGCGTCGACGTGCTGCGCGTCGGCGTGCTGCCCACCCCGGCCGTGGCCCACCTCACCGGCGTCCTCGGCGCCGACCTCGGCGTGATGCTCTCCGCCAGCCACAACGCCATGCCCGACAACGGCATCAAGTTCTTCGCGCGCGGCGGCCACAAGCTCGCCGACGACCTCGAGGACAAGATCGAGGCCGTGTACGAGGAGCACCGCACCGGCGCCCCCTGGGAGCGCCCGACCGGTGCCGGCGTCGGCCGGGTCCGTGACTACGACGAGGGCTTCGACACGTACGTCGCCCACCTCATCGCCGTCCTCCCGAACCGTCTCGACGGCCTGAAGGTCGTCCTCGACGAGGCCCACGGCGCCGCCGCCCGCGTCTCGCCCGAGGCCTTCGCCCGCGCCGGTGCCGAGGTCGTCACCATCGGTGCCGAGCCGGACGGCCTCAACATCAACGACGGCTGCGGCTCCACCCACCTGGACCTGCTGAAGGCCGCCGTCGTCGAGCACGGCGCCGACCTGGGCATCGCGCACGACGGCGACGCCGACCGCTGCCTCGCCGTGGACGCCGCGGGCAACGAGGTCGACGGCGACCAGATCCTCGCCGTGCTCGCCCTCGCCATGCGCGAGGCCGGGGCGCTGCGCGGTGACACCGTCGTCGCGACCGTCATGTCGAACCTGGGCTTCAAGCTCGCCATGGAGCGCGAGGGCCTGACCCTCGTCCAGACCGCGGTCGGCGACCGTTACGTCCTGGAGTCCATGAAGGAGCACGGCTTCGCGCTCGGCGGCGAGCAGTCCGGGCACGTCATCGTGCTCGACCACGCCACCACCGGCGACGGAACCCTCACCGGCCTCATGCTGGCCGCCCGGGTCGCCGCCACCGGCAAGTCCCTCGCCGACCTGGCCGGGGTGATGGAGCGGCTGCCGCAGATCCTCATCAACGTGAAGGACGTCGACAAGTCGCGGGTGACCACCTCCGGCGAGCTCGCCGCGGCCGTCACCGAGGCCGAGCGCGAGCTGGGCTCCACCGGCCGTGTCCTGCTCCGCTCCTCCGGCACCGAGCCGCTGGTCCGCGTCATGGTCGAGGCCGCGGACATCGAGCAGGCCCGCGCGGTGGCGCAGCGGCTCGCGGACGTCGTGAAGTCGGCGCTGGGCTAAGCTCTTCTGAGGCATCGTCATGCAGTTGAGGGCCCCCACCGGTGTGGTGGGGGCCCTTGTCTGTTTCAGGCCTTCGGCGCGCGGCGCCAGTGGCCGCGCTGGGTGCGCCAGAGGAGTTTCTGCCCGTACAGGGTCAGGACACCGGCCAGCATGATGCCGAACAGGTTCAGCAGCAGCTGTTCGATCGAGCCCCACATCTGGCCGAGTTCGCCGTAGCTCAGCGCCACCGCCGCGTTCGCGCCCGCCGGGACCGTCGTCACCGAGATGGCCACGCCCACCAGGGCGCCGGACTTCGAGGACGTCAGGGAGAGGGTGCCGGCCACGCCCGCGAGCAGCGCCACGACGAAGGAGAACGGGTCCGGCTGCCAGATGAAGCTGGTGTTCGGTCGGGGCGCGTCCAACTGGTCCTTGCTGAACAGGTCCAGCGCGTCCATCCCCAGGCTGAACACCGTCGTCGCCACGATCGCCGCGGCGAAACCGACGAGCAGCGCGATCAGCGAGCGCGCCGCCAGCCTCGGCGCGCGCCGCACCACCGCCGTACAGACGCCGGCGAGCGGGCCGAACTCCGGGCCCACCGCCATGGCGCCCACGATCAGGATCGCGTTGTCCAGGACGACACCGCAGGCCGCGATCATCGTCGCCAGGATCATGAACGCGCTGTACGTGATCGAGAGCGTCGACTCCTCGTGCGTCGCGCCCGTCAGCTGCTCCCAGATGACCGCGTCCGCCGGCTCTCCCGGGGCCTCCTTCTCGGCGCGGTCCGCGCGCGTGGAGAGGGAGAGATCGATGTTCCCGACCGCGATGGAGCCGTCCTGATCGATCCTCAGCCCGCGGAGCCCCTTGAGGAGTTCGTCGCCGGCCTCGCGGGCCACGTCGCACATGACCACGTCGCCCGAGGGGTCGCGGGCCGCGCCGGGCAGCACGACCAGATGGGTGGTGCCGACCGTGGACTCGATGACCTCGACCGCGGCCGGGGTGCGGTCGGGCGGGACGATCAACCGGAGATGAAGCATGGGGAGAGCGTACGGAGGTCAGAGCTTCCGGAGGCTCAGCCGCTGCACCTTGTGATCGGGGCCCTTGCGGACGACGAGCGTCGCCCGGCCGCGCGTCGGGGCCACGTTCTCCAGGAGGTTCACCTTGTTGATGGTCCGCCACATGGTGCGGGCGTAGTCGAGGGCCTCGTCCTCGGAGACCTGGGTGTAGCGCTGGAAGTACGAGTCGGGGTCCTGGAAGGCGGTGTCACGCAGCTTGCGGAAGCGGTTGAGGTACCAGCGCTCGATGTCCTCCGGGCGGGCGTCCACGTACACCGAGAAGTCGAAGTAGTCGGCGAGGCCGACCCGGGTACGGCCGTCCTTGCCGGGCAGGGCCGGCTGGAGGACGTTGAGGCCCTCGACGATGAGGATGTCCGGGCGGCGGACGACGAGGCGCTCGCCGGGGACGCGGTCGTAGATGAGGTGCGAGTAGACCGGGGCCGTGACCTCGTCCTTGCCCGCCTTGATGTCCGCGACGAACCGGGTCAGGGCCCGGCGGTCGTACGACTCGGGGAAGCCCTTGCGGGACATCAGGCCGCGGGACCTCAGCTCCTCCATCGGGTAGAGGAAGGCGTCCGTGGTGACCAGCTCCACGCGCGGGTGCTCCGGCCAGCGGGCGAGGAGGGCCTGGAGGAGACGGGAGACCGTCGACTTGCCGACGGCGACCGAACCGGCCACTCCTATGACGAAGGGGGTGCCGCGCTGCTCGGCGCTCTCACCGAGGAAGGTGTTGAGGGCGCCGCGCAGTCCGCTGGTGGCCTGTACGTACAGGTTGAGCAGCCGGGACAGCGGGAGGTAGATGTCCCGCACCTCGTCGAGGTCGATGACGTCCCCGAAGCCGCGGAGCCGCTCGACCTCGTCGGCGGTGAGGGGGAGCGGGGTCTTGTCGCGCAGGGCGCTCCACTCGGCGCGGGTGAGGTCGACGTAGGGCGTCGTGCCGTTGGCGCTTCGTGGCGGCGAAGTGATCACCCCGCCATTGTCGGGGGTCGCACGGCTCCGTGGGCCGTGGGGTGGCCGTGGGGTGGGTCACGCGACAAAGGTGGGCGTGGCGTGGGTCACGCGACAAACGTGGCCGTGGGGTGGGTCACGCGACAAACGTGGCCCGGGGTGGGTCACGCGACAAAAGCGGTTGTCGTACCGCTGCCCTAGGGTGATCCTGCTTGACGCCGCGTGGGCTGCTGTTCTTCACGCGGGGGGAGCCGCCCCAGCGGGCGGCACGATGATCACGAAGAGAAGCAGAGAGCCACCACCCATGCGTACGTCCATGAGAAGTGCCGCCGTCGCCGCCACCGCCGTCTCCTTCGCCCTGCTCGTCACCGCGTGCGGCGGCGGGGAGAAGAGCGACGACAAGGGCAAGGCCTCCGGTGCCCCCAGCGCCTCCGCCACGAGCGCGCCCGCGGCGAAGGCGTTGTCCGCCGCCGAGCTGGAGAAGCTGATCGTCGCGACCGCCGACGTCAAGGGCCACCAGGTGACGAAGGCCGACACCGGGGACGTCGTGCCGGCGGCCCAGGTCACCGCCGACAAGGCCGCCTGCGCGCCGATCGCCCACGCCATGTCCTTCATCTCGCCCGGCTCGCCCGCCGCGTCGACGCAGCGCAAGGTGCTCGAAGAGCCGAAGAAGGACGCGTCGGCCTCTCCGGAGGACGCGCTCCTCGGCGGGCTCGGTGTCCGGATGACGGCCGTCACTCTCGGTTCGTACGACGGACAGGGTGCCCAGGAGGCCTTCGCCTCGGTGAAGAAGGCCGGCGCGGAGTGCGCGGGCGGCTTCACCGTCGTCCACCTCAAGGAGAAGACCAAGGTCGGCAAGGTCGCCCCGGAGACCGTCACCGCCGGTGAGGAGGCCGTCGCCTTCACCGTCACCTCCGAGATGGAGGGCGAGCCGTTCGTCAGCAAGCTGGTCGTCCTGCGCCAGGGCAACACGCTGGCCTCGTTCTCCACCATCAGCCTCGCTCCCGGCGGGGTCAAGGCGCTGCCGCAGGCCGTCATCGACGCGCAGGCCGCCAAGCTGTCCTGACTCCGGCCCTTCGGGCGCCCGCGGCCGTAGGCTGCCGTCATGTGCGGAATCGTGGGATACGTCGGCGGGCAGTCGGCGCTTGATGTGGTGGTCGCGGGCCTCAAGAGGCTCGAATACCGGGGCTACGACTCGGCCGGTGTCGCGGTGCTCTCCGACGGAGGGCTGGCCGCGGCCAAGAAGGCGGGCAAGCTCGTCAATCTGGAGAAGGAGCTCGTGGACCGGCCGCTCGCCGGCGGGTCCGTGGGCATCGGACACACCCGCTGGGCCACCCACGGCGGGCCGACCGACGCCAACGCGCACCCGCATCTGGACAACGCCGGGCGCGTCGCCGTCGTCCACAACGGCATCATCGAGAACTTCGCCGCCCTCCGGGACGAGCTGGCCGAGCGCGGCCACGACCTGCTGTCCGAGACGGACACCGAGGTCGTGGCCCACCTCCTCGCCGAGGAGTTCTCCTCCGCCGGGGACCTCGCGGAGGCCATGCGGCTGGTGTGCCGGCGGCTCGACGGGGCCTTCACCCTGGTCGCCGTGCACGCCGACCAGCCGGACGTGGTCGTCGGCGCCCGCCGGAACTCGCCGCTCGTCGTCGGCGTCGGCGAGGGCGAGAACTTCCTCGCCTCCGACGTGTCCGCGTTCATCGCCCACACCCGCTCGGCCATCGAACTCGGCCAGGACCAGGTCGTCGAGCTGACCAGGGACGGCGTCACCGTCACCGACTTCGACGGGGTCCCCGCCGACGTCCGCGCCTTCCATGTGGACTGGGACGCCTCCGCCGCCGAGAAGGGCGGCTACGACTACTTCATGCTCAAGGAGATCGCCGAGCAGCCCAAGGCGGTCGCCGACACCCTCCTCGGCCGGATCGACGGCGCCGGCCGGCTCACCCTCGACGAGGTGCGCATCCCCGACGCCGTGCTCCGCGAGGCAGACAAGATCGTCATCATCGCGTGCGGCACCGCCTTCCACGCCGGTCTCATCGCCAAGTACGCCATCGAGCACTGGACCCGCATCCCCTGCGAGGTCGAGCTCGCCAGCGAGTTCCGCTACCGCGACCCGATCCTCGGCCAGCGCACCCTCGTCATCGCCATCTCCCAGTCGGGCGAGACGATGGACACGCTGATGGCGCTGCGGCACGCGCGCGAGCAGGGCGCCAAGGTGCTCGCCGTCTGCAACACGAACGGTTCGACGATCCCGCGCGAGTCCGACGCCGTGCTGTACACCCACGCCGGGCCCGAGGTCGCCGTCGCCTCCACCAAGGCCTTCCTCACCCAGCTCGTCGCCTGCTACCTCCTCGCGCTCTACCTCGGTCAGGTGCGCGGCACCAAGTGGGGCGACGAGATCCACGCCGTCGTCCGCGAGCTCGCCCGGATCGGCGACGAGGTGGAGCGGGTCCTGGAGACCATGGAGCCCGTCCGGGCCCTCGCCCGCTCCCTCGCGCACAAGGACACCGTCCTCTTCCTCGGCCGGCACGTCGGCTACCCCGTCGCGCTCGAAGGCGCCCTGAAGCTCAAGGAACTGGCGTACATGCACGCCGAGGGCTTCGCCGCCGGAGAGCTCAAGCACGGGCCGATCGCGCTCATCGAGGAGGACCTGCCGGTCGTCGTGGTCGTGCCCTCGCCCAAGGGCCGCTCCGTCCTCCACGACAAGATCGTCTCCAACATCCAGGAGATCCGGGCACGAGGCGCCCGCACCATCGTGATCGCCGAGGAGGGCGACGAGGCCGTCGTCCCGTACGCCGACCACCTCGTCCGCATCCCGGCCACGCCTACGCTGCTCCAGCCGCTGGTCTCCACGGTGCCGCTCCAGGTCTTCGCCTGTGAGCTCGCCACCGCGCGGGGCAACGAGGTCGACCAGCCGCGCAACCTGGCGAAGTCCGTGACCGTGGAGTGAGTGGGAAATGATCATTGGGGTGGGGATCGACGTGGCCGAGATCGACCGGTTCGCCGCGTCGATCGAACGGACACCGGGGCTGCTCCAGCGCCTCTTCGTCGAACGGGAGCTGCTGCTCCCCAGCGGCGAGCGGCGCGGGCCCGCGTCCCTCGCGGTGCGGTTCGCCGCGAAGGAGGCCCTCGCGAAGGCGCTCGGCGCGCCGGGCGGGCTGCACTGGACGGACGCCGAGGTGTACGTCGAGGGCACCGGGCAGCCACGGCTGCGGGTGAGCGGGACGGTGGCGGCGCGGGCCGCGGAGCTGGGCGTGAAGCACTGGCACGTGTCGCTGAGCCATGACGCGGGGGTGGCGTCCGCGGTGGTGATCGCGGAGGCGTAGGCGTGGGCGTGGGCATGGGCGTGGGATGTACGGACCAGGGGCCCGGCCGTCGGGAAGGAAACGGTCGGGCCCCTGGCCGTGTGCGCGCGGCTGCCAGGGCCGGCGTCGGGTGTGAGTGCCGCGCGCGTCTAGGGGGTGGTGGCCGTACCTTCCGTCCCTTCCGTCCCTACCGTCCCTTCCTGTGCCGCTCGGCGGCGGGTCAGGATCAGGGCCGTGCCGCCGAGGGCGGCGAGGCTCGCCGCGGTGAGGGCGATGGGGAGGGTGCGGCTGCCGGTGGCGGCGAGGCCGCGGGTGCCTTGGCCGGTGCCTTGGGCAGTGCCTTGGGCGGTGCCTTCATTGATGCCGCCGGTGGTGCCTCCCGTGGTGGCGGCCGGGGAGGGTGAGTCCGTCGGGGGCGGCGTCTGTCCGGGGCTCGGGGCGGTCGTCGTCGGTGAGACGGACGTCGAGGTGGGTGCGGGTGTGGGTGGGGCTGCGGACGTGGCTGTGGACGTGGGCGTCGGCGAGGCGCCTGTCGGGCTCGGGGCCGGGTGCGTCGTGGGGTCCGTCGGCGTCGGGTCCGTCGGCTCCTGGGTCGGTGTCGGTTCCGGGGGCGTCGGGGCCCTCCGTACCGTCTGGGTCACCGCGCCGCCCGCCACCGTGTAGAGCGTGTGCTCCGCCGGGTCCAGGGCGAGGGCCGCCGGGCGTTCGCCCGTGGTGATCGTTTCCGTCACCGTGCCCGCCTTCGGGTCGACGACCGCCACGGACGAGGCCCCGGTGCGGGCCGCGTACAGGGTGGTCGTCCCCGGGTCGTACGCGAGGGCCTTCGGGTTGCCGTCGACGGTGAGGCTGCCGGTGACCTCCAGTGCGGCCAGGTCGACGACCGAGACCGTACCGGCGGCGAGGTTGGCCACGTATCCCGTGCGGCCGGTCGGGTCGACGGTGACGCCCATGCTGCCGAGGGCGGTCGTGCCCAGGCTGACGGCGCCGGTGAGGCGGCCGGTGGTGCCGTCGACGGCGTTGAGGATGTTCCGGTAGACGACGGAGCCGTTCTCGACGGCGCCGCCGACATAGGTCGCGTACCCCGTGTGGCTCGTGGTGTCCACGGCGAGTCCGGCCGGGTGGAAGGGCAGGACGACGGGCGTGCCGACGACCGTGCCGGTCCCGGTGTCGTGGACGGTGACGGATCTGGCGGCCTGGTTGCCGACGTACAGCCGTCCCTGCCCCGGGTCGGCGGCGAGGAGGCTCACGCTGCCCTCGACCGGCAGCCGGTGGTCGGTGACGGTGCGGCTCGCGGTGTCGTAGACGGCGATACGGGTGGACAGGCCGAGGTAGAGGGTGCCGGGCGCGCCGAGGGCCATCACCGTGGCGGGGGCCGGGAGTTCGACCGGGTCTCCGACGGGGGCGCCGGTGGCCGTGTCGTACACCGTGAGGCGGTGGGCCGAGCCGTCGCTGCTGCTGACGTACAGCCGGTCGGCGGCCGGGTCGACCTCGGCGTCGAGGGCCGCGCCCAGGGGCGGGGTGAGGGTGCGGAGGTTCTCGTGGAGCGGGGCGGGGGCCGCTGCCGGGGTGGTGGCCGGCCCTACCGTGGCCGGCCCTACCGTGGCCGGCCCGACCGCCGCCGTGCCCGTGAGGGCGAGCACGGCGGCGGTCGTGAGGAGGGCGGTTCTCACTGGAAGGTCACCGGCACGTAGACGTCGTACTTCCGGTCGGAGCTGTCGAAGTGGTCCGCGCGGGTGACGATCGCGCAGGTCACACCCGACTGGCCGCAGGTGACGGTGTCGGAGAGCTTGGCCTTGACGTGGATCTGGACGGAGAAGGAGCCGAGGCCGCCGGACTCCGTGAACGGGGAGGAGTTGGACGGGGACATCCAGTACCAGTCGCTGTTCACCCAGTGGGAGGCGCCGGTCGTGCCGGTCTCGTCCTGGCCGCCGAGGCAGGGGGTGGGCTTGTTGTTCCAGGTGCTGGGGTCGGCGGTGTTCACCCCCGCGGGTATCGCGCAGAGGCCCACGTAGACGCCCTGGTCGGGGTTGTAGCCGGAGCCGGTCACGGTGACGTTGGTGCCGGCGGCGGAGGCGGTGTTCGGGGCGGTGAGCGAGAGGTTGTAGGTGCGGGTGCCGTCGGTGACGGTGCGGTTCGTGGTGGCGGCGGAGGCGGTGGAGGCGAGGCCGAGGGTGAGGGCGGCGGCGGAGGCGAGGGTGAGGGCGGAGCGGGTGAGGGTGCGGGTGCGCATGGCGAAGCCGGCCTTCCGGGAGCTGGTTATTTAGGTAAGGCAAACCTAAGTTGATCGATGAGGGGGCGTCAACCCACGCCTCCGAGCGGGGGCTTGAGGACTGCGGCAGACTGCGACCATGCGTACCGCTTACCGCGTGGAGACCGTACGAGCCGCCGAAGCCGCCCTCATGGCCCGACTCCCCGAAGGCGCGCTCATGCAACGAGCCGCCGCCGGACTCGCAGCCGCCTGCTGCTCCCTCCTCGGAAAGGGGCGGGTGTACGGGGCGAGAGTCGTCCTCCTCGTCGGCAGCGGCGACAACGGCGGCGACGCCCTCTACGCCGGCGCCAGGCTCGCCCGGCGCGGCGCCGGAGTCACCGCCGTCCTCCTCGGCGACCGCGCCCACGAGGGCGGGCTCGCGGCGCTGCGGGCGGCGGGTGGCCGGGTCGTGGACAGCGCCCACGACGATCCGTTCGAACCGCTCGCCGCCGCCGATCTCGTCCTCGACGGCATCACCGGCATCGGCGGGCAGGGCGGGCTCCGGCCCGACGCCGTGCCCGTCGCCCGCGCCGCGCGCGGCTCCGATGCCGTCGTCGTCGCCGTCGACCTGCCGAGCGGCGTCGACGCGGATACGGGGGAGGTGGCGGGGGAGGCGCTGCGGGCGGACGTGACGGTGACCTTCGGGACGTACAAGCCGGGCCTGCTCGTCGATCCGGCGCGGTCCTACGCGGGCGCGCTGCGGCTCGTCGACATCGGGCTCGGCGGCGAACTGCCGGGCGTGGCCGACCTGGAGGCGCTCCAGCACCAGGACGTGGCGCGGCTGCTGCCCCTACCGGGCGCCGAGAGCGACAAGTACCGGCGCGGGGTGCTCGGCGTCGTCGCCGGGTCCGCGCGCTACCCCGGGGCGGCGGTGCTCGCCGTCGAGGGGGCGCTGCGGGGCGGTGCGGGGGCGGTGCGGTACGTCGGGCCAGCGGCGGACGCGGTGATCGCGGCGCACCCGGAGACCCTGGTCCACCCGGGGCCGCCGGACCGTGCCGGGCGGGTGCAGGCGTGGGTGGTCGGGCCGGGGCTCGGCGACGGGCCGGGGGTCGCGGAGGTCCTCGCCTCGGACGTGCCGGTGCTCGTGGACGCGGACGGGCTGCGGGGGCTCGACCCTTCGCTCGTACGGGCCCGCAGCGCGCCGACCGTGCTCACCCCGCACGCGGGGGAGGCGGCGGCGCTGCTCGGCGTGACCCGGGAGGACGTGGAGAGGGGGCGGCTCGCGGCGGTACGGGAACTGGCGGCGCGGTTCGGGGCGACGGTGCTGCTCAAGGGGTCGACGACGCTGGTGTGCGGGGCGGGGACGTCGGCCGCCGTGGGTGGCGCGGTGCGGGTGAACCCGACCGGGACGGGGTGGCTGGCGACGGCGGGAAGCGGGGACGTCCTGTCGGGCCTCGCGGGGTCGCTGCTCGCGGCGGGGATGCGGCCGGTGGACGCGGCGTCGTGCGCGGCGTACCTGCACGGCCTGGCGGCCCGGCGGGCGTCGGGGGGCGGGCCGGTGACGGCGGGGGAGGTGGCGGGGGCGCTGGGGGGTGCGTGGCGGGATGTGACGGCGGGGGGGTAGGGGGAAGTCTGTTGTCCCGGGGGCTGCGCCCCCGGCGCCCCCCTCGGGGCTGCGCCCCGCCCCCTCGCCCCGCCCCCCACTCGGCCGAACCCGTTGCCCCGGGCGCCTCTCCCGGCGCGCTCTTCGGGGTTCCCGGGGATTGGGTGGGTGGGTGATCAGATCGAGAAGTCGTGCCGTGTCGTTGTTCGTTCTTCTTGGCGTCCTGCTCGTGCCCGCGGCCGGGGGCGGGGCCCTTGCCGATGTTCCCGAGCCCGAGCCCGTCGACGTGCTGGTGCCCGGGGTGGTCGGGGGTGGGCGGGCCGAGTATCCGATGGATACGCCCGATCAGGTGCTGCCGCCCCTGCAGCCCGAGGGCGAGGTGCCCGTGCCCGCGCCCGAGGGGGACGTCGACGAGTTGGTCGAGTACATGCCCCGAAGTGCCGTGGGGGCCTCCTGCACCGCCACCACCGGGACCCATCAGCGGCAGGTCGAGCGGCTGCTCGGCCTCAAGGCCGACGGGAAGCAGTCCGCCGCCGACTGCCGGGCCATCCGCGCCTTCCAGGTCAAGGAGAAGATCAAGCCCGCCAACGGCTACGCCGGCCCCGTCACCTGGGCCCGCGCCGAACTGCTCGCCGCCCGGAAGAACCTGGACCCGGGGCGGCGCTGTCCCGTGAAGAAGTACGCCGTCGCCTGTGTCGATCTCGATCGGCAGCTCATGTGGGTGCGGAAGGACAAGAAGGTGACCTTCCCCGTCGTCAACATGCGGAGCGGGCGCCCGGGGTACGCCACCCGGACCGGCTGGCACTCCGTCTACTGGCGTCACAAGGACCACTGGTCCTCCATCTACAACACCCCCATGCCCTACTCCCAGTTCTTCAGCGGCGGTCAGGCCTTCCACGCCGTCTACGGGCAGCTCGCCACGCCCACCGGCAGCCGCGGCTGCGTCAATCTCAGCTACGGCCACGCCCAGAAACTCTGGGACGTGCTGCGCAAGGGTGACCGGGTCTACATCTGGGGAAAGCGGCCCGGTGGCTGACACCTGAGAGACTGGGCGCGATGACTGAGACACCGCCGCCCCGCAGAGCCCGCGCCGAGATCGACCTCGGTGCGCTGCGTGCGAACGTCCGCACGCTGCGCGCCCGTGTCGCCCCCCACGTCCGGATCATGGCCGTGGTCAAGGCCGACGCGTACGGACACGGCGCGGTGCGCTGTGCCCGCGCCGCCCTGGACGCGGGCGCGGACTGGCTCGGCACGGCCACCCCGCACGAGGCGCTCGCGCTGCGCGCCGCCGGGATCACCGACGTCCCCGTCATGTGCTGGCTCTGGACCCCCGGCGACCCCTGGGACCAGGGCATCGAGGCCGGTCTCGACATGTCCGTGAGCGGGATGTGGGCCCTGGAGGAGGTCGTCGAGGCGGCCAGGAGGACCGGCGGCACCGCTCGTGTGCAGCTCAAGGCCGACACCGGGCTCGGGCGCAACGGGTGTCAGCCCGCCGACTGGCCCGAGCTGGTCGGGGCCGCCCTCAAGGCCGAGGCCGACGGGCTCGTCAAGGTCACCGGGCTCTGGTCGCACTTCGCCTGCGCCGACGAGCCGCACCACCCCTCCATCGCCGGCCAGCTCGACGTCTTCCGTTCGATGCTCGACTACGCCGAGAAGGCCGGCGTCGAGCCCGAGGTCCGGCACATCGCCAACTCGCCGGCCACCCTCACGCTCCCCGAGGCCCACTTCGACCTGGTCCGTCCCGGTATCGCCATGTACGGCGTGTCGCCGAGTCCGGAGCTGGGCACCTCCGCCGAGCTGGGGCTGCGGCCGGTGATGTCGCTCAAGGCGAGCGTCGCCCTCGTCAAGCAGGTCCCGGCCGGCCACGGCGTCAGCTACGGCCACCACTACGTCACCGACACGGAGACGACCCTCGGCCTCGTCCCGCTCGGCTACGCGGACGGCGTCCCCCGGCACGCCTCCGGCCGCGGCCCCGTCCTCGTCGACGGCACCGTCCGTACCGTCGCCGGACGTGTCGCCATGGACCAGTTCGTCGTCGACCTGGGCGGCGACGTCCCCGCGCCGGGCACCGAGGCCGTGCTGTTCGGACCCGGCGACCGGGGCGAACCGACCGCCGAGGACTGGGCGGTGGCCGCCGACACCATCGCGTACGAGATCGTCACCCGGATCGGCGCGCGCGTCCCGCGCGTGTACCTGGGCGAATAGAGGGGGGCCCATGGGCGAGTCCAGCAGCACCGGTACCTGGCGCCGCGCCGGATTCGCCGGTGCGGCGATAGGCGTGCTCGCGGCGGGAGCGGCCGCCGGGGTGGCCGTCGAGCGGCTCACCGTCGGCCGGTCCGTACGGCAGAAGGCGCGGCTCGCCCTCGACTCCACCGGCCCGTACGGCGGCCTGCGCGGGACCCCCGGCCGGGCCCTCGCCGACGACTCGACCGTCCTGTACTACGAGGTCGACGAGGTGGAGGCGGACACCCCGCCCGCCCGTCGCCGGCGGCTCTTCGGGCGCAAGGAGCCCGCCCCGGTCACCGTCGTCTTCAGCCACGGCTACTGCCTCAACCAGGACTCCTGGCACTTCCAGCGGGCCGCGCTGCGCGGTCTCGTCCGTACCGTCCACTGGGACCAGCGCAGCCACGGCCGCTCGGGTCAGGGTGTCGCCCAGTCCGGCGCCGACGGCGTGCCCGTCACCATCGACCAGCTGGGCCGCGACCTCAAGGCCGTCCTCGACGTCGCCGCGCCCGAGGGCCCGCTCGTCCTGGTCGGGCACTCCATGGGCGGCATGACGATCATGGCGCTCGCGGACCGGTACCCGGAGTTCGTCCGCGAGCGGGTCGTCGGCGTCGCCTTCGTCGGTACGTCCGCGGGGAAGCTCGCGGAGGTCTCGTACGGCCTTCCGATCGCCGGCGTCAACGCCGTCCGGCGGGTCCTGCCCGGTGTGCTGCGCGCGCTCGGCTCCCAGGCCGAGTTGGTCGAGCGGGGCCGGCGGGCGACCGCGGACCTGTTCGCCGGGCTCATCAAGAAGTACTCGTTCGCCTCGAAGGACGTGGACCCCGCCGTCGCCCGCTTCGCCGAGCGGATGATCGAGTCCACCCCCATCGACGTCGTCGCCGCCTTCTACCCGGCCTTCGCCGAGCACGACAAGGCCGCCGCGCTGTCCGTCCTCAGCGACGTGCCGGTGCTCGCGCTCGCCGGGGACAACGACCTGGTGACCCCCAGCTCGCACACCGAGGTCATCGCCGGTCTGCTCCCGGACGCGGAACTGGTCATCGTCCCGGACGGCGGCCATCTGGTGATGCTGGAGCACCCCGAGGCGGTCACCGACCGGCTCGCCGACCTGCTCGTCCGGGCGGGAGCCGTCCCGGAGACGGCGGCGGGGGCCGTCACGGTGAGGCCGGAGACCCGTAACAGCTAAGTTGTCGGGTATGGAAGCAGCGCACCAGCCCGTCTCCGGCGCCACCCTCGCGATCGACTCCCCCCAGCAGATGCAGGAGCTCGGCCGCCGCCTCGCGAAGATCCTCCGCCCCGGCGACCTCGTCATGCTCACCGGTGAACTCGGTGCCGGGAAGACCACCCTCACCCGCGGTCTCGGCGAGGGCCTCGGCGTGCGCGGCGCCGTCACCTCCCCGACCTTCGTCATCGCCCGCGTCCACCCGTCCCTGGTCGGCGGTCCCGCTCTGGTGCACGTCGACGCGTACCGCCTCGGCGGCGGTCTCGACGAGATGGAGGACCTCGACCTGGACGTCTCGCTGCCCGAGTCGGTCGTGGTCGTCGAGTGGGGTGACGGGAAGGTCGAGGAGCTGACGGACGACCGGCTGCACCTGCTGATCCACCGGGTGACCGGCGACACCGACGACGACCGGCGCACGGTCGTCCTGCGCGGGGTCGGCCCGCGCTGGGCCGGGGAGGACCTGGGCGTGCTCTGAGCGGCCGTACCGGGAGCCCCACGGTCGTACGTAGTTTCCGACAACGTGTCGGGAAGGTGTTGCGTCGTTCGTACGTGCCGTGGTGACATGGATGCACAAGCTGGTTAGGTGAACCTAACCTACGGGAGGCATGCATGGCGACGCCGAAGCGCGTGGAACCCGTCCGGGACCACGTCTCGATGAGTGAGCTGCTGGCATCCTGCGCGGCCGCCCGCGCCGTGTCGACCCCGCCGAGCGGGCGCCCCGACCGGGCGGACGAGGAGCGCGGGGCGAGGGCCGGGCAGGTCGAGCGGATCACGAGGGTCGTGCGCGGCAGAGCGGCGTAGCCGCGTCGTAGCCCGGGGCGGGCCCCGCCGCCCACAACGGGGTGGGGCTACGCGACGACGACGACCTTCGCGCCGATCACCGCGAACGTCCACAGCGCGTCCCCGTCGGCCCGCTTCATGCGGATGCCGCCGGTCTTCTTCGTCGGGTCCGGGCTCGGCGTCGAGCCGTCGACCGCCGCGCTGAAGCCGATCGCCACGTCCTGGGCCGTCGCGAACCGCACCACGTGCTCGATCTGCACGCCGTCCGAGCCGCGGACCGAGCCCGAGCGGGACGTCACGCTGTACGCGCCCGGCGTCGGGTGCACCGTGCTCGGCATCACCGTGAACGTCCGGGTGGCCTTGCCCTTCGTGTCGACCAGCCACACCCGGCGGTCGGCGAGGGAGTACACGACGCGCTCGCCGCTGCCGGAGGCCGCCGGTACGGCCAAGGGGTCCTTGGGCGGCTGCTTCGGCCCGCCGCTCGGCGAGATCGACGGGACGGAGGTGCCGGGGCTCCGGGGCTTGGCCGCCAGATCCGCGGGGACGTTCGCCGAGGCCTGGTACGCCAGGAAGCAGACCGCGGCGACGGCCGCCGCCGTGAGCCCGGCCACGAATCCCGAGCTGCTCCGTGCCACCGTGCCCACCTCTCGTACGAACGTATCGAAGGGTGACGGTAGCAGCCGGGGGAGCGAGGGGCGGGGCACCGGGCCCGGGAGCCGTAGGCTGTTCGCGTGCTGTTGCTCGCCATGGATACCGCCACCCCCGCCGTCACCGTCGCCCTCCACGACGGCGAGGCCGTCGTCGCCTCGTCGAGTCAGGTCGACGCCCGCCGCCACGGGGAGCTGCTGCTGCCCGCCGTCGACCGGGTCCTCAAGGAGGCCGGGCTGAAGCTCGACGCGGTCACCGGGATCGTCGTCGGCGTCGGCCCCGGGCCGTACACCGGCCTCCGGGTCGGTCTCGTCACGGCCGCGGCCTTCTCGTCCGCGCTCGGCGTCCCGGTGCACGGTCTGTGCACCCTCGACGGCCTCGCGTACGCCTCCGGGATCGACGAGCCGTTCGCCGTCGCCACGGACGCGCGGCGCAAGGAGGTCTACTGGGCGCGGTACGACGACTCCCGTACGCGCGTGACCGACGCGGCCGTCGACCGGCCCGCCGAGATCGCCGAGCGGCTCGCCGGCCTCCCCGTCGTCGGCGCGGGCGCCCGGCTCTACCCCGAGGCCTTCCCCGACGCCCGCGACCCCGAGCACCAGTCGGCTGCCGCGCTCGCCGCGCTCGCCGCGGAGAAGCTGGCGGCCGGCGACGGCGGGTTCCTGGACCCGCTGCCGATGTATCTGCGCCGGCCCGACGCGCAGGTGCCGAAGAACTACAAGGTGGTCACCCCCACGTGACCGGCGCCGTGGAACTGCGCGAGATGCGCTGGTGGGACATCGCACCGGTGCTGGCCCTCGAGGACGAGCTGTTCCCCGAGGACGCCTGGTCGGCGGGGATGTTCTGGTCGGAGCTCGCGCACGCGCGCGGGCCGCGGGCCACCCGCCGCTACATCGTGGCGGAGGACCCGGACGGGCGGCTCGTCGGATACGCGGGACTCGCCGCCGCCGGCGGGCTCGGTGACGTCCAGACGATCGCCGTCTCCCGCGACCAATGGGGTACGGGGCTCGGCGCCCGGCTCCTCACCGACCTGCTCCACCACGCCACCGCCTTCGAGTGCGAAGAGGTGCTCCTCGAAGTGCGCGTGGACAACACCCGGGCCCAGAAGCTCTACGAGCGCTTCGGCTTCGAGCCCATCGGTTTCCGGCGCGGCTACTACCAGCCCGGAAACGTGGACGCGCTCGTGATGCGACTGACCGTTCAAGGAACAGAGACTGATTCTGATGGCTGCTGACGAACCGCTCGTGCTCGGCATCGAGACCTCCTGCGACGAGACCGGTGTCGGCATCGTCCACGGGACCACGCTGCTCGCGGACGCCGTCGCGTCCAGCGTCGACACCCACGCGCGCTTCGGCGGCGTCGTGCCCGAGATCGCCTCCCGCGCCCATCTGGAGGCGATGGTCCCGACGATCGAGCGCGCCCTGAAGACGGCCGGGATCTCCGCGAAGGACCTCGACGGCATCGCCGTCACCGCAGGCCCCGGCCTCGCGGGCGCCCTGCTCGTCGGCGTCTCGGCGGCCAAGGCCTACGCGTACGCCCTCGGCAAGCCCCTCTACGGCGTCAACCACCTCGCCTCGCACATCTGCGTCGACCAGCTGGAGCACGGCAAGCTGCCCGAGCCGACGATGGCGCTGCTCGTCTCCGGCGGCCACTCCTCGCTGCTGCTCTCCGCCGACATCACCTCCGACGTGCGGCCGCTGGGCGCGACCATCGACGACGCGGCCGGCGAGGCCTTCGACAAGATCGCCCGCGTGCTCGACCTCGGCTTCCCCGGCGGACCGGTCATCGACCGGCTCGCCAGGGAGGGCGACCCGGCCGCCATCGCGTTCCCGCGCGGCCTGAGCGGCTCGCGGGACCCCGCGTACGACTTCTCCTTCTCCGGGCTCAAGACCGCCGTGGCCCGCTGGATCGAGGCCAAGCGGGCGGCCGGCGAGGACGTGCCGGTACGGGACGTCGCCGCGTCCTTCCAGGAGGCGGTCGTGGACGTCCTCACCCGCAAGGCCGTCCGGGCCTGCAAGGACGAGGGCGTCGACCACCTGATGATCGGCGGCGGCGTCGCCGCCAACTCGCGGCTCCGGGCCCTCGCCCAGGAGCGCTGCGAGCGGGCCGGCATCCGGCTGCGGGTGCCCCGGCCCGGACTGTGCACCGACAACGGCGCGATGGTCGCGGCCCTCGGCTCCGAGATGGTCGCCCGCAACCGGTCCGCCTCCGACCTGGAACTGTCGGCGGACTCCTCGCTGCCGGTGACGGACCCGCACGTGCCGGGCGCGCACGCGCACGGCCACTCCCACGACCACGATCATGTGCACGAGGTCAGCAAGGAGAACCTGTACTCATGAGGCTCACCCTCATGTGGGAGGCGCGGGCCGCCCAGGACCGGGGCGCCGAACTCCTGGAATGGGCCCGGGCACAGGTCCTCGCCCGTGAGCCGGTCCGCCGGGAGGTCTTCCGGGCCCCGCAGGACCGGGTCCTCGTCCTCACCTGGTGGGACGCGGAGACCTTCGACGCCGAGCTGCCCGAGCTGCCGGAGCCGGACGCGGAACTGATCACCCGTCCGGTCCACCGCTGGCGCTTCGAATCGGTCGAATAGGCGACACCGGGCCGAAAACAGAGCAACCTTTCGATCGGATCGGGCATCCCACAGCCCGTGAAGAAGACGATCGCGCTGTGGGCGGCGCTGACCGCCGCCACCCTCCTGGTGACCGGCTGCGCGGCGGAGGAGCCCCGGGCCGCCGCCCCGGCGAGGACGACCGCACCCGCGGCCGAGCCGTCCTCCGCCGGGCACAAGGCGCCCGAGGCCCCCGGCGGCGCCGCCGCCGCGTACCGGAAGTGGGGGCTCAAGCCCTTCGCGGCGCCACCCGCCCCGCCGGCCGTCAAGCCGGTGATCCGGAAGCCGGGCGGCCCCGTCCCCGTCATCAGCGACATCCCCACCACCGAGAAGATCGTCTTCATCACGATCGACGACGGCGCGGAGAAGGACCCCGCGTTCGTGCGGATGATGAAGGACCTCAAGGTCCCGGTCACGATGTTCCTCACCGACTCGGTCGTCCGCTCCGACTACGGGTACTTCACGCCGCTCGTCGCCCAGGGCCACGGCCTCGCGAACCACACCCTCACCCACCCCAACCTGCGCACCCTCTCCGCGGAGGCCCAGCGCCGGGAGATCTGCGGCCAGCAGGCGAAGCTGGCGAAGCGGTACGGCACGACCCCGCGCCTCTTCCGCCCGCCCTACGGCAACTGGAACGAGGCCACGCGCACGGCGGCGGGCACGTGCGGCGTTGACGCGATCGTGCTGTGGCGCGAGTCCATGCAGATCAAGAACATGCAGTACCAGCGCGGCGACAGGAAGCTGCACCCCGGCGACATCATCCTGGCCCACTTCCGGGGCCCGTCCGAGCTCAAGGGCCGGACGATGACCGAGATGACGGCGACGATGCTGCGCCGCATCCAGGAGCAGGGCTTCACGGTGGCGCGCCTGGAGGACTACGTCTAGAAGAAACCTCGTGGAAGAAACCTCGTGGAAGAAACCTCTCGCGAGTCGTCGATGCGGGCTCCTCCCGTTCGACGTATGTGTGGAAGGCGGGGAACGGCCCCGCCACCGCACCACCGAGGAGTCGTCATGCCCCGCTTCCTGTCCCTCGTCCGCATCGAGGAGAACACCATCGACATGGAGAGCGCCGACCCCGGCTTCGAGGAGCGGATGGGCGCGCTCTTCGAGGAGATCACCAAGGCCGGCGCCATGGTCGACACCGCCGGACTGAAGCCGACCTCCGAGTCCACCCGGATCACCTGGTCGGACGGGAAGCTGTCGTTCACCGACGGCCCGTTCACCGAGACCAAGGAGGTCGTCGGCGGCTACGCGATGCTCCAGTGCAAGGACATGGCCGAGGCCGTCGAGTGGGGGAAGCGCTTCCTGGCTGTCCACCCGCCGCACTGGAAGGTCGGCCTGGAGGTCCGCGAGGTCGAGGAGATGCCGGAGGGCTGACCGGTTCCGGAGCCGTTCCTGTGCTGTGGCCGTTCCTGTGCTGTCATGTGAGACGTGACGGCACAGACGGTCGAGGAGACGCTGGAGACGGTCTTCCGGATGGAGTCGGCGCGGATCATCGCCACGGTGGCGCGGATCGTCCGCGACGTCGGCATCGCCGAGGAGATCGCCCAGGACGCCCTCGTCGCCGCCCTCGAGCAGTGGCCGCGGACAGGAGTCCCGGAGCGGCCCGGAGCCTGGCTGACGTCCGCCGCCAAGCACCGGGCCGTCGACCTCGTGCGGCGGCGCGAGACGTACGCGCGCAAGCTCGCCGAGGTGGGCCGGACGCTCACGGAGGAGTCGTACGACCCGGAGCCCTCCGGCCCCGGGGACATCGACGACGACGTGCTGCGGCTGATCTTCACCGCCTGCCACCCGGTGCTCTCCGCCGAGGCACGCGCCGCCCTCACCCTGCGGCTCGTCGGCGGGCTCCGTACGGACGAGATCGCCCGCGCCTTCCTCGTACCGGAGGCGACCGTCGCGGCGCGGATCACCCGCGCCAAGCGGGCGCTCGCGAAGGCGGGCGTGGAGTTCGAGGTGCCGTACGGGGAGGACCGGGCGGCCCGGCTCGGCTCCGTCCTGGAGGTCGTCTACCTGATCTTCAACGAGGGGTACGCGGCGACCGCCGGCGACGACCTGCTGCGGCCGGGCCTCTGCGAGGACGCGCTGCGGCTCGCCCGCGTCCTCGCCGCGCTCGTCCCGCGGGAGGGCGAGGCACAGGGGCTCGTCGCCCTGCTGGAGCTCCAGGCCTCCCGGACGGCGGCGAGGACGGGGCCCGACGGGCGGCCGGTGCTGCTCGCCGCGCAGGACCGGCGGCGCTGGAACCGGCTGCTCATCCGGCGCGGATACGCCGCGCTCGAACGGGCCGGGGACGGCCGCTCGTACGGGCCGTACGCCCTCCAGGCCGCGATCGCCGCCCTCCACGCGCGGGCCGCCTCGTACGAGGAGACGGACTGGGCGACGATCGCCGCGCTGTACGGGAAGCTGGGCGCGCTGGCCCCTTCGCCGGTCGTCGAGCTGAACCGCGCGGTCGCCGTGTCGATGGCCGAGGGTCCCGCGGCGGCCCTTCCGATCGTCGACGCCCTCGCCGCCGAACCGGACCTGGCCCGCTACCACTTGCTGCCGAGCGTCCGCGGCGACCTGCTGGCCCGGCTCGGACGGGCGGAGGAGGCGCGGGCGGAGTTCGAGCGGGCGGCGGACCTCACCCGCAACGAGAGCGAACGGGCGCTGCTGCGGGGGAAGGTGCGGGAGTTGGACGCGCCGTGACGCGCCCTTAGGGTGCTTGGCATGTCCCCGCGTAACCCGTTGCCCCCGCCGCCCCCGCCCGCCGAACTCCGGAGCTGGCCCGACCGGGAGGCGCGGCTCGCCGACCGGGCGCTGGCGCTGGACGAACTCGGCAGGCGGCTGCTCGGCGGCGGACGGCTCGTGACGTTCCTGCTCTGGTTCTTCCTGCTGCAACTGGGCTGGGGGCTGATCGGCGTCCTGGTCATCTCGATCGGGCAGCCGGTTTTCGACGTGGTCATGATGGTGACCGGGCTCGTCACGGCGGTCCTCGGCATCGGGGTCTTCGTTCCGGCCGTGTGGCTGACGATCCGCAGCCTGCGGCAGGACCGGACGGTCCGCGAGCGCCTGGTGCAGTGGGCGGTCCTGGACCGGCACGGACCGACGGACGCCAGGCTGCGCGCCCCCGTCCTCAGCGTCGCCTGGCTGCTGCTGTCGTTCGTGATGGCCGGGTTCGGGCTCTGGATGGGCTTCGCCGTCCCGGCGGGCGTGAGCCGCGACGACGGCTACGGCCTGGTCGTCTACGGGATGGGCGTCGCCATGATCCTCTGGGTCACCGGCCTGACGGGTCTGGTGAAGGCCGTCGGCCACTACCGCTTCGCGGTACGGCTGACGGGCCGGGGGCCGTCGGCCGAGACGGGCCACGGGTCGCCGACCGCGTCCTGAGCGGGCCGCCGCCTGGGCGGGCTCCCCGCCGGGTCGCTCCGGGGGCTCCCCGCCGCGTCCTGAGCGGGCGCCGCTTCGGCGGCTCCCGCGCGCGTCCTGAAAAGGGTCAGCGGCCGCCGCCCGCCGGGCGGCCGATCAGCATCGTCGGGGCTCCCGCGACGCGGGTGAGCAGGACCGTCGCCGCGTTCGGGCCCTTCGGCTTCACCCTGCGGCGGATCTCCTCGGGCTCGACCGCCGAGCCGCGCTTCTTCACCGTCAGGGTGCCGACCTCGCGTTCCCTCAGCAGGGCCTTCAACTTCTTCAGGTTGAAGGGGAGTTCGTCGGTGATCTCGTACGCGGCGGCGTACGGCGTCGGGATCAGCTCGTCCGCCGTGATGTACGCGATCGTCTCGTCGATCAGTCCACCGGCCAGGTCCTCCGCCACCTCGGCGACGAGGTGCGCGCGGATGACCGCGCCGTCCGGCTCGTAGAGGTAGCGGCCGACCGGGCGGACCGCCGGGTCGGGCAGGCCGCGGCCGGTGAGGCCCGCGCCCGAGGGCAGCAGGGTGGCGCGGCGGGCGCCCGGTTCCGTACCGAACCAGAGGACCGCCTCCTTGACGTCCCCGCCGTCCGAGATCCACTCGGCCTCGGCCTCCTCGGGCACCGCCTCGTGCGGGATGCCCGGAGCCACCTTGAGCGCCGCGTGCGGGGCCTTGCGGGCCGCCTCGACCGCCCAGGAGAGCGGCGGGGAGTACGCCTCGGGGTCGAAGATCCTGCCCCGGCCGCCGCGCCGCGCCGGGTCGACGAAGACCGCGTCGTACGGGGCGGTGTCGATGTCGGTGACGTCCGCGCACCGCACCTCGATGAGCTCCGCGAGGCCGAGCGCCTCGGCGTTGGCGCGGGCGACCTCGGCCGTCAGCGGGTCGCGGTCCACGGCCAGGACCGAGATCCCGGCGCGCGCCAGCGCGATCGCGTCGCCGCCGATCCCGGAGCAGAGGTCCGCGACGCTCCGGACCCCGAGCGCCTTCATCCGGCCGGCCCGGTACGTGCCGACCGAGGCGCGCGTCGACTGCTCGACGCCGTTCGGCGTGAAGTACATCCGGTACGCGTCCTCCGCGCCGAACTTCGCCACCGCCCGCTGCCGCAGCCGTGCCTGCCCGAGGGCCGCGGTGACCAGCTCGGCGGGGTGGTCACGGCGCAGCCGGGAGGCGACCGCCAGCTCCTGGGCGGGGTCGTAGTCGCGCAGGGCGGCGAGGAGCGCCCGCCCCTCGGGGGCGAGCAGCGGGGCGAAGGAGGCGAGGTCGGTCACCCGTCCCATTGTGGGCCCTGTGATGCTGTGGGCCGGCCGGGGGACCGAGGGCGTGTACGGCGGTGTCGTACCCCGCGCGGGGCCCCCGCGCTGACAGGATGCGGCGCCATACGACTCGTACGACAAAAGGAATAAATGATGGCAAAAGGTGTGCACGGTTCCTCCCGGGCGCTCGGGGCGGTGCTCGTCGTCGCCGCCCTCGCCTCCGCCGCCACCGGCTGCGCCGACGACGCCGGGCCGGACCGCGGCGCGCCCGCCCCCGCCGCCGGGCAGCAGGCGCGGGCCCAGGGGCAGGGTGCGGCCGGCGCGCTCAACGCGTACGTCGAGAAGGTCCGCGCGCAGCGCGCCGCCCGGGTGCTCGCCGCCAAGAAGTGGGGACTCGCCAAGCCCCCGCTCGAAGCCCCGGCCCCGCCCGCCGTCAAGCCGAAGATCACCACCCGCAAGGGCTTCGAGACGGACGGCGAAGGGCTGCCGCCCGTCTTCACCACCGTGCCGACCAAGCAGAAGGTCGTCTTCCTGACGATCGACGACGGCGCGGAGAAGGATCCCGAGCTGCTGCGGATGATGAAGGAGCTGCGGATCCCCTACAGCGCCTTCCTCAGCGACTACGTCGTAAAGGACGACTACGGCTACTTCGCCCGGATGCAGAAGTCGCAGGAGGCGGGGGTGTCCCTGCACAACCACACCCTCAACCACCGCTACCTGCCCGGACTCTCGTACAAGCAGCAGAAGCGCGAGATCTGCGGCATGCAGGACGTCATCGAGAAACGATTCGGCAAGCGGCCCCCGCTCTTCCGTCCGCCGTACGGCAACTACAACGAGGACACCCTGCGCGCCGCCAAGACCTGCGGCGTCAAGGCCGTCCCGCTGTGGGCGTCGGAGGCCTTCCCCGACCACATGGAGTGGCGCGAGTGGGACCGGGACCTGCACCCCGGCGACATCGTCCTCACCCACTTCCGCGGCAAGGAGGACTGGAAGGGCACGATGCCGGACATGATCCGCCGGGTGATGAACGTGATCACGGCCAAGGGGTACGCGGTCGCCAAGCTCGAGGACTACGTGTGAGCGGACGCCGGGCGCTGCCTCTGCTGGCCGCCGTACTCGTGCTGGGTCTGACCGGCTGCGCCTCGACCGTGGACTCGATCGAGCGGCTCGGCCGGAAGGCCGTCGAACGGGTCGGCACCGGCGGGACGAAGCCGCCTGCCGCGGCCGTCGGGGCGCTCCCGGTGCCGGCGGCCGCCGCCGTCGGGGCGCTCCCGCTGCCGGGATCGCACCGGTAATCGCACCGCCACGAGTGAGGAATTGGCACTCCGCTTGACCGAGTGCTAATCGCGGTCATAGTCTCGGCTCTGGCACTCACCACTGGAGAGTGCCAACAGAGCGACGGGCAGGTCCGGCACCCGCGACGACGGATCCACCTGGTCGCCACCTCAGACAGTTAACCCCGAGATCTCCGAAGGGGGAGGTCGGATCGTGACGACCACCAGCTCCAAGGTTGCCATCAAGCCGCTCGAGGACCGCATTGTGGTCCAGCCGCTCGACGCCGAGCAGACCACCGCCTCTGGCCTGGTCATTCCGGACACCGCCAAGGAGAAGCCCCAGGAGGGCGTCGTCCTGGCCGTGGGCCCGGGTCGCTTCGAGAACGGCGAGCGTCTGCCGCTCGACGTCAAGACCGGCGACATCGTGCTGTACAGCAAGTACGGCGGCACCGAGGTGAAGTACAACGGCGAGGAGTACCTCGTCCTCTCGGCTCGCGACGTGCTCGCGATCGTCGAGAAGTAATTCGCCGAAGTATCAGAAGCAGATGCTTTGAGCTGCGCCCCTTGACCCCGCACAGGGCGTCCGGGGGCGCAGTTCGTTCCACCCCATTCCGAGAGGGCTGAACCGCTCCCATGGCGAAGATCCTGAAGTTCGACGAGGACGCCCGTCGCGCCCTTGAGCGCGGCGTCAACAAGCTTGCCGACACGGTGAAGGTGACGATCGGCCCCAAGGGCCGCAACGTCGTCATCGACAAGAAGTTCGGCGCCCCCACCATCACCAACGACGGTGTCACGATCGCCCGTGAGGTCGAGATCGAGGACCCGTACGAGAACCTCGGCGCCCAGCTGGTGAAGGAGGTGGCGACCAAGACCAACGACATCGCGGGTGACGGCACCACCACCGCCACCGTGCTCGCCCAGGCCCTGGTCCGCGAGGGTCTGCGCAACGTCGCCGCGGGTGCCTCCCCGGCCGCCCTGAAGAAGGGCATCGACGCCGCCGTCAAGGCCGTCTCCGACGAGCTGCTCGCCACCGCGCGCCCGATCGAGGACAAGTCCGACATCGCCGCCGTCGCCGCGCTCTCCGCGCAGGACCAGCAGGTCGGCGAGCTCATCGCCGAGGCGATGGACAAGGTCGGCAAGGACGGTGTCATCACCGTCGAGGAGTCCAACACCTTCGGCCTGGAGCTCGACTTCACCGAGGGCATGGCCTTCGACAAGGGCTACCTGTCCCCGTACATGGTGACCGACCAGGAGCGCATGGAGGCCGTCCTCGACGACCCGTACATCCTGATCAACCAGGGCAAGATCTCCTCGATCCAGGACCTGCTGCCCATCCTGGAGAAGGTCATCCAGGCCGGCGCCGGCAAGCCGCTCCTGATCATCGCCGAGGACGTCGAGGGCGAGGCCCTGTCGACCCTGGTCGTGAACAAGATCCGTGGCACCTTCAACGCCGTGGCCGTCAAGGCCCCCGGCTTCGGTGACCGCCGCAAGGCCATGCTCGGCGACATCGCCACCCTCACCGGTGCGACCGTCATCGCCGAGGAGGTCGGCCTCAAGCTCGACCAGGCCGGCCTGGACGTGCTCGGCACCGCCCGCCGCGTCACCATCACCAAGGACGACACCACCATCGTCGACGGTGGCGGCGACTCGTCCGAGGTGCAGGGCCGCGTCAACCAGATCAAGGCCGAGATCGAGTCCACGGACTCCGACTGGGACCGCGAGAAGCTCCAGGAGCGCCTCGCGAAGCTGGCCGGCGGCGTGTGCGTGATCAAGGTCGGCGCCGCCACCGAGGTGGAGCTGAAGGAGAAGAAGCACCGTCTCGAGGACGCCATCTCGGCGACCCGCGCCGCGGTCGAGGAGGGCATCGTCTCCGGCGGTGGCTCCGCGCTCGTCCACGCCGTCAAGGTCCTCGAGGGCAACCTCGGCAAGACCGGCGACGAGGCCACCGGTGTCGCGGTCGTCCGCCGCGCCGCCGTCGAGCCGCTGCGCTGGATCGCCGAGAACGCCGGCCTCGAGGGCTACGTCATCACCTCGAAGGTGGCGGAGCTCGACAAGGGCCAGGGCTTCAACGCCGCGACCGGCGAGTACGGCGACCTGGTCAAGGCCGGCGTCATCGACCCGGTGAAGGTGACGCGCTCCGCGCTGGAGAACGCCGCCTCGATCGCCTCCCTCCTCCTCACCACCGAGACCCTCGTGGTGGAGAAGAAGGAAGAGGAGCCGGCGGACCACGGTCACGGCCACGGTCACGGCCACTCGCACTGACGCGTGCCGTAACTGATCACTGAGGCCCGGTGCCCCCGTCGCGGGGGCACCGGGCCTCGGCGTTTCCTGCTCAGCCCTGCTCAGCCCTGTTCAGCACCGCTCAGCCCTGCTCAGCCCTCCACGCTCAGCCCTGCTCAGCCCTCCACGGCGCCGAGCTGGGCCATCAGCCCGAGCAGGTCGTACTGCCACCACCCCTCGGCCATCTTCCCGTCGTCCCGGAAGCGGTGGATGACCGTCCCGGTCATCGTCACGTCCATGCCGGTGGGCTGGAGCCCCATGAAGTCGCCGGTGTGGCTTCCCTTCCAGGTCCAGCGGGTGCAGACCCGGTCGCCCTCGGCGATCTGGTCGTCGACGGTGAAGGCGAAGTCGAAGCCGCCCCGCCACATCTCCACCTCGCGCCGGACCGCGTCCATGCCGATGACGTCCTGCTCGTTGGTCGGATCATGGTCGTGGTACCCCTCGGCCAGCACCTCGTCGAGCAGCGCGAGCTCCGGCTCGGCGGCGATCATCTCAAGGAGCCGCCGCGCGTTGGCCTTGTACATCGCCTCGTCCCGGACCACGTCCAGGTCGGTGAAGGTCGGCATCTCGTCACAGAGCGCGACCATCTCCCGGAAGATCCGATCGGTCTCGGGGAGCTGCGAGTTCCGCATGGCCACGTCGTAGGAGGGGAACTCGACGATCTCCACGAGATGCGTGGAATCGGCCCGGTCCTTGCCCAGAACGCTGTGCGTGGCGGTCCGCTTGCCCTTGGTCTGCTCGATCCAACGGTCCATGAGCCGGCTCATGTCGTCGATCCGGCTGGTCTTGAAGTCGATGATCTGCGTGAACGTCATGACGCCTCCCGATCCCGACCCAGGTGGGACCCTTCCAGTCTAGGTTGGGCGCATGGAGCGGGCAGGGGGAGACCGGTCGGTCACGGTCGACAACGGCGAGGGAATCGTGGTGGTCGGCAGCCACAACCGGATCACGGTCGGGGCCGGGGAGGCGGTCCGCTCGGCCCACCGGGAACAGGTCCGCCGGATGGCCCCTCCGGAACTCATCGGCCGAAAGCGGGAGTTGGCCGAGCTGGCGGATTTCTGCCGGGCCGACTCCGGCCCGGCGTACGCGTATTGGCGTGCCGAGGCGTGGGCCGGGAAGACGGCGCTGATGGCGTGCTTCGCCCTCGACCCGCCGCAGGGCGTACGGATCGTCTCCTTCTTCGTCACCGCCCGCCTCGGCTCGCAGAACGACGTCGTCGCCTACACGGACGTCGTCCTGGAACAGCTCGCGGAACTGGCGGGCGAGGGCCTGCCGGCGTTGCTGACGGCCGCGACGCGAGAGGCCCACCTGTTCCGTCTGTACGCCTCCGCCGCCGCGGCGTGCACGGCGAGGGGCGAGCGACTGGTCCTCCTCGTCGACGGCCTGGACGAGGACCGGGGTATGACGGTGGGAGCGGACGCCCACTCGATCGCGAGCCTTCTGCCGTACGACCTCCGGGTGATCGTTGCCGGCCGCCCGAACCCGCCGCTCCCGGCCGACGTCCCCGAGGACCATCCGCTCCGGGACCCCGCGATCGTCCGGCTCCTCACCCCGTCCCCGTCCGCGCGGGCGATCCGCGTCGAGGCCGAGCGCGAGCTGAAGCGCCTCCTGGACACGGGCGGCCTCCCGTACGAGCTGCTCGCCCTGGTCACGGCGGCGGGCGGCGGTCTGACGGCCGATGACCTGACGGAGCTGACGGGCGCGGTGCCGTACCGGGTGAAGGACGTCCTGCGCACGGGCCCGGGCCGGACCTTCGCGGTACGGGGCGAAACGTACCTGCTCGCGCACGAGGAACTGGTCGCCGGAGCGCGGGAGATGCTGGGGGAGCGGGAGCTCGGCCGGTGGCGGTCGGTGCTGCACGCGTGGGCCGACGGCTGGCGGGAGCGCGGCTGGCCGGAGGGGACCCCGGACTACCTGCTGCACGGGTACGTGCCGATGCTGCGGGCGGAGGGGGACGTCGAGCGGCTGGTGGCCTGCGCCGGGGACGGGCGGCGCCATGAACGGCTGCTGGCCGCGACCGGGGGCGACGCGGCGGCGCTGGCCGAGATCGGGGCGGCGAAGGACGCGGTCCTGGGCCAGGCGGAGCGCGAGGACGCGGTGGTGTCCGCGCTGCGGCTCGCGACGGCCCGGGAGACGCTGCTGCGGGACAGCGGAAGCGTGCCGCTCGCCCTGCTCGCGGGCTGGGTGGCCATCGGACAGCCGGACCGTGCCGTGGCGCTCGCCCGGAGCATGGAGGGGCCCCGCGTCGTCGCAGGACTCTGCATGGTGGCGGAGAAGCTGCTGGACGCGGGGGCGCGGGAGCGTGCGGAGGAGCTCGCCGATGAGGCGGAGCCGCTGACGACGGGCTTTTCGGACCTCGTTCCTCCCGTCACGGGGGACGCCCTCCCCCTGCTGCTCATCCGGCTCGGCGCGCACGAGCGGGCCGAACGGCTGGTGAGGACGACCCACGCCCGCTCGGTCCTGCGCTCCCGCCGGGTACTGGTGGACCTCCTGCTCGCGGCGCGGGAGTACCGACGGGCCGTCGCCCTCGTGGAGCAGGAGTCGGACCCGAGCAGGCGTCCCGCCCTGCGGGCCGCGTTCGTGGAGGCCCTGGTCCGGGACGGTCGCGTCGACGAGGCGGTACGGGAGGCGTGGGCGCCGGAGAAGGAACTGGCCGTACGGGCGGTGGTGCTGCTCCGGGCCGCGGCCGCCCTGCGCGAAGCCGGCTACGAGGACGAGGCGGAGGGCGCTCAATGGGGGGCGGCGCTGGACAGGATGGGCATGGGGAGCAGCCGGACCGTCATATTCGGTGGGGAGCTGCTCGACGCCCTCCTCGCCGCCGGGCAGACCGAGGAGGCGCGCGCGGCCGGCGTCGGCGGAGAGGCCTTCTCGTACGCCACCGCACTGGTGAAGCACGGCCGGTTGGACGAGGCTCTGGAGGTCGCCGGGACCCTGGACGCCTACGGCAAGGACTTCGTGCACGGGCAGATCGCCCGCGAGCTGGCCCGGGCCGGTGACGTCGAGCGGGCCATGGCCCTGGCCCTGACCTCGGACACGCGCTCGTACGCGGACGATCCCTGGCCCGCCCTCGCCGAGGCCCTGCTGGCGCGTGGAGACCTGGACGCCGTCGCCGCGCTGTGCGGAAGGCTCGTGGAGAGCCCCGACGCGTCATCGAGATGGACCGGTCAGAGCGCCGGTGGCCTCCGGGTGCTCGGAGCCTTCCTGCGCCGGCTGCTCGCGGAGGGAGCGGTGGACCGGGCCCGCGCGGTGGTCAGGGGGATCGGGGAGAACACGGAGGCCCTCGCCGTATTCGCGGAGGCGCTGTACGAGGCGGGCCACGTCGCCGAGGCCCGGCGCCTGCTCGCGGCGGAGGAGCGGAGGGTGCGCGTGCCCGCGCGCCCGGCCCTGGTCGGGGATCTGGTGGCGCTCGCCCGGGCCCTGGCGGAGGCCGGGCGGCGCGACGAGGCGGTGGACCTGCTCCGGGCCGTGGAGAGCGAGCCGGGTCTGGTGCCGCGCGACGTCGCCTTCGCGGCGCTCGCGGCGGGGCGGCTGGAGTGGGCGGAGACGTTCGCCCGGGTGAACCCGTGGGCCGAGCACGAGCTGTGCTCCCGCCTCGTCGGGGTCTACGCGGCCGAGGGGGATTTCGACCGCACCCTGCGACTGGTCGAACATCCGGGCGCGATGGGGAGTCTTGCCCAGGAGGCGGCCGTGGCCTTCGCGGGCGTCGGTGCCCGGGAGCGGGCGGAGGAGCTGATGTCGCGCTCGCCCGAGGCGCCGAACGCCGCGGAGGTGTACGCGCGGATGGTGGTGGCCTGCGTACGGAAGGGGCGCCGCGAGGACGCCGAGCACTTCATGGCCGCCGCCCGCGCCAGGAAGCTCGACGGGCCCGCGGCGCTGGGTCTCCTGCGCGCCGGGTGCGCCCTGGAACCGCAGAACGCGGCTGCCTTGGGCGCCGAGAGTTTCGCCCGGTTCCCGTGGCAGAGGGACTCGCCCGTCGCGCTCGTCGTCATCGGCTCCCACGACGAGGTACTGGCTCGCTTCCGGGAGCGTCCGCACAGCTATCCGGGACGATGGTCCGTCACTGTGGTCACCGAGCTGCTGAGGTACTCCCGGTACGACCACGCCGCCGCGCTCCTCGACGGCATGCACCATGTCGGTCCGCCCTGCGGGGAGGCGTACGCGCTCCTGGCCCGCGCCGAGCCCGATCCCGTACGGGCCCGGCGCTGGGCCGTTCTCGCTCTGCGCCTGGGGGAGCGGCGGGTCGTGCTGCCGGCCGTGCTCACCGTGGCGCCCGAGGTGATTCCGCTCGTCCTCGACGAGGCCGACCGCCTACGCCGAGCGCTGGAGGTCTGAGGCCCGTACCTCCTCCGCGAACGGTTCCCCCCTCCCGTACCGCTCCACCTCCTCCAGCGCCCGGTCCGTCATCCGGTGCAGTTCGTTGCCGAGGGAGCCCGCCACATGCGGGGTGAGGAGGACGTTCGGGAGGGTGTAGAGCGGGGAGTCCGGGGGTGGGATCTCCGGGTCCGTGACGTCCAGGGTCGCGTGGAGGCGGCCCGAGGTCAGGTGGGGGAGGAGGGCCCGTTCGTCGATGAGGGAGCCCCGGGACGTGTTGATCAGGGTCGTTCCGTCGCGCATCGCCGCCAGCTGGGGCGCGCCGATCATATGGGCCGTGGACGGGAGTTGCGGCGCGTGGACCGAGACGACCGTGCTGCGGGCGCACAGTTCGTCGAGGTCGGTCACCAGTTCCACGCCGGGCGGCGGGACGTCGACGTACGGGTCGTAGAGGAGGATCTCGATGTCGAAGGGGCGCAGGAGCTCGATCACCCGGCGGCCGATGCGGGACGCGCCCACGATGCCTGCCGTGCGGCGGTAGTTGCCCCAGGTGGCGGACTCGGTGAGCCAGTCGTGGTCGGCGCGGAGTTCGGCGTACCGCTGGGCCGAGCCGAGGACCCGTTTCCCGGCGAAGAGGATCGCGGCGAGCGTGTACTCCGCGACCGGCAGCGCGTTGGCCGCGGCGGCCGAGGTGACGCGCAGGCCGCGGTCCCAGCAGGCCTCGGTGATGTGGTGCTTGACGGAGCCGGCCGCGTGGACCACCGCCCGCAGCCGGGGCGCCCGGTCCAGGACGTCGGCGGTCAGCGGGGTCGCTCCCCAGCAGGTGAGGAGGATCTCGGCCTCGGCGAGGGCGGTGGTGATCCGCGGGTCCCGGGACGTCAGGTCATGGGCGACCAGGTGCGGGTCCGTGCGGGTGAGCCTCGCGAGGCGGGTGCGGTGGGCTTCCGTGAGGAGGCGTTCGGCCACCCCCTCGCCCATCGCGAGCAGCAGCGCGGGGCGGTTGTCAGTGGTCGGGTGCATCGTTGTACCTGAGCTCCTCACTTGACGCTGCCGGCCGTCAGACCGGCCTTCCAGTGGCGCTGGAGGGAGACGAAGGCGACGACGAGGGGGACGACGGCGAGCAGGGATCCGGTGACGACGAGGGGGTAGAAGTCGGGTTCGGCGTGGGCGTTGCTGTTCCACGCGTACAGGCCGAGGCTCAGCGGGTAGAGCTTCTGGTCCGAGAGCATCACCAGGGGGAGGAAGAAGTTGTTCCAGACGGCGGTGAACTGGAAGAGGAAGACGGTCACGAAGCCGGGCATCACCATGCGCAGACCGATGGACCAGAAGACGCGCAGCTCGCCCGCCCCGTCGATACGGGCTGCCTCCAGGGCCTCGTCGGGGATGTAGCCGGCGCAGAAGACCCGGGACAGGTAGACGCCGAAGGGGTTGACGAGGACGGGGATGAGGACGGCCCAGTAGGTGTTGACGACGCCGACCTCGCTGGCGAGGAGGTACATCGGCAGGGCGAGTGCCGTGGTGGGGACGAGCACGCCCAGGAGCACGAGGCCGAAGAGCTTCTCCTTGCCCGGGAAGTCGTAGACGTGGAAGGCGTATCCGGCGGCGACGCTGACGAACGAGCAGGCGAGGGCGCCGAGTCCGGCGTAGAGCAGGCTGTTGGCGTACCAGTGGAAGTAGATGCCGTCGTTGTACTCGGCCAGCCGGGTGAGGTTGCCGCCCAGGTCGAAGCCCTCGAAGGAGAAGGCGTTTCCGGCGAGGAGGCCGCCGGCGTCCTTGGTGGCGGCGGTCAGCAGCCAGACCAGCGGGAAGAGCATGTAGACGACGGCGAGGACGAGGGCGCCGTTGACGGCCGCCTGGGAGAGCCAGACGGTGCCGGTGCGGGGTCGGCCGGTCATGCCGTGCGCTCCTTCCCGGCCTTGCGGCGGCCCGTCATCCGCGTCACCGCGAACGACAGCAGTGCCGCCGTCAGGGCGAGGAGTACGGACGCCGCCGCGGCGAGGCCGTAGTCGTTGCGGTCGAAGGCCGCGGTGTAGGCGTACATGTTCGGCGTCCAGGTGGAGGTGACGGCGGAGCCCGTGCCCTTGTTGAGGATCAGCGGCTCGGTGAAGAGCTGGAGGGAGCCGATGATCGTGAAGAGGGCGACCATGGCGAGCGAGGCCTTGACGAGCGGGACCTTGACGGAGAAGGCGATGCGCCAGGCGCCGGCCCCGTCGACGGTGGCCGCTTCGAGGACGGAGCGGTCGATGGCCTGGAGGGCCGCGTAGAAGATGACCATGTTGTAGCCGAGCCACTCCCACAGCGCGATGTTGACGACGGAGGGCAGGGCGCCCTCGGGGGAGAAGAAGTCGAAGCCGATGCCTCCGGCCTCCATGGCCTGGACGACCGGACTGAGCTGGGGCGTGTAGAGGTAGACCCAGATCAGCGCGGCGATGATGCCGGGGACGGCGTGCGGCAGGAAGAGCGCGAGCTGGAAGAAGCGGCGGGCGCGGGCGAGCGCCGAGTCGAGCAGGAGGGCGAGGCCGAGGGCCCCGGCGAGCAGCAGCGGGATGTAGAGCAGGCAGTAACCGAGCAGGACGCCGAAGCCCTCGCGGAAGGCCCGGTCACCCAGCGCCGCGGTGTAGTTGTCGAGGCCGGTGAAGACGGTCTCGGTGCCGCCGAAGCCCAGTCCGGACTGCTTCTCGGTGAAGAGGCTGAGCCAGACCGCGTAGCCGATCGGCACCACCATCACCGCGGTGAACAGCAGGAAGAAGGGGGTCAGCAGGATCGTGGCGGCGCGGGTGCGGGCCTTCATCCGTTCAGCCCTCGACCTTCAGGCCGCGCTTGGTGAGTTCGGCGACGGTGGCGTCGTGACCCGCCTTGACGGCGTCGGCGATGCCGGGGCCGCCCTGGGTGATCTTGCCGAAGTGGTCCTTGATGGTGGTGTTGGTGGTGCCGGTGGTGGGGCCCCAGGCCCAGTTCGGGCTGATGGAGGCACCCGCGGCCTCGAAGAGGGCGTAGATGTCCTGGCCGCCGTAGTAGCTCGCGTCGAAGGCCTTCTTGGCGACGGGCCGCAGCGCGGTGGCGGCAGGGAAGGCGGAGGAGGTGCCGGAGGCGATGCGGGCCTTGACTCCGGCCTCGGTGGTGGACATCCATTCGGCGAAGGTGACGGCCGCGGCCTTCTGCCTGCTGTCCTTGGTCACGGCGAAGGAGGTGCCGCCGAGCATGCCGCTGGCGGGCTTGCCGTCCCAGCTGGGCATCGGGGCGACGCCCCACTTGCCGTCCTGCTCGGGCAGGGTGCCCTTGAGGACGCCCGCGCCCCAGGAGGCGCCGAGGTAGCCGATGGTGGTGCCGTTCTTGAGTGAGCCGGTCCACTCGGGGCTGAAGGAGGCGTTCTTGTGGACGAGCCCGGCGTCGAGGAGGCCCTGCCAGTAGCCGGCGACCTTGGTGGTGGCCGCGTCGGTGGTGTCGATCTTCCAGGTGTCGTTCTCGGCCTTGAACCACTGGGCCCCGGCCTGCCAGGCCATCGCCTCGAAGGTGGTCGGGTCGTCGGGGAAGAACGTGCCGATACGGGCCTTGGCGTCGGCCTTCTTGACCTGCTCGGCGGCCTTCTTGAACTCGTCCCAGGTGGTGGGGACCTGGACCTTGTACTTGGCGAAGAGGTCCTTGCGGTAGAAGAAGGCCTGCGGGGCGGCGTCGAAGGGGACGGCCCAGGACTTGCCGCCGAGGGTGGTGAGTTCGACGGTCTGCGGGAGCAGCTTGGCGCGGTCGGCCTCGGTGAACTCGCCGCCGATGTCCTGGAGGGCGCCGGAGCTCACGAACTCGGGGAGCGAGGAGTACTCGATGGAGACGAGGTCGGGGGCGTTGCCTGCCTTCACGGCGTTGGAGATCTTGGCGTAGCCGCCGGCGGTGCCGGAGGGGATCTCCTCGAACTTCACCTGGATGTCGGTGTGGGAGGCGTTGAAGGCGTCGACGACGTCCTTGGAGCCCTTGGCCCAGCCCCAGAAGGTGATGGTCACGGGCCCGTTCGGCTTGTTCGCCGTACTGTTCGCTGTGTCGTCACCGCTGCCGCCGCAGGCCGTGAGAACGGCGAGGGCGGTGGCGGTGCCGGCTATGACACGGGACGTTCTGCTCCAACTACGGGTCACGGCACGACTCCTGAAGGGCGGCGGCGGGGAGGTTGTGGCCGTGATCCTGTGACCGTTCATGACCGAAGTCAAGAGCGAAAGATTGATTGATCGAAAAAAGATCAGATGTAGGTCGTTCGGAGCTCAGTCGTAACTCCGCCGGAACTCAGACCGAGGACGTCGTGCGCGCCCCGCACGAGTCCCGGACCCGCAGCCTCGGCAGCAGCCCCAGATGACGCCGGGCCGCGTCCTCGTCCGCGCCCTCCGTCAGCCGCTCCACCAGGAGTTCGGTGGCGTGCCGCCCCACCTGCCGCTTCGGCGGCGCGACCGCCGTCAGCGGGGTGTCGGCGAGCGCGGCGACCTCGTCGTCGTACGCGATCAGGGCCAGGTCCTGCGGCACCCGTACGCCCAGCTCGGCGAGGCGCTGCACGATCTCGATCGCGTCCACGTCGTTGTGCACCAGGGCCGCGCCCGCCAGGCCGGACGTGACCGCGTCGTGCAGCGCCCGTACCGCCCGCTCGAAGCCCTCCGGATCCGCCTCCGCCGGTACGGAGTCGATGACCGGGCGCGGCTCCGCCAGGCCCAGGGTGCCCAGCGCCTCGGCGTATCCGGCGCGCACCGCGAGCGCGGTCGGCGAGTCCCGGCGCGCCACGAGCAGCGGGGTCGCGTGGCCGAGGGCGAGCAGATGGCGCAGGGCGAGCAGGACGCCGTGGCCGTGGTCGGAGGCGACCCGGTCGAGTCCGTCCAGCGGGCTGCCGGGTTCGGCCCGGCGCTCCAGGAGCACGGTCGGCACGGGGAGTTCGGCCAGCCAGTCCCCGTAGGCGCGCCGGTCCTCGGGACCCCGCCAGCCGGGTGCGACGAGGACGCCCTCGGCGCCGGCCGCGAGCAGTCCCTCGGTGCGGGCCCGGTCCTCCTCCGGCCGGTAGTCCGAGACGCGCAGGACGAGCCGGGCGCCGGCGCGGGCGGCCGCCTCGTGCGCACCACGGATGACCTCGGCGAAGTAGTACGTGGCGGAGGGGGCGAGCAGGCCGAGGACCAGGCCCTCGCCGGTCCGGCCGCCGCCCGGGGCGCCCCGCCGCTCGGGCCAGGACACCTGGCCGTGCACCCGGTCGAGCAGGCCCCGGCCGGCCAGGAGTTCGACGTCCCGGCGGGCGGTGACGGGGGAGACCCCGAGCCGCTCGGCCAGTTCGGCGACGCGGGCGGTGCCGCGCTCGCGCACCAGGGCCAGCAGTCGGTCGTGTCGTTCGGCAGCACTCTCGCGCACGGCGCAGTTCCCCCTCGCGGTGGTGGTGGTCCCCAGACCTTAGATCACACACGGCCCCCGAATGATCGAACGGAAGAAATTTCGATCATTCGCTCCGATTCCCTTGACGTTCGATCGGAGCCTGTTCAGGATTCCCGGCGACAGCGGTCGTCACCGCAGGGACCCGGTGAGCGACAGCGAACGACAGGGAAGCCCCAGGGAGCCACAGGGAGCATCATGCCCACGCCGCCCGAGAATCGTGAGCTCAGCCCGTACACCGGCTGGACCCGTGCCCACTGGGAGGCCACGGCCGACCGACTCCTCCTGGCGGTACGCCCGTACGCCTCCCCGCTGCACGGACTGATCGACCTGCCCGGCCCCCGCCCCAGCTGGTCCGGAGCCCGCTCCGACGGCCTGGAGGGCTGGGCCCGCACCTTCCTCCTCGCCGCGCTCCGGGTCGCGGGCGCGCGGGGCGAGGACCCGCACGGGCATCTCGACCGGTACGCGGCGGGGCTCGCCGCCGGAACCGCGAAGCCGGGACGGGGCGACCGCGAGTCCTGGCCCGCGATGGCCGACACCCGCCAGGCGATCGTCGAGGCCGCCTCGGTCGCCCTCGGCCTCCGCCTCACCCGCCCCTGGCTCTGGGACCGGCTCGACGACCGCACCCGCGAACAGCTCGTCGACTGGCTCCGCCCCGCCCTCGCCCCGTCCCCCGTCGACAACAACTGGTGGCTCTTCGGCCTCACCGTCGCCGGCTTCCTCCAGGACGCCGGCGTCGACACCGACCGGGCCGCCGCCACCGTCGACCGCTCCCTCGCCCGCATCGAGGACTGGTACCTCGGCGACGGCTGGTACAGCGACGGCGACAACCGCGCCTTCGACCACTACAACGCCTGGGCCCTGCACTTCTACCCGGTCCTCCACGCCCACCTCGCCGGCGACCGGGAGCTCCTCGACCGGTACGGGCCCCGCCTGCGCGCCCATCTCGACGACTACGTCCACCTGTTCGACGCCAACGGCGCCCCGCTCCCGTACGGGCGCTCCCTGATCTACCGCTTCGCCGCGGCCGCCGCCCCCTGGCTCGGCACCCTCACCGGCCACACCCCGCTCACCCCGGGCGCCACCCGCCGCCTCGCCTCCGGCACCCTGCGGTACTTCCTCGACCGCGGCGCCACCGACCCGAACGGGCTCCTCACGCTCGGCTGGCACGGCCCGTACCCGCCCCTGGTCCAGGAGTACTCGGGCCCCGGCTCCCCCTACTGGGCGTCCAAGGGCTTCCTCGGCCTCCTCCTGCCCGCCGGTCATCCCGCCTGGACCGACCCCGAGGAACCCCTGCCGGCCGAACGGGCCGACACCGTCCGCCCCTTCGCCCCGGCCGGGCTGCTCGTCCAGACCACCGCCGCCGACGGACTCGTACGCCTCCACAACCACGGCAGCAACCATGTGCACAGCGCCGAGGCGGGCGAGGACGACCCCGGTTACGCCCGCCACGCGTACGCGACCCGTACGGGACCCACCACCGGGCCGGCCCCCGCCGACAACCACTTCGCGCTGCTCGTCGAAGGGAGGCCGACCACCCGGGGCCCCGCCGCACCCGCCGGCACCGGCCCCGGCTGGGCCGCCTCCCGGCACACCCCGTACCCCGGCGTCCGGGTCGTCTCCGCGACCCTCGCCCACGGCCGCGCCGAGGTCCGTGCCCACCTGGTCCTCGGCGCCCCGGAGGGGACACCCGTACGGCAGACCGGCTGGGCCACCACTCCTGGGGGGCCGCACGCCCAGCTCCACCCGGTCCACGGCTACCCGGCGGACCGCGAAGCCGTCGAACTCCCCACCGGGGAAACCCTTCAGGGCCCCGACAGCCGCACCCTCGCCCTGCACGGCGCCACGAACGGCCCGGCCACCCTCTTCGTCGCGCTCGCCTCACTCACCGCCGAGCCCGCCCCGGCCCCCGTCGCGGACCTCGCGACCGTCCGGACCACCGGCCACGCGCTCCACGTCACCTGGCAGGACGGCACCACCACGCGACTGGACCTCGACGCACGGGACGGGTGAGCGGGCCGGGGTGAACGTCCTACTTCGGCCCGTACTTCCTGCCCGCCTTGGAGGAGACCCCGCCGAGCAGCCCGCGCGGCGCCAGCTTCACCACACCCATGAGGGCCTTGTAGCGGGGATCGGGGATCGACAGCGACTTCCCCCGGTCCAGGTCCGCGAGCGCCGCCGTCACCAGCTTGTCCGCGTCGAGCCACATCCAGCCCGGGATGTTGTCCGTCCCCATCCCGGCCCGCTCGTGGAACTCGGTCCGTACGAAGCCGGGGCAGAGCGCCATCAGCCGTACGCCGCTGCCCGCCAGGTCCCGCGCCGCGCCCTGGGTGAACTGCACGACCCAGGCCTTCGACGCCCCGTACGTGCCGCGGGGCACGAAGGCCGCCACCGAGGCGACGTTGACCACGGAGCCCCGCCGGCGCTCCTTCATCGAGGCGGCGGCCGCCGAGGTCAGCCGCAGCACCGCCTCGCAGTGCACCGTGAGCATCTTCAGCTCGTCGGCCATGGACACCTCGAGGAAGCGGCCCTTGTTGCCGAAGCCGGCGTTGTTCACGAGCATGTCCACCGGCTGCTTCGGGTCCGAGAGCCGGGCCTCGACGGCGGCGATGCCCTTCTCCTCGGCGAGGTCCGCCGCGAGCACCTCGGCCTCGATGCCGTGGCGGTCGTGCAGCTCCGTCGCCTGCTCCCGGAGCCGCTTCATGTCCCGGGCCACGAGCACGACATCGTGGCCGTCCGCCGCGAGCCTCCGTGCGAAAGCGGCCCCGATGCCCGCGGTGGCGCCCGTAATCAGTGCAGTCGTCATACGGGCACGGTAATGCCCGTGGGCGGACGTTCTTGTCCGCGTACCGCCGACCCACGCCCCGGCCCACGCCCCGACCAGGCGCCGACCAGGCGCCGGCCGGGAGCCGACTACGCGCGCGCGTACTTCTCCGCGTACTGGCGTGCGAGCGCGAGGAGTCCGGACTCCATCCATTCGGCGGCGACCAACGTGCGGGGGAGCAGGGTGCGTTCGGTGGTCGCGGCGCGGTGGAGCAGCGCGACGGTGATGTCGTGGTCGGGCCGGTGGACGACCGTGATCGGGTCGCCGGCGCGGATCTCGCCCGGCACGATCACCCGCAGCAGCGCGCCCGGACCGGCCTCGGACTGCGTGAACCGCCTGACCCAGCCCTTCTCCTCCAGGAAGCCGGCGAACGTACGGCAGGGGATGCGGCCGCCGGTGACCTCCAGGACGACCTCCTCGCCGATCCGCCAGCGCTCGCCGATCAGGGCGCCGTTCACGTCGAGGCCGTCGGTCGTGAGGTTCTCGCCGAAGGATCCGTTGGCGAGCGGGCGGCCGAGCTCCCGCTCCCAACGGTCCAGGTCCTCGCGCGCGAAGGCGTACGCGGCCCGGTCGTTGCCGCCGTGGAAGCGCAGGTCGCAGACGGTGTCCCCGGCGAGCCCGCTCCTGCCGACGCCGGGCGCCCCGGGCGCCTCGATCCGGACCGGGCCCTCCACGGGGCGCTTGTCGATGGCGGTCAGGCCGGCCGCGGCCTCGGTGTAGTCCACGGCCTTGGCACGGCCCACATTCACACTCAGCAAGGTCATGTGGGCACTTTACGGGCACCCATCCTCTCCACCTCAAAGCTGAAGGATGGAAAGCGGCGCTTCACCCAAGATTCGCTTATGCTGGAGCGCATGATCGAGGCTCGTCATCTCCGCGTCCTGCGCGCCGTCGCCGCCACCGGCTCCTTCTCGGCCGCCGCGCGCGAACTGGGCTGCACCCAGCCCGCCGTCAGCCAGCAGATGAAGGCCCTCGAAGGCTCCGCCGGCACGCCGCTGCTGATCCGTACGGGCCGCGAGATGCGCCTCACCGAGGCCGGTGAGGTCCTGGTCCGCCACGCCTCCGGCATCCTCGCCGGGCTCACCGCCGCCGAGGAGGAGGTCGCCGCGATCGCCGGGCTCCGCGCCGGCCGGGTCCGGCTGGTCTCTTTCCCGAGCGGCAGCTCCACGCTCGTCCCCACCGCGCTCGCCGCGCTGCGGGCCGCGCACCCCGGCACCCGCGTCTCGCTCGTCGAGGCCGAACCGCCGCGCTCGATCGAGATGCTCCGCGAGGGCGACTGCGACGTGGCCCTCGCCTTCCGGTACGGCGCCGGTACGGCCGGCCGGCAGCCCGACGGGCAGGCGGAGTGGGACGACCTGGTCGTGCGCCCGATCCTGGCCGACCGTCTGGTGGGCCTGGTCCCCGAAGGGCACCGGCTCGCCGGGGCCGGGTCCGTGGGCATGGCCGAACTGGCCGAGGAGTCCTGGATCGCGGGCTGCCCGCGCTGCCGCCGTCAGCTCGTGGACGTGTGCGAGGAAGCGGGCTTCACCCCCCGTATCGACTTCGCCACCGACGACTATCCGGCCGTGGTGGGCCTGGTCGGCGCCGGGCTCGGCGTGGCCGTCCTGCCGGAGCTGGCCATCGAGTCCGTACGGCCCAGGGGGGCGCGGACCGTGGCCGTGGAGCCCGCAGTGGAGCGGGAGATCGTGGCCCTGACGCTGCCCGACCTGGCGCAGGTCCCGGCCGTCGCCGCCACGCTCGACGAGCTGACTCGGGCCGCCACGCGCGCGTAGGACGCCGCCATGCGTGCGTAGGACGCCACCTCGCGCGCGTAGGGCACCGCCTCGCGCGCGTGGGCGCGGCTCCGGTTGTCAGGTGCTCAGTTCGGTGACCAGTTCGGGTGCTTAACTGAGGAAACGTTCCTTCACATGCGCTCCACAATCGGCCGGCCTGCTGCCGACGCCGATGTCGTCATGGATGTCACGGAAGCCGTGGACGCGACCGACGCCGCCGTCGGCGCCGCTGTGATCAGGCGATTGCGCGCGCGTCCCATGAGCTCTTCGCGTTCGTCCTCGGTGAGGCCGCCCCATACGCCATAGGGCTCCCGCACGGCGAGTGCGTGTGCCGCGCACTCCGCGCGTACCGGGCACCGCATGCAGACCTCTTTCGCCGAGTTCTCACGCGCACTCCGTGCCGCGCCGCGCTCTCCCTCGGGGTGGAAGAACAGGGAGCTGTCGACGCCGCGGCAGGCCGCGAGCAGTTGCCAGTCCCACAGATCGGCGTTGGGTCCGGGAAGGCGGGAGAAATCTGCCATTGCGCTAGTCCCCTTGAAACCGTGTCGAACGGATAGGTGGGCGGGTGGATGGCTGATGGCCGGGGCTCCTGGGGCCCCGTCGGTCCGGGTCGGTACACCTACTGTCTAAGTAGATGTAAATATGACTCATTGCGAATCTAGCCACAGACACTGCGAAAAGGGAAGAAAACCCGCTAAATGGGGCAAGAGCTTTCGATGATGGGCAGATGGGCCGCGTCGCTCTCCTCCGCGCACGGCCCCTCACGTAGAGTGCCGAAGCGTGCCGTCCGACCCGTAACTCTTTCGAGTGACCGTCGTTGAGAGTGCGGAGGCGGTTGAAGGAACAAGCGATCGGGCAGGTGTCCGAGAGCGTCAATCGCACAGGTGACGATTACGTACAGCCCTGGAGGCTCAAGGTGACGCGCTACAGCTGCGAGAGCCACGGAGGTCAGGCATGACATCCGTTCTCGTCTGCGACGACTCCCCGCTTGCCCGAGAGGCGCTCCGCCGCGCGGTCGCGACCGTGCCCGGCGTCGAGCGCGTGACCACCGCGGCCAACGGCGAGGAAGTCCTCCGCCGCTGGGGCGCGGACCGCTCGGACCTGATTCTGATGGACGTACGCATGCCTGGTCTGGGCGGCGTGGAGACCGTCCGCCGGCTGCTCTCCGCGGACCCCGGCGCCCGCATCATCATGCTCACGGTCGCCGAGGACCTCGACGGCGTCGCCCTCGCGGTCGCCGCCGGCGCCCGCGGCTATCTGCACAAGGACGCCTCGCGCGCCGAACTGCGGGCCACCGTCACCCAGGCGCTGGCCGACCCGACCTGGCGGCTCGCCCCGCGCCGGCTCCGTTCGGCCGAGATGGGCGCCGCGCCCACCCTCACCGCGCGCGAGATCCAGGTGCTCGAGGGAATGAGCCACGGCCGGTCCAACGCGGAGATCGGGCGCGAGCTCTTCCTCTCCGAGGACACCGTCAAGACCCACGCCCGGCGTCTCTTCAAGAAGCTGGGCGCCTCCGACCGGGCGCACGCGGTCGCCCTCGGATTCCGTTGGGGCCTGGTCCGCTGAATCGCAGGTCACCGGCCATTTCCCCGTCCTCGCCCGCGTCCGTCGCGGGGTGGACGGGGCGGGCTTGTGTCACTTACCCGCGCGATGCCGCATCCTTGAGTTGTGGAGTTCCTCGGGGACGAGTCGATCGAGCGGGAGGGGAGGGCGCGGGAGATGAGTTCCGGCGCACCTGCTCATAACGCTTCGGTGCACAACTATGGACGCGGTGCCACGAACGCCGAGGCGTCGGGGCACCATGGAGCGATGCGCGACGACGAGACCGTGGGTTCCCCCATGCCTGCCGGGCAGGGGGAGATCGGCGCGCTCGTGCACCGCGCGGTCGACGGCGACGCCCAGGCGACGCACGACCTGCTCGCGAGGGTGCACCCGCTCGCTCTGCGGTACTGCCGCACCCGTCTCAGCCGTCTGCCGGGCGACGCCCGGCACTTCGTCGAGGACCTGGCCCAGGAGGTCTGCGTCGCCGTCCTGATGGCGCTGCCGCGCTACAAGGACACGGGCAGGCCGTTCGAGGCCTTCGTCTTCGCCATCGCCGGACACAAGGTCGCCGACCTCCAGCGGGCCGCCATGCGGCACCCGGGGTCCACGGCCGTCCCCTCCGACGAGATGCCCGAGCGGCCCGACGACTCCCTCGGCCCGGAGGAGCGCGCGCTCCTCAGCGACGACGCCGAGTGGGCCAAGAAGCTGCTCGCCAACCTCCCGGAGAACCAGCGCGAACTGCTCGTGCTCCGTGTCGCGGTCGGACTGACCGCCGAGGAGACCGGGCAGATGCTCGGCATGTCCCCCGGGGCCGTCCGGGTCGCGCAGCACCGTGCGCTCAGTCGGCTCAGGGCGCTTGCGGAGCAGTAGTCGGAGCAGTAGTCGGAGCAATGACCGGAGTAGTAGCCGGATCAGCAGTCAGGTGGCGGCAGTGGCCGGGCTGTAAGAGTCTCCGGGGGCTGTCGTCCCTTTCGTACACGTACGAATGTCCAAAGCTCGTGGCTGATCTTGATCGTGGAATGAGACACCGCTCCAGCCCGTTAGCATGGACATCCGCACCGATCAAGGCCATTGGGGAAGGTGTCATGACTGCAAACGTCGACGGAGTGCCCGAGAAATTCGCGACACTCGGGCTGACCTACGACGACGTGCTGTTGCTGCCGGGCGCGTCCGAGGTCCTCCCGAACGCGGTCGACACCTCGTCCCGCATCTCCCGCAACGTCCGCGTGAACATCCCGCTGCTCTCGGCGGCGATGGACAAGGTCACCGAGTCCCGCATGGCCATCGCCATGGCGCGGCAGGGCGGCGTGGGCGTGCTGCACCGCAACCTGTCCATCGAGGACCAGGTCAACCAGGTCGACCTCGTGAAGCGCTCCGAGTCCGGCATGGTGACCGACCCGATCACCGTGCACCCGGACGCGTCGCTGGCCGAGGCCGACGCGCTCTGCGCCAAGTTCCGCATCAGCGGCGTCCCCGTGACCGACCCGGCCGGCAAGCTCCTCGGCATCGTCACCAACCGCGACATGGCGTTCGAGTCGGACCGCAGCCGCCAGGTGCGCGAGGTCATGACCCCGATGCCGCTGGTCACCGGCAAGGTCGGCATCTCCGGCGTGGACGCCATGGAGCTGCTCCGCCGCCACAAGATCGAGAAGCTGCCGCTGGTCGACGAAGCGGGCATCCTCAAGGGCCTCATCACGGTCAAGGACTTCGTCAAGGCGGAGAAGTACCCGCACGCCGCGAAGGACAAGGAAGGCCGCCTGCTCGTCGGCGCGGCCGTCGGCGCCAGCCCCGAGGCGCTGGAGCGCGCCCAGGGCCTCGCCGAGGCCGGTGTCGACTTCCTGATCGTCGACACCTCCCACGGTCACAACAGCAACGCCCTCAACTGGATGGCGAAGATCAAGTCCAGCGTGGGCGTCGACGTCATCGGCGGCAACGTCGCGACGCGTGACGGCGCGCAGGCCCTGATCGACGCCGGTGTCGACGGCGTCAAGGTCGGCGTCGGCCCCGGCTCCATCTGCACCACGCGTGTGGTCGCCGGCATCGGTGTCCCGCAGGTCACCGCCATCTACGAGGCGGCGCTCGCCGCCCGCGCGGCCGGCGTCCCGGTCATCGGCGACGGCGGTCTGCAGTACTCCGGAGACATCGGCAAGGCGCTCGCCGCCGGTGCCGACACCGTCATGCTGGGCAGCCTGCTCGCCGGGTGCGAGGAGTCCCCGGGCGAGCTGCAGTTCATCAACGGCAAGCAGTTCAAGTCGTACCGCGGCATGGGCTCGCTCGGCGCGATGCAGTCCCGCGGCCAGGGCCGGTCCTACTCCAAGGACCGCTACTTCCAGGCCGAGGTCGCCTCGGACGACAAGCTCGTCCCCGAGGGCATCGAGGGCCAGGTGCCCTACCGCGGCCCCCTGGCCAACGTCCTGCACCAGCTCGTCGGCGGCCTGCGCCAGACCATGGGCTACGTGGGCGCGGCCACCATCGAGGAGATGGAGTCGAAGGGCCGCTTCGTCCGGATCACGTCCGCGGGCCTCAAGGAGAGCCACCCGCACGACATCCAGATGACGGTCGAGGCACCGAACTACAGCAGGAAGTAACACAGCGCGACGCGTGGGGGCGGTTCCGGCATGTGGCCGGAGCCGCCCCTCACGCTTGTGTCGGGGATACTGGTAGGCGCAGACGTAGAGGGAAAGGCCACACATCGTGACTGAGATCGAGATCGGGCGCGGCAAGCGCGGCCGCAGGGCGTACGCGTTCGACGACATCGCCGTCGTTCCGAGCCGGCGCACCCGGGACCCGAAGGAGGTCTCGATCGCCTGGCAGATCGACGCCTACCGCTTCGAGCTCCCCTTCCTGGCCGCCCCCATGGACTCGGTCGTGTCGCCGCAGACCGCCATCCGCATCGGTGAGCTGGGCGGGCTGGGCGTCCTGAACCTGGAGGGTCTCTGGACCCGGTACGAGGACCCGCAGCCGCTGCTCGACGAGATCGCCGAGCTGGACGAGGCGGCCGCGACCCGCCGTCTGCAGGAGATCTACGCGGCCCCGATCAAGGAAGAGCTGATCGGGCAGCGCATCAAGGAGGTGCGCGACTCCGGTGTCGTCACCGCCGCCGCGCTCTCCCCGCAGCGGACCGCGCAGTTCTCCAAGGCCGTCGTCGACGCCGGCGTGGACATCTTCGTCATCCGCGGCACCACGGTCTCGGCCGAGCACGTCTCGGGCGCGTCCGAGCCGCTGAACCTGAAGCAGTTCATCTACGAGCTCGACGTCCCGGTCATCGTCGGCGGCTGCGCCACGTACACCGCGGCCCTGCACCTGATGCGCACCGGCGCCGCGGGTGTCCTCGTCGGCTTCGGCGGCGGCGCGGCGCACACCACGCGCAACGTGCTCGGCATCCAGGTCCCGATGGCGACCGCGGTCGCCGACGTGGCCGCGGCCCGCCGCGACTACATGGACGAGTCCGGCGGCCGGTACGTGCACGTCATCGCCGACGGCGGTGTCGGCTGGTCCGGCGACCTGCCGAAGGCGATCGCCTGCGGCGCCGACGCGGTCATGATCGGCTCCCCGCTGGCCCGCGCCACGGACGCGCCCGGCAAGGGGCACCACTGGGGCATGGAGGCCGTCCACGAGGACGTGCCGCGCGGCAAGCTGGTCGACCTGGGCATCGTCGGCACCACCGAGGAGATCCTCGCGGGCCCGTCGCACACCCCGGACGGCTCGATGAACTTCTTCGGCGCCCTGCGCCGCGCGATGGCCACCACGGGCTACAGCGAGCTCAAGGAGTTCCAGCGCGTCGAGGTCACGGTCGCGGACTCCCAGCACAAGCGCTGACGTCTGTTCCGTCCGTACGAGGAGGGGCCCCGCACCACCCGGTGCGGGGCCCCTCCTCGTACCCGGGGGGCGCTGTCGTGTCACAGACCGAGGTACTGGCTCACGGCGTGCTCCACGACGGCGAGTTCGCTGTAGTCCAGGAAGTGCACCGGATCGCCGTGGATGAACCGGACGTCGATCGTGCGGATCTGGTCCACGAGAAGCCGGGTCGGCGTCCCCGCGATGTCGACCTCGGGCCGGAAGACGGATGGCTGGGCGCTCGTGGACGTGGGGACGATCGTGGCCACGCTCCACGGCATGGAGCTGGGGCTCAGGACGAGGCCGTATCGCTTGCCGCACTGCTCGTGCCCGCGTTTCGCGTCTCCGAGGTCGACTCGGTAGACAGCACCTCGGATCACCAGGCGTCCTCTTCCGAGGCCAGGTCCTCGTCCGCGAGGTGCTCGGCGTCCGCACGCGCCTGCGTGAGCCAGGCCTCGCGCTCCAGGAGGCGCAGGGCGCGGCGGATCACGTCGCTGGTGCCTTCGCCCTCGCGCATCGCGGTTCTGATGATGCGGTCGTCCTCTTCGGTGGGCCGGAACCCTATGGTCGTCGCCATACAACGAGGCTATCGCCGTGTTGCACATCCGTCCAACAAATGTTGCACAAGCCCGATGGGCGGCTCCGTCACAACCGGTGGGCCGTGCCCGTGGGGGTGGCGCCTCGGGTGTCGAGGAGGAGTTGGGCCTTCACCGCGAGCCCTTGGAGGTCGTACGTGCGGTGGTGCTGGAGGAGCACCGTCAGGTCGGCGTGGGCGGCGGCCTCGTAGAGGGAGTCCGCGCGGGGGACGGGGAGTTCGCGGACGCGCCAGTCGGGGACGTGCGGGTCGTGGTAGCTGACGGCCGCGCCCAGGTCCATCAGGCGTCGGGCGATCTCGTCGGCGGGGAGCCCTGGCGGTCCGGGAGGTCGGGCTTGTAGGTGATGCCGAGCAGCAGGATCCGGGCGCCGCGGGCCGACTTGCCGTGCTCGTTGAGGAGGGTGGCGGCGCGCTGGACGACGTACTGCGGCATGCGCTCGTTGACCTGGCCGGCGAGTTCGACGAGGCGGAGCGGGCGGTGGGCGCCGACGGTGTCGACGGGGACGCCGTGGCCGCCGACCCCGGGTCCCGGGCGGAAGGCCTGGAAGCCGAAGGGCTTGGTCTCGGCGCAGCGGATGACGTCCCAGAGGTCGACGCCGAGTTCGTGGCAGAGCACCGCCATCTCGTTGACCAGGGCGATGTTGACGTGCCGGAAGTTGGTCTCCAGGAGCTTGACCGTCTCCGCCTCGCGGGGGCCACGCGCGCGTACCACCTTGTCGGTGAGCCGGCCGTAGAAGGCGGCTGCCGCCTCGGTGCAGGCCGGGGTGAGGCCGCCGATGACCTTGGGGGTGCCGGCGAAGCCGTGCGTACGGCTGCCGGGGTCGAGGCGGCCGGGGGAGTACGCGAGGTGGAAGTCGCGTCCGGCGCGCAGGCCGGAGCCCGCTTCGAGGAGGTCGCGGAGCAGGCCCTCGGTGGTGCCCGGCGGGACCGGGGATTCGAGGAGCACGGTGGTGTGCGGGCGCAGCCGGGCGGCGAGCGCGCGGGCCGCGTCGGTGACGGCGGTGAGGTCGAGGGCGTGGTCGGGGCCCAGGGGGGTCGGCGCGCAGAGGACGGCGGTGCGGACCCGGCCGAGTTCGGCGGGGTTGGCGGTCGGCCGGAAGCCCCCGAGAGCATCCGGCGGATCTCCGGGACGGTGAGGGAGCCGTCGACCGGGGAGCGGCCGGCGGCGAGTTCGGCGACGGAGCGGGGATCGGTGTCGTAGCCGATGGTGTCGATGCCGGCGGCGGCGGCGGCCTGGGCCAGGGGGAGTCCGTGGTGGCCGAGGCCGATGACGGCGAGATCAGCGGGCATGGGGGTGGGCCGTCCTTCCCGATAGCCGGAGGGAACGCGACGCGCAAGCCCTGTGGACAGAACGGGTCGAGCGCAATGTCAGACTAGGCGTAAATATGACCGATATGCGGCATTGTGGGGTCGAAGGTCGCCGAGTGTTATCCACAGGTCGGTGGCGAGGCGGTGGCTGAAGTCGCCGGGGAGGGCCAGAATCGAGCTGTGAGCCGGACCACATGGCCCGGTTCGCGTGCTGGAACGACGGGGAACGACGGGGACGACGGGAGGCAAGCCGTGAGGACAGCGACACTGGGACCCGCCGAGCGCGCCGAGGCGCTCGCGGCCATGGCCGAGCGCGAGCTGGACGTGCTGGTGGTCGGCGCCGGAGTGGTCGGCGCCGGGACGGCCCTCGACGCCGTCACGAGAGGCCTCTCCACCGGCATCGTCGAGGCCCGCGACTGGGCCTCCGGCACCTCCAGCCGGTCCAGCAAGCTCATCCACGGCGGCCTGCGATACCTGGAGATGCTGGACTTCGCCCTGGTCCGGGAGGCACTCAAGGAGCGCGGACTGCTCCTGGAGCGGCTCGCACCCCACCTGGTGAAGCCGGTCCCCTTCCTCTACCCGCTCCAGCACCAGGGCTGGGAGCGGTTCTACGCGGGCTCCGGCGTCGCGCTGTACGACGCGATGTCCCCTCTCCCGGGCACGGCCGCGGCCTCCCCGTCCACCGGCACCTCTCCCGGCGGGGCGCACTGCGGGTCGCCCCCTGCCTCAAGAAGGACGCGCTCGTCGGCGCCCTCCAGTACTACGACGCCCAGATGGACGACGCCCGCTTCGTCACCACCCTCGTGCGCACCGCCGCGTCCTACGGCGCCCTGGCCGCGAGCCGGGCCCGCGTCATCGGCTTCCTGCGCGAGGGCGCGCGGGTCGTCGGCGCCCGCGTCCAGGACGTCGAGGCGGGCGTGGAGTACGAGATCCGGGCGAAGCAGATCGTCAACGCCACCGGGGTGTGGACCGACGACACCCAGGCCCTCATCGGCGAGCGCGGCCAGTTCCACGTCCGCGCCTCCAAGGGCATCCACCTCGTCGTCCCCAAGGACCGCATCCACTCGTCCACCGGGCTCATCCTGCGCACCGAGAAGTCCGTGCTGTTCGTGATCCCCTGGGGCCGGCACTGGATCGTCGGTACCACGGACACCGAATGGGACCTGGACAAGGCCCATCCCGCCGCGTCCAGCGCCGACATCGACTATCTGCTCGAACACGTGAACACCGTGCTCGCCGTCCCGCTCACCCGCGACGACGTCGAGGGCGTCTACGCGGGCCTGCGCCCCCTGCTCGCCGGCGAGTCGGACGCCACGAGCAAGCTCTCCCGCGAGCACACCGTCGCCCACCCGGTGCCCGGCTTGGTCGTGGTGGCCGGCGGCAAGTACACGACGTACCGCGTCATGGCCAAGGACGCCGTCGACGCGGCGGTGCACGGACTCGACCAGCGGGTCGCCCCCTGCGTCACCGAGGACATCCCGCTGCTCGGCGCCGAGGGCTATCGGGCCCTGTGGAACGCGCGGGCGAGGATCGCCGCGCGCACGGGCCTCCACGTCGTCCGGGTCGAGCATCTCCTCAACCGGTACGGCTCCCTGACGGAGCAGATCCTCGACCTCATCGCCGCGGACCCCACCCTCGCCGAACCGCTGCCGGCCGCCGACGACTACCTGCGCGCCGAGATCGTCTACGCCGCCTCCCACGAGGGCGCCCGGCATCTCGACGACGTCCTCACCCGCCGCACCAGAATCTCCATCGAGACCTTCGACCGGGGCACGCGAAGCGCCCGTGAGTGCGCGGAACTGATGGCGCCGGTCCTCGGCTGGGACGAGCACCAGATCGAGAAGGAGAAGCACTACGAGAAGCGGGTCGAGGCCGAGCGCGAGTCGCAGCGGCAGCCCGACGACCTGACGGCGGACGCCGCCCGGCTCGGGGCGCCGGACATCGTGCCGATCTGACAGGACGTCCGGTACGCGCGGGCCCCGCGGAAGAACTACCGGGTCGCCCACGGCGGGTGGGAACCTGGGGGGTGTGCTGCGGCGTCGTCATCCCGGAGTACGGACCCGGGGGCGCCACCCGTCCTGAGGTGAGGGACAATGGCCTCTCTTCCAGGGCGGGTTACCGCATCGCGCGGGAAGCGGCAGACGCGGCGAAGATCAGGGATCGCAGAGGGGACGCATGTCGGAGGCGGAGCAGTCGCGGGACACGGCGAAGGACCCCGGGCGGGACGCCGCCGCGGGGGCCGCGACCGACGGCGACCGAGGAGTGGTCCCGGCCGCGCGTGAGCCGGAGCGGGACGACGCGAAGGGCACACCGGACGTGAAGAACGCGCAGGTCGAGCGGGGTGCGGAGGAAGCCGCAGCACCGGCCGCGCCCTCCGTGACGCCCGCGGACTCCGCGGTTCCGGCGGACCAGGCGGACCCGGTGGACCTGGTGAAGCCCACGAGGGCGGCGGGTCCGGTGGATGCCGCGGGCCCGAAGGGCTCGGGTGTCCCGGACGTGAAGGACGTTCAGGACACCCCGGGCGGTCCGGACGTGAAGGACGTTCAGGACGCGTCCGCCGGGCGGCTGCGGGGGACCGAGCCGTCGACCGGGCGGGCCGGGTTCGGCGCGGGCGACGGTGACGGCGAGAGCGACCGTCCCCCGGCGCGTGCCGCCGCGCGCGGCACCGGTGGCGACCGGGGGCGCAAGGCCCCGGTCAACGAGGGCCGGCTGCTCGCCGGCCGCTACCGGCTCGGCGGGATCCTCGGCCGCGGCGGCATGGGCACGGTGTGGCGTGCGGTCGACGAGACCCTCGGCCGTACCGTCGCCGTCAAGGAACTCCGTTTCCCCACCAGCATCGACGACGACGAGAAGCGCCGCTCATCACCCGGACCCTGCGCGAGGCGAAGGCCATCGCCCGGATCCGCAACAACGGCGCCGTGACCGTCTACGACGTCGTCGACGAGGACGACCGTCCGTGGATCGTCATGGAGCTCATCGAGGGCAAGTCCCTCGCGGACGCCGTCCGCGAGGACGGCACGCTCACGCCCCGGCGCGCCGCCGAGGTGGGCCTCGCCATCCTCGACGTGCTGCGCTCCGCGCACCGCGAGGGCATCCTGCACCGCGACGTGAAGCCGTCCAACGTGCTGATCGCCGAGGACGGCCGCGTCGTCCTCACCGACTTCGGCATCGCCCAGGTCGAGGGCGACCCCTCGATCACCTCCACCGGCATGCTCGTCGGCGCCCCTTCGTACATCTCGCCGGAGCGCGCCCGCGGCCACAAGCCCGGACCCGCCGCCGACATGTGGTCGCTCGGTGGACTCCTGTACGCGGCCGTCGAGGGGAGCCCGCCGTACGACAAGGGCTCCGCCATCGCCACGCTCACGGCGGTGATGACCGAGCCCGTCGACCCGCCGAAGAACGCGGGACCCGAGCTGGAGAAGGTCATCTACGGCCTGCTCGCCAAGGACCCGGCCCAGCGGCTCGACGACGCCCGCGCGCGGGTCCTGCTCCGCGCCGTGCTCGACGCGCCCGAACCGGCGCCCCAGGTCTCGCCCGAGGTCACCAGGGTCGTACCGCTTCCGCCGCCGCCCCCCGGCCGGCCCCCGGTGCCCCCCGCGGTCGACCGGGGCAAGACGCCCGACGCGTCCGCCGACCGGATGCGGGGTGCCCTGAAGTCCGTACGGAACGCGGCGGCGTCCGTGAAGGCCGAGCCGAAGGCCTCGTCGACGCCGACCGCCGGGACGGCGGGGGGCCGCCGCCGCGAGACGGCAGGGCGGCGGTAGACCGACTCCGGCCCGCGCGTCGCTGACCGACGTCGTACCGCGCCGCACGCTGGTGATCATCGCCGCGGTCGCCGTACTCGCCCTGCTCGGGACGATCCTCGCGGTCTCCCTCAAGGGCGGCGACGCGGGCAACCAGGGCAAGGACAGCGGGGGCACCACGGCCTCGGCCGGCGCCTCCGCCGGCGGTGACGGCTCCAGTGGCTCCGGCGGATCGGACGGCGGCAAGGGTCAGTCGACCGGCGGCGCCGGCCAGCAGGGCGGCGCGCAGCCCGGCGACACCGGTTCCAACGGGTCGACGGGCGGTGACGACGCGACGGGCTCCACGGGTGCCACGGGCTCCACAGAGGGGTCCGGCGGTTCGAACGGCACCGGCACCACGCCGACCGGCAAGCCCGGCGGCGGCACGGGCACCCAGCTGCCCGCCGGGTACACCCTCGTCACCAACGACCGCTTCCACTTCTCGATGGCGATGCCCGCCACCTTCAAGCTCCGCTCGATACCGGGCTACAGCGGTGGCGGGATATTCAGCGAGAGCGGCGGCTTCCCGCGTATCCAGGTCGACTTCAACTCCAGCCCGAAGGACAACGCGGCGGCCGCGTGGGAGCTCGGCAAGATCGGTGTGGCCGCCACCAGCAAGAACTACAAGCACTTCGGCATCAGGACGGTCTCCTACAAGGGCTACCCGACCGTCGCGGACTGGGAGTTCGAGCGCACCCAGCAGGGCATGCGCGTCCATGTGCTCAACCGCGGCTTCAAGGTGGACGCCCAGCACGGCTACTCCATCATGATCAGCTGCAAGGCGGAGGAGTGGAACGGCGCGGAGTGCAGGACCCTGCGCGAGACGGCGTTCGCCACGTTCAGCCCCAAGGACTGACCGGCGGCACGTATCGTGAGAGTTCGAGGACCGTACGCAGCCGAACAGAGCCGATAACTGCACGCTGCCGGACCGGAATTGTCGGACTCGCGTGATCCCGCCCGATCCCGGGGATCCGCGGGTCGACGGGGGACAGCGTGCGCGCGTGGGGAGGCGTCGTGGACGACTACGCGGGAAGGGTGCTCGCGGACCGCTACCGCCTGCCGCTGCCGCCGGCGGACGCGGAGACGGACGCGTACGACCCGGCCGAGACGCGCGCCTTCGACACGTTCAGCGGGCAGGAGGTCCTGGTCCGCCAGGTGCCGCTGCCGGAGTTCGTCGACGCCGAGGTGCTCGACGGCGAGGGCGGCCCGGCCGGTCCCTACGGCGCCGCGGGCCGGGCGACCCGCCGCCCGGCCGAGCCCGTCGTACGCCGGGCGATCGAGGCGGCCCAGGCGGCCGCGCAGATCCCCGACCATCCCCTGCTCGACCAGGTCTTCGACGTCTTCGCGGAGGCAGGTTCGCTCTGGATAGTGAGCGAACGCATCGCGGCCCGACCGCTGGCCGCGCTCCTCGCGGAGCGGCCGCTCAACCCCTACCGCGCGGCCGAGATCGGCGCCGACGTCCTCACCGCCCTGCGCGCGCTCCACGCCCACGGTTGGGTGCACCGGAACATCACGGCCCGGACCGTGCTCGTCTGCGACGACGGCCGGGTGGTCCTCACGGGCCTCGCGGTGGGCGCCGCGGAGGAGGCCCTCTGCGGGTACGCGCCGCCCGTACCGGAGTCGGAGCCGGACGCGACGGCGTGGCAGGCGCCGGGGGAGGAGCACGGAGGCGGGGGGTACGGCTCCGAGGAGTACGGCGCGGAGGAGCGGGGCGCGGAGGAGTACGGCTCCGAGGTCTACGGCTCCGAGCTGTACGAGGCTGAGGTCTACGAGGAGGGCGACGGGCACGTCCCGTACGGGACGGACGACGTCGAGGGACCCGTCGGGGAACTGGTCGATGACCTCGTCGATGACCTCCTTGATGAACGCGACGACGACCTGGTCGACGAGTCGGCAGAGGCGTCGGCCGCCGATCCGGTAGAGGCGTCGGCCGAAGGCGCGGCCTGGCAGCCGGAGCCGGAGCCGGAGTCGATGCCGGACTACGGCTATGGATACGGCCATGGACATCGCTACGGCGACGAGGTGCACGTCCCCGAACCCGCCCCGTACGCCACCGAACCCGCCCCGGAAGACCCCGACCACCCCACCCCGCCCCCCTACGGAACCGCCCCCGGCGGCTACGGCACCGACCCCTACGGCCGGGCGCTGCCGGCGGCGCCCGCCGCCGAGACCCAGCCCGCGCCCGTGCCGCCCACCGCCGATGTACGGGCCGCCCGCGCCGGGGCCATCGCCGCCTACCGCGCCGGTGCGCGTGCCGCGGCCAAGCTCGGCGAGACCGGCGCCCTGCCCGTACAGCGCCCCGCGCCGGCGGACCCGCCCGAGCCGCCCCCGGCGCCGACCGCGCAGGCGGCGGGTGCGCCCGAGCCGCAGTGGTGGGCGCGGGTGGCGGACGACGACGAGGACGACGAGGACGACGGCGACGAGCCGTACGGCGCGGGTCCGCAGGCGGGTCCGCCGCCGCGCGTGATGCTGGCCGGCAATTGGAGCGACGGCCCGCACGCCTCGCGGGACAGCTCCCCGCCGATCCCGGCCGGTGGCGGTTCGGGTCCCGCCCGGGGCCCCGTGCTGCCCGGTTCGGGCCGCCCGGCCCTGCCCGCCGGCTACACGGCCGCGACCCCGGACCCCGCCCGGCTCCCGGTTCCCACCGGCGCCCGGGAGGAGGCCCTGGAGCCGGCCAGGATCCCGGCCCAGGCCCAGGCCCAGGCCCAGTCGGACCGAGGCCCCACCACCCGGCTCGCCGCCGAGCGGGCCCGGCAGACCCGGATCGCGGTCGTCGGTGCCGTCACCGAGCGCTGGGCACCCGAACAGGCAGGCCCCGTCCACGAGAACTGGCGCCTCGCCCCTCCGATCGGCCCCGCCACCGACCTGTGGGCACTCGGCGCACTCCTCTACCGGGCTGTCCAGGGCCACGCCCCCTACCCCGAGGACAGCGCCGCCGAACTCGTCCAGCTGGTCTGCGCGGAGCCGCCCGCCTTCGCCGAGGAGTGCGGCCCGCTGCGTCCGGTCGTGGAGTCCCTGCTGCGCCAGGACCCCACCGAACGCCCCGACTTCGAGGAGCTGCGCGGCTGGCTGCGCTCGCTCGTGCGCTCGGCTCCGGAGCCCGAGGCGGGCATCGGAGTCGTACCGCTGCCGTCCTTCGACGAGAAGCGGCTGCCGATCGTGCGCCGGCGCGGTGAGCTCGTGCGCCGTCGGCGCGGCGGAGCGGGCGCGGGCCGTCACCGCCACAAGCGCGGCAAGGACCCGCGCCCCCCGGCCCAGGGCCCCGTGCGGGCCGATGCCCGGGAGGACGTCCGCGAGGACTTCCAGGAGTACCGCGAGGACTACCAGGAGTCGTTCCACGAGGAGATCCCCCAGCGCGCGTCCAGAGAACCCAGAACACCCAGAGAACCCAGAACACCCAGAACACCCAGGACGCCCAGAGCTCCCCGCGCGACCAAGGCGCCCCGCGGTGGCCGGCCGTCGTCCTCTCGGCCTCCCGGCTCCCCGCAGGCCCTCGGCCGTACGCTCCTGGTCCTGGTCTTCCTGCTCCTCGGCGGGGCCGTCGCGTACGCCGTCCTCTTCATGCCCGGCGACGGGGAGCAGCCCACCGCGCCGACCACTCCCACGGCCGGCCAGACCCCGCGTACGACCGCATCCGCGAACCCTCCGTCCGCGACGACGGCGCCGACCACGGCACCGCCGACCTCCGCACCGCCGGCCACCCCGCGCACCACTCCGCCCGCCGCGGATCCCTCGGCTCCGGCCCTCGCCGCCGGGTACACGGTGCGGCAGGACCCCGAGGGGTTCCGGATCGGGGTGCCGAACGGATGGCGGCGCAGTCCGATCAACGACGCCGGGCAAGTGCGCTACACCAGCGGCGACTTCACGATGATCGTCGTCCCCGGCCGCGACAGCGTCGCCGACAACGGCTCCGACCCGCTGGAGTACCAGAACTCCAAGGAGCGCGAGCTTGAGCCGTTCCGGGGGTCGAGCTGGTCGCGGTCGGACGAGACACGCCGGGTCGACATCGGTACGACGGCGACGGCCACGGGCAGTTACTGGTGGCTGGACAGTACGGGCCGTCAGGTGTTCGTCCGCAACCTCGCCCTGATCGACGCCGGCCGGTACCACGTCGTCCAGGTCATCGGCCCGGAAGACCGGACCAAGAAGGTCACCGAGATCTTCGACGAGGCCACGAAGGCGTTCCGTCCGGGCCGCTGAGCGGGACCGTGTGGGGAGGGGGTGCCCGGAATGCCCATCGGCCCCTGGTCACAGTGCTGTTCCTATGGGCGCCCCGAGGTTCCGCCACCCGTACCCCCTCCGTAACCTGTCATCCGAAGGAACGGGCGGGGGCAAGTGGAACATTCTCAGAGCACGGGCACGGGGCTGTTGCTCGCCGGTCGCTACCGGCTGGGCGAGTCCATCGGACGCGGCGGCATGGGCAAGGTCTGGCGGGCACACGACGAGGTGCTGCACCGCGTCGTGGCGGTGAAGGAGTTGACGGCCGGCCGGTTCGTGGCGGAGGCCGACCGCCTCGTGCTGCACGCCCGTACGCAGAAGGAGGCGCGGGCCGCCGCGCGGATCACGCACCCGGGTGTGGTGACCGTCCACGACGTCCTGGAGCACGACGACCGGCCGTGGATCGTGATGCAGTACGTCGACGGTCCCTCGCTCGCCGACGCCGCCAAGGAGAAGGGCCCGATCGACCCGCACGAGGCGGCCAGGATCGGTCTGCACGTCCTCGGTGCGCTGCGCGCCGCGCACGCGGCCGGGGTCCTGCACCGGGACGTCAAGCCGGGCAACGTCCTGCTCGCCCGTGACGGGAGCGTCCTGATCACCGACTTCGGGATCGCGGCGATCGAGGGTGACGCGACGATCACCCGGACCGGCGAACTCGTCGGTTCCATCGACTATCTGGCGCCCGAGCGGGTGCGGGGCGGCGACCCCGGTCCCGCCTCCGACCTCTGGTCGCTCGGCGCCACCCTGTACACGGCGGTGGAGGGCACCTCGCCGTTCCGCCGTACCTCCCCGATCAGCACCATGCAGGCCGTGGTGGCCGAGGAGCCGCCGTACCCGGAGAAGGCCGGGCCGCTGGCCCCCGTCATCGTGGCCCTGCTGCGCAAGGACCCGGCGCAGCGGCCGCAGGCCGACGAGGCCGGGCGGATGCTGCTCGACGCCATGGAGGGGCGTACGCCGGCGGCGGCGCAGGCGTACGTTCCGACCCAGCGGGTGGTGCGGGAGGAGCTGGACCCGACCGGGGACGGCTCGGTCTCCGGCCACGACCTCGTCACGCTGGGGGAGGAGCCCGACGGCCCGGGGCCGACGGGCACGGCGCGCGCTTCGGCGCCGTCCGGTTCCGCCCAGTGGCCCCAGGGGCAGTCCTCCCCGCCCACCGTCGTGCCGCACACCGTCGTGCCGCCGTCCGCCGGCCCCGCCGCCTCCGGCTGGGGCTCCGGCTCGGGCTCCGGGTCCGGATCGGGCTCCGGCTCCGGCCGTGGCCGGAGCTGGCGCACCGCCGTCCTGGCCGCGCTGCTCGCCGGCCTCGTCGCGGGCGGCGCCGTCTTCGCCGCCATGAACTACGCGGGTGGCGACCGCGGCGGCGACGGCGGACGCACCACGGCCACCGGCCCCGCCCCCACCACCGCCACCCAGGGCACCCGGAGCGACATCCCGGACGGCTGGCACCGCGTCGAGGACCCGGAGGGCTTCAGCCTCGTCGTGCCGAAGGGCTGGAAGCGGCAGACGGAGGGCGACAACATCGACTACACCCCGGACAACGGCCGCCACCGCATCCGGATCAACGTCGACCCGAACCCCGACTTCGAGAACCCGTACATGCACGCGCTCGACCTGGAGCGCATCGTCGCGAAGCGGATGGAGTACACCCGGGTCAAGCTCGGCCAGACCACCTATCGCGACCAGGTCCGCTCCAGCCTGTGGGAGTTCACCTGGACGGAGAAGCGGGACTTCCCCGGGCCGCGGCACGCGATCGACCTCATGTACTACACCGATGACGGCACGGAGTACGCGATCTACATGTCGTCTCCCGAGTCGAGCTGGGCGACCACCCGCGAGCAGTTCGACGTCGTTCTCCAGCACTGGCGGGCGCCGGGCGACTGACCCGGTGAGAATCTCCGGCTCGGGCCTCCTCACAGCCATGAGCCGCTGATCAGGGCTTATGTGCCAGTGATCGCTGGCGTGATGTGTGCACCCGGTGAAATCGCGTTACCGACGGGTACCCAAAGGGCGGAACGACGCCTACCCTCGGCCTCATGACGGACTCGCAGGCCCCCGCCGCCCTCTCGGTTCCCGACGCCCCCGCCGCGCAGGCCGGAGCCGCGCCCGCCGGGGCGACCAACCCGGTCGCGCCCGCGCCCGCCGGTGCCCGCACGGCCGCCGACGTCGTGACGCCCGAGGTGGTCGCCCGGCTCACGCGCGGTGTCGTCGGCTCCGGCCGGACCGCGAACCACACCCCGTTCACCGGGGCGAAGCTGGCGGACCTGCCCGAGTCCACGCCCGAGGACGTCGCCGAGGCCTTCACGCGCGCGCGTGGCGCGCAGGCCGCCTGGGCCGCCACCCCGGTCAGGGCCCGCGCCGCCGTGCTCCTGCGCTTCCACGACCTCGTCCTCCAGCGCCAGGCCGAGGTCCTCGACCTCATCCAGCTGGAGACCGGCAAGGCGCGCCTGCACGCCCACGAGGAGGTGCAGGCGGTCGCCGTCGCCGCCCGCCACTACGGCCGCAAGGCCTCCTCGTACCTGAAGCCCCGCCGTCACACCGGCGTCGTGCCGACCCTCACCAAGGTCACCGAGCTGCGCCAGCCGCGCGGTGTCGTCGGCCAGATCGCCCCCTGGAACTACCCGCTCGAACTCTCCGTCGGCGACGCGCTCCCCGCGTTCGTCTCGGGCAACGCCGTCGTCATGAAGCCCGACACGGAGACCGCTCTCACCGCGCTGTGGGCCCGTGACCTGCTCATCGAGGCCGGGCTGCCCGCCGAGGTCTTCCAGGTCGTCCTCGGCGACGGCCCGGTCGTCGGCCCCGAGGTCGTCAAGCACGCCGACTACGTCTCGTTCACCGGCTCCACCCGTACCGGCCGCGAGGTCGCCCAGGGCGCCGCCGCCCGGCTCGTCGGCGTCTCCCTCGAACTCGGCGGCAAGAACGCCATGCTCGTCCTGAAGGACGCCGACATCGAGAAGGCCGCCGCCGGAGCCGTCCGCGCCTGTTTCTCCTCCGCCGGCCAGCTCTGCATCTCCATCGAGCGCCTGTACGTCCACGAGTCGATCGCCGACGTCTTCCTCGACCGCTTCGCCGCCCGCACCAAGGCCATGCGGCTCGGCAACTCCCTCGCGTACGGCGCCGACATGGGCTCGCTCGTCGGCGAGCGCCAGCTGGAGACCGTCACGAAGCACGTCGAGGAGGCCGTCGCCAAGGGCGCCACGCTCGTCGCCGGCGGCGTCGCCCGCCCCGACATCGGCCCCCTCTTCTTCGAGCCGACCATCCTCGACGGCGTCGAGGCCCCGATGGCGGTCTGCGGCGAGGAGACGTTCGGCCCGGTCGTCTCGATCTACCGCTTCCGCGACGAGGACGAGGTCGTCGACCTCGCCAACGCCACCCCGTACGGCCTGAACTCCTCCGTCTGGACGAAGGACTCGCGCCGCGGCCACGCGGTCGCCGCCCGGCTGCGCACCGGCACCGTCAACATCAACGAGGGGTACGCCCCCGCCTACGGCAGCGTGCAGTCCCCGATGGGCGGCATGAAGGACTCCGGGCTCGGCCGGCGCCACGGCTCCGAGGGCATCCTCAAGTACACCGAGGCCCAGACCGTCGCCCAGCAGCGGCTGATCCCGCTCGCGCCCTCCTTCGGGATGGACGACGAGAAGTACGCCGCGTTCATGAGCGTGTCCCTGAAGGCGATGAAGGCCCTGCGTCTGCGCTGAGCAGCGCGCTGAGCAGGCTCTGCGCCTCCCCCTCCCGACTGTCCCCTTTTCGTACGAGGAGAGCCATGACCGCGGTACCCCCTACCCAAAATCAGGAGCCGGCGGAGGACGAGGCGTACGACTACGACGTCCTCGTCGTCGGTTCGGGCTTCGGCGGCTCGGTCACCGCGCTCCGCCTCACCGAGAAGGGCTACCGGGTCGGCGTCCTGGAGGCCGGCCGCCGCTTCACCCGCGAGACGCTGCCGAAGAACTCCTGGGACGTGAAGAACTTCCTGTGGGCCCCCGCCCTCGGCCTCTACGGCATCCAGCGCATCCACCTGCTGGGCAACGTGATGGTGCTCGCGGGCGCGGGTGTCGGCGGCGGCTCCCTGAACTACGCCAACACCCTCTACGAGCCGCTCGCGCCGTTCTTCGACGACCCGCAGTGGAAGGACATCACGGACTGGCGCGAGGAGCTGAGCCCGTACTACGACCAGGCCAAGCGGATGCTCGGTGTCCGGATCAACCCGACCATGACCCCGTCGGACGTCCACCTCAAGGCGACCGCGCAGAGCATGGGCATCGGTGACACCTTCCACATGGCGCCCGTCGGGGTGTTCTTCGGGGACGGGCAGGACGGCGACGGTACGGCGAAGGCGAAGCCGGGCGGCGAGGTGCCCGACCCGTTCTTCGGCGGCGCCGGACCCTCCCGCAAGGCCTGCACCGAGTGCGGCGAGTGCATGACCGGCTGCCGGCACGGCGCCAAGAACACCCTCAACGAGAACTACCTCCACCTGGCCGAGAAGGCGGGCGCGATCGTCCACCCCATGACCTCGGTCGTCGCGGTCACCGAGGACTCGCGGGGCGGCTACGCCGTCAGGACCCTCCCCTCCGACAACCGGAGGAAGGGCAAGGGCCGTACCTTCACGGCCCGCAAGGTCGTCATCGCCGCCGGCACGTACGGCACCCAGACCCTGCTGCACCGGATGAAGGACACCGGCCTGCTCCCCCGGATCTCGGCCCGGCTCGGCGAGCTGACCCGTACCAACTCCGAGGGCCTCGTCGGCTCGCAGACCACCGACCGGCGCTACCGGAAGAAGCACGGCAAGGAGAAGGTCGACTTCACCCGGGGAGTCGCCATCACCTCTTCGATCCACCCCGACGAGAACACCCACATCGAGCCCGTCCGGTACGGCAAGGGCTCGAACTCGATGGGCGCGCTGACGGTCCTCCAGGTGCCGTACGGCGCGCACCGGGTCCGCAGGTGGCTGCTCGACATCGTCAAGCACCCCGCACTCGCGGCCCGCTCGCTGTCCAACCGGCGCTGGTCGGAGCGGACCATCATCGGCCTCGTCATGCAGTCCCTGGACAACTCGCTGACCACCTACCGCAAGCCGGGCGGCATCGGGAAGGGCCTGCTCACCGCCCGCCAGGGCCACGGGGCCCCCAATCCGACGCAGATCGAGGCGGCGACCCGGGCCGCGAGCCTCCTGGCCGAGGAGATCAACGGTTTCGCCGGCTCCAACGTCGGCGAGCTGATGGGCACCCCGCTGACCGCCCATTTCCTCGGCGGCTGCCCGATCGGCGCGGACGCGGAGTCCGGCGTCATCGACCCGTACCACCGGCTCTTCGGCCACCCGGGGATCTCCGTCGTGGACGGGGCGGCCGTCTCCGCGAACCTGGGCGTGAACCCGTCGCTGACGATCACCGCGCAGGCGGAGCGGGCGATGTCCTTCTGGCCGAACAAGGGCGAGGAGGACCCGCGGCCGCGGCAGGGCGAGTCGTACGTACGGATCGCGGCGGTCGAGCCCAAGGCCCCCGCGGTCCCGGCCGAGGCCTTCGGCGCGCTGCGGCTGCCGTTCCTGGGGATGCCGGTGGTCCCGCCGAAGGCGTCCTGAACGGACACAGGTAAGGGGCGCTGCACCCCCTCCGAGTGCAGCGCCCCTACCAGCTTTGGTGTTGCTGCATAGATGACCCGCGACCGGCGGGGATGGTTGTAGCGGTTGCACGAGATCTTCATGTGACGCGCGTCACATCGAAGGGGATGCGTATGGGCAGGGCCCCGTGGCGCGATTCCGGTCGCGGCACGGGGCCCTTGGGGGTCGGCACCGGTGTCAGGGCAGCGGCGGTGCCGAGCGGGGCGGCGCCGGGGGTTGCGCCGCGTGGGAGAGGGTCGGAGGGGACGGAGGGGGACGGAGCCAGTGGTCGCGGTCGCGACCGGGAGAGCCGGTTGCGGCCGGCCCCGAGCGTCCCCGGGGCCGACCGCTCCTTCTGGGTGACCGGGCTGCTGTCCCCTGCTGTCCGGTCACAAGCGCTGGTGCGAGGTCCCACGACGTACCTGGGGTACGCCACACGCCCCAGCGAAGCCACGCGTGGTTTCTTACGGGCCCGCCCCTGGCTGGCACGGACACCCGGACCAACGAAGCCGGGCCGGAGCCGGTCACGCGCCGTACGGGTGAGAGCGGGCCCGAACTCAGATGCGGGGACACACCCGGATACGCGAGCGCACGCTCGGCTGCGGGGACGGGCCCGGTCGCGCAGAGCACCCGCTCCGCCGCGGGGACGCACCCGCTCACGCGAGCGCGCGCTCAGATGCGGCCCCGGCACAGCTCCAGCATCGTCATCGCCAGCGCCGTACCCGGCTTGCCGAGGGCGTCCCTGTAGTGGCCGAGGACCTCCATCTCGCGGGCCAGGTTCACCCGACGGCCGCCGGAGGAGATCCGCGCCTCCTGGATGACGGCCGAGACGGCCATCCGTTCCTGGATGAGACCGATGATCCGGTCGTCGAGCGCGTCGATGCGCTCACGGGAGTCACCGATCAGCGCTGCCGCCTCGTCGGTGCGGGCGCCGGTCTTCTCGGGGGTGGCGGTGTTCGTCGTCATGGTGGGGCTCCTGGGGTGTCGGATGCCCCGGGGCGAACCGGCCCGGGAACGACAGAACGCCCCGGGCTGTCAGCCCGGGGCGCCTGGGAAGTCGCTTGTCAGTTGCTCAAGCAGCACGACCATGGCAGCCGGTGGGCCGGTTGCCATAGGTAAAGACGAAGGTCGTGAGCTTGCGCATGGCGACAGTATGGACCCCCGCGACGGACCGGAGCCAACCCGGGTTCGGATGGTGAGACGAAAAGCGACACCGGCGCGCCGGTAGAATCGACAAATAGCACCCCCTTCGGGGGACCCTCCTCCTACCGCCGGAAGGCCGCCGTAGTGTCATCAGCGACCCCCGCTGCCGCGCCCGACGTCACCAACCCGGACGTAGTCCTCGTTGTCGACTTCGGCGCCCAGTACGCCCAGCTCATCGCCCGCCGCGTCCGTGAGGCCCGGGTCTACAGCGAGATCGTCCCGTCCACCATGCCGGTGGCCGAGATGCTGGCCAAGAACCCGAAGGCGATCATCCTCTCCGGCGGCCCGTCCTCCGTGTACGCCGAGGGCGCCCCGCGCCTCGACCGTGCGATCTTCGAGGCGGGTGTCCCCGTCTTCGGTATGTGCTACGGCTTCCAGCTGATGGCGACGACCCTCGGTGGCACCGTCGACAACACCGGCGCCCGCGAGTACGGCCGTACGGGGCTGCACGTCTCCAAGGCCGGCTCCACCCTCTTCGAGGGCACCCCGGTCGAGCAGTCCGTGTGGATGTCGCACGGCGACGCCTGCTCCGCCGCCCCCGAGGGCTTCGCCGTCACCGCGTCCACGGACGTCGTGCCGGTCGCCGCCTTCGAGAACGACGAGAAGAAGCTCTACGGCGTCCAGTACCACCCCGAGGTGCTGCACTCCACGCACGGCCAGCAGATCCTGGAGCACTTCCTCTACCGCGGCGCCGGCATCGAGCCCAGCTGGACCACGGGCAACGTGATCGAGGAGCAGGTCGCGGCCATCCGCGCCCAGGTCGGCGACAAGCGCGCCGTCTGCGGCCTCTCCGGCGGCGTCGACTCCGCCGTGGCCGCCGCGCTCGTGCAGAAGGCCATCGGCTCGCAGCTCACCTGCGTGTACGTCGACCACGGCCTCATGCGCAAGGGCGAGACCGAGCAGGTCGAGAAGGACTTCGTCGCCTCCACCGGCGTCAACCTCAAGGTCGTCGACGCGCAGGAGCGATTCCTCACCGCCCTCGCCGGCGTCTCCGACCCCGAGACCAAGCGGAAGATCATCGGCCGCGAGTTCATCCGGGTCTTCGAGCAGGCGCAGCTGGAGATCCTCCAGGAGGAGGGCCCCGAGGTCGCGTTCCTCGTCCAGGGCACGCTCTACCCGGACATCGTCGAGTCCGGCGGTGGCACCGGCACCGCCAACATCAAGTCCCACCACAACGTGGGCGGCCTCCCCGACGACATCGAGTTCGAGCTTGTCGAGCCGCTGCGCCAGCTCTTCAAGGACGAGGTCCGCATGGTCGGCCAGGAGCTCGGCCTGCCCGAGGAGATCGTCCAGCGCCAGCCGTTCCCCGGCCCCGGCCTCGGCATCCGCATCGTCGGCGAGGTCACCAAGGAGCGCCTGGACCTGCTGCGCGAGGCCGACGCGATCGCCCGCGAGGAGCTCACCGCGGCCGGTCTCGACCGCGAGATCTGGCAGTGCCCGGTCGTCCTGCTCGCCGACGTCCGCTCCGTGGGTGTCCAGGGCGACGGCCGCACCTACGGTCACCCGATCGTGCTGCGTCCCGTCTCCTCCGAGGACGCCATGACGGCCGACTGGTCGCGCCTGCCGTACGACGTGCTCGCCAAGATCTCGACCCGCATCACCAACGAGGTCGCGGACGTCAACCGAGTCGTCCTCGACGTCACCAGCAAGCCGCCGGGCACCATCGAGTGGGAGTAATCCCTCCCGCAGGTGTATGAGGCCGCCGCCCCGGTGTTCGGGGGCGGCGGCTTCGTCGTGTCCGGCCCCTTCGCCCGCTTCCATGGCGTCCGGGCTCTGGTGACTTGACCGGCCGGGCATTACCTTCCGGCGCATGAGCGTGATACCCGACCCCGTTCCCGTCGACCGGCTCCACTTCGCCATGCCGCCCGTCCACGCGACGGCCGACGAGGAACGCACCCATCGCAAACAGCGGCTCGCCGGCGCGCTCCGGGTCTTCGGGCGGTTCGGATACGAGGAGGGCGTCTCGGGCCACATCAGCGCCCGCGACCCCGAACTCCCCGACTGCTACTGGGTGAACCCCTTCGGGGCGCCGTTCGAGGAGATCGCCGCGAGCGACCTCATCCTGGTCAACGGCGACGGGCAGGTCGTACGGGGCGGGCAGCACGTCAACCAGGCCGCGTTCACCGTCCACGCCCAGGTCCACCGGGCCCGGCCCGACGCCGTGGCCGTCGCCCACACCCACTCCCTGCACGGCCGGGCCCTCGCCTCGCTCGGCGAACTCCTCGACCCGATCACCCAGGAGGCCTGCGCCTTCTACCAGGACCACGCCCTCTACGACGCCTACACCGGCGTCACCGTGGACCCCGAGGAGGGACGCCGGATCGCCCTCGCGCTCGGCACGTTCAAGGCGATCGTGCTCCGCAACCACGGGCTGCTCACCGTCGGCACCTCCGTCGACGCGGCCGCCTGGTGGTTCATCGCCCTGGAGCGCTGCGCCCAGGTACAGCTGGCCGCGCGGGCGGCCGGGAAACCGGTCCTGATCGACCACCGCGAGGCCGTCGCCACCCGTGAGCAGCTCGGCAGCGACCTCGTCGCATGGATCAACTACCAGCCCCTCTGGCGCAGGATCAGCCGCACGGAGCCCGAACTCCTGTCGTAACACCATCGCTTCACCCTTCTGTACGTCAATGCGATGGCGCGGCAATCACCCTCCGGCGGGGCGCACGCGGCAGGCGCGGGAGCCGCCGGTGCGACACAATTCCGTGGAACCAACGGCTGGTTGACCCTTCGGGACGCACCGGTACGTGTCGTGAAGTGAGCTCGGGAAGTGAGCACCGTGGCGGTTCAAGAGGCGAGACAGTACGGCGAGCACGCGACGGCCTGCGCGGGCTGCGCCCACTGCGGACAGACCGGCCACCGGCGTGCCGTCGCCGCCTTCCTCGCACGGCGCGACGAACTCGCCGCCGGGCACGGCGTCCCCGCGGCCGTCGCCCACTCACCGGTCGCCGCCCGCCAGTGGGTCTCCGACGAGCTCGCCCAGTCCGCCCGCGCGGTGGCCGTGCACGGCCGGGAGGCCGGCGTGGCCTGGCTCGACCGGGTACGGCGCGGCGGACTCGCCGCGGTCTGGGGCGCCGTCGTCGCCCTGCTCCTCGGCCAGGCCCTCACCGCCGTGGGCGGCGGCTGGAGCTCCGCCCGGACGGCCGGTCTCTGCACCGCCCTCGTCCTCGCCGTCCTGCTCAGCGCCGCCGCCCACGCCCACCGCGCGCGCGGCGGTCTGCTCGCCCCGCTGATCGGCGAGGACAACCGGCTCTCCACCACCCGCGCCGTCGCCGCCGGCTGGCTTCTGTTCCTCGGCTTCACCCTCCTCTTCCTGGCCTTCCTGTCGCCCGCCGTGAGCGCCTTCTCGCTCGCCCGCGGCGCCGGTCTGCTGACCGTCCTCGCCCTGGTGTCGGCCGTCACCGTGACCGCCCGGCTCGTCGTCGCGGCGGGGATCGCGTCCCGCCGTCTCCAGAAGGTGCGCGCCGACCGTCCGCGCGCCGCCGATCTGCTCTGCGACGACAGCGGCCGGGCCGCCCTCGCCGACGTCCAGTACGTCCTCGTCTCCGGCTCCGTCCTGGTGCTTGCGGCCGTCGCCCTCGCCCACGACCCGGCCGGGCTCCCCGGGGTGCCCTGGTCCCTGGTGCTCCTCGTCGGCGTCTCGGCGGCCTGGCACCTCGCCGCGAAGTACACCGAGGGCGTCCGCCCCACGATCCACTCCGTGGTCCGGTCCCGAGAGGCCGGCGACCTCGACGCCCCCATCCGCACGGGCGACGACATCGAGATCCGCGGCTGCGGTTTCGTCCCGCCCGGGGCCGGCGCCCCCGACCCGCTGACCCGTCTGGTCGTCCGGATCGGCCCGGTCCACGCCCATGTGCCGCTGGTCCCGGTCCCGGGCGGCTTCGCCAACCCCACCGACGCGGCCCTCACCGTCCCCCTCCCGGCGGACGTGGAACCGGGCCGGGTGGAGGTCTCGGTCGTGACGGCGGCGGGCGTCGAGACCAACCGGGTCACGATCGACGTCGTGGATTGATCCCTCCGGCCGTCCTTCCCGTATCCCTTCACAGGCTGGGCGAGGAGAATCGTTCCGCGAACAGTCGTACGGGGCGAGGAGAGGTGACCGACGATGACGGCACACGCGGACCGGGCGGGCGGCACGGCCGGCGGGACCGGCGGCGCGGGCGGTACGAGCGGCCCGGACGGCACCCGCGGCGCGGGCGATACGAGTGGTGCGGGCCGCGCCGGTGACGCCGGCCGGCTCGACCGGTGGAAGGCACTCGGCTCCCGCTACGCCCTCCTTCCGCTCCGGATCTTCCTCGGGGTCACGTTCATCTACGCCGCGTTCGACAAGCTCACCGACTCCGCCTTCTTCGCCGACTCCGGCACGGGCTCCATCGGCGAGATGATGACCGGTGTCCGTGACAGCTCGGCCATCCCCGCCCTGGTCGACCTCGCCCTCAAGAACCCCCCGGCTTCGGCTACGCCATCGCCTTCGGGGAGCTCGCCGTCGGGATCGGGACCCTCGTGGGTCTCTTCGCCCGCGTGGCGGCCCTCGGTGGCGCCCTCATCTCCCTGAGCCTCTGGCTGACCGTGAGCTGGCAGGTGAACCCGTACTACCTCGGCAACGACCTCGCCTATCTGATGGCCTGGCTGCCGCTGCTGCTGGCCGGGGCGTCGGTGCTGTCGCTCGACCGGCTTCTCGCCGAGCGACGCCGGACGCGGTAGACGATCCAGGTCACGAGGCCGGCCGTGCCCAGGCCGCCGAAGAGGACCGGGAACACGACGTACCACGGGGTCGTCCAGGCCCCGGTGGCGTCGCCCGCGTAGAGCCCGGCCAGCGTGAGGGCGGTGAGCCCGGCGATCATCCTGCCGGGGCGGAACTCATGAAGCAGCACGGGTGACCTCCACCTGTCCGATGCTGACCTTGAGAGAGAGGTCCAGGGCGCCCGCCGGGGTGGTCCCGGCCGGCGGGTTCAGGGTCCGGGTCACATCGCGGTCCGGCGAGATGTCGATGTCGTTCGCCGGCTCGCCGGGTAGCTGCAGATCGCCGAGTCCCACCTGGGCGTGGAGCTTCACGACCGCGTCCTTGGGGACGATCACCTTGAGCCGGCCGGCGCCCACCTCGATGTCCGACGACACGGTCGTGCCCGCCGGGACCGCCAGCGTCGACAGATCGAGCGTGCCGACCCCGGTGCCCAGCTCGTAGCGCGGCTGCACGGCGGCGACCGATGCCGGTCTCCACGTCTCGCGTATCCACTCCGTGGTGATCTGGCCGGGCACCGCCGTGGTCAGGGACAGCAGGCCCGCCGTGACCACGGTGAGGAAGATCGTGCCGAACCCGGTCCTGCCGAGGAAGCTGCTGACGACCAGACCGAGGCCGAACACCGCGAGGGCGGCGACCAGACCGGTCTGCAGGCTGGTGCCCAGCGGCTCGCTCTCCCAGGTCAGGGAGGTGCCGATCACCGCCGCGACCATGGCGAGCAGATAGACGAGACCGCCGATGGAGAACGGGCTCCGCCGGATCGAGGGCTTCGGGCGCCCGGGAGCGGCAGGGCCGGCGTTCCACTGGCCGCCCGGCTTCGGCACCTCGCCGTTCACCAGGCCGTCCCGGTCGACGATGCCGTGCGGCCCCCACAGGTAGCCGATGGCCACCTTGCCCGTCGAGCCGTCCTTCACGATCGGGTCCCGCCACCAGGAAGGGAACTCGACGAGCGGCGGGGCCTTGGTCTCGGGCGGGGCCTCCGCGACCGGCCGGGAGGCGGTCGCCGTGTCCGCCCGTCCCTCCGCCTCCACCACACCGGCCTGCCGGTGCCGCGACCAGATCGCCGCCGACGAGAGAGCGAACGCGACCAGCAGGGCGGAGCCCAGCATCGTCCCGCTGTGCAGCATGGACAGGAAGACCCCGGAGCCCACCAGCGCCATCAGTATGGCGGCCAGCGTGCCCCCGGAGACGCGGCCCGTCAGCAGTCTGCGGCCCTCGTTCTCCTCCTCGCCGTCGAGGGGGATCAGCAGCCACGCGAAGCCGTAGAAGATCAGCCCGAGGCCCCCGGCACGGAGAGCACCCCGATCACGACTCGGAAGATCACCGGGTCCAGGTCGAAGTACCGGCCGAGGCCACCGCAGACACCGCCCACGACCTTGCTGCCGCGCGAGCGCCGCAGCGGCGGGGCGGAGACGGCCTCCGCCGGCGGCGGGGCCTCGGCTTGCGAAGGCATCGAACTCGTCATGCGTCCATGGTGACGGCCCGTGACGCCGAGCGGCACCGGGGCCGACCCTGGCCCGACCCTGATATTCGGCGCCCCGCCGTCCCCGAGGCCGTACCAGGGACGATCTCAGGGCCGACCCTGATGTCCCGGGCGGGCCGAACGTGTGACGATCGGTGCATGTCCGCAGCCGCTCGTGTCACCGAGACCGACGAACCGCCCGTGCGCAAGCTCTACCGGAGCGCCGACGGGCGATGGCTCGGCGGTGTCGCACGCGGCCTCGCCGGCCACCTCGGGCTGCCGGTCGTCTGGGTCCGCATGGCCTTCGTGGTCATGTGCTTCCTGGACGGCCTCGGTCTCCTGATCTACGCGGCCTTCTGGATCGTCGTCCCCCTCGGCGTCGGCGGCCGGACCGCCCCCCGCCCCGTCTTCGAGACCACCCCCGACGGGCGCCGAAGACTGCGCAAGCCAGACAGGGGGCAGCTCTTCGCCCTCCTCGTGCTCGCGATCGGCGGCGCGCTCCTCATCGGGAACATAAGCGTCGACGGCGAGTCCGGACGGTACGTCTGGCCCCTGCTCCTCGTCGGCGTCGGTGTCGCCCTGGTCTGGCGCCAGGCGGACAACGCCCGTCGGGCCAGCTGGACCGACCCCGGCCGCCGCACACGCGCCTTCCAGCTCGCCCGCGGCCTCGTCGGCGTCGCCCTGGTCGGCACCGGCCTCGCCGTCTTCGTGGTGGTCCGCGGCTCCGTCGCCCAGCTCGGCACCGCGCTCACCGCAGCCGTCGCCGTCCTCACCGGCATAGCCCTGCTGGCCGGCCCCTGGCTGGTCCGGATGTCGCAGGACCTCACGGAGGAGCGGACCATGCGCATCCGCGCCCAGGAGCGTGCCGAGGTCGCCGCCCACGTCCATGACTCCGTGCTGCACACCCTCACCCTGATCCAGCGCAACGCCGAGGACGCGGGCGAGGTCCGCAGGCTCGCCCGCGCCCAGGAGCGGGAGCTGCGGAACTGGCTCTACAAGCCCGAGGGCACCGGCAGGGACGAGGAGCCCGAGACTCTCGCGGAGGCGGTGAAGAAGGCGGCTGCCGAGGTCGAGGACAAGCACGGGGTCCCGATCGAGGTGGTCGTCGTCGGCGACTGCCCGCTCGACGACGGACTGGTCGCACAGATGCAGGCCGCGCGCGAGGCGATGGTCAATGCCGCGAAGTACGGTGGCGAGGGTGGGGCCGTGCAGGTGTACGCGGAGGTCGAGGGCCGCACGGTCTTCGTCTCGGTCCGGGACCGGGGGCCGGGATTCGATCTGGACGCGGTCCCCGAGGACAGGATGGGCGTACGAGAATCGATCATCGGCCGGATGCAGCGCAACGGCGGCACGGCCCGGCTGCGGTCCGTGCCGGGCGGGGGCACCGAAGTGGAGCTTGAGATGGAGAGGGCGGACGGATGAGCGACGAGACCGGGGACACGACCGGAACCGAGGCGGGGGCGGCGGGCACCGAGCGCCGGGTGCGGGTGGTGCTCGTCGACGACCACCGGATGTTCCGTACGGGAGTGCAGGCCGAGATCGGGCGTACCGAGGTCACCGGCGTCGAGGTGGTCGGCGAGGCCGCCGACGTCGACCAGGCGGTCACCGTCATCACGGCGACCCGCCCCGAGGTCGTCCTCCTCGACGTGCACCTCCCGGGCGGCGGCGGGGTCGAGGTGCTGCGGCGCTGCGCGAGTCTGATGAGCGCGGCGGAGGACCCGGTGCGCTTCCTCGCTCTCTCCGTCTCGGACGCGGCCGAGGACGTCATCGGGGTGATCCGGGGCGGTGCCCGGGGCTATGTCACCAAGACGATCACCGGTACCGACCTGGTCGACTCGATCTTCCGGGTCCAGGAGGGCGACGCCGTCTTCTCGCCCCGGCTCGCCGGATTCGTCCTGGACGCCTTCGCGTCGACGGACGCGCCGCCGGTGGACGAGGACATGGACCGGCTGACCCAGCGGGAGCGGGAGGTGCTGCGACTGATCGCCCGGGGATACGCCTACAAGGAGATCGCCAAGCAGCTCTACATCTCGGTGAAGACGGTCGAGTCGCACGTCTCGGCGGTCCTGCGCAAGCTCCAGCTCTCCAACCGCCACGAACTGACCCGCTGGGCCACCGCCCGCCGCCTGGTCTGAGCCGCCTGCCGCCTGGTCCGAGCCGCCCGCCGGAGACCGTCGGCCGGAGACGTCAGCCCGAGACGTCAGCCCACCCGGGTCGCTCCCGCGAAGGGCATCTCGTCGATGGGGGCGACCCGTACCGGTGCGCCGGGGCGGGGGGCGTGGATCATCTGGCCGCCGCCGATGTAGAGCCCGACGTGGCTGATCCCGGAGTAGAAGAAGATCAGGTCACCGGGGGCGAGCTGGGAGCGGGAGACGCGTCGGCCCGCGTTGATCTGGGTGTACGTGGTGCGCGGCAGCGAGACGCCGGCCGCGCGCCAGGCCGCCTGGGTGAGGCCCGAGCAGTCGTACGCCGAGGGGCCCGTCGCCCCCCACACGTACGGCTTGCCGAGCTGGGCGTGGGCGAAGGAGACGGCCTGGGCGGCCCGGCCGTTCGGCGCGGTCACCGGCCCGCGATCGCCGCCCGAGGAGCGGTCGGCCCGCACGGTGGTGGTGCCGGTGGCGGGGGTGCTGCCGGTGTCCCTGCCGTCGTTCCCCGCAGAGGCGCCGGAGCCGTCGCGGCCCGCCTCGGCGGCCTCGTACCGGGCGCGTTCCTCCGCGGTCAGCCGGGCGAGCAGGGTCCGTGCCGCCCGGAGCTTGCCGAGGACGGCCGTCTTCTGCCGTCGCAGCTCCGTCTCGTGCTCGCGCAGCGCGTCCAGGTGTCCCGTCGACTCGCCGCGCAGCTGCCGTACGGCGGCGAGCTCGCGTCGTACGGCGCTGACGGCGGCCGCCTGGCGGTCCCCGGCCTTCTCGGCGAGCGCGGCCCGCTCCAGGTACTGGTCGGGGTTGGAGGTGAGGGCGAGCTGGACGGCGGGGTCGAGGCCGCCGGACCGGTACTGGGCGGCGGCCATGGCGCCGAGCCCGTCCCGCGCGGTGTTGAGCCGCTGGGTCCTGCGGGCGGCCTCGTCGCGCAGCCGCTCGAACGCGGCGCGGGCCTCGTCCGCCTTCTCCTTCGCCCCGTTGTACCGCTCGGTCGCGACCTCGGCCTCCTCGTAGAGCCGGTCGACCTTCTCCTTGACCTGGGCGGTGGTGGGACGGGGCTCGGCGTGCCCGGACCCCTCGAAGAGCGTCGCGGTCGCGGCGGAGGCGAGGGCGAGTGTGGCGGCGGTGCGGCCCGCCTGTCCACCGAGGGGCGACTGCTTGGGTTTTCGGTGTGCTGCCACGAGGGCGGGTCACATCCTCTGCCTGGGGGAAACGGGCCCGCCGGGCCGACGGCGGGCCGCACAGGGGAGACGGACCGCCGCCGGGTTTTCTCGGCGGGGGTGACCGACAACCGCCGGATCGCCGGCGGTGGTGGGGAGCCGGCCACCTGGTGAAGGACGCTAAACCTGGGGTCACACCCGGGCGGGGAGATGACCGCTATTGGCGACACTTGGCGGTCGGCGACCGATGTCGTTCGTCCCCGGCGCCGGGCCGAGGGGCATTCCGGCGCCCGTCCGACCGAAGCGAGGGTGGGTGGACCCGGCCGGAAGACGGTGCTAGGGCCCCCGTTAGGCTCCGGCCCATGGACGTACTCATCAATGTCTTCGTCGCCCTGCACATCATCGGTATCGCCTCCCTGCTGGGCGGATTCCTCACCCAGATGAAGGCGATGGGGGCCGGTACGGCCCGCTTCAGCCCCGCGATGCTGCACGGCGCGCTGACCATGCTCGTCACCGGCGTCGCGCTGGTCGGCCTGAACCAGGCGGACGACCAGACCGTCAACAACCTCAAGATCGGCATCAAGCTCGGGATCCTCGTCGTGATCCTCGCCCTCGTCTATGTCAAGCGCGACGAGGAGCGGATCGACAAGGGCCTCTTCGCCGCCGTCGGCGGTCTGACCACGGCGAACATCTTCATCGCGACCCTCTGGACCTGAGCCGTTCCACGGGGCGGTAGCACCGGGGTGTGACCGGTTCCGCAGGCCGGTGACGAAGGCGGCTCCCGAAGGCGGGCCCGGATGTCGGTGGGGCGTCCTAGACTCGTGAGGCGATGAGCAGCCTCTTTGACGACAGCTTCCTGGCCGGCCTCCAGAACCACTCCTCGGAGGAGCCCCCGCCCCACCCCGAGGACCACGAGCACGGCTCCCCGGCCGGGGAGGACGTCCCGCACGACCTCTTCGGGGAGCACTTCGACGTGCCCCCGCCCGCACGGGACACCCACTACCGCGACGGCGCCCCCCGCCCCGTCGTGGACACCGCCGCGCTCCTGGACGGGCTGAACGAGCAGCAGCGCGCCGCCGTCGTCCACACCGACACCCCGCTGCTCATCGTCGCCGGCGCCGGCTCCGGCAAGACCCGGGTGCTCACCCACCGCATCGCCCACCTGCTGGGCACGCGGCACGTGCACCCCGGCCAGATACTGGCGATCACCTTCACCAACAAGGCCGCCGGCGAGATGAAGGAGCGCGTCGAGCAGCTCGTCGGACCGCGCGCCAACGCCATGTGGGTCATGACGTTCCACAGCGCCTGCGTCCGCATCCTGCGCCGCGAGTCGAAGAAGCTCGGCTTCACCTCCTCCTTCTCGATCTACGACGCCGCCGACTCCAAGCGCCTGATGTCCCTGGTCTGCCGGGACCTGGACCTCGACCCGAAGAAGTTCCCGCCGAAGTCCTTCAGCGCCAAGATCTCGAACCTCAAGAACGAGCTGATCGACGAGGAGACCTTCGCCGACCAGGCCGTCGACGGTTTCGAGAAGACGCTCGCCGAGGCGTACCGGATGTACCAGGCGCGGCTGCGCGAGGCCAACGCCCTGGACTTCGACGACATCATCATGACGACGGTCCATCTGCTCCAGGCGTTCCCCGACGTCGCCGAGCACTACCGCCGCCGCTTCCGGCACGTCCTCGTCGACGAGTACCAGGACACCAACCACGCCCAGTACACCCTCGTGCGCGAGCTCGTCGGTACCGGCTACGAGGACCTCGGCCCGGCCGAGCTGTGCGTCGTCGGTGACGCCGACCAGTCGATCTACGCCTTCCGCGGCGCCACCATCCGCAACATCCTCCAGTTCGAGGAGGACTACCCGGACGCGACGACGATCCTCCTGGAGCAGAACTACCGCTCCACGCAGACGATCCTCTCCGCCGCCAACGCCGTCATCGAGCGCAACGAGTCCCGCCGCCCCAAGAACCTCTGGACGAACGCCGGCGCGGGCGCGCAGATCACCGGCTACGTCGCCGACACCGAGCACGACGAGGCCCAGTTCGTCGCCGACGAGATCGACCGGCTCACCGACGCGGGCGAGGCCAAGGCCGGGGACGTCGCCGTCTTCTACCGGACCAACGCCCAGTCCCGTGTCTTCGAAGAGATCTTCATCCGCGTCGGACTGCCCTACAAGGTCGTCGGCGGCGTGCGCTTCTACGAGCGCAAGGAGGTCCGGGACGTCCTCGCCTACCTGCGCGTCCTCGCCAACCCCGAGGACAACGTCCCGCTGCGCCGCATCCTCAACGTCCCCAAGCGGGGCATCGGCGAGCGCGCCGAGGCGATGATCGACGCGCTGTCGCTGCGCGAGAAGATCACCTTCCCGCAGGCCCTCAAGCGGGTCGACGAGGCGTACGGCATGGCGGCCCGCTCGGCGAACGCCGTCAAGCGGTTCAACGCGCTGATGGACGAGCTGCGCACCGTCGTCGAGTCCGGCGCCGGCCCCGCCGTCGTCCTGGAGGCCGTCCTGGAGCGCACGGGCTATCTCGCCGAGCTCCAGGCCTCGACCGACCCGCAGGACGAGACCCGGATCGAGAACCTCCAGGAACTCGCCGCCGTGGCCCTGGAGTTCGAGCAGGAGCGCGGCGAGGAGCCCGCGACCCTCGCCGAGTTCCTGGAGAAGGTCGCGCTCGTCGCCGACTCCGACCAGATCCCGGACGAGGACGAGGAGGGCCGGGGCGTCATCACGCTGATGACGCTGCACACCGCCAAGGGCCTTGAGTTCCCCGTGGTGTTCCTGACGGGCATGGAGGACGGCGTCTTCCCGCACATGCGCGCCCTCGGCCAGGCGAAGGAGCTGGAGGAGGAGCGGCGCCTCGCCTATGTGGGCATCACGCGCGCGCGGGAGCGGCTCTACCTCACGCGCTCGTCGATGCGCAGCGCCTGGGGCCAGCCTTCGTACAACCCGGCCTCGCGGTTCCTGGAGGAGATCCCGCCCGCGTATCTGGAGTGGAAGCGGACCGGTCCGATGGTGAAGCCCGCCGGGCCGACCTCGGGGATCACCTCCTCGCTCTCCTCCTCCCGCTCGCGCTCCGGCCCTTCGGGCTTCGCGACCCGGCGGGCCGGGGAGAAGCCGGTGATCTCCCTCCAGGTCGGCGACCGGGTCACGCACGACCAGTTCGGCCTCGGCACGGTCATGACGGTGACGGGTGCGGGCGCGGACGCCCAGGCGACGATCGACTTCGGTGACGAGAAGCCGAAGCGGCTGCTGCTGCGGTACGCCCCGGTCGAGAAGCTGTAGCCCCGACGGCCGCGTACGCGCGAACGGGCCCCGGCTTCGGCCGGGGCCCGCTCACGTACGGAAGGGTGGGTGAGGTCAGCTGGTCGGGTCGAGACCGTGGCTGCGCAGCCAGGCCAGCGGGTCGATCGCGTAGCCGCCGCCCGGCCGGACCTCGAAGTGCAGGTGCGGGCCGGTGGAGTTGCCGGTGTCACCGGAGTACGCGATGACGTCGCCGGCCTTCACCTGGCCGTAGCGGATCTTGGCGCTGCTGAGGTGGCAGTACCAGGTCTCGGTGCCGTCCGGGGCGGTCACGATCACCATGTTGCCGTAGGCGCTGTTGATCTGGGTGCGGACGGTGCCGTCCGTCGCGGCCATCACGGGGGTGCCGGTCTGCACGGGGAAGTCGATGCCGGTGTGCACGGACATCCAGTTGACGCCGGACTGGCCGAAGCGCGCGCTGAGCCGGTGGAGTTCCACCGGCAGCATGAACTTGGGACGCAGCGCCTCCTTGCGGGCCGCCTCCTCCTCGCGCTTCTTCTTGTCGGCCGCCTGCCGGGCCTTGAGGTCGATGCGCTCCTGGGTGCGGCTGGCGCGGTCGCCGAAGTCGCGGGCGTCGGCGCTGAGCGCGGCGAGCTGCGTGTCGAGGGCGTTGTTCGCGGCGACCTGCTTGACGGACGCCGGGTCGGCGGCGGCGAGCGCGGTCGTGTCTTCCTTCTTCCCGCTCTCGGCTCCCGCGCCGGTGAGCCCGCCGACGGAGGCGGCGGCGATGCCGGCGACGCCCATGACGCAGGCGGAGGGAACGGCGACGGTCAGCAGCGCGGACCGCTTGGCGGGGGTACGGCGCCGGCCGCGGCTGCCGTTGGAGGAGCGGCGCACGGGGCGGCCGGCGAGGGGGAGTCCGTACGGACCTCGACGGCGGGCTGGTCGTCGAGGTCGGCGTCGTGGGCCTCATGGCCCCACGGGCCTCATGGGTCTCGTGGCGGTTGCCGTGGCCGTGGTCGTCCTCGCCGTCGTCGAGTGCGACCCGGTCGTGGGCGGGCTCGAGGTCGTCGATGTCCGCGTGGGCCTCGGCGGTGCCCGCCGCGGTCTCGGGGACGTACTCGAACGCGAACTCCGCGGTGCGCTCGGGACCCGGCGTGTACTGCTGGGGCACGACCGGTTCGGCCTCCGGGGCCGCCTGGTTCCACGCGGTCGCGTCGTAGGCGCCGGTGTCGGTCGCGAAGGTGGGGGCGGCCCACTGGCCGGTCGCGTCGTAGGACTCATGGCCGTACACGCCCTGGGCGGCGTAGGCGCCCGCGTGGAGGGTCTCGTACTGGCCGGTGTGCTGCGCCTCGGTCCAGGCGGAGGCGTCCCATTGACCGGTGGTGTCGTACGCGGCGGTGGCGGCGTGCTGTGCGGCCGTCGTGTCGTACTGCCCGGTCGTCGTCTCGTACTGACCGGTCGAGGTCTCGTACGTGCCGGTGGTGTCGTAGGCGCCCGTGGTGTTCCACTGCCCGGTGGCGTCCCACTGCCCTGTGGTGTCCCACTGGCCGGTCGTGTCGTACGTGCCGGTGGCCTCGTACTGCCCGGTGGTGGTGGCGTACTGCTGCCCCGTCGTGTCGTACGTGCCGGTCGTGTCGTACTGCGTGGCGTCGTACTGGCCGGTCGTCGTCGTGCCGTACTGCTCCGTCGTCCCGTACGTGCCGGTGACGTCGTATCCGCCGAGGTTCCACTGTCCGCTCTGGTCCGCCCCGCCGTCGCCGTAGGCGCCGAAGAGAGGGTCGGTGGCGAAACTACCGGTGGAGTGGGCGCCGTCTCCGACGTACCCGGCGTGGGGGTGCTGGTCGTTCACCAACGTCTCTCTCGCCTCGGCAGCAGGACCAGTCCGGGGCGGGCCCGACGAGGGGTGTCCCGGGGGTAAGCAGTGGCGCGACTGTACCCGGCGGTATGCGCGGCCGACAATCTTCGGCGGGGTTTGAGTCCGTAGGAAACGGGCAATCGGCTGTGTTTCGCCAGCTCATGGAGAGAGCTTTGGCCTTGTGTTCGAGGAACGTTCGAAGAACGGTCTCGGAGTGTCACGCCACGGACGTGGCGCCCGGTCCCTCCCCGCGCGCCGCCGGGGCCTCCCAGCCGTCCGCGTCGAGGGCCTCCCGGACCCCGGCGGCCACCGTCGGATGCACCGGCAGCGCGAGATGGCCGATCCCGCTGACCCGCACGTTGTGCACGAGCAGGTCGGGGTGGTCGAGCCGCGCCGTCTCCACCGGCACCATGATCTGGTCCAGATCGCTCCAGAAACTCACGAACCGGGTCCGGCAGCCGGCCGACGGCCCGGCGAGCTCCCGCAGCACCTCCGAACCCGGCCGCATCTGCCGCACCAGCGGATGCGCGTCGGCGAGCGGGGCCACGGTCGTGCCCGAGTGCGGGGTGCCGAGCATGGCCAGGGTGCGCACCCGGCTGTCACCACCGAGCCGCTGTACGTAATAGCGGGCGATGAGCCCGCCCAGACTGTGCCCGACGATGTCGACCTCGGCGTGTCCCGTACGGGCGCGGATCTCGTCCACCCGGCGGCCGAGCAGCTCGGCGGCGGCCCGCAGGTCGCAGGTGAGCGGTGAGTAGTTGAGTGACTCGACACAGTCACGGCCGCCGTTCCGCGTGAGGGAGCGGCGCAGGACGACGAAGACCGAGCGGTTGTCCACGAAACCGTGCAGCAGCACGACCGGGCGCCGGCCCGTGCTCGGGGTGACCGACGGGGGAGCGGTGGGCGCGAGGCGCTCGGCCACGATCCCGGAGGGGTAGAGGACGAGATGCCCGGTGAGGATCGCGAGCTCGAGGGCGGTGGCTTTCATCAGGGCGGTGACCTTGGTGAGCTCCATGGCCGACCTCCCGAACGGCACGCGGGGCCGAACGGTACGCCGGTACGCCGCGCCCCCGCGCCGCACGGACGGCGGCACGGAGGCGCGGCGACCTCGTCGCGGCTCCCTTCGCGACCGTGCCCCGCTTGCGGCTGGTGGGCCCAGGAGGAGGGCCCGAAAGCGGGGTACGGCGCAGAGCGAACATGTCCCACGTGTGATTTCCCCCTCGCTCGCCGCCGCGAAACAGCCGGGTGCGAGATGCTGGGGATAACGTTCGTTCACCTCCCCGGCAAAGACGCGCGGGGGTCGCATGTGGAGGCAGTGATGGGTGTGACCGGTCCGATCCGCGTGGTGGTTGCCAAGCCGGGTCTCGACGGCCACGATCGCGGGGCCAAGGTGATCGCGCGGGCACTCCGCGACGCCGGTATGGAGGTCATCTACACCGGACTCCACCAGACGCCCGAGCAGATCGTCGACACCGCGATCCAGGAGGACGCCGACGCGATCGGCCTCTCGATCCTCTCGGGCGCGCACAACACGCTGTTCGTGAAGGTCCTGGAGCTTCTCAAGGACCGTGACGCCGAGGACATCAAGGTCTTCGGCGGCGGCATCATCCCCGACGGGGACATCGCGCCGCTGAAGGAGAAGGGTGTGGCGGAGATCTTCACGCCGGGCGCGACGACCGCGTCCATCGTCGACTGGGTGAACGCGAACGTCCGCGTGGCCGCGTAATCCGTTTCGGCGATACGCGCCCCAGGCCTTGAAGGGCCCTTCCGTACGGGAGGGCCCTTCGGCATGCCGGGGCGGTGCCGTACCGCCCCCGCGCCGGGTCCGTACTAGGGAGCCGGTTCCGTGAGTTCGGCTCTCATCGCCTCGCGCAGCCGCAGCGTGGAGACCAGGCGCTGGAACGCCTCGGACCAATAGCCGCCCGCGCCGGGGGAGATGTCCTCCGCCTCCTCGGGCCGGGCCGTCAGGGACTCCAGCTGCTGGGCCGCCTCGGGGGCGAGGCAGCGCTCCGCGAGCCCCATCACCCCGCTGAAGCTCCACGGGTAACTGCCCGCCTCCCGCGCGATGTCGAGCGCGTCGACCACCGCCGCGCCGAGCGGCTCCGCCCACGGCACCTCGCAGACGCCGAGCAGCTGGAAAACGCCTCCGAGAGGCCGTGGGCCGCGATGAACGACCCGACCCAGCGCGCCCGTTCCGCCGGCGGCAGTGTCGACAGGAGCTGGGCCCGCTCGGCCAGCGACGACGTGCCGGGGCCCGTCGCGGGCGGGGTCGCCGGAGAGCCGAGCAGCGCCCGCGACCAGGCCGCGTCCCGCTGACGTACGGCCGCCCGGCACCAGGCCGCGTGCAGCTCGCTCTGCCAGTCGTCGGCGACCGGAAGCGCCACGATCTCCTCCGGGCCGCGCCCCCGAACCTCGGCGGCCAGCAGGACAACGGCGCGGCCTCGACGAGCTGGCCCAGCCACCAGGACCGCTCGCCCCGGCCGGCGGGCGGTGTCGCCGCGAGGCCGTCCCGCTGCATGGCCGAGTCGCACTCGTGCGGGGCCTCCACGGTGATCGTGGGCACCTCCGCCGTCCGGTCGAGACCGACGCAGGTGACCGCCCGGCCCGCCATCCGGCCCGCGAGCGCCGAGGCCGGCAGGGCGGAGAGCAGCTCGGCGGCGGTGGCACGGACATTGCGGCTGCGGTCGCCGAGGGCCTCCTCCAGGAACTCCTCGTCCGCGCCGGACAGGCCGGTCCGCAGCGAGTCGAGGAACATCAGCCGGTCCTCCGCCCGTTCGGCGGACCAGGTGGACGCGAGGAGGGCGAGACCGGCCGCCGGGTCATGTGTCCGTACGGCGCCGAGCAGGGCGACCCGCTCGGCGAACAGGCCCTCGTCCCACAGGCCGCGCACACCCTCCTGGTCCCCGGGGTCCGGGAGGGAGCTGCCCGCGCCCGCGCCGCGCAGGGCGAACCGCCACTCGGGGTTGAGCCGGGCCAGCCACAGGCCGCGCGGCCCGGCCAGCTGAAGGGCCTGGGGCCGCAGATCGGTGCGCGCCCTGGCCGCGTCGAGGAGGGCGGGCAGGGTGGCGGCCGGCGCCCTGTAACCCCGCTCGTTGGCGAGGGCGAGCCACTGCGGGAGCAGTTCGGCCAGGTCGGGCGCGGCCCCGCGCCGCCCGGTGGGCGACGGCGCGGCCCGGCCGGCGAGCAACTGGTCGAGCCGCCGCCGCGCCGCCCCCGGCAGCGGCCCGCGATGGTCCTCGGGCGCGGGCTCCGGCGGTGGCGCGGCGGGCCCGGGTCGCAGTCCCGCCCTGCGTCGTACGGTGTGCAGCGCGGCGGCGTCGAGCAGGGCACCCGGCAGGTCACCGCGCGGCAGACCGGCGAGCCGGGCGGGCGCCCGGCGGTCCGTACCGAGCAGGGCCGAGGTGGCGAGCTCCTCCCAGACGCCGTCCTCCGTGGTTTCGGCCGTCCGGGCTCCGTCCTCCCGGAGAAGCGCGGCGGTCGTCGGGGTCGTCGTGTCCGTCTCCATCGGGGTCCTCCGGTCGGACGGTGTTCCGTGGGCGGGGGTCATATGAGAGGGACCGTTTCTCCCGGGGTCTCCGGGGACCAGGCGGCGAGGGGGTGAACCCCCGGTGCCCGCACTCCCCGAAGACCGTCACCGGGGCCCCGCCGGGGACAGGGCGACCAGGCGCCAGAGTCCGGGACGGGACTGGGCGGCGGGGGTCAGCGGCAGCGCCTCGCGGCCGTCCGCGTCGGCGAGCTGCCAGCCGTACTCCGCGCGCGCGGGAACGACCCCGGTCAGCGTCACGGGCCAGGAGTCCAGCCACGGGTCCTCGCGCAGCGCGCGGCCGTACGCGTCGAGGGCCGCGCCCACCGGTCCGCCCGGCGGCGGGGCGGCGGGGCCCTCGACCGGGACGAACTGCTCGCCGGGCTCCGCGCGCAGTTGACCGGAGCCCGCGTGCGGGGTCACCTCGCCGTCGAGCACCGCGCCCACGGGGAGCGACAGTCCGGGAGCTCTCCCCGCCGCGCCGAAGGACAGCAGGAGCGCCGTGCGCCCGCTCGCCGTGCCGTGCAGCCATACGCGCCGGGTGGTCAGCCGGGCGTCGGCCGCGTCGTACTGCGCGAGCACCAGCCAGTGGTCGCGCACCGGGACGCCGTCGACCGGGGCGGTGAGGCCGACCCGGGTCCGTACGGTCGTCGCGAAGGGCGCCGGCAGCCGGTCCGCGCTGAGCCAGGCGCGGTCGAGGAGGTGGGTCAGCGCGCACTCCTCCAGGAGCCGCAGCGGCCAGCCGGGTCCCGAGCCCGGTATCGACCCCAACTCCCTGACCCGGCCCGCGAGTCCCGGCGCCTGCGCGTCGACCATCCGGGCCGCAGTCTCCTCCCACAGCCCGTACCCCCGCTGCTCGGCCGCCGCCAGGCCGCCGCGCAGCAGGTCGGCGAGCCGCTGCTCCAACTCCTCGGCGCCCGAGGTGATCCGGGCGGCTCTCCGCTCGGCCCTGCGGCGCGCCGCCTCGGGATCCGTCGGGCCCCCGGGACCACCGCCCTCGCTCTGCCGGGCCGCGCTCCCGGCCCGCGCGCGGCGCGCCGCGAGCCACCGTCCGGCCCAGTCGGGCGCGGCGGTCTCCTCGCTCTCCGTCCCGTCCGAGGCCTGGAGCAGGAGCAGACCGAGCGCGTGCTTGCACGGGACTTACGGCTGGGGCACTCGCACAGGTACGCGGGCCCCGTCGTGTCGACGACCGTCCGGTACGGCACGCGGCCGCTGCCCTTGCACAGGCCCCAGACCGCACCCTCGCCGCTGCCTCTGCCCGACCACGGTCCGGCCGTGCCGAGCTTGCTCCCCGCTCTGCGCGACGCGTCGTCAGGAGCCAGTGCCAGCACCTGCTCAGCCGTCCAGCGCACCCCCATGGCATTCATGTCCTCGACGGTAGAGGCCGCCACTGACAACGCCTGCGGCCTGGGATTCCGGGCTCGGAGGGAGGCCGGGGCAAGAGAGCGCTTTACTCTTCCTTTACGATTCTTCGCGCGGGTTCAACCGACTCGCACGAACCGTCCAGGGGGAACCCGTATGAAGCGCACCGCCCGCACCGCCGTCTCGGCCCTCGCCGTCGCCGGCCTCGCCCTAGGCCTCGGCGCCTGCTCCGAGGCCGCCGAGAAGGCCGTCGACCAGGTCGACAAGTCCGTGAACGAGACCTACGAGGTCACGTACGAGGTCACCGGCAAGGGCATCGAGTCCATCGGCTACCACGCGGGCGACGGCACCGCGATGGAGCCGAAGGTCGAGTCGGAGAAGAACCCGACCACGCCGTGGAAGAAGACCGTGAAGCTGAAGGGCATCATGCCGCCGGCCGTCATGCCGGTCTCGCTCACCCCCACCGACCTCACCTGCAAGGTCATCTACCAGGGCAAGGTCATCAAGGAGGCCAAGGCCGAGGAGGCCGTCGCCGGCGGCTGCGTCGCCGTCTCCCCGGTCGTGGGCTGAGCCACGGGGGCGGGCTTCGGCGCCGCCTCGCCGACCTTCGAGGGGGACCTGACCCGTCCTCACCCCTCCAACAGCCCCTGACCAGCGGTGACATCCGATTGTCAGTGGCATGGTGCACGGTGGATCCCACAGCAGATCGAACGATCTGGAGGGGGATCCATGCCCGTGCCCGAAACCATCGCGCAGCCCCGTTCCGGTGTCGAGACGGACACCGGACCGGGGGAGCCGCAGACCGTGACCGAGGTCCTGCGGCCGCACGCGGAGCACGCCTTCGCCGACGAACTCGCCGCGCTCGCCGCCGCCGACGACCGGCCCCGACCCGCCCGCTGGCGCCTCTCGCCGTGGGCCGTCGCCACCTATCTCCTCGGCGGCACCCTCCCCGACGGGACGGTGATCACGCCCAAGTACGTGGGACCGCGCCGCATCGTCGAGGTCGCCGTCACCACCCTCGTCACCGACCGGGCACTGCTCCTGCTCGGCGTGCCCGGCACCGCCAAGACCTGGGTCTCCGAGCACCTCGCCGCCGCCGTCAGCGGCGACTCGACCCTCCTCGTCCAGGGCACCGCCGGCACCCCCGAGGAGGCCGTCCGGTACGGCTGGAACTACGCCCAGTTGCTCGCTCACGGCCCCAGCCGGGACGCCCTCGTGCCGAGCCCCGTGATGCGGGCGATGGCGCAGGGCATGACCGCGCGCGTCGAGGAGCTCACCCGTATCCCGGCCGACGTGCAGGACACGCTCATCACCATCCTGTCCGAGAAGACCCTCCCCCTCCCCGAGCTGGGCCAGGAGGTGCAGGCCGTCCCCGGCTTCAACCTGATCGCCACGGCCAACGACCGGGACCGGGGCGTCAACGAACTCTCCAGCGCGCTGCGCCGCCGCTTCAACACGGTGGTCCTGCCGCTGCCCGCGACCCCCGAGGCCGAGGTCGACATCGTCGCCCGCCGCGTCGAGCAGCTCGGCCGCTCCCTCGCCCTGCCGGCCGTCCCGGCCGGCGTCGACGAGATCCGTCGGGTCGTCACCGTCTTCCGCGAACTGCGGGACGGGGTCACCACCGACGGCCGGACGCGGGTCAAGTCCCCCTCGGGGACGCTGTCCACGGCCGAGGCGATCTCCGTCGTCACCGGCGGCCTCGCGCTCGCCGCCCACTTCGGCGACGGGGTCCTGCGTCCGGCGGACATCGCGGCGGGCATCCTCGGCGCGGTCGTCCGTGACCCGGCGGCCGACCGGGTCGTCTGGCAGGAGTACCTGGAGACGGTGGTCAGGGAGCGGGACGGCTGGAAGGACTTCTACCGCGCCTGCCGCGAGGTGAGCGGATGACGTCCACGTCCACGCCCACGATGACGGCCGGGGCCACTTCCACGGCCGGGGCCGCCTCCACGGCCGAGGGCGCCTGCACGGCTGCCTCCGCCTCCGCCTCCACGTCCGGCCGTGGCCTCCCCCGTGGGCCGCTCGTGCTCGGGGTGCGGCACCACGGGCCCGGCTCCGCGCGGGGTGTGCGGGCCGCGCTCGACGCGGCCGAGCCCGCCGTCGTGCTCATCGAAGGCCCCGCCGAGGCCGACGCGCTCGTGGCGCTCGCCGGGGACCCCGACATGCGGCCACCGGTCGCGCTGCTCGCCCATGCCGTGGACGACCCCGGGCGGGCCGCGTTCTGGCCGATGGCCGCGTTCTCGCCCGAGTGGGTCGCGATCCGCTGGTCCCTCGACCGGGGCGCCGCCGTGCGGTTCATCGACCTGCCCGCCGCCCACACCCTGGCCGCCGCCGACCCCACCTGGGACGACGGGGAGGACGAGGTCGCCGGGGGCGGCCTGCGGATCGACCCGGTCGCCGAACTCGCCGGGGCCGCCGGGTACGAGGACGCCGAGCGCTGGTGGGAGGACGTCGTCGAACTGCGCGGCGACGACGACCCCACCGCCCCCTTCGAGGCCCTCGCCGAGGCGATGGGCGCGCTCCGTGAGGCGTACGGGCACGGCGGGCATCCCCGCGACCTGGTCCGCGAGGCCCATATGCGGATCCGGCTGCGCGCCGCCCGCAAGGAGTTCGGCGACGACGCCGTCGCCGTCGTCTGTGGCGCCTGGCACGTCCCCGCCCTCCGCCGGAAGACCACCGTCGCCGCCGACCGGGCCCTGCTCAAGGGCCTGCCCAAGGTGAAGACCGAGATGACCTGGGTCCCCTGGACCCACCGCAGGCTCGCCCGCCGCTCGGGGTACGGCGCCGGGATCGAGGCGCCCGGCTGGTACGCGCACCTCTTCGCCGCCCCCGACCGGCCCGTCGAGCGGTGGATGACCAAGGTCGCCGGACTCCTCAGGGCCGAGGACCACCTGGTCTCCTCCGCCCATGTCATCGAGGCCGTCCGGCTCGCCCAGACCCTCGCCGCCCTGCGCGGCCGCCCGCTCCCCGGCCTCGACGAGACGACCGACGCCGTCCGCGCCGTGCTCTGCGAGGGCTCCGACGTTCCGCTGGACCTCGTCCGGGACCGCCTCGTCGTCGGCGACGTCCTCGGCGAGGTCCCGGCCGGCGCCCCCGCCGTACCCCTCCAGCGCGATCTGGCCCGCCGTCAGCGCACCCTGCGCCTCAAGCCCGAGGCCACCGAGCGCGACCTCGATCTCGACCTCCGCAAGGACATGGACGGGGAGCGCAGCCGACTGCTGCACCGGCTGCGGCTCCTCGGCGTCGGCTGGGGCGAACCGGCCTCCGGCCGCTCCGGCACCGGCACCTTCCGGGAGACGTGGCGGCTGCGCTGGGAGCCGGAGCTGCACGTCCAGGTCGCCGAGGCCGGTGTCTGGGGCACCACCGTCGAGGCCGCCGCCACCGCCCGGGCCGGCTCCCGGGCCCTGGCGGCGAAGGCCCTCGCCGACGTCACCGCCCTCGCCGAGCAGTGCCTCCTCGCCGGGCTCACCGACGCGCTCCCCGTCGTCATGCGGGCGCTCGCCGACCGGGCCGCGCTCGACACCGACGTCGGCCATCTCGCCCAGGCCCTGCCCGCCCTCGCCCGCTCCCTGCGCTACGGCGACGTCCGGGGCACCGAGACGGCGGCCCTCGCCGAGGTCGCCGCCGGTCTCGCCGAACGGATCTGCGTCGGCCTGCCGCCCGCCTGTGCGGGGCTCGACACCGACGCGGCCGCCGCCATGCGCGAGCGGATCGACGAGGTGCACCAGGCCCTCGCCCTGCTGCCCGGAGCGGACGGGCTGACCGACCGCTGGGCCGGCGTCCTGCACCGCTCGCCGACCGCGACCGGATCCCGGGCGTCCTCAGGGGCCGCGCCGCCCGGCTCCTCCTGGACGAGGGCCGGATCGCCACCGCCGAGGCCGCCCTCCTCATGAGCCGCGCCCTCTCGCCCGGCACCCCGCCGTCCGACGCCGCCGCCTGGATCGACGGCTTCGCCGGCGGGGCCTCGGGCGGCGGGCTGCTCCTGGTCCACGACGAGCGGCTCCTCGGACTGGTCGACGACTGGCTGACGGGCGTCCCGCCGGAGGCCTTCACCGATGTCCTGCCGCTGCTGCGGCGCACCTTCTCCGGATACGAGCCGGGCGTACGCCGCACCCTCGGCGAGCTGGTCGCCCGTGGCCCGCAGGCCGGCGGCCCCGGGCACACCCTCCCGGGCGCCCCCGGTTTCGCGCCCGCCCCCGACCGGGACCGGGCGGACGCCGTGCTGCCCCTCCTCCATCTCGTCCTCGGCAAGGAGGCCCTCGTATGAGCACCGGCACGACCACCGGCACGACCACCGCCACGACCACGGGCACCACCACGCGCACGGGGGCGGTGACGGACGACGAGCGGCTGCGCCGCTGGCGGCTCGTCCTCGGCGGCGGGGAGGCCGACGGAACCGGCCGTGCGCTCACCGGCACCGACGCCGCCATGGACGGAGCCCTCACCGCGCTCTACGGCCGCACGAGCCAGGGCGGCGACCGCACCGGACGGGACCGCTCGGCCGGACTCGGGGCCTCGGCGCCCTCCGTCGCCCGCTGGCTCGGCGACATCCGCACGTACTTCCCCAGCTCCGTCGTCCAGGTCATGCAGCGCGACGCGATCGACCGCCTCGGTCTCGCCACGCTGCTCCTGGAGCCGGAGATGCTGGAGGCCGTCGAGGCGGACGTCCATCTCGTCGGCACCCTGCTCTCCCTCCACAAGGCCATGCCCGAGACGACCAGGGAGACCGCGCGGGCCGTCGTCCGGAAGGTCGTCGACGACCTGGAGAAGCGCCTCGCCACCCGCCCGCGCGACCCTCACCGGCGCCCTCGACCGCTCCGCCCGCATCAGCCGCCCCCGCCACCGGGACATCGACTGGGACCGGACCATCCGCGCCAACCTCAAGAACTATCTGCCCGAGCACCGCACGGTCGTCCCCGAGCGGCTGATCGGCCACGGGCGGGCCTCGCAGGCGATACGGAAGGAGGTCGTGCTCTGCGTCGACCAGTCCGGCTCCATGGCCGCCTCCATCGTCCACGCCTCCGTCTTCGGCGCCGTACTCGCCTCCATGCGGTCGATCGCCACCCGGCTCGTCGTCTTCGACACCGCCGTCGTGGACCTGACCGACCGGCTCGACGACCCCGTCGACGTCCTCTTCGGCACCCAGCTCGGCGGCGGCACCGACATCAACCGCGCCCTCGCCCACTGCCAGTCGAAGATCACCCGCCCCGCCGACACCGTGGTCGTCCTCATCAGCGATCTGTACGAGGGAGGCATCCGCGACGAGATGCTGAAGCGGGTCGGCGATGAAGGCCTCCGGCGTCCAGTTCATCGCGCTGCTCGCCCTCTCCGACGAGGGCGCCCCGGCGTACGACCGCGACCACGCGGCGGCGCTCGCCGCGCTCGGCGCCCCCGCCTTCGCCTGTACCCCCGACCTGTTCCCGGAGATCATGGCCGCCGCCCTGGAGAAGCGCCCGCTGCCGATACCCACGGCCTGACCGATACCCACAGCCTGACCGATACCCACGGTCTGACCGATACCCACGGCCTGACCGACCCGACGCGAGTACGGAATTCGTCGTCGCGGCACCACCCGCACGGGTGTCCAGGGCCTCACTGAGTCCCATATCACACACGCCTCCGAACGGCCCTCACCCGCATCCCCGGCGCGTCGTGAGGGGCCGGGAGGCCAAGCCCCGCCTGCCGCGAACGCCGCACGTCGCCACCTCGCAACCCGTACGGACGACCCCGTGGCCCCTACATCCTGTGACCCGTATCACCGCTCTGTTGTGATCTGCGATTTAGGGACCTACGGCCCTCGGCGATAACCTGCGAGACGGACATGCCGCGTCCACGGACACCGTGTACGCCTCCCTTGTGACAGTGCAGTCACGTTGCCCTTCGCGGCACGCCCACGCAGACAACGAACCGCGATCATCAGAAAAGGGACGGACGCGCGTGGACCTGTTCGAGTACCAGGCGAGGGACCTCTTCGCCAAGCACGGTGTACCGGTGCTGGCCGGTGAAGTGATCGACACGCCTGAGGCGGCGCGCGAGGCCACCGAGCGTCTTGGCGGCAAGTCCGTCGTCAAGGCGCAGGTGAAGGTCGGTGGCCGAGGCAAGGCCGGCGGCGTCAAGCTGGCGGGCGACGCCGACGAGGCGGTCGCTCGCGCGACCGACATCCTCGGCATGGACATCAAGGGCCACACGGTCCACAAGGTGATGATCGCCGAGCTGTCCCCGGAGATCGAGGCGGAGTACTACGTCTCGTACCTCCTCGACCGCACCAACCGCACCTTCCTCGCCATGGCGTCGGTGCAGGGCGGCATGGACATCGAGGAGGTCGCGGAGAAGACCCCGAGGCCCTCGCGAAGGTCCCGGTCAACGCCGTCGAAGGCGTGAACATCGAGAAGGCCCGCGAGATCGTGGCCCTGGCGAAGTTCCCGGCCGATGTGGCCGAGGGCGTCGCCGAGGCGATGGTGACCCTGTGGGACACCTTCGTCGCCGAGGACGCGCTCCTCGTCGAGGTCAACCCGCTCGTGAAGACCAAGGACGGTCGCATCCTGGCGCTGGACGGCAAGGTGTCTCTCGACGAGAACGCCGACTTCCGTCAGCCCGAGCACGAGGCGCTCGAGGACAAGGCCGCAGCCAACCCGCTCGAGGCTGCCGCCAAGGCCAAGAACCTCAACTACGTCAAGCTCGAGGGCGAGGTCGGCATCATCGGTAACGGTGCCGGTCTGGTCATGTCGACCCTGGACGTCGTCGCGTACGCCGGTGAGAACCACGGCGGCGTGAAGCCGGCCAACTTCCTCGACATCGGTGGCGGCGCCTCCGCCGAGGTCATGGCGAACGGCCTGGAGATCATCCTGGGCGACCCGGACGTCAAGTCCGTGTTCGTCAACGTCTTCGGTGGCATCACCGCCTGTGACGAGGTCGCCAACGGCATCGTCCAGGCCCTGGAGCTCCTCGCCTCCAAGGGCGAAGAGGTCACCAAGCCGCTGGTCGTGCGCCTCGACGGCAACAACGCGGAGCTGGGTCGCAAGATCCTGTCGGACGCGAACCACCCGCTCGTGCAGCGTGTGGACACCATGGACGGCGCGGCCGACAAGGCCGCCGAGCTCGCGGCTGCGAAGTAAGGGACGAGGTCAGAACACCATGGCTATCTTCCTGACCAAGGACAGCAAGGTCATCGTCCAGGGCATGACCGGTGCCACGGGCATGAAGCACACCAAGCTCATGCTGGGTGACGGCACCAACATCGTCGGTGGCGTGAACCCGCGCAAGGCCGGCACGACCGTCGACTTCGACGGCACCGAGGTCCCGGTCTTCGGCTCCGTCGCCGAGGCGATGAAGGAGACCGGCGCCAACGTCTCGGTCCTCTTCGTCCCGCCGGCGTTCGCGAAGGCCGCCGTGATCGAGGCGATCGACGCCGAGATCCCGCTGGCCGTCGTCATCACCGAGGGCATCGCCGTCCACGACTCCGCCGCCTTCTGGGCGTACGCGCAGGCGAAGGGCAACAAGACCCGCATCATCGGCCCGAACTGCCCCGGTCTCATCACCCCGGGCCAGTCCAACGCCGGCATCATCCCGGGCGACATCACGAAGCCGGGCCGCATCGGCCTGGTCTCGAAGTCCGGCACGCTGACGTACCAGATGATGTACGAGCTCCGTGACATCGGCTTCTCGTCCGCCGTCGGCATCGGTGGCGACCCGGTCATCGGCACCACGCACATCGACGCCCTCGCGGCGTTCGAGGCGGACCCCGACACCGACCTGATCGTCATGATCGGTGAGATCGGCGGCGACGCCGAGGAGCGTGCGGCCGACTTCATCAAGGCCAACGTCACCAAGCCGGTCGTCGGCTACGTCGCCGGCTTCACCGCGCCCGAGGGCAAGACCATGGGCCACGCCGGCGCCATCGTCTCCGGCTCCTCCGGCACCGCCCAGGCGAAGGAGGCCCTCGAGGCCGCCGGCGTCAAGGTCGGCAAGACGCCGACCGAGACGGCCAAGCTGGCGCGCGCCATCCTCGCGGGCTGAAGCAGCCGGTAGCCGCGGGGTTCCGCGGCCGCCGTACGAGAGGGCCCCGCCCCCGCCCGGTCACCCGGGCGAGGGCGGGGCCCTCTCGTTGTGCGGGGCCGGTGCCCCGGCGGTGGTCAGCCGGCGGCGCTGCCCCGGCGGTGGTCACTCGGCGGGGCACCGCCGGGGCACGCCCCGGTGGTCACTCGGCGGCCGGGATCAGTCGCTCCGGGCCCGGGTTCGGTTCGGAGCGCAGCTGGTCGCGGAGTTGCAGGTCCTCCGGGCGGAGCTTCTGCGGGCCGCCGCGGACCGGGACGCCGTTGACGGTCTCCCCGGGGGCGTTCGCCGGGATGTAGTGGGTCGGCGCGGTCGCCGCCGTGAAGCCCGTGATGCCGATGAGGACCGCCGTCACCCCCAGCACCGCGCGGGTCCACGTCCGTGTCCGGCGCTCGCTGCCGGTCCGGACCGTACGGGCCGCCGGGAGGGTGGCCGTCGGCGCCTCCGTGACCAGCGCGCTGAGCCGCCGGTGCAGGGCGTCGGGATCGGCGAGTTCGGGGACCCGCTTCGCGAGGACCGTACGGGCGTGCAGCAGCCGGTTGGCCGCGGCGGGGGTGCTCGCCTCGGTCTCGGCGGCCGTCTCGGGCAGGTCGAGCCCGAGCCCGTCGTAGAGCAGGACGGTACGCCGGTACGGCGCCGGCAGGTCGAGGAGCGCGGTGAGCAGCGCCCGCCGGCTCGCCTCGGTGGGCGGGGCGTCGGGGTACTTGTGGGTACGGCGCAGCCGGTGCCAGGGGGAGAGGGCGTACTCGTACGCCGTCGCCCGCACCCAGCCCACCGGGTCCGCGTCTACGGCGACCTCGGGCCAGTGCTCCCAGGCGTGGTGGAAGGCGTACTCGACGGCCTCGCGGGAGAGCCGCCGCCGGCCGGTCAGCAGATACGTCTGGTGGACGAGACCGGGCGCCGCGTGCGCGTACAGCGCGTCGAACGCCTCCTCGGGGGTGAGTCCCGGTACGGCGGGGGGCCCGGCGGGCCTCTCCTCCGCGGCCTGCGGGGCGGCGGCCGCGACCGGTTTCAGCCGCTCCTGCGGCTTCGGGGTGCCTTTGCGGGCGGGCCCCGCGGTGATGACCGGGGGCGGGGAGGGGGCCTTCGGCGGCTTGGCGGCCCGCTTGGCCGCGGCCTTGGGCCGGACGTTCGCCGCGTTCGCCGCGGGAGCGGGAGCGGGCGCTTGTGCCTGCGCCTGTGTCTGCGTTCTTGCCGGGGCCTGCGGCCGTACGGGTGACGGTGGCCCGGACTGCGGCTCCGCGGCCCTCTCGGAGGAGTTCGACGACTCCGGTGAGGTCGGCGCGTCGTCCGGCCCGTACGTTCCGAGCAGGCTCGCGTACGCCTCGCGCTTGCGGCCCCGGGGTGATGAACGCCCGGTCTCCCATGACCTGACCGTGGCCTTCGTGACGCCCATGGCCTCGGCGACCTGCTCCTCGCTCAGAGCGAGGGCCTCACGCAACCTGCGCCGCTCCTTCGGGGTCGGCAGGGTGACGGAGGATGCGGAATCCGCGGTGCTCCGGCTCATCGGCGTCGACCTCCCGCAGAGCTGCTGTGGGCGGAAAAGTACATAAACGTATCTTGAGCGACACAACGGAGGTTTGCCTGTTACGAGGCAAAAGCGCGTGTCGTTGGCAGCATGACCCCGTGACCCATGTGACCGAGCACCCCCTGGTCCAGGGCGGCCGTTCCGCCGCGCTCGCCACCGCCTGCGTCCGGGGCGGGGTCGCCGCCGGACTGGGAATCGGCGCCCTCGCGGTCCTCGTGACCGCCGGCTGGATCAGCTCCCCGTACCCCGACAGCGGCCCCGGCGGCGCCCTGCACCTGGCCGCCGGGCTCTGGCTGCTCGCCCACGGCGTCGACCTCGTCCGTACGGACACCCTGTCCGGACTGCCCGCTCCCCTCGGCGTCGTGCCGATGCTCCTGGCCGCCCTGCCCGTCTGGCTCGTCCACCGGGCCGCCCGCGACACCCTCGACGCGCCCGGCGACGACGGCGACCGGCGGCGGCCCTCCGCGAGCGGCGCGGTCGGTGCCGTGGCCGGCGGATACCTGCTGGTCGCCGCCGTGATCGTGGTCCACAGCGAGAGCGGCCCGCTGCCCGCCGACCTGCTCAGCGCCGGGCTCTGGCTGCCCGCCGTCGTGGTGGCCGCGGCCGGGGCGGGCGCCTGGACGGCCTGCGGGCGCCCGCTGCCCGAACAGCGGCAGGCCGCCGTCGCCCTGCGGGCGGCCGGGCTCGGGCTGGTCACGCTGTTCGGCGGCGGCGCGGTCGTCGCGGCGGTCTCGCTCGCCTGGCACGCGGGCGAGGCGCAGGCCGCGTACGCGGGTCTCGCGGGGGAGTGGTCGGGGCGGGTGGCGGTGCTGCTGCTGGTCCTCGCACTGCTGCCGAACATGGCCGTCTGGGGAGCCGCGTACGGGCTCGGGCCGGGCTTCGCCCTCGGCACGGGCGCGCTCGCGACCCCGCTGGGTCTCGTCGGCGATCCGGCCGCGCCACCCTTCCCGCTGCTCGCCGCGCTGCCCGACGACGGACGCGGCGGCTGGATCCACTGGGCTGCCGTGGCGGTCCCGCTGGCCGCCGTGGTGCTCCAGGGCGGCCGGGTGGGCCGCTCGGCGCGGGCCTGGACGGCCCGGGACACGGCGCTGACGGCGCTGGGAACGGCCTGGGGCTGCGGGGCGGTGGTCGCCGTGGTCTCGGCCGCGGCGGGCGGGCCGCTCGGCAGCGCCCGGCTGTCGGCGTTCGGCCCGGTGTGGTGGCAGACGGGCGCGGCGACGGTCCTGTGGGGTGCGTGCGTCGGGGTGCCGGTGGCCCTGGGGGTACGCGCCTGGGGCCGGCGTGCCCTGCGCCCGAAGCCGCTGCCGGTGGAGGCGGCGGCGGTGCAGGGGGTGGCGTCCCAGGCAGCGGCGGCCACGTCCACGGCGCCCGCGCCCGGCCCCGTACCCGCGCCGGGCCCCGTACCCGCGCCGGGCCCCGTACCCGCGCCCGGCCTCGTATCCCCGGCCACGCCGTCCACCCCGGACGGGCCGGAAGCCGGCAAGGGGCAACCGGAAACGCCCCCGACGCCCCCCGCGGGGAAGGCGGCCGGGGCGAAGGCGGCCGGTCCCGGCCCCGGCCTCGACGACGACCTGCCGTACGACACCTACGACCCGTACGGCGACTCCGCCTTCGAGCCGTACGACTACCTCCCGGCGGCCTGGGAACCCGCCGCGCCCCCGCCACCGGCGCGGCCCGCCGACTAGGCCCTGCCTTTTGGATCGGGCCGGAGCAGGGGCTGTCCGCCGTCCTACTCCCGGACCCCGAAGCCCGCGCGCAGCGGCTTCGGCAGGAGGTCGTTGCAGGCGAGCTGGCCGGCGTGGGTGAGGGCGTCGTCACGGCACTCGTAGAAGTCGCTGTAGACGAGCTGCATGGTGAAGCCCACCGCGACGATCATGAGGGCCACGCTCGCCGCGACCAGGCCGCTGATCGCGGCCGTCCGCATCGAGCGGAGCGGGGCCGCCGTGGCGCCCTGCCCCGAAGGTCGGCCCACGGGCTGCCCCGCCGCCTGTCCCGAGGGCTGGGACGCGGGCCCGCCCGCCGACTGTGATGTCGGCGACAGCTCGTCCGCCGGCTTCGGCTTGGCGCGCAGCGAGCTGATCGCCCAGTAGACGCCCAGGGCGCCGAGCAGCAGCGCCAGTTCCGGGATCTCGAAGATGGCGAAGAAGAAGGCCCACATGCCGGCGAGGATCGCGTACCGCGCGCGGCGCTGTGCCGGGTCCGTCGGGTCCCAGCGGAGCCCGCGTCCTCCGCTGCCGCCCTGGCCGGGCCCACCCTTTCCGGGCCCGCCCTCCGGTCCTCCCTGGCCGCCGCCCTGGCGCTCGGGCCCCCGGCCGAAGCCGTCGTTCGAGCGGCCCGGCTGGCGCGGGCTCCAGCGGCCGTCCGACGGCCCCGACGACCCGGAGCCCCCGGACGATTCGTCGTCCGGGCTGTCGGGGCCGTCCGGTCGCCGTGGCTGCCACGGCTGATCCGGCCGGCCCTCGGGCGGCGGCGCGAACGGGTTGTTGTCGTCCGTGGACTGGCGTTCCGGCATCTGCTGAACGTCTTCCCTCTGTCGTCGCGACCACGGCCGCACCCGTGGTCTCCGCTGCTGTCTCGTGTGCCGCCGTTCGTGTCTTCGACCGGTGCTGGTCGGGTGCGCGTCCGGCGTCGGACCTTGACGCTACCGCCCTGCTCCGCCCCCGTCCCGTGGGGGCCGTCCGGTGTGCCGGTATCGTTGCTGACGGTCGAGCCATTCGTAGGGTTCCCCGTATCGAGCGGCACGATTCGTTCGTACGACCGTACAAACACCACGGAAAGAGTGACCCAGTGGCTGCCGCCCGCCTCGTCGTCCTGGTCTCCGGTTCCGGTACCAATCTGCAGGCCCTCCTCGACGGCATCGCCGCGGACCCCGAGGGCTACGGCGCGGAGATCGTCGCCGTCGGCGCCGACCGCGACGCCATCGCCGGTCTGGAGCGCGCCGAGCGCGCCGGACTGCCGACCTTCGTCTGCCGGGTCAAGGACCACGCCACCCGCGAGGAGTGGGACCGCGCCCTCACCGAGGCCACCGCCGCGTACGAGCCGGATCTCGTCGTCTCGGCCGGCTTCATGAAGATCGTCGGCAAGGAGTTCCTCGCCCGCTTCGGCGGCCGGGTCGTCAACACCCACCCGGCTCTGCTGCCCAGTTTTCCCGGTGCCCACGGGGTGCGTGACGCCCTCGCCTACGGCGCGAAGGTCACCGGGTGCACCGTCCACTTCGTCGACGACGGTGTCGACACCGGCCCGATCATCGCCCAGGGCGTGGTCGAGGTGCGGGACGAGGACGATGAAGCCGCTCTGCACGAGCGCATCAAGGAAGTCGAGCGCTCACTGCTCGTCGACGTCGTGGGGCGCCTCGCCCGGCACGGCTATCGCATTGAGGGACGAAAGGTTCATGTCGGTGAACACGGACACCGTTAAGCCCATCCGCCGCGCGCTGGTCAGCGTCTACGACAAGACGGGGCTCGAAGAGCTGGCCCGCGGTCTGCACGAGGCCGGTGTCGAGCTCGTCTCCACCGGCTCCACGGCCGGGAAGATCGCCGCCGCCGGTGTGCCGGTCACCAAGGTCGAGGAGCTGACCGGCTTCCCCGAGTGCCTGGACGGCCGGGTCAAGACCCTCCACCCGCGCGTGCACGCCGGCATCCTCGCCGACCTGCGCCTGGAGTCGCACCGTGAGCAGCTCGCCGAGCTGGGCGTGGAGCCCTTCGACCTGGTCGTCGTGAACCTGTACCCGTTCAAGGAGACCGTCGCGTCCGGCGCCACCCCGGACGAGTGCGTCGAGCAGATCGACATCGGCGGCCCGTCCATGGTCCGCGCCGCGGCCAAGAACCACCCGTCCGTGGCGATCGTCACCAGCCCCGAGCGGTACGCCGACGTCCTCGCGGCCGTCCAGGCCGGCGGCTTCGACCTGACCGCCCGCAAGCGGCTCGCGGCCGAGGCCTTCCGGCACACCGCGGCCTACGACGTGGCCGTCGCCTCCTGGTTCGCCGACGACTACGCGGCGGCCGACACCTCGGGCTTCCCCGACTTCCTGGGCGCCACCTACGAGCGGAACAACGTCCTGCGCTACGGCGAGAACCCCCACCAGGGTGCCGCGCTGTACGTCGACGGCACGGGCGGCCTCGCCGAGGCCGAGCAGCTGCACGGCAAGGAGATGTCCTACAACAACTACACGGACACCGACGCCGCGCGCCGGGCCGCGTACGACCACACCGAGCCCTGCGTCGCGATCATCAAGCACGCCAACCCGTGCGGCATCGCGATCGGCGCCGACGTCGCAGAGGCCCACCGCAAGGCCCACGCCTGCGACCCGCTGTCCGCGTTCGGCGGCGTCATCGCCGTCAACCGCCCCGTCTCGGTCGCCATGGCCGAGCAGGTCGCGGAGATCTTCACCGAGGTCATCGTCGCCCCGGCGTACGAGGACGGGGCCGTCGAGGTCCTCGCCAAGAAGAAGAACATCCGGGTGCTCAGGGCCGAGGGCGCCCCGAGCAACCCGGTCGAGGTCAAGCCGATCGACGGCGGCGCGCTGCTCCAGGTCACCGACCGCCTCCAGGCCGAGGGCGACGACCCGGCGAACTGGACCCTGGCGACGGGTGAGGCCCTGTCCGCGGAGGAGCTCGCCGAGCTCGCCTTCGCCTGGAAGGCCTGCCGCGCGGTCAAGTCCAACGCGATCCTGCTCTCCAAGGACGGCGCCTCGGTCGGCGTCGGCATGGGCCAGGTCAACCGCGTCGACTCCGCGAAGCTCGCGGTCGAGCGGGCGGGCGAGGAGCGGGCGCGCGGCGCGTACGCCGCGTCGGACGCCTTCTTCCCCTTCCCGGACGGCCTGGAGATCCTCACCGAGGCCGGCGTGAAGGCGGTCGTGCAGCCGGGCGGATCGATGCGGGACGAGCTGGTGGTCGAGGCCGCGAAGAAGGCGGGCGTGACGATGTACTTCACGGGGACGCGCCACTTCTTCCACTGAGCGGTGGCAGCGACGGGCGGCCCGCCGACACCCTTTCGGGGTGCCGGGGGGCCGCCCGTCGGCGTTTCCGGGGTCAGTCCACCCACCAGGAGCAGCTGGACACCCAGTTGTGCGAGCTGATGCTGTTGGCGGCGGGGCCGCCGTCGCTCAGCTTGTTGTCCCAGAGGTTGTCGGCGTACTTGCCCGCGTGGGTCTCGTTGGGCGAGAGGCAGCCGTAGCCGTTGGGCACGTTGTAGGCCGTGTAGTCGTAGAACCGGACGATGTGGTACGTACTGCCCTTCCCCTTGTTCAGTACGGACTCGGCGTTGTTGGTGGCCCGCCCCTTCATCTCGCCGACGGAGTCGCCCCAGTCGTACTCGTCGCCGTCGTCGTGGCCGAGCTCATCCGTACAGCTCCGCAGGTTGAAGGCGTACATGTAGCCCGACTTCGCCTTGTAGTTGAAGAAGTCGTCGCAGGCCTCCGAGGCCTGGGCGGGCGTGCTGATCAGCAGCGATCCGGCCGCCAGGCCGAGCACCGCCGCCGCGCTCGCGAGGGAACGCTTCATGGTGTCTCCTTCGTCGTCAACCCGCGGCCCTGCGCCGCGGGAGTTCAGGTGAGGGCACGGGCGCGGTCGAGCGCCCTGTGCTCCAGGTGTGCGTACGCGTCGAGTTCGGCCCCGTACGCGTCCCGCAGGCCGTCCACGGCGCGGCGTACCAGGGCGCTGCCCGTGCGGGCGAACCCCGACGACCGCGCGCACTCCGCCTCCGCTGTGGCGAACCGGACCTCCGTCGCGAACGCCGCGGCCTCCGGTTCGCCCGCGGTCAGTTCCGGGAGGGCACCCCTGAGCGCGTCGGGAGTCGGGTAGTCGAGACCGGCGGCCCGCAGGCACGTGGCCCAGGCGCGCTGCGCGCCGGTGAACTCCGGGGTGCGGCTCAGCTTCGCCACGTACAGCGGGGTCAGGTTCGTCGCGATCTTGCTGACCCGGAACCAGGTCGCGGGGTCGCCGTACAGCTGGACCTGCGCGGACTCCTCGCAGCCGCCGAGCGAGCGGCTGATGGTTCCGCCGCTCGGTACCCGGACCGAGAGGTGCCGGGTCTTCGGGCCGCCGCCCAGTGCCGTGAGGTACGCGTCCATACGGGCGGGCGGAAGGGCGTCCTGGTAGCGCTGGTTCGGGTCGTCCTTCCGGGCCTCCAGAACCTTCGCCTTGATCCGGCTGCCGTACCCGTGTTTCCGCGCCCAGCCGACGTCCGACAGCAGATAGCCGACCGTGAAGCTCTCCTCTGGAGTCGGGCGCGGTCCCGCCCAGTACGAGAAGCCCCGATCCGTCATGCAGCGCTCGACGAGCACTTGTTCCGTATGGCGGAGCAACGCGCGGTCGGTATCGGTGACTTCGACCGTCACCGGCCGCGCCTCCGGGGCGGAACGGTCTGCGCAGCCGGTCGCGGTGGCCGCGACGACCAGGCCGACGGCACAGGCGGAGCGCGCGAACGTGGACGTCATGGTGCCGGGCCCTCCCGGGTGGTGAGCGGTCCGCACGGTCCGTGCGGCGTGGTCTCACCTTCTCGGCGGGGCGCCCTCGGAGGTACCTCGTACCTCCGAGGGCCGACGGGTCACCTGACCGCCGGGCACTCACCGCCCCAGGTCACGGACTTGATCGTGCGGCCGCCGGACGCGAAGTCGCCGCGGCCCTCCCACCAGCCGTGGTGGAGGCAGAGCGGCGTGCCGCCCTCCTCGAGGGCGACGTACGCGTGGTCCGCGCCGGGCTCCGGGTTGCCGTTGTTGAAGTAGGACCCGCGCAGACCGCAGGGGCTCGCCGACACGTTCCCGTCGGTCTTGCAGACCGCGCCCTTGCCGCCCGGCTGCGCGTAGAAGCAGACGAAGCCGTTGGGGCAGTTCCACGGCTCGTACGGCGCCGTCTGCGGCTGTGCGCAGTTGCCGCTGGTGACGCTTGCCCATTGGCGGCCGGCGCCGCTGTACTCGACTCCGCCGAAGTGGACCGGCTTGCGGTGGCTCTCGTCGGTGTACGTGCCGGAGGCCAGATAGCGCTGCTCGTAGTGGAGGTGCGCCCAGTTCCCGGCCGCGCCGGACTTCCCGACCCGGCCGATCTGGGTCGCGCCGGTCACCTGACGGCCCACCTTCACGTACGCGTCCGGGGCCTCCTGGAGGTGGTAGTAGGCGGTGAACCAGCCGTTGCCGTGGCTGATCTGGAGGGTGTTGCCGGAGCCGCCGTCCCAGTAGGCGGCCGTGACGGTGCCGGGGGCGGAGGCGTAGACGGGCAGGCCGTCGGAGCCCGGGTTGCCCTCCTTGACGATGTCGAGCGCCGGGTTGTGGCCCCAGGTGTCGAGCTGCCACTTCGTGCCGCACGCGAAGGGCAGCTGGAAGGCGGGCTTGCCGGCGGGCGGGGCGGCGGCGGTGGTGGTTCCGGAGGACGTGGCGCCTGCGGACCTGGCTCCGGCCGCGGCGGCTCCGGCCGTCGTGGCGCCGAGTCCGAGGACGAGGGCAAGGGCCGTCAGGAACGCCAGGAGTGCGGCGCGCGGTGGTGTGGACGACACGTGTACGTTCACGGTCACGTTCGTGTTCCCTTCTCGCGATCACGTGGCTCCACGGTCCCGGGGTTCGGTGCCGGGCCCGTACTCGGACATCCGAGGGTCCTCGGCAGGGCTCGGCAGACCTCAGCGGTCCTCAGCAGTCCTTCGCCCAGATGTGCGAGGCGATCGGCCGGTCGAGGGCGAGATCGCGGCGCTCTCCCCTCCGTACGCAGCCCAGGTCGTCCTTCCAGTCCTTGTCCGCGAAGTACGCGACGTCGACGTACCCGGCCGGGTCGGCGCCGCCGTTGTTGAACACCGAGCGCGGGGTCCTCGTCAGTGCCCAGTCGCACCCCGTGCCCGTGTCGGACCAATCGGGCTGGTCGTGCTCCCACTCGCACATCTCGCCGCCGCCGTCCGCCCCGGAGAAGAAGCAGACGGAGCGGGCCGTGCACCGCTCGTATCCGGCGGCGGTGCCGGTCTCCGGCCGGTCCGGCCCGTTCAGCAGGGTGTTCAGGCCCAGGCCCGCCGCCGTGAGCGCGGCGAGCGAGGCGGCGATCAGCGGCAGGCGCAGTCCGCCGGGCAGTCCGCCTCGCAGTCCGCCGGCCAGTACGCCGGGCGCCCGGTGGCGCGGCACCCGTCCCGCCGCGGCCTCCCCGACCCGGCGCAGCAGCGACGTCGCGTGATGGGCGGCCCGTTCCTCGTGCGTACGGCTCAGGCAGTCCGTGACGATCTCCCGCCAGGGCTGCGGGAGATCGGGGGAGAGCCGTAACTCCTCCTCCCCGCGCGCGTACCGCACGGCCGCGTCCCGGCGTGCCGTCGGCGTGCCGCCGGGGAGGGGCAGGGAGCCCGCGAGAACGAGGTGGGCGAGGACGCCGAAGGCCCAGACGTCGGCGCTGGGGCGGATCCGGGTGCCGCGGGCGCCGACCTCGGACCAGAGCAGCTCGGGCGGGGTGTAGTCGGGTGTGGCGAAGCCGGGGGAGTAGGCGTGCGTCCCCTCCAGCTCGCTCGCCGTGCTGAAGTCGCCGAGCCGGACGCTGCCGTCCTTCATCAGCAGGACGTTGCCGGGCTTGAGGTCGCCGTGCACCCAGCCCGCCGTGTGCAGCTGGTGCAGGCCCTCGCAGATCTGGAGGAGCAGTGCGGGCCCGGACGGCGGGGGCGGGCCGGTGTCCGGGAGCAGCGACTGGAGGGGGCGCTCAGCCTCCTCCAGTACGAGCACGGTGGCGCCGTCGAGTTCCGGGTGCGCCGGGTCGTCGACCGTCAGCGTCTCGTACAGCCGGATCAGCCGAGGCGACCGCAGCCGTCTCAGTAACTCCACCTCGCGTTCCGCCAGTTCGCGCAGGTGGTGGAGTTGGCGAGGGGTGCGGGTGCCGGTGGGCAGGAACTTGAGCGCGGCCCGGGAGGGGAGGGCGTCGGGGCGGTCCGTGCTGGCGGGGCCGTCTGCGGGGCCGGGGCCGTCCGCAGGGTCGGTGCCACCCGCGTTGTCGCGGTCCCGTCGTGCCGCGTACACGCTGGCGAACGCCCCTGCCCCCAGTGGGCGCTCGACCGTCCAGACGCCGACCCGGTAGCCGGCCGGCACGGCCAGCGGGAAGCCGGTCACCGCGGCCGGGCCGGGGCCGTCGCGGCCGCCGGAGCCGTCGGGGCAGCCCGGTCCACCGGGGCCGACAGCGCCCCCAGGTCCTCCTCCCGTACGAGGTCGAAGCGGAGCGCCAGGGAGATCAGGGACTCCTTCTTGCCGTTGAGGCGCGGGCCCGCGTCCGCGGTGTCCGGGCCCGGCTTCAGGCGGAGCTTCACGGCCAGGTAGTCGATGTTCCACTGCACGGCGGCCCGGTTCGCCGCGGGCCACAGCGGGCGGAGGCGGTCCACGATCGTGTCCGCGGTCGGCAGCGGCGCGTGCGGTTCGCCGCGCAGCCGGGGCTCGCAGAGCGCGGCGAGCACGAGGAAGTACCGCTTGGAGCGGTCGAGGGGGAAGGCGAGCGCGGTCGGCTCGCCGTCCTCGGCGCCGTGCGCGTGCGTCACGTAGTCGTGGCGGGGCGCCCACACACAGAAGTCGACCAGGTCGTTTCCGGCGGGCAGCACGACCCGGGAGAACTCGAACGGCACGGGCGCGTCGACCCGGCCCGGTGCGATCTTGATGTGCTCCCCGGCCCCCTCCGGGTTCTCCACGACGTACGTCGAGGCCGTGCTGAAGTTGCTCAGCGTCCAGTGGTTGCCGGTGGCTCCGACCTCTCCGGCGGTCCGCGACACCCCGGGGTGCGGGATGTCCAGGTGGCGCCGTTCGCCGGCCGTGCCCGCGCGGGGGGAGACGCGGCCGAAGTGGAGTCGTTCGGCGGGCGCCAGCCTGACCTGGTCTCCGGAGGCAGCGGTCGCTGCGGGCACCACGATGATGCTGTACATGACGCTTCCTTTCCCCGAGGTCTGCGCCGTCAGGCTAGGAAGGGCCGATAAACGAATGCAGAACGTCACCCGGGGTCTCCGGAGGGCCACGGAAGGCCGAGGAGGCCCGGAAGGCCGTTGCGGCGACAGATCCGTCGATCGGGTGGACTCTGGTCTAATGGGTTGCTCTTTTGTCGACCACTGGTAGTGGGGGCGTGGTGTTGGACGTACAGAACAGGTCCGCCGAGGAGGCCGACACCGGCACTCCGGGCGCCACCGGCACCGAGTCGCCGGACGGCCTCGCACCGGCCCCGCTCCGCCCGTACCTGATCCTCGCGGGCGTCCTGTGCGGCCTGTACTTCCTCTACTCCTGGGTGCAGTACGCGCACTTCCGCACCCCGTCCTGGGACCTCGGGATCTTCGGGCAGTCGGTCAGGGCGTACGCCGAGTTCCGGGCCCCGGTCGTCGACATCAAGGGCCCCGGCTTCCATATACTCGGCGACCACTTCAGCCCCGTCACTGCGCTCCTCGCGCCGCTGTACTGGGTCTGGTCCTCGCCGGTCTCGCTGCTCTTCGCCCAGGCCGCCCTCTTCGCCTCCGGCGCCGTCGTCGTCGGCCGCACCGCCCAGCAGATCCTCGGCAGCCGGGCCGCCGGCATCGGACTCGCGCTCGCGTACGGCCTCTCCTGGGGCCTCCAGGAAGCCGTCAAGTCCGACTTCCACGAGATCGCCTTCGCCGTCCCGATGCTCGCCCTGACCTGCCGGGCCCTGCTCCTCGGGCGCTGGACCGCGGCCGCCGCCTGGGCCGCCCCGCTCGTCCTCGTCAAGGAGGACATGGGTCTGACCGTCTCGATGGTCGGCGTGGTCCTCTTCCTGAAGGGGCAGAAGCAGCTCGGCGCGGCCCTGGCCGGCTTCGGCGCGGCGGCGTTCGCGCTGACCGTCCTCGTGCTGATCCCGGCGGCGAGCCGGGTCGGCGAGTACGACTACTGGTCGAAGATCGAGAAGACCGGGCAGGGCACCGAGACCTCCTTCGGGCAGGTCATCGCCGACGCCCTCAGCTCGGGCGAGCGCTGGGAGATGGTGATCTTCCTGCTCGCGATCAGCGGCTTCCTCGCGCTGCGCTCGCCGCTGATCCTGCTCGTGCTGCCGACGCTCGGCTGGCGCTTCCTCTCGCAGGACCCCAACCACTGGGGCATGCACTGGCACTACAGCGCCATCCTCATGCCGGTGGTCTTCCTGGCCCTGGTGGACGGCGTCCGTTCCGTGCGCACCTCCCCGCGCGCGTGGCTCGCCTCGTACGGGAAGGTCGTCGTTCCGGTGGCGACGGCGGTCGCGCTGGTGCTCGCCGCGAACCTGCCGCTGCGGGAGCTGACGAAGCCGGAGACGTACCGGACGGACACCCGGACCGAGCAGGCGCGGGCGGCGGTCGACGCGGTGCCGGAGGGGGTGAGCGTGGAGGCGGACGTCTCGCTCCTCGCCCACCTCACGGCGGACCACCGGGTCTACTGGGTCGGCACCTCGAAGGGCGCCACCCCGGACTATCTCGCCTTCGACCTGCGCGGCTGGTCGCAGCAGGTCTCGGACCCCGAGCAGCTGGCTTCGCAACTGCATCCGGAGGCGCGGTACGCGATCACCCACCGCTCGGAGGGCTTCGCGGTCCTCAAGCGGGTCTGACGCGGGGGACACGACGGGGGCCCGGTTCCGTACGGAACCGGGCCCCCGTCATGTGTGGATCAGTACTGCTGCTTGTTGCGGTTGAACCAGGCCGAGCCGTCCGACTTCGCCACGAAGACGATGATCAGGACACCGAGGGCGAGGCTCACGATGCCGAGCGGCAGCGAGAAGAGGCTGAACACCACGGCGAACGCGGCCCAGACGATGGCGCCGATGCGGACGCCGTTGCCGCCGGACTTGAACTTGGCGGCGAGCACCATGCCGAGCACGGCGAAGATGAGCGACACGATGCCCGCGCCGATCAGGATGCCCTGGCCCAGGTCGGCGAAGGCCTCGGCGTCGGCGGACGAGGCGCCCGACTTCTCGAGCTCGCTGTCGACGGCGAAGGAGAGACCGATCGCCGCGATGCCGCCGAGCACGTTGAACGCGCCGAGGATCCACAGCATCACGCGCGCGGACTTCACACCACCGGGCATCTCCATGGCCATGCCCGGGTAGCCGCCCCCGCCGTACGGGGAGACCGGCGGAGCCGCCGGGTAGCCGTAGCCCTGCTGCGGCGGCACGCCCTGGGGGGCCTGCTGCGGGTAGCCGTAACCGGGCTGCTGCTGGCCCTGGCCCTGCTGCTGGCCGTACGGGTTGTTCGGGTCACCGAAGCTCATCGCGGTTTCCTCCGTGAATTTCTCTGTGCGGGGACGACGCGGCCCGCGCGGAGGACTCTTCACGGGATGTGAGCGGATTCCCCCCGGCACTTTCCGCGGTACTTCGCCGATCATCGTGGTCGCAACGTCGACTTTTTGTCCAGTCGATACGCATCGGAGTTGTGCAAGTGCAACCCGTCGCTCCGTGTGACCGGACGCCCGGCACGAGCGAATTGGAACAAGGCGGGGGTCATCCGGGAGGATGTCTCCATGAGCGCCCAGATTCTCGATGGCAAGGCCACCGCAGCCGCGATCAAGTCCGATCTGACCGTCCGTGTGGCGGCCCTCAAGGAGCGGGGCATCACGCCCGGACTCGGTACCGTCCTGGTCGGCGACGACCCGGCGAGCCAGAAGTACGTGGCCGGCAAGCACCGCGACTGCGCGCAGGTCGGCCTCGCCTCGATCCAGCGCACGCTGCCCGCCACCGCCACCCAGGAGGAGATCGAGGCGGTCGTACGGGAGCTCAACGAGGACCCGGCCTGCACGGGTTACATCGTGCAGCTCCCGCTCCCCAAGGGCATCGACGAGAACCGCATCCTGGAGCTGATGGACCCGGCCAAGGACGCCGACGGTCTGCACCCGACCAACCTCGGCCGGCTCGTCCTCAACGAGCCCGCCCCGCTGCCCTGCACGCCGAACGGCATCATCACGCTGCTCCGCGCGCACGGCGTGGAGATCAACGGCGCGGAGGTCGTGGTCGTCGGTCGTGGTGTCACCATCGGCCGCCCGATGCCGCTCATCCTCACCCGCCGTTCCGAGAACGCGACCGTGACCCAGTGCCACACGGGCACCCGGGACCTGTCGGCGCACCTGCGCAACGCCGACATCATCGTCGCGGCGGCCGGTGTGCCGCACCTGATCAAGCCCGAGGACGTGAAGCCGGGCGCGGCCGTCCTCGACGTCGGCGTCTCCCGCAACGGCGAGGGCAAGATCGTCGGCGATGTGGACCCGGGCGTCGCCGAGGTGGCCGCCTGGATCTCCCCGAACCCCGGCGGTGTCGGCCCGATGACCCGCGCCCAGCTCCTCGTCAACGTCGTCGAGGCCGCCGAGCGCGCGGCCGCGGCGCTCTGACGTGACCCCCGGGACCCCGGGCACAGCCGGGACCCCGGACGGGGCGGCCGACGGCCCGTCGAAGAACGGGAGCGCGGTGCCTTCGGGCTCACGCGCCTCGGCCGGGGGTGCCCAGGCCGGTGGTGCTCAGGCCGGGGGTGCTCAGGCCGGTGGTGCTCAGGCCGGGGGCGCACAGGCCGGTCGTGCTCAGGCCGGGGGAGCCCAGGCCGGGGGCGCACAGGCCTGGAAGCGGCCCGCGCCCAGCCTCACCACCGACACCGCGCGGCCCGAGGGCGGCGGCCGGGCGGCTCCCCGTGACGCCCCGGCGCCCGCGCGCCAGTGGCCGCTGCTCACCGTGCTCGGTCTCGCCGGGATCGGTCTGCTCGTCGTCGGGACGGATGCCTTCTGGCAGTCCTTCCGGATCGGCACGATGCTGGTCGGCGCGGCGCTCCTCGTGGGGGCCGTGCTGCGCCGGGTGCTGCCCTCGGTGGGCATGCTCGCCGTACGGTCCCGCTTCACGGACATGATCACGTACGGGGTCATGGGTGGCCTGATCGTGCTGCTCGCGCTCATGGTGCAGCCGAGGCCCTGGCTGAAGATCCCGTTCCTGGAGGACGTCCTCCATCTGACGGTCACCTGAGGCTCACCCGACGCCCGGACGACCCGGACGGTACGTGACGCGGCGCCCGCCCTCTCCCCCGTGGGAGGGCGGGCGCCGCTGTGATCAAGGGTCATGTACGTGCCAAGGTTGATTCAAGGTTCGACCGGGCCCTGTGGCACGGAAGTGACCATTCCGGTACCTCGGCTGCGCATCCGGGGCGCGCATCGCCCCCGGACCTGCCATCCTTCGGTGGAGCAGGGGAGACGCGGGAGGCACGGGACAAGGGGGACCGCCATGCCTGGCTGGAAGGCGCTGCCGGAGGAACTCGATCCGGATGTCCGCGCGTTCACGGAACGGCTCCGCCGCCTCATCGACCGCAGCGGCCTCGGCGTCACGGCCGTCGCCGAGCGCACCGGGCACGAACGGTCCGCCTGGGACACGTATCTGAACGCCCGTCAGCCGGCGCCCCGGGGTGCGGTCGTGGCGCTCGCCGAGGTGACCGGAAGCGACCCGGCGGGCCTCGCGACCGACTGGGAGCGCGCGGAGCGCGCCTGGGCGCGCGCCGCCACGCCGATCCGTGAAGGGAACGCGGGCGGGGGCCGCGGCGGTGAGCGCGAGCCCGAGGACGGCGACGGCGGCTACCGCCAAGGTCCCGTCGGTGAGGACCGCACCATGGAGATCCGCCGCCTCGACCGGCCCCGCCCGGCGGCCCCCTCGGCCTCCGCCCCCGGCGCCCCAGCCCCCGGTGTTCCAACCCCCGGCCCCCCAGCCCCTGGCGCCTCCGCCCCCTCGGCCTCCGCCCCCGGCGCCGCCGTGCCCCCGCCCCGTACCCCCGTCCCCACCCCCGCCGCGCCTCCCTCGCGAACCCCCGACTCCCGTCGCCGCAAGGTCCTGCTCTCCGCCACCGGCGCCATCGGCGCGCTGCTCGTCGTCACCGCCGCCCTGCTCCTCGTCGATCTCGGCGGTTCCGAGGGGCCGGGCGAGGGCGACAAGGCGGCCGCCCCGCCCACCACCACCGCCCCGCCCACCACCCAGCCCACCAGCCTCCCGCCGGGGGTTCAGTGCGCGGGTCCCGACTGCACGGGTCAGGACCCGGAGGCCATGGGGTGCGGCGGCCCCCTCGCCACCACCGTCGCCCGCGCCGTCGTCGGCGCCGCGCAGGTCGAGGTCCGCTACAGCGAGACCTGCGGGGCGGCCTGGGCCCGGCTCACCGGCGGCGCGCCCCGGGACACGGTGACGATCCGCGCCGGGGACGCCGAGCGGCGCGCGACCGTCGCCGCCGGCACCGACACGGCGGCGACGGAGACCGACGCGTACACGCCGATGGTCGCCGTCGGCTCCGGCGCGGCCGCACGGGCCTGCGGACAGCTCGCCGACGGCGGCGAAGGCTGCACCACGAGCCCGTGACGCGCCGACGAGCCCGTGAAGCGCCCACGGGGACGGGTGACCGCGGCCGCGCGGACGGGTGACCGCGCCCGCGCGGGCGGGTGACCGCGGACGGGTGACCGCGCCAACGCAGGCGGGTGACCGCGCCCACGTGGACGGGCGGCAGTGAGCCGGACCACAAGGGGGTGGGGATTCACCGGGGCCCGGGTCGGATAGCCTGACCGCTGGATATCTCTTCATGTCGAGACACCGATCGATCAAGAGAGCTATCCCGCACCAGGGGCAGGGACCCCCACCGCCAGCTGTCTTACGGAGATCGCCATGACCCGCACTCCCGTGAATGTCACCGTGACCGGCGCGGCCGGCCAGATCGGCTACGCGCTGCTCTTCCGCATCGCCTCCGGCCACCTGCTCGGCGCGGACGTGCCGGTCAAGCTGCGCCTCCTCGAGATCCCGCAGGGCGTGAAGGCCGCCGAGGGCACCGCCATGGAGCTCGACGACTGCGCCTTCCCGCTGCTCAAGGGCATCGACATCTTCGACGACCCGAACAAGGGCTTCGAGGGTGCCAACGTCGCGCTGCTCGTCGGCGCCCGCCCGCGTACCAAGGGCATGGAGCGCGGCGACCTGCTCGCCGCCAACGGCGGCATCTTCAAGCCGCAGGGCAAGGCCATCAACGACCACGCCGCGGACGACATCAAGGTCCTCGTCGTCGGCAACCCGGCCAACACCAACGCCCTGATCGCCCAGGCCGCCGCCCCGGACGTGCCGGCCGAGCGCTTCACCGCCATGACCCGCCTGGACCACAACCGCGCGCTCTCGCAGCTCGCGGCCAAGACCGGCGCGTCCGTCGAGGAGATCAAGCGCCTCACCATCTGGGGCAACCACTCGGCGACCCAGTACCCGGACATCTTCCACGCGGAGATCGCCGGCAAGAACGCCGCCGAGGTCGTCGCCGACGAGGCGTGGCTGGCCGACACCTTCATCCCGACCGTCGCCAAGCGCGGCGCCGCGATCATCGAGGCCCGTGGCGCGTCCTCCGCCGCCTCGGCCGCGAACGCCGCCATCGACCACGTCCACACCTGGGTCAACGGCACCGCCGCGGGCGACTGGACCTCCATGGGCATCCCGTCGGACGGCTCGTACGGCGTCCCGGAGGGTCTCATCTCCTCCTTCCCCGTCACCTGCACGAACGGCACGTACGAGATCGTCCAGGGCCTGGAGATCAACGACTTCTCGCGCGCCCGCATCGACGCCTCGGTGGCGGAGCTCGCCGAGGAGCGCGACGCGGTCCGCGAGCTCGGCCTCATCTGAGTCCCCGCTCCACGCGCCCGGCGCCCCCGAACCGTACGACCGACCGTACGGCTCGGGGGCGCCGTTTTTCATGCTCCGAAACGGGGCCCAAGTCGGCCGTAGGCTTTGATGGTTGAGCACCCATGGTTGAGCACCCATGGTTGAGCACCAGAGACATCGGCGGCAACGGCGGCATCGGAGGAATCGTGACCGGGACCGGGCACAGCGCGGGCGGCATCCACGTCACCAACACCGGGGGCAACGTCACCATCGGCGACCACAACACCGTCACCAGTACGGGTCACGGGGCCCCGGCGGCCCGTGACCCGCAGCAGGAGGAGCTGCTCCAGGCCATCCGCCGCCTCCGGGCCGACCTCGGCGGGGTCGTCCCCACGGAGCAGACGGCCGTCCTGGACGGCGAACTCTGCGCCGCCGAGGAGGAGATCGAGAGCACGGGCCGCGCGGACGTGGGCCGGCTCACCCGGGTGCGCCTCGCCCTCACGGACGCGGGCACGGTGACCGGGATCCTCGCCTCGGGCGTGGCCGTCGGACAGGCGGCCGGCGCGCTGCTCGGCGGCTGAGAGCAGCGGTGCGCCGGGTGGGGCACCGCGTGGGCTGCCGCCCGGGGTGCCGGGTGGCGTGCTGCCTGGGGAGGACGCCTGACGTGCCGCCCGGCGTGTCGCCCGGCGTGCCTCAACCCGCCGCGTGCTCGCGGAGCTTCGTCGCCAGCGCGGCCAGGTCCTCCCGTGCGCGCAGGAGCAGCCCGCCGCCGAACGTGATCCGGGTCGCGCCGAGCCGGCCGAGTTCGGCGAACGGCGGGCCGCCGTCCGGCGCTGCCAGCGTGTTGAGCGGGACATCGCCGAGGGCGGCGCGCAGGGCCGGGAGGTCGGCGGGCGGGGCCGCGATCGGGTAGACGCAGTCCGCGCCGGCCTCCGCGTAGAGCCGGGCTCGGGCGATCGCCGCCGCCAGCGGTTCGGGTGTCCCGCGGATGTACGTGTCCACGCGCGCGTTGACGAAGAGTTCGGGTCCCGCCGCGGCCCGTACCTCCGCCAGCCACTCGGCGTGCGCCCGCGGGTCCTTGAGCCCGCCGTCCGGCCCGGTGTCCTCCAGGTTCACACCGACGGCGCCCGACTTCCGTACGCGTTCCACCAGTTCGGGCACCGGCAGCCCGTATCCGCCCTCCACGTCCGCCGTGACGGGCACGGAGACGGCGCGGACGATCCGGGTCACGGCGGCGAACATCTCCGCCGCCGGGGTCGCCCCGTCCTCGTACCCGAGGGAGGCGGCGATCCCGGCGCTCGGCGTCGCGAGCGCCGGGAACCCGGCCGCCTCGAAGGAGCGGGCGCTCACCGCGTCCCACGGGCCGGGCAGCACCAGCGGATCGCCGGCTCCCCGGTCCCGGTGGAGGTCGCGCAGGACCTGGGCCGTCGAAGCCCCGGTCCCGCTCATGCGCTGCGCGGGGTGTAGTGGCCCGGCGTCATCCGGGTGGTGACGCCGATCCGGTTCCACGCGTTGATGACGACGATCGCGCCGATGACGCGGGCGAGCTCGGTCTCGTCGAAGTGCCGCGCGGCGCGCGCGTACACCTCGTCGGGGACGAAGCCGTCGGTGAGGACCGTGACGGACTCGGTCAGCGCGAGGGCGGCGAGCTCCCGCTCGGTGTAGAAGTGCCGCGACTCCTCCCAGGCGGAGAGCTGCACGATCCGCTCGACGGTCTCGCCCTCGGCCAGCGCGTCCTTGGAGTGCATGTCGACGCAGAAGGCGCAGTGGTTGATCTGCGAGGCCCGGATCTTGATCAGGTGGTACAGGGTCGGGTCGATGTCCTTCGCCGCCGCCGTCTCCAGGCGCAGCATCGCCCGGTAGAACTCGGGGACGCTCTCGGCGAAGGGGAGGCGTGGGGCGTGCTCGTGGGCGTACTCGGTCGGCGCGGTGGAGCCGAGGGCGCCGGTGGTGCCGAGGGCGTCGGCGGTGTGGGTGGGGTCGGTGGCGTGGGTGGTGTCGACGTGCGTGGTCATGTCTTCACCGTACGAGCCAGGTGGCTCAGGAGTATGGTCCATTCGTATGGCGAACGAGTGGGCCACTTTCGGGGCCGATCTCCATCTGGAACTGCGCGGTCCGCGGCTGCGGGCCGGGCTCATGGACGCGCTCCGCGAGGCGGTACGCAGCGGGCGCCTGGAGGCGGGTACCCGGCTGCCGTCCTCCCGGTCGCTCGCCGCCGACCTCGGCATGGCCCGTAACACCGTCGCCGACGCCTACGCCGAACTCGTCGCCGAGGGCTGGCTCACGGCCCGGCAGGGCTCCGGCACCCGGGTCGCCCGCCGCGCCGAGCCCCGCCGCCCCGAACCCCGCCGTGCGGAACCCCGCCGTTCCGTTCCCCTCCGCGCCGAGCCCCGCCGCCCCGGGCCGCGACCAGGGCTCGGACCCGCCGCCGGCTCTCCCGCGCGCGCCCTGCCCCGGCCCTCCACGCCCGCGCACAACCTGAAGGCCGGCACCCCCGACCTGGCGTCCTTCCCGCGCGCCGAGTGGCTCAAGGCGTACCGGCGGGCGCTCCTCGCCGCCCCGAACGAGGCCTTCGGGTACGGCGATCCGCGCGGCCGGATCGAACTGCGCACCGTCCTCGCCGAGTACCTGGCCCGCGCGCGGGGCGTGTACGCCCGGCCCGAACGGATCGTCGTCTGCGCGGGCTTCGTGCACGGTCTGATGCTGATCGGCCAGGTGCTGCGGAGCCGGGGCGTCCGCGACGTCGCCATCGAGTCGTACGGGCTCGGCCTCCACGCGGGTCTCCTCACCGGCGCGGGCCTCGGCACCCCGGTCCTGCCCTTCGACGAACACGGCACCCGGGTCGAGGAGTCCGGGCCCCTCGGCTCGGCCGGGGCCGTCCTGATGACGGCCGCCCACCAGTTCCCGCTGGGCGGCGCCCTGCCCCCGGACCGGCGCGCGGAGGTCGTCGACTGGGCGCGGGCCTCGGGCGGTTTCGTCCTGGAGGACGACTACGACGGGGAGTTCCGCTACGACCGGCAGCCGGTAGGTGCCCTCCAGGGCCTCGATCCCGAGCGGGTCGTCTACCTCGGCACCGCGAGCAAGTCCCTCGCCCCGGGGCTGCGGCTCGCGTGGATGGTGCTGCCGGAGAGCCTGGTCGGCGAGGTGGTCGCGGCGAAGGGGGCGGTGGACTCGGTGTCCGGCGCGCCCGACCAGCTGGCGTTCGCGGAGTTCCTGGGCTCGGGCGCGTACGACCGGCATGTACGGGCGATGCGGCTGCGCTACCGGCGGCGCCGCGACCAGCTGGTGGCGGCGGTGGCCGCGCACTCGCCGGAGACGAGGGTCAGCGGGATCGCGGCCGGCCTGCACGCCGTCCTGGCCCTGCCGCCCGGCACGGAGCAGGACGTGCTGCGGGCCGCCGCCTGGAACGGCCTCGCGGTCCAGGGCGTCAACCAGTTCCGCCGCCCCACGGTCCCGGCGACCCTGGACGGACTGGTCGTCGGCTACGCGACACCCCCGGACAGCGCCTGGCAGAGCGCGCTCCAGGCCCTGTGCCGGGTGCTGCCCCAGGCGCCGGGGGGCGCCTAGGGAGGGCCCTGGTCCGAGCCGGGGCCCCTGCGCGAGCCGGAGCCCTGGCCCGGGCCGCCAAGGCTCCTGCGTGAGCCGGAGCCCCGGCTCGGGCCGCCAAGGCCCCTGCCCGGGCCGGAGTCCGGTCCTGAGGCCCCGCCCACCCCCGATCCCGCCGCCCCCGCCGCCCCCGTCTCCACCGTCCGCCCGGTCCCGCCCACCTCCGGGGGTTCGCCGAAGCGGGCCAGGGTCAGGGAGCCCGTCACCGCGATCGCGAAGCCGGTGACGGCGAGCCAGCCGAGGCCCTCCCGGGTGGTGTCGCCGAGCCAGACCACCCCGATGATCGCCGGGCCGACCGTCTCGCCGAGCACCGCGCCCGCCGTCGCCGTGGTCACCGAGCCGCGCTGGAGCGCCGAGGTCAGCAGCACGAACGCGGCCCCGCCGCCCACCAGGAGCGCGTAACAGACCGGATCGGCGAAGTCGACGCCGTCGAACAGCCGGACCGCGACCTCCACCACCCCGAAGCCGAAGCCCGCCCCGAGGCCGAGGACCAGGGCGCGGGGCTTCGACGGCAGCCGCCCGCCCATGACGCCGAGCAACAGCACCCCGAAAGCGCTCACGAGCAGCGCCCAGGGCAGCCACTCGGGGCCGCCCTGGTGGCCCTCCTTCCCGGAGGCTAGGGCCAGCAGCGCGAGCCCCGCGCAGACCACGCCCACCGCCGTCCACTCCACCCGGCTGAGCCGCACCCGCAGCAACCGGGAGGCGATCGCCGCAGTGGCCGCCAGACTCGCGGCGAGGGCCGCGCCGACCACGTAGATGGGCAGGGTCCGCAGCGCCACGATCTGCAGGACGAAACCGAGGCCGTCGAAGCCGAGGCCGGCGATGTACCGCCACTGCCGCAGCGCCCGCCACATCAGCGCGATGTCGACTCCGCCACCGGTCCCCGGGGTCGCAGCGCGGGCTCCCATCGCCTGGAGAACCGAGGCCGCGCCGAAGCAGACGGACGAAGCGAGCGCACAAATCATCCCGAGTAGCACGAAATGACTCTAGGTGCTGCGGCTGGAATTGACCGGCCTACACTGTGCGGTCGCGACTGCGAAGGGGAGGCCCAGGACATGCGGAAACTGAGGTCGAGCACGGTGGTGCTCGGCGGGATGGGAGTGCTCGCGGCGACGATCACCGCGTGCGGCTCCGACCCGGACAAGCGGTGCGTCGACCCGGTGACCCGGGAGACGCTGCCCAGTTACGAGTGCGAGAGCGGCGGCAGCGACGACGACGGCACCACCCACCGGGGCTCGTACTACTACGGCGGCTCCATACGTGACAACAAGGTGAGCGGCGGCAGCTTCGACATGAAGGCCGTCGACACCGGCGGCTTCGGCTGCTCCGGTTCCGGCGGCGGCTGAGAGAGGCCCGGCACATGCGACGGCACACGATCGAACCCCGGCCCGGCTGGCAGGAGACGGTGGAGGAGCAGGGGCTCGTCTACCCGCTGACCCGCTACCCGGACGGTTCGCTGCGCCCGTACTGGGACGAGAGCGCGTACTACTCCTTCAGCCTGCCCGAGGTCGAGGCCCTGGAGGAGGTCGTCGAGGAGCTGCACACGATGTGCCTGGCGGCGGCCGCGCACATCGTCGAGCGGGACCGGTTCGCCGAGCTGGGGATCACCGATCCGAAGCTTGCGTCGCTGGTCGCCGAGTCCTGGCGGCGGCGCGCCGAACTCCCCTCCCTCTACGGGCGGTTCGACCTGCGCTACGACGGTACGGGACCGGCCAAGATGCTGGAGTACAACGCCGACACCCCCACCTCGCTCGTGGAGGCCGCGAGCCCGCAGTGGTTCTGGATGGAGGAGCGGTTCCCCGGCGCCGACCAGTGGAACTCCCTCCACGAGCGGCTCGTCGACGCCTGGAAGAAGCAGGCTCCTCTGCTGCCGCCCGGCCCCCTCCACTTCGTGCACTCGGACGGCGACGAACTCGGCGAGGACCTGATGACGGTCGCGTATCTGCGCGAGACCGCCCAGCAGGCCGGGCTCGAGACCGAGGCGCTCTCCGTCGAACGGATCGGCTGGGACCGGCTCTCGCGCCGCTTCGTGGACGACCGGCTCCGGTTCATCCGCAGCTGCTTCAAGCTCTACCCGTGGGAGTGGCTCACCACCGACCGCTTCGGCCGGCACGTCCTGGACACCCTCGACAACGGCGGCGGCACCGGCACGACCTGCTGGATCGAGCCCGCCTGGAAGATGCTGCTCTCCAACAAGGCGCTTCTCGCGATCCTGTGGGAGCTGTATCCGGGCCACCCGAACCTGCTGCCCGCCTACCTCGACGGACCGCGCGAACTCGCCACCACCACCGGCTGGGTGGCCAAGCCACTGCTCGGCCGCGAGGGCGCGGGCGTCACCCTGCACGAGGCCGGGGCGGAGCCGTTCGTACGGGACGGGGAGCCCTGCTGCTACCAGGAGCTGGCCCCGCTGCCCGACTTCGACGGCAACCGGGTGGTGCTCGGCGCGTGGGTCGTCGAGGACGAGGCGGCGGGGCTCGGCATCCGGGAGTCGACGGGCCTCGTCACCGACGAGTACGCCCGCTTCCTCCCGCACGTGATTCTGTAGAGCGGCCTGTCTTCGGCCCGACGTCAGATCTTCACGACGGTGACGGACGGGCCGCAGAGCAGTGTCAGATCCTCCGGATCCGAGGTCAGGACGGTGACCGGGCCCGCCGCACGGCGTGCGATCGCCGCCAAGACGGCGTCGATCGCGTACTTGTGGCCGTGCAGGCCGTGCTCTCGCAGGAGTACGGCCGCCTCGTCGCTCACGGAGCGGGTGACGTCGTGCACGTCGATGCGGGACAGGACCCAGTTGATGCGCGCCGGGTGAACGCGTTCGTAATCGGCCTCCAGGCGGGTCATCGCGGTGGTGGCCACCTGAATGCCTGTTTCCGTCGCAACCTGGACGCGTACCACGATACGCCGGTCCTTGAGGTAGAGCTTCGAGAGCCCTTCGCTGTCCAGCAGAAGCGTCCCCGCCATCAGGCGGCAGCCTCGCGGGCGTCGTCCGCGCCTGACGCGTGATGGCGCAGCTCGTCACGGGCGGCCTTGAGCTCCTCCTCGGTCAGCGGGTCGTTGTCGATCTCGAAGTCGGCCACAATCTCCCGGAGCCGCTCCATGGCGAGCCGATGTTCCAGAGCCTCTGCCACGTATGCGGAGAAGCCACCCGACCCGACTCGGCTCCGCACACTCTCCGCGAGATCCTCGGGCAGGCTGATCGAGTACTTCTTGCTACCGCTCATGTATCTGATCCTACTGTCGATGCCCCCCTTGCGGGCGGTTTTCGGCCGCACCGCCAGGGGAGTCCAGGGCTCTCGCCCTCAGGCCGACAGCACGCCCCGCAGCTGCTCCAGACCCCAGTCCAGGTCCTCCTTCGAGATGACCAGCGGCGGCGCGATCCGGATCGTCGAGCCGTGGGTGTCCTTCACCAGGACCCCCCGCTCCATCAGCTTCTCCGAGATCTCCCGGCCCGTGCCGTGCGAGGGCGCCACGTCCACCCCCGCCCACAGCCCACGGCCGCGCACCGCCTCCACCGCACCTCCGCCCACGAGCAGCCCCAGCTCCGCGTGCAGGTGCTCGCCCAGCTCCGCCGCCCGCTCCTGGTACTCGCCCGTCCGCAGCATCGCGATCACCTCCAGGGCCACCGCGCAGGCCAGCGGATTCCCGCCGAACGTCGACCCGTGCTCACCCGGCCTGAACACCCCGAGCACATCCCGGTCGGCGACCACCGCCGACACCGGCACTACCCCGCCGCCCAGCGCCTTCCCCAGGATGTACACGTCCGGCACCACGCCCTCGTGCTCGCACGCGAACGTCCGGCCCGTCCGGCCCAGACCCGACTGGATCTCGTCCGCCATGAACAGCACGTTCCGCCGACGGGTCAGCTCCCGCACCCCCGCCAGATAGCCGGCCGGCGGGACCAGGACCCCCGCCTCGCCCTGGATCGGTTCGAGCAGCACCGCCACCGTGTTCTCGGTGACCGCCGCCTCCATCGCCGTCAGGTCCCCGTACGGCACGATCTCGAACCCCGGCGTGTACGGACCGAAGTGGTCCCGCGCCTCGTGGTCCGTGGAGAAGCTGACGATCGTCGTCGTCCTGCCGTGGAAGTTGTTCGCCGCCACCACGATCTTCGCGTGCCCGTCCGGCACGCCCTTCACCTCGTACCCCCACTTCCGGGCGGTCTTCACGGCCGTCTCGATGGCCTCCGCGCCGGTGTTCATCGGCAGTACCGCCTCCTTCCCGCACAGCTCGGCGAGCCGGGAGCAGAACTCGGCGAACCGGTCGTGGTGGAAGGCGCGCGACGTCAGCGTCACCCGCTCCAGCTGGGCCTTGGCCGCGTCGATCAGACGCCGGTTGCCGTGCCCGAAGTTGAGCGCCGAGTAGCCGGCGAGCATGTCGAGATAGCGGCGCCCCTCGACATCGGTCATCCAGGCGCCGTCCGCCGAAGCGACGACGACCGGCAGGGGGTGGTAGTTGTGAGCGCTGTGCGCCTCCGCCGAAGCGATCGCGTCTTGTGTGCTCGACACGGGATCTCCGTTCGTCCTGCGGCTCGGGTGTGACCCGACGAGGGGGTGTGGCCCCTGTTTCTATCGTCGCTCGGATGCCGGACCGGGAAACCTCGCGCGCGCCGCGCCGTCCGCGGGTGTCCTGTCGGTCAGGCCGGGCTCGCGCCTGGCCTATAAGACACCCGCTACTCTGAGAACACGCACGGCGACTGGCGCGCGGGGAAGCGACCCCGGGGGAGCCGTGCGCGGCAGACCACACGAGACGCCGCCCGCCTGGGCGTCACGGGACCGAAGTCCCGCGTGGCGCCGCGCCTCTCACGCAGTGCCCCGGGATCCGCCGACGCCCGGAGGACACCACCATGACCACTCCGCAGCACCAGTACCAGCACCCCGCGCTCGCCGCCGCCGACCCCGAGCTCGCCGCCCTCGTCGTCGCCGAGGAACGACTCCAGGCCGAGACCCTGCGCCTCATCCCCAGCGAGAACTACGTCTCCGCCGCCGTCCTCGAAGCCTCCGGCACCGTCCTCCAGAACAAGTACAGCGAGGGCTACCCCGGCCGCCGCTACTACGAGGGCCAGCAGAACATCGACCAGGTCGAGACCCTCGCCGTCGAGCGCGCCAAGGCCGTCTTCGGCGTCGACCACGCCAACGTCCAGCCCTACTCCGGCTCCCCGGCCAACCTCGCCGTCTACCTCGCCTTCGCCGAGCCCGGCGACACCGTCATGGGCATGGCCCTGCCCATGGGCGGCCACCTCACCCACGGCTGGGGCGTCTCCGCCACCGGCAAGTGGTTCCGCGGCGTCCAGTACGGCGTCCGCCACGACACGGGCCTCATCGACTTCGACCAGGTCCGCGAGCTCGCCCTCAAGGAGCGCCCCAAGGTGATCTTCTGCGGTGGCACCGCGCTGCCCCGCACGATCGACTTCGCCGCCTTCGGCGAGATCGCCCGCGAGGCCGGTGCCGTGCTCGTCGCCGACGTCGCCCACATCGCCGGCCTGATCGCGGGCGGCGCGCACCCGTCCCCGGTCCCGCACGTGGACGTCATCTCCACGACGACCCACAAGACCCTGCGCGGCCCGCGCGGCGCCATGCTGATGTCCCGCGAGGAGCACGCCAAGGCCCTCGACAAGGCCGTCTTCCCCGGTCTCCAGGGCGGCCCGCACAACCAGACCACCGCCGCCATCGCCGTCGCCCTCCGCGAGGCGTCCCTGCCCTCCTTCCGCGACTACGCCCACGCCGTCGTCGCCAACGCCAAGGCCCTCGCCGAGGCGCTCCTCGCCCGTGGCTTCGACCTCGTCTCCGGCGGCACCGACAACCACCTGATCCTGATGGACCTCACCCCCAAGCAGGTCCCCGGCAAGATCGCGGCGAAGGCCCTCGACCGGGCGGGCATCGTCGTCAACTACAACACCGTCCCCTACGACTCCCGGAAGCCGTTCGACCCCTCGGGCATCCGCATCGGCACCCCCTCCCTCACCTCCCGCGGCCTCACCACGGAGCACATGGACCTGGTCGCCGACTGGATCGACCGCGGTGTCACGGCCGCCGGCACGGGCGACGAGCAGACCCTCGCCGCGGTCCGCGCGGAGGTCGCCGACCTGATGTCCGCCTTCCCGGCCCCGGGGCTCCCGGTCTGACCCCCGCGGGGCGGTGCCCCGGGCGGCCTTCTCCGTGACGGACCACGAAGGAGCCCGTCCGGCCCCGCCCCGGCCCCCGGCCGACCGGTTCCGCCGTCCGGCCCCGGCCGCTGGCAGTCCGGCCCCGGCCGCTGGCCGTCCGGTTCCGCCGTCCGTCGGCCCGCCCCGCCCGTCAGCCGCCGACCGACTCCGCCGTCCGTCGGGCCTCCTCCCGGTCCGGTATCCCCTCCAGCCGGAAGGTGAGCGCGCCCCCGTTCCTCGTCCAGAGGAGCGTGGGGCCCGCCGTGCGGACCTCATGGGTCCAGGCCGCGCCCGTCCCGTCCGTCATCGGGAACGTCAGCAGATGCGGGGCCGCGAACCAGTAGCCCTGCGCGCCGTCCGGGAGATCGACCCACTCCGGCTGCGTCCGCACCTGCTTGGCGAAACCGATGTCCAGCCGGGCCGGGAACTCGTCCAGCCGGACCGTCCGCTCCCCGTCGCGCCAGCACAGACTGATCACCGCCCGGCCCCGCTCGGCCGACCCCGTCACCGCCACCGCGTCCGGCGCGCCGAGCGCCGCCGGTATCAGCGGCTCGAAGCCCGCGAGCCGCCCCGCCTCCCCGAGGGGCACCGGCTCCGGGCACCCCGGGACCGCGCCACCGGCCCCCGGGACAGGCCTGCCGTCCGGGTCGATCCGCACGGCGACCCCACCGAACCCGAACCACTCCGCCACCGTCGCCCGCACCGGCGGCGTGAGCACCAGCACGATCAGCACCCCGGTCAGGCCCGCCACCAGGGCCCGCCACCGCGCCCGCACCCATTCCCGTACCGACGCGGACGCCGAGGTCCACCACCGAGGGCGGGCCGAGTCCGGCACCGGCGTCGGCACCTGCTCGGCGAGGAGCTGGGCGAGCACCCGCTCGGCCATCGACTCCCCGTCCACGTCCGGCACCCGCAGCCGCCGTCCCAGCTCCCTCAGCTCGTCCGGCAGACCCTCGTCAGCCACGCCCCTCACCTCCCTCCGGTCCTTCCGGTCCTTCCGTCAGGTTTTCCCCGAGCACCAGCCCCAGCTTCTTCAGCGCCCGGCTCAGCCGGGACTTCACCGTCCCCCTCGGCCAGCCGAGCGCCTGGGCCGTCTCCGTCTCGTCCAGCTCGAGCAGATAGCGGTGGATCACCACCTGCCGGTGGTCCTCGCTCAGTCCGTCGAGCGCGTCGAGGAGCCGTCTGCTCCGCTCCCGCTCCACCGCCGCGACCGCCGGGTCGGCCGACTCCGGTATCCGCGGCTCGCCCCCGAGGAGGTCCGCCTCCCGATCGGCGACGGCCCGCTGCCGACCCGCCGACCGCACTGTGTTCCTGGTCTCATTGACGACGATCCGCAGCAGCCACGGCCGGAACGCCGAACCCTCCCGGAAACGCCCGAGCGAGCGGTACGCCTTGAAGAAGGCCTGCTGCACCACGTCCTCGGCCTCCGCGCCCGCGCCGCACGCCACCGCAGCTCTCAGCGCGACCGCCGTGTACGCGCGGACCAGCGCCGCGTACGCCTCCGGCTCTCCGGCGCGTACCCGTGCGATCACCGCGGCCTCGTCGTCGACCAGGCCCCCCTCCCGCGTCCTCACACTCTTGATACACCGGCAGTCGGGGATCGGTTCCCACACCTGAGAGAATGAGTGCCATGGCCTCTGACAGTCCCCGCGCGCTCTCCGGAATCCAGCCCACGGCAGGCTCGTTCCACCTCGGCAACTACCTCGGTGCGATCCGTCAGTACGTCGCGCTGCAGGAGACCCACGACGCCTTCTACATGGTCGTCGACCTGCACGCCATCACGGTGCCGCAGGACCCCGCCGAGCTGCGCGCCAACACCCGGCTCGCCGCCGCCCAGCTGCTCGCCGCCGGTCTCGACCCGGAGCGCTGCACCCTCTTCATCCAGAGCCACGTCCCCGAGCACGCCCAGCTCGGCTGGGTCATGAACTGCCTCACCGGCTTCGGCGAGGCCTCCCGCATGACCCAGTTCAAGGACAAGTCCGCGAAGCAGGGCGCCGACCGCGCCACCGTCGGCCTCTTCACCTACCCGATCCTCCAGGTCGCGGACATCCTGCTCTACCAGGCCAACGAGGTCCCGGTCGGCGAGGACCAGCGCCAGCACATCGAGCTGACCCGTGACCTCGCGGAGCGGTTCAACGGACGCTTCGGCGACACCTTCACGATCCCCAAGCCGCACATCGTCAAGGAGGTCGGGAAGATCTACGACCTCCAGGACCCGACGATCAAGATGAGCAAGTCGTCGTCGACGCCGAAGGGCCTCATCAACCTCCTGGACGACCCGAAGGTCACCGCGAAGAAGGTCAAGAGCGCGGTCACCGACACGGACACCGTGATCCGTTTCGACCCGGAGAACAAGGCGGGCGTCTCCAACCTGCTGACGATCATGTCCACGCTCACCTCCACCTCCGTCGAGGACCTGGAGAAGAGCTACGAGGGCAAGATGTACGGCGCGCTGAAGACGGATCTCGCCGAGGTCATGGTGGAGTTCGTCACGCCGTTCCGGACCCGCACCCAGGAATACCTGGACGACCCGGAGACGCTGGACTCGGTCCTGGCCAAGGGAGCGGAGAAGGCCCGCGCGGTCGCCGCCGAGACGCTGGCGCAGACGTACGAGCGCATCGGCTTCCTGCCGGCCAAGCACTGAGACCAAGGACCCTGGCCCAAAGGGTGGTGCAGGCCGCACACTGGCGGCTGCACCACCCGACACAAGTCGACCGACGACGGAGGAGAACGACGTGGGGACCGTAACGCTCGGCGTTTCGATCGCGGTCCCGGAGCCCTACGGCAGCCTGCTCCAGGAGCGGCGCGCCGGCTTCGGGGACCCTGCCGCGTACGGCATCCCCACGCACGTCACCCTGGTCCCGCCGACGGAGGTCGCCGAGGAGCGGCTGCCGGAGATCGAGGCGCACCTCGCGGGTGTCGCCGCCGACCACCAGCCGTTCCCCGTGCGCCTCAAGGGCACCGGGACCTTCCGCCCGCTCTCCCCGGTCGTCTTCGTGAAGCTGAAGGAGGGCGTGCCCCTCTGCAACCGGCTCCAGCACCGGATCCGGGACGAGGCGGGCCCCCTCGCGCGCGAGCTCCAGTTCCCGTACCACCCGCACGTCACCGTGGCGCACGGCATCTCCGAGGAGGGGATGGACCGGGCGTTCGAGGAGCTCGCCGGGTACGAGGCGGCCTGGACCTGCCGCTCGTTCGCGCTGTACGAACAGGGCCCGGACGGGGTCTGGCGGAAGCTGTACGACTACGAGTTCGGCAGCGGCCGCCCCATCTCGGCGGTCCCCGCGCAGGGCGGCAGCCCGGTGGACACGCCGACGCCCACCGCCTAGAGCAGCACGTCACGACGTCACGACGTCACGACGTCACGACGTCACGACGTCAGCACCCCAGCACCTCAGCACGTCACACCGGCAGTCGCCGGAACAGCGGCCTCGGCACGTGTCGTACCGCCGTCATCACCATCCGCAGCGCCCCCGGCACCCACACCGTCTCCGAGCGCCGCCGCAGCCCCAGCTCGATCGCGGCCGCGACCGCCTCCGGCGTGGTCGCGAGCGGCTCCTCCGCGCGGCCTGCCGTCATCTTCGAGCGGACGAACCCCGGCCGTACGACCATGACGTGCACCCCGGTGCCGTGCAGCGCGTCCCCGAGGCCCTGGGCGAAGACGTCGAGCCCCGCCTTCGACGAGCCGTAGATGAAGTCGGCGCGGCGGGCCCGCTCGCCCGCCGCCGACGAGAGCACCACCAGCGAGCCGTGCCCCTGCGCCTGGAGCGCGCCCGCGCACACCAGACCGGCCGAGACCGCGCCCGTGTAGTTGGTCTGCGCGACGCGGACGGCGGCGAGCGGGTCGGACTCGTCGCGCGCCTGGTCGCCGAGGACCCCGAAGGCGAGCAGCACCATGTCGACATCTCCCGCAGGGCCGCCCTCGGTGAAGATCTTGCCGAGCCGCTCCTCGTGCGACGCGGTGTCGAGGGCGTCGAAGGGGACGGTGTACACGTCCGCGCCCAGCGCCCGCAATGAGTCCGCGGCGGCGGTGAGCGCGGGGGAGGGGCGCCCGGCCAGCCAGACGGTACGGGTACGGCGGGCGATCAGCCGGCGGGCGGTGGCGAGCCCGATCTCGGAGGTGCCGCCGAGGACGAGCAGGGACTGCGGGGCACCGAAGGCGTCCTTCATGGGGGCTCCTAGAGGTCGAGGCGGCGGGAGAGGTCCGAGGTGAGGGCGGACCGGGGGTCGAGCGCGGCGCGCAGCGCCCGGAACTCGTCGAGCCGCGGGTACATGGCGGCCAGCGTCTCCGGCCGTACGCGGGAGTCCCTGGCGAGGTAGACCCGGCCGCCCGCCCCCGCGACCTCCTCGTCGAGCGAGTCGAGGAAGGCGCCGAGACCGGGCAGGCCGGTGGGCAGGTCGAGGGCGAGCGTCCAGCCGGGCAGGGGGAAGGACAGCAGGCCCGGGTCGCCCGCCCCGAAGCGCTGGAGGACGGCGGGGAAGGCGGGGCAGCGGCGGTCCGCGAGCCGCCGGACCACCCTCCGCAGGGCCTCCTCCTGCCCGTACGGGACGACGAACTGGTACGGGACGGACCCCGCGCGCCCGTAGATCCGGTTCCGGTGCGGGATGCCGTCGAGCGGGTGGAGGAACGCGGCGAGCGACTGGATGGCGCCGGTACGCGCGCGGGGTGCCCCGCGGTACCGGAGCTCGTTGAGGAGCCCGACGGTGGTACGGCCGACGAGCCCGCCGGGCAGGTACGGCGGCGGGGCGGGCAGCCGTCCGGGGCGGAAGGCGAGAGGTGCCCGGCGGGCCCGGTGGCGGCGGGGCAGTGCGTCGTACGGGGTGTGGTCGCCGCGCGTGAGGACGGCGCGGCCGGTGGCGGCGCCCCGGGCGAGCAGGTCGATCCGGGCGACGGAGTAGCGGTACCGGTGGTCGGTGGCGGAGAGCCGGGCCATCGTCTCGTCGAGGTCGGGGGCGCGCTCGGTGTCCACGGTCATGAGCGTGGTCTCGACGGGCAGCAGCCGCAGGGTGGCGGAGAGGACGACACCGGTCAGGCCCATGCCGCCGGTGGTGGCGTCGAAGAGCGGGGTGCCGGGCAGCACGGTCCTGATCTCGCCGTCGGCGGTGAGGAGTTCGAGCGCGGTCACGTGCCGGCCGAAGGAGCCGGAGACCCGGTGGTTCGTGCCGTGGACGTCGGCGCCGATCGCGCCGCCGACGGTCACGTACCGGGTGCCGGGGGTGACCGGGACGAACCAGCCGAGCGGGAGCAGCGCTTCCATGAGCCGGTGCAGGCTGACGCCCGCCTCGCAGACGACGAGCCCGGCGGTGGCGTCGACGGCGAGGATCCGGTCGAGGCCGGTCATGTCGAGGACGGTGCCGCCGGCGTTCTGCGCGGCGTCGCCGTGGGCGCGGCCGAGACCGCGGGCGATGGCGCCGCGGGCCCCGGACGAGCGGACGGCGTCGGCGACCTCGGCGTGACCGCGGGGCCGCCGCACGCGCGCGAGGGTCGGTGCGGTGCGTCCCCAGCCGGTGATCGCCTCGCAGTCGTCGTCCAGGACGTGGGTCTCGACAGCCATGAGGGTGACCGTATAGCCGCCTCTGTCGCTTATGACGGTATTGCGGAGCGGTTCGTCGATATGGGTGATGAAAAGAGTGTCGGGAAAGAATCCCCGAAGCCCCCGGCGGACGACGGGGTACGGGAGATCGCTCACGGCGTGTGTCGCTGCCGGCCTCCGGGAAGTCGCTCGCGGCGTCCGGTGTATCGCTGCCGGCCTCCGGGAGGCCGCTCGCGGCGCGCGGGATGTCGTTCGCGGGCGTGCGCGCCCCGGCAGGGGATTCTCGTACCGCGCTCTCCGCGCACCGAACGGATCGAGGGGCAGACGTACGACATGGACTGGCTGACCAAGCTCCCCGTCATCGGCCCATGGGTCACCCGACTCATGCGGACCCACGCCTGGCGCTCGTACGAGACCCTCGACGCCGCCCACTGGACCCGGCTCGCCGCCGCGATCACCTTCCTGTCCTTCCTGGCGCTCTTCCCGCTGATCACGGTCGCCGCGGCGGTCGGGGCGGCGCTCCTCAGCAAGGAGCAGCTCGACAGGATCGAGGAGAAGATCAGCGACCAGGTGCCCGGCATCTCCGACCAGCTCAACATCGGCGGGCTGGTCGACAACGCCGGCACCGTCGGGCTCGTCGCCGGCGCGATCCTGCTGGTCACCGGCGTCAGCTGGATCGGCGCCATGCGGGAGTGCCTGCGCGCCGTATGGGGGCTCGACGACATCGAGGGCAACCCGATCCTGCTCAAGGGCAAGGACGCGCTCATCCTGATCGGCCTCGGCGGCGTGGCCCTCGCCTCGCTCGCCGCGTCCTGGCTCGGCTCCACCGCCGTCGGCTGGAGCGCCGACCGGATCGGGATCTCCAGCGAGGGGGCGGGCGGCTTCTTCCTCCAGGTGGCCGCCGTCCTCGTCGCCGTCGTCGCCGCCTTCCTGGTCCTGCTGTACGTCCTGACGCTGCTGCCCGGCGTGCACCCCCCGCGCCGTCGGCTCGTCGTGGCGGCACTGATGGGCGCGGTCGGCTTCGAGCTGCTCAAGCTGCTGCTCGGCGGCTACATGAGGGGCGTCGCGGCGAAGTCGATGTACGGGGCGTTCGGCGTCCCGGTCGCCCTGCTGCTCTGGATCAACTTCACCGCGAAGCTGCTGCTGTACTGCGCCGCGTGGACGGCCACGGGTTCCCGTCAGGAGTCCGCGGCCGACGACCGGTCCGAGTCCGAGTCCGAGTCCGGGTCCGCTACGGATTCACGTCCGGGTTCACGTCCGGGTTCACGTCCGGGTTCACGTCCGGGTTCCGGCGGGAACGGCGACGACGTCCCCCCGCCCCGGCCAGCGGCCAGCGGCGGTTGACCAGGAAGACGGCACCGGCGAGGAGGACGAGGACCCCGCCGGCCACGCCGAGCGCGATCCCGATGCCGCCGGACCGCTCCTCGGCGGCCGCCTGGACCGTGCCCTGCGAGGCGTTCTTGCCGGGCGCCGGGGCCGAGCCGTCGTCCGGTGCGGTCGTTTCGGTACGGGCGGACCGCGGCGGCACCAGCTCGCCGACCGGGGTCACCTTCCCGGAGGCGGCGAAGCCCCAGTCGAGCAGCCGGGCGGTCTCGCGGTAGACCGCGTGCTGCTCCTTCGAGGAGGGGTTCATCACGGTGACGAGCAGGACCTTGCCGTTGCGCTCCGCGACACCCGTGAAGGTGGCACCCGCGTGCGTGGTGTTGCCGTTCTTGACGCCCGCGATGCCCTGGTACGGGGCGACGCCGAGGTCACCGGTGAGCAGCCGGTTGGTGTTCTGGATCTCGAAGGTCTCGCGCTTCTTGCCCGGCTTCTGCTCGCCGGGGAAGGCGGCGCGGGGCGTGGCGGCGTACTCGCGGAAGGCCGGCTTCTGCATGCCGCTGCGGGCGATGAGTGTCAGGTCGTACGCGGAGGAGACCTGGCCCGGGGCGTCGTAACCGTCCGGGGAGACCACGTTCGTGTCGAGCGCCTGGAGCTCGGCCGCGCGGTCGTTCATGTCCTTCACGGTCTGGCGCAGACCGTTGTTCATGCTGGTCAGGACGTGCACGGCATCGTTGCCCGAGCGGAGGAAGACGCCGAGCCACAGGTCGTGGACGGTGTAGGTCTGCTTCTCCTTGATGCCGACCAGGCTGGAGCCCGCTCCTATCCCGGCCAGGTCGGTGTTGGTGACGAGGTGCTTGCGCTTGGCGTCGGAGAACTTCGGCAGCAGGGCGTCGGCGAAGAGCATCTTGAGCGTGGAGGCGGGGGCGAGCGGCCAGTGCGCGTTGTGCGCGGCGAGGATCTGGCCGTTCTCGGCGTCCGCGACGATCCAGGACCGTCCGGACAGCTCCTTCGGCAGCACCGGGGCACCGGGCCCCAGCTTCACCTGGGTACCGGGGTTGCCGAGCAGCGGCCCGCCGAGCGAGGACATCGCGTTCGGGGGCTTGGGCTGCTTGTCCTTCTCGTCCTTCGTGTCCGCATGGGCGGGCACGGCGACGACGAGCGGCAGGAACACGGCAGCAGCGACCGCCCAAGCGGTCTTCTTCGAAGCAGACACGGTCGTGAACGTACAGGTACGGAACAAGGATCCGAACCCCGGCTGGCGGTTCGGCCGGACTCGTCCACCCGTCCGCGGGGCCAGTGGGACGGACGCTGATACGGGGGTCATGAAGTTCAGCCGCCGCGTCTCCTGGTTCCTGCTCGCGTTCGGGGTGGGGAGCTGGTTCATCTGGATCACTTTCCATACGTAGCTAACCTGTAGAGCCTCGATGACGGAGAAGATCAGGTGAGAGCCTTGGCCCCTTTCGTTTCGCCCGTGGGAGCCGAGCGGCTGGACACCGTGCGGGTGGCCGTCTACGCCCGACAGTCCAAGGCGCGCCCCGACTCGTCCGAGGCGTCTCCGGAAGCGCAGGTGGCAGCCGGTGAGGCGCTGGCGGCGAGCCGTGGTTGGGAGGTCGTTCACACGTTCAAAGACGTGGGTAGGTCGGGTTGGGATCCACATGTGATCCGTCCGTCATTCGAAGACCTCATGTCCGCCGTGCGCGCGGGCGAGGTCGACGTGGTGGTGGTCGACGAACTCTCCCGGCGACATCGAGGCGGAGCGTCTGCGCGGGGCCAAGGACGAGATCAAGGCGGTCGGCGGCCGACACTCCAGCTCCGCCCCGTACGGCATGCGGGCCGTGCGCGAGAAGATCGGCAATCTCGTCGTCTCCGTCCTCGAACCGGACGAGGACAACCCGGATCACGTGGCGATCGTCGAACGCATGGTGGAGATGTCGTTCGCCGGAGTCTCCGACAACAAGATCGCGACGACGCTGGACGCGGAGGATGTACCCGCGCCGGGTGAGGCCGCGCGACGCGCCACCGAGAGGCGGATGGAGTCCGTCAAGAAGCGACGCGTGGCGGAGGACGACAGCCCCATCCGGTGGCGTGCGCAGACGGTGCGTTGGATCCTCTCCCGTCCCGCCATCGGCGGCTTCGCGAGCGAACGCGTCAAGCGGGGCAAGGCGTATGTGAACGTGATCGCCCGGAACGAGGCGGGGACACCTCTGACACCTCACCGGGGAGTGGTCCCAGGAGCCCGGTGGCTGGAGCTCCAGGAGAAGCGGAGCAAGCGTGCCAGGACCGACAGGCAGCCCGGCGGAGAGGCCACACCCACGCTCCTGAGCGGGTGGCGCTTCGCCACCTGCGGAATCTGCACGGGATCCATGGGGCAGAGCAAGAACAACGGCGGACAGGACTACTACATGTGCTCCAACCCCAAGGGGCACGGCGGGCTGAGCATCAAGCGCAAGGACGCCGACGACTGCGTCGCCGGACGGGTGTGGCACGTCTCGCCGGCGCGGACATGGACGACGACAAGGACAGGGAGTGGTGGCCGAGGCAGCACTCCGCTTCGCGGTGCAGCGGGATCTGTCCGGAGTCCAGGAAGAAAGGCGCGAGACGGCGGCGCACCTTGAGCACGTCCGGAACTCCATCGCCGAACCAACAGGTCGGCGAAGCTCTCGCGGCGGGAATCGAGGCGACGTCCGCCCAGGCGGCGCCGGTCGTCGACTCCCTCTCCGCGCTCTACGCCGAGACGTTCGAGCGTGCCGACGACGCCGAGCTGCGACGGTGGCTCGTCCGCCGTCTGGAGGCCGGTGCAGACCCGCGGGCGGAGCGCTACTGGCAGCTTCTGTCGACCGTCAACGGCTGGCCGGTACCGCCTACTCTCGCGCCGGTCTTCAGTTGGTTCATCACCGCTCTGCGCTCGCAGCTGAGCCGATAGCACGCCGCGCAGCCCCGGACATATCTGCCGCAGGGATGCCGGACCGCAGAGCAAGTGGGAAGAGAATAGGACGCCTCATGGAGGAAGACGGCGGCATGGACAAGCACGTCGCCTGGGAATGCGCCCCGGATTCACCCATCGCTCAACGCTCTTCGGGTCAACTCCTATTGCTTTGGCGAGAGTTGCGAAGGTCCATTCACCGCCCGCCATGGTGAGGCGTAGTCGCTCGTTTCTCATAGGGACGTTTTGCCCGCCGTAGGACGTCCCGAAGTGGGGAACGTACGAGGTTCCTACGTCCCGGCGACCGGGGCACCGTGGAGCGGCAGTCCGGGCCGCCCGTCGTCGTGTACCGGCACCCCCATGTGCGCCGAGCCGTACAGGCGTGACCGGTGAGCCGCGCCGTCTACCTGTACGTCGAGCACTCCAGCCGCACACCCAGGTTTCCCATCCCTTCCGTGATCGCGGCGGTGCGAGACGGCAGGGGCGGGAGGACAGGCCCCGTCCCGGGCGCTTCGCCGCAGGAAGGGCAGGCGGCCGGGACGGGCAGCGAGACAGCGCGGGGCCTTCTTCGGGCTCTGCTTTCTACTTGCCCGTGTTCGCTCGCACGCCCCTCAGGCCGATCACGCCGACCGCTGTCCCTAGGATGAACGACGTCACGGCAAGGGCGAGATGCACCCAGAAGTAGGCGGTCGGGTCGCCCGCGTCGTCGAAGGCAAGTCCGCTCGCGTCCTTGTACAGGTTCCGAGCGAAGGTGATCCAGATCATCCAAGACCAGGCACCGAACGCGAGCAGGAACCAGGACGTGCGACGGCTGAGCTTCACGGGATGCCCTTCCGGGGGTAGGCGGGTCGGTCATGCCAGTATCCGGCACGACGCCGGCGACCCGACGGCCTACTTCTGGGTTCGTCTGCTGCTTGCCGTCACGTCCTTTGTCCTGGGGACGGTGCTCGGAGTGCTCGGGTTGCGTGGGGTGCGCGCCGCGCGCCGCGAAAACGGTCAGGGCCGCGCGAGCGGTAGAAGAGGGGGTTTCCGGGCGTGGTCGTCTTCCTGCTGGTTCTGATCGTGGTGCTCGCACTGCTCGGTGCGGTGCACTGGTACGTGTGGCGGCGCCTCGTGCGTGATGTCACGACGCGCGGGAGCCTGCCGCGCCGACTGGGCACCGTCGCCGTCGTGGTGCTGCCGCTGCTGTCGTTCGCGGCCCTCGGCTCGGCCCGTGCCGGAGCGCCGTTCGTGCTCCAGCAGGTGGTCGCCTGGCCCGGCTTCCTGTGGCTCGCGCTGCTCCTGTACGTGACCCTCGCCCTGGCCGTCGGCGAGGCGGTCAGACCCCTGCTGCGCCGTTGGCTCGACCGCCGTGCGCAGGCCGAGGCGCCCACGGCGGCGCCGGTGGCGGCGCCCGTACCCGTGCCGGTGCCGGAACACGTGCCGGCCGCCCCCGGGGAGCCGGCCGAAGCGGCCCCGTCGTCAGTCGCCACGACGCCCGCCGAGGTCTCCCGGCGGCTCTTCGTCTCCCGGGTCGTCGGCGGCGCCGCGGCCGCCGCCGCCGTCGGGACCGTCGGCTACGGCACGTACGGCGTGCTGCGCGGCCCCCGGGTCAAGCGGGTCACCGTCCCGCTCGCCAAGGTCCCCCGCGCGGCCCACGGCTACCGGATCGCCGTCGTCTCCGACATCCACCTCGGGCCGATCCTCGGCCGCGCCCACACCCAGCGCATCGTGGACACGATCAACTCCACCCAGCCCGACCTGATCGCGATCGTCGGCGACCTCGTCGACGGAACCGTCGAGAACCTCGGCTCCGCCGCCGAGCCCCTCGCGCGGCTCCGCGCCCGGCACGGCTCCTTCTTCGTGACCGGAAACCACGAGTACTTCTCGGGCGCCGACGCCTGGGTCGACCACGTCCGTGAGCTCGGGCTGCGCCCGCTGCGCAACGAGCGCGTGGAGATAGGAGCCGGCTTCGACCTCGCCGGCGTCGACGACATCGCGGGGGAGAGCGAGGGCCAGGGCCCCGACTTCGGACGGGCGCTCGGCGACCGCGACCGGGCCCGCGCCGCGGTGCTCCTCGCGCACCAGCCGATCGTCGTCCACGACGCCGTACGCCACGGCGTGGACCTCCAGCTCTCCGGTCACACCCACGGCGGCCAGCTCTGGCCCGGCAACTACCTCGCCGAACTGGCCAATCCGACCGTCGCCGGGCTGGAACGGTACGGAGACACCCAGCTGTACGTCTCGCGCGGCGCGGGCGCCTGGGGACCGCCGGTCCGGGTCGGGGCGCCCTCGGACATCACCCTCGTCGAACTCGCCTCGAAGCAGGCGTGACCGGGACGATGTCACTCCCCGCACCGAGCCCGATACGTGCTGGTCATCAACTTAAATTCGCATTTCCCGGACATATGCCTGTGGTGTGAAGGTTTTCCCTTCCGCTTGCGAAATTCGTGTGATGGGATGACGCCATCGCGGCGTATTCGGGGGCCGTCGCAGCTGGGGTGGACGAAAAAAGGAAGCACGGCAATGCGGTCGACGGTCCGTCTGCGGATCCTCATCACTTGTGGAGTACTGGTGGCCGCCGGAGTGGGGGGCTGGCAACTCCTGCCCTCCGACGGCGGTCGGACCGATCCGATCAGCGTCGGCACAACCGACGAGGTCACTTCACTGGACCCGGCCGGCGCGTACGACGCCGGTTCCTGGGCCATGTACAGCAACGTCTTCCAGTCGTTGCTGACGTTCAAGCCGGGGTTCACGACCCCCGTCCCGGACGCGGCGGAGAGCTGCAAGTTCCAGGGCTCGAAGCTCACGGTCTATCAGTGCACGCTCCGCGACGACCTCTCGTTCGCGAACGGGCGCAAGATCACGGCCGAGGACGTCAAGTACTCGTTCGAGCGGATGCTGCGCATCAAGACGGACGTCGGTCCGCAGCCCCTCTTCCCGACCCTGAAGAGCGTCTCGGCCGAGGGCCGTGAGGTCACCTTCCGGCTGAGCAGCCGGGACGCCACGTTCCCGCTGAAGCTCGCCACGGGCGCGGGTTCGATCGTCGACAAGGACCACTACCCGGCGAACAAGCTGCGGACGGACCCGGCGGTCGACGGCTCGGGGCCGTACGTCCTCAAGGAGTACAAGGCGGGCGAGTCCGCGCTCCTGGAGCCGAACCCGAAGTACCGCGGCGCCATCACCAAGGTCGGCGGCCCGGTCCGCGTGAAGTACTACGGCCAGTCCGCGGACCTCGCCGACGCCTGGAAGGCGAAGGCGGTCGAGGTGACGCACCGGCAGCTGCCGCCGGAGTTCATCTCGACCCTGGAGCCCCAGGACGCGATCCGGGTCACCGAGGCGGAGAGCGCCGAGATCCGCAACCTCAACTTCAACGTGCGGCCCGGCTCGCCGATGGCCGACAAGGCCGTACGGCAGGCCGTCGCCGCGGTCCTCGACCGCCCGGCGATCACCACCGGCGCCTACAAGGGCACGGTCGAGCCGCTGTACTCGCTCATCCCGCAGGGCTTCCTCGGGCACAGCACCGCGTTCTACGACGTCAACCCGGAGCCGGACGCCAAGAAGGCGAAGCAGCTCCTGAAGGACGCCGGCATCAAGACGCCGGTGAAGTTCACCTTCGGCTACCGCGCGGACGCCACCTACGGCGCCGAGACCGCCGAGATCAAGCGGCAGTTGGAGAAGACCGGCCTCTTCCGGGTCGAGACCGTCGAGGTCAAGTGGGCGGAGTTCCAGAAGGCGTACGCGAAGGGCACCTACGACGCGTACACGGTCGGCTGGCTGCCCGACTTCCCCGACTCCGACAGCTTCACCGCGCCGCTCGTCGGCACCCGGAACACCCTGCACAACGGGTTCTCCAGCAAGCGGATCGACGAGCTGATCTCCTCGACGCAGCAGTTCGGCGACCGCTCCCGGGCGACGTCCGACTTCAAGGAGATCCAGAGCGAGGTCGCGTCCGAGGTGCCGCTCGTCCCGCTGTGGCAGAAGAAGGACTACGTCCTCGCCACCGAGGCGGTCGCCGGCTCCCAGTACCTGACGGACGGTACGGGCATCTGGCGCCTGTGGGAGCTCAGCTGGATCTAGGCCCCGGGGCTCCGGGGTCTACGACTCCGGGGTCCCGTCCGGCTTCGGCGGCTTCGGGTTCGCCCTCTTCTTGGGCTTGCCCGAGGCCGCCATTCCCGCGGCCGTCGGCATGAAGTCGGAGAGCAGCTCGTGCGTCTCCTTGACCAGCGGGCGCAGGATGCGGAAGCGGGAGAGCGAGATCGCGCGGGCGGTGACCGGCGCGAGCCGCTCGACCAGCCGGCGGCTGTTGGCCGCGCCCTCCGAGCGGTCGTACACCCAGAAGAGGACCAGGCCCATCTGCTGGAGCCACAGCAACTGCGGGAGGGCTTCCCTGAGTTCCGGGTCCACCTTCACGGAGGCACCGGAGATGACCCGCCGGTGGACCTCGATCGCCGCCTCGCGCGGACCCTCCGACTCGGGAGAGAAGGGGCTGAGCGGGCTGTCCGGGTCGGCGGCGTTCTTGAAGAACTGCGACGCGAACTCGTGGTACGGCTCCGCGATGTCGAGCCAGCCGAGGTAGACCCCCCGGATCCGGGCCGTGAGGTCCTTCTCGCCGCCGGCCAGGATGGGCTCGACGGCCGCCTGGTGTTCCTCGGCGATCCGGTCGTAGAAGCCCTGGACGAGGTGTTCCTTGGACGAGAAGTAGTAGTACGCGTTCCCCACGGAGACCCCGGCCTCCTGGGCGATGGCCCGCATCGTCGTCTTGTCGTAACCGCGCTCCTTGAACAGCCGGAGCGCGGTTTCGAGGATGAGCGTGCGGGTCTGCTCGCTCTTCGGGGCCTTCTTGTCTTCCTTCACGTCCGTCACACGGACGAGCCTAGCCGGGCGGGACGGGGGCCTCGCAGCGCCCGTCCCCGCAGTGCCCGGCCTCGGAGTGCCCGGCCTCGCCGTGCCCGGCGCCGTCCTCCGGCCCCTTGAGGGCCTCGCGCCACTTCGCCGCCGCCAGGACGGTCACCCGGGCGAAGGGCTGCCCGGCCGGGGTGGCCAGCCAGTGGGCCTTGGCCCGGTGGTCGGCGAGCGCCCAGAGACAGACGATCCAGGCGGAGGTCTCCCGGTAGACCTGGCCCCGGTCCCCGACCACGGTGATCTCCCGCAGGGTCGCGGTGTGGTCGAGCTCCGGGAAGCGTCGCCGGGCCTCCTGCGACCCGGCCGGCACGAGGTCGAGCGGGACGAGCTGCCGCTGGCGGAGCAGCCAGTGCCTGAGGTGCACACAGAGCGGGCAGTCGGCGTCGTACAGCACGGTCAGACGTCCCACGGGGGTCGGCACGGGGCTTGCCCCCTCAGCCCTGGGGCGCGGGCGGGGCCCAGGGGCCGCCCTTGGGGGTCGCGGTCCAGCCCTGCGGGCCGACCGGCGGCACCTGTTCGCGCTCCATGACCCCGCGGCGCCGGATCTTGTTGAGCACGTAGACGTTCCCCAGGTGCATGACGCCGAGGACGAGCAGGACGACCCCGAGCTTCACGGAGAGCGCCTCGAAGAGCGCGCGGGCGTCGAGGACGGCTTCGTCCTGGCTCAGATAGAGGGCGACGAAGCCGAAGTTGACGAGGTAGAAGCCGACCACCAGGAGGTGGTTGACCGCGTCGGCGAGCTTCTCGTTCCCGTGCAGGACGTCGGAGAGGAAGATCCTTCCGTTGCGGCTGAGTGTGCGTGCGACCCAGATGGTCAGGGCCACGCTGATCAGCAGATAGACGATGTACGCGACGACAGTGAGGTCCATGCCCCACCCTCCCTTGAACGCGTTCAAAAGCTGTTGGTCATGACTGTAGACCTCTCTTTGAACGTGTTCAAGTCACATGCGGGCGCGGTGGGGCGACCGGCGGACGGCAGGCGGGCACCCCGCTCCGGAAACCCCTGGTCACCAGCGGTCCCGCCGCCTAGGGTTGGCTGAATGACGCTCTCTCATGACCTGGTCGGCCAGGGCCCTTCGACCGTTCTCCTGCTGCACTCCGGGGTCTGCGACCGCCGGATGTGGGACGGGCAGTTCCACGCCCTCGCCGAGGCCGGACACCGTGTCGTCCGCTGCGACCTCCGCGGCTTCGGGGACACCCCCGTCGACGCCGCGCACACCCACGCCGACGACGTACGCGACCTCCTCGACCACCTCGGCGTCGAGCGGGCGGCCGTCGTCGGCTCCTCCTTCGGCGGCAAGGTCGCCCTGGAACTCGCCGTCCGCCACCCCGGCCACGTCTCCGCCCTCGCCCTGCTCGCCTCCGGCATCCCCGGGTTCGCGCCCAGCGACGAACTGCGCGCCTGGGGCGGCCGCGAGGACGAACTCCTCGAAGCGGGCGACCTCGACGGCGCCGTCGAGCTCAACGTCGAGGCCTGGCTCGGCCCCGAGGCCGGCCCCGAGGCCCGCGCGCTCGTCCGGGAGATGCAGCGGCACGCCTTCGAGGTCCAGCTCGCCGTCCCCGAGGAGTTCTACCCCGTGACCCCCGAGGTCACCGCCGACGACCTCGCCGGGATCAAGGTCCCCGCCCTCGTCGCGGTGGGCGCACACGACCTCCCCGACTTCCGGGCGGTCGCCGACGACCTCACCCGCCTCCTGCCCGGCGCCCGCCGCGTCGACCTCGACTGGGCCGGACATCTCCCCGCCCTGGAGCGCCCGGACGAGACGGCCCGGCTGCTCACCGACTTCCTGGCAGAGGCGGGCCGGTAGGCACCTGAGCCGCCGCCGACACCGCGTCCCGGCACCGCCGCCGACACCGCGTCCGGCACCGCCGCCACCGCCCCCCGCGCGACTCAGCGGAAGCGCCGCACCCCCGGCACGAGCGCCGTCGCGGCGCAGCAGCCGCCCACGGCGACGGCCGCGGCCAGCAGGGGCACCTCCGGCCCCCAGGCCGAGGCCGCGAGCGGCGCCAGCGCGTATCCCAGGGGCATGGCGGCCAGCGAGAGCAGCCAGTCGTACGAGGTGACCCGGGCCAGTGCGTGGGCGGGCACCGCCCGTTGGACGGCGGTGGCCCAGACGGGGGAGAGGAACCCGAGGCCCGCCTGCGCGAGCCCGTAGGCCGCGATCGTCAGCGGCGCGGGCGCGGCGACCGCGAGCAGGACCAGCGGCAGCGCGTACGTGGCGAGCCCGAGGTTCGCCGTGAGGATCGGGCGCCGGGGTGTGACGCGGTCGGCGAGCAGCGCCCCGAGGAGGAAGCCGACGGCGCCGACCTGGAGCAGGACGACCCAGGTGGTGCCGCCGCCGAGCCGCTGCACGGCGACGGCGGGTCCGAGGGTCATCAGGACGGCCGCGGCGCCGTTCCAGGCGCTGTGGCCGATCAGGCTGGTCCAGTACCAGTCCCGGGAGCGGACCTCCTGCCAGCCCTCCGCCAGATCGGCGCGGATCGAGCGGCGCGGGATCGGCACCCGCTTGACCTTCACCGCCGTCAGGATGAGCGCGCTGGCGGCGAAGGTCGCCGCGTCGAGGACGAACGCCCAGCCCGGCCCGACGGTCAGGACGAGGGTGCCGGCGAGCGCCGGGCCGCCGAGCCGGGTGGCGCTCCGGGCGACGCTCATCGCGGCGTTGGCCCGGTGCAGCGACTCGGCCGCCACCGTCCCCTTCACCAGCGGCGAGTCGGTCGGCATGGCGAAGGCCCCGGCCGCGCCGCCGAGCGCCTCGGCGACCGCGAGGACGGCCAGGCTGGGCGTACCGCCGAGGAGTTGGAGCCCGACGACCAGCTGGGTGCCGCAGCGTACGAGATCCGTGGTGAGCGCGACCGTACGGGCGTCGAACCGGTCGCCGACCACGCCGCCGAGCGGCAGCAGGAGCAGCTTGGGGACCATCGCGCAGCCGAGGACCAGGGCGAGCGCCGAGGTGGAGCCGGTGGCCTCCAGGACGGCGAGGGCGAGGGCGGCGGGGATGGCGGCGTCGCCCAGGAGGGAGAGGGCGCGGCCGGTGAAGAGCAGCCGGAAGGAACGGGTACGGAGGGGGTGCGGGGCGGGCGGGGGCGCTGTGGTGGTGGCAGCGTTCATGACCCGCAGGATATTTCGGTGCCGAATAATTCGTCAACGAAATACTTCCCGGGTGGTTCTCCGCCCGCCGACGTACGATCACCCCATGGCGCAACCCGAGGAACCGCGTACGCCGAGCGAAGCACGTACGCCGAGCGAACCGCGTACGCCAAGCGAAGCACGTACGCCGAGCGAAGCACGTACGCCGAGCGAAGCACGTACACCGAGCGAAGCGCGTGCCGCGCGCGACTGGACCGACGAGCACGTCGCCCGTTGGCAGCCCGTCCTGCCCGACCTCGACCCCGTCGTGGAAGGCGCCGTCACCCGGATGAAGAAGCTCTCCGTCCACTTCCGCCGGGTCAGGGAACAGTCGCTCGTCGACTTCGACCTGGAACGCCACGAGTTCGACACCCTGCACAAGATCGCCGGCCGGGGCGGCAGCGCCGCGCCCTCCGAGCTCGCCGAGGACCTCGACCTCGCCCCCGCCTCCGTCTCCGGCCGCCTCGACGCCCTGGAGAAGCGCGGCTTCATCCGCCGTACCCAGTCCACCACCGACCGGCGCCGGGTCGTCGTCGAGCTCACCGCCGCCGGCCGCGAGACCTGGCACGGCGCGATGGCAGTCCTCGGCCACGAGGAGTACCGCCTGCTCGGCGTCCTCTCCCCGGAGGAGCGCGTCCTCCTCAACGGCATGCTGCGGCGCGTCATGGTCGAGGCGGAGTCCACGGAGCCGACCCGCCACTGGTAGGGCCCGCGGTCCGGGAGACGACGGAGGGGGCGCCCTCGGGCGCCCCCTCGTCGATGACCGACGCTCACATGCTGAGCGACCGCGCGTAGTTGAGCTGACCCATCACCCAGTTGAAGGTGTCCGGGCCGCGCGCCGGGATCATCGTGGAGTGGTGACGGCCGCCGCTGGTCACCGTGACCTGGATGAAGCCGGTGGTCGTCTTCTCCTTCATCAGCAGGAACAGCAGGCCGAGCAGGCAGAAGATGAAGAAGATGACCGCGAGCACGATCGCGACCGTGGGCATCTTCTCCTCGGTCCGCGACATGTCCATCGCGTTCCACACCGCGCCCTTGAGCGGCATCGGGCCGGCCGGCGTCATGATCTGGTCGCCCACCACGGTGATGTCACCGAGGCTCAGCAGCGGCGCGCCGCCGCCCTGCGGCACACCGGGCACCTGCTGCGGCGGCACCGGCACCCCGGCCGGCAGGGTCGGCTGGTACGCCGGAGGGTGCGGGTACCCGTAGGCGGGCTGGCCCGGCTGCTGCTGCCCGGGTCCCCACTCGTACTCCTCCGACCGGTAAGGATTCGGCTCGCTCATCAGTCCCCGTCCTTCACAAAGAAAAAGCCCGCTCCTGCACGCCGCAGCGTACAGAAGCGGGCCGAAACACCGAACCAGGAGCCGGGAACCCGGCTCCTGGAACGCCAGTGATCAGAAGCGACGCGTGATCAGCGCGCGCTTGACTTCCTGGATCGCCTTGGTGACCTCGATGCCACGCGGGCAGGCGTCCGTGCAGTTGAACGTCGTGCGGCAACGCCACACGCCGTCCTTGTCGTTCAGGATCTCCAGGCGCTGCTCGCCGGCCTCGTCACGCGAGTCGAAGATGAAGCGGTGCGCGTTGACGATCGCGGCCGGACCGAAGTACTGGCCGTCGTTCCAGAAGACCGGGCAGGACGACGTGCACGCGGCGCACAGGATGCACTTGGTGGTGTCGTCGAAGCGCTCGCGGTCCTCGGCGGACTGCAGACGCTCGCGCGTCGGCTCGTTGCCCTTGGTGACCAGGAACGGCATGACGTCCCGGTACGCCTGGAAGAAGGGCTCCATGTCGACCACGAGGTCCTTGAGGACCGTGAGGCCCTTGATGGCCTCGACCGTGATCGGCTTCTCGGGGTTGATGTCCTTGATCAGCGTCTTGCAGGCGAGCCTGTTCTTGCCGTTGATCCGCATCGCGTCCGAGCCGCAGATGCCGTGCGCGCACGAGCGACGGAAGGTCAGCGTGCCGTCGACGTCCCACTTGATCTTGTGGAGGGCGTCGAGCACACGCTCCTTCGGGTCGATCTCGATCTGGAAGTCCTCCCAGACCGACGCGTCCGACACCTCGGGGTTGAAGCGGCGGATCCGCATCGTGACCGTGATGTAGGGGGAGGCGGCGGAGTCCGCCTCGACCTTGTCCAGTACGGGGGTAGCCATCAGTACTTACGCTCCATCGGCTGGTAGCGGGTCTGGACGACCGGCTTGTAGTCGAGACGGACGGTCTCGGAGCCGTCCTCGCCGACCTCGCGGTACGCCATGGTGTGGCGCATGAAGTTGACGTCGTCGCGGTTCGGGTAGTCCTCGCGGTAGTGACCGCCGCGGGACTCCTTGCGCGCCAGGGCCGAGACGGCCATGACCTCGGCCAGTTCGAGCAGGTTGCCCAGCTCGATGGCCTCCAGGAGGTCCGTGTTGAAGCGCTTGCCCTTGTCCTGGATGGACACGTTCTCGTAGCGCTCGCGCAGCTCGGCGATCTTCTCGACGGCCGTCTTGATGGTCTGCTCCGTACGGAACACCATCACGTTGGCGTCCATCGTCTCCTGGAGCTCACGACGGATGTCGGCCACCCGCTCGTTGCCCGTGGAGTTGCGCAGCTTCTCGATCTGCGCGACGACCAGGGACTCAGGGTTCTCCGGCAGCTCGACGAAGTCGTGCTTGGCGGAGTACTCGGCGGCGGCGATGCCGGACCGCTTGCCGAAGACGTTGATGTCGAGCAGCGAGTTGGTGCCCAGACGGTTGGCGCCGTGCACGGAGACACAGGCGACCTCGCCGGCCGCGTACAGGCCCGGGACGACGGTGGTGTTGTCCGCCAGGACCTCACCCTCGACGTTGGTCGGGATGCCGCCCATGGCGTAGTGCGCGGTGGGCTGGATCGGGATCGGGTCCGTGTACGGCTCGATGCCGAGGTACGTACGGGCGAACTCGGTGATGTCCGGGAGCTTGGCGTCGAGCTGCTCCGGCGGGAGGTGCGTCAGGTCCAGGTAGACGTGGTCGCCCTCGGGACCGCAGCCGCGGCCCTCGCGGATCTCCGTGTAGATGGAGCGCGAGACGACGTCACGGGACGCGAGGTCCTTCATGACCGGCGCGTACTTCTCCATGAAGCGCTCGCCGTCCTTGTTGCGGAGGATGCCGCCCTCACCACGGGCGCCCTCCGTCAGCAGGATGCCCATGCGCCAGATGCCCGTCGGGTGGAACTGGAAGAACTCCATGTCCTCCAGCGGCAGACCGCGGCGGTAGCAGGCCGCCTGGCCGTCACCCGTGAGGGTGTGCGCGTTGGAGGTCACCTTGAAGAACTTGCCCGTGCCGCCGGAGGCGTAGATCACGGCCTTGGCCTGGAAGATGTGGATCTCGCCGGTGGCCAGCTCGTACGCGACCACGCCGGCGGACTTCTTGACGCCGTCGACCTCGGTGATCAGCTGGTCCAGGACGTAGAACTCGTTGAAGAACTCCACGCCCTCCTTGACGCAGTTCTGGTACAGCGTCTGGAGGATCATGTGACCGGTGCGGTCCGCGGCGTAGCAGGACCGGCGGACCGGCGCCTCGCCGTGGTTGCGGGAGTGGCCGCCGAAGCGGCGCTGGTCGATGGTGCCGTTCGGGGTCCGGTTGAACGGCAGGCCCATCTTCTCCAGGTCGAGGACGGCGTCGATGGCCTCCTTCGCCAGGATCTCGGCGGCGTCCTGGTCGACCAGGTAGTCACCGCCCTTGACCGTGTCGAAGGTGTGCCACTCCCAGTTGTCCTCCTCCACGTTGGCGAGCGCGGCGGCCATGCCGCCCTGCGCGGCGCCCGTGTGGGACCGGGTGGGGTAGAGCTTCGTCAGCACGGCGGTGCGGCTGCGCTTCGTCGACTCGATGGCGGCGCGCATGCCGGCGCCACCGGCGCCGACGATGACGGTGTCGTACTTGTGGATCTTCATGACGTGGATTACCTCAGCCCCGTGCCTAGCGGATGTTCGGGTCGAAGGTGAAGATCACCAGCGTGCCCAGAAGGATGGTGAACACCGTGGCGGTGTACAGCAGGCCCTTGAGCCACAGGCGCGTGTTGGCCCGCTCCGCGTAGTCGTTGATGACGGTACGGAGGCCGTTGGCGCCGTGCAGCATGGCGAGCCAGAGCATCAGCAGGTCCCAGACCTGCCAGAACGGGGACGCCCAGCGGCCGGCCACGAAGGCGAAGCCGATCTTGGAGACGCCGCCGTCCAGGAAGAGCTGGATCAGCAGGTGACCGAGGACCAGGACGACGAGGACCACGCCCGAGAGGCGCATGAAGAGCCACGCGGCCATCTCGAAGTTGCCGCGGGTCGCGCGCGGGGTCTTGCCGGTGCGCTTGCGGGGGGCCTCGATGTACGGCGCGGGGTTGTCCACGTCGTAGTGGGCGCCGCCCTCGACGGGACCGATCGTGGTGGAGGTGGTGTCAGCAGACATATCTGGCGTCAGCTCCCGAACAGTTCACGTGCGGCGTGGCCGAGGACGGGGTACAGCGAGCCCGCCATCAGCACGACCCAGATGCCCACGACGGTCCAGAGCATCTGCTTCTGGTAGCGCGGGCCCTTGGACCAGAAGTCCACGGCGATGACCCGGAGGCCGTTCAGCGCGTGGAAGAGGATGGCTGCGACGAGGCCGTACTCCAGAAGAGCGACGATCGGCGTCTTGTAGGTCGCGACGACCTCGTCGTACGCCTCGGGGGAGACGCGGACGAGAGCGGTGTCCAGCACGTGTACGAACAGGAAGAAGAAGATGAGGACGCCGGTGACTCGATGAGCCACCCAGCTCCACATTCCTTCCCGGCCGCGGTACAGCGTTCCAGCCGGCACGGAAAAACCCTCCGGGAGCGGGGATCAGGGTCGGCCGGCTTCTCTGTCGGTCTGACCCGGCCGGGTACGGTCCACCGGCCCCGGTCATCGTAGCGACGACTTGTCGGTTCGCTCGCGCGGGGTCCATCGGTGTGATCAAACAGGCACGGACGGACTATCGCACAGGGCGGAATCGCCGTATTCCGGACGGATTCACGGCCCGGAGTGTCGCGGTGTGAGGACCTCCGTGAGGCGGAACGCCAGCCGTGCGCGGGCGAGCCGCCTCAGTTCCTCGGCGGCGATCACGCGTTCCTCCTCCGGTTCGTTGCCGAGACGTGACCGAATGCCTGCCAATACCTGGTCGAGACGCTCCCCGGGCCGCACTCCGTCGAGGCTGATCACGAACGCGTGTCCGAAGCTGCTCTCGTACGCGGCGTGGGCGGCCCGCAGGGCGGTCCGCGCGGCCGGCGGCGCGTCGGGGTGCGGCAGCGCCGAGGACTCGGCGGCCAGGGCCTCGTCGAGGTCGGCGCGGGGCAGGTCGTACCCGGCCTCGTCGGCGGCGGCGAGCAGCGCGTCGACGGTGGGGTACGGACGGTGCGCCGCCACCCGTTCGGCCCAGCGGAGGCTGTGGCAGCACGACAGGAGCAGGGCCTCGGCCTCGACGGGCGAGGCGGCGTTGAAGCCCGCGAGGCCGCGGACGGAGGGGCCCTGGTTCTGGGCGGGTATGGCGGGGGTGTCCGTGGAGCCCGGCTTGCGGCAGGGGACATGGGTGTCGCTGGTCAGCGTGGGCTCCGGTACTCCGGGACGGGTGGGGCGAACCGCGCGCGGGACGGGCGCGATGGGGTGGGTGTGACGCAACGTTACCGACGGGACGAGGGAAGTGTCCGACGGATGCGCGAATTTCACCCGGAAGGGAGAGTTTCGGAACAGGTGATGGACGAATGTGTTCCGGTCGAGGCTCCGTCGTGTCCCCCGATTGGCCCGACCGTCCGCCGTACGGGAGGATTCCGAATGATGCGGTACTCCATACGAGGGCCCCACAAGGGCCCCGCACTTCTGGCGACGGCGGTGGCACTGGCCACCGTGGCGGCCTGCTCCAACGGATCACCGTCCGGCTCGGGCACGTCCGCCGCCTCCGGCACGACCTCCGGTACGTCCGCGAGCGCGGTGCCCACCAGCGCCCCGCCCAGCCCGACGCCCACGCCGACCGGGACCTACCCGCTCTCGACCGCGCCCCGCACCATCCCCGCGGTCCGCGACCACGAGGCCGCCCGAGGCCCCGGCTGGAAGCCCGCGGCCCCCGCCGGAGTCGTCGTCGCGGCGAACAGCGCGGGCCTCGCCGACGAGGGCAGGCTGCTCGCCGGGGAGCTCGGCATCCCGTACCGCGGGACCGTCGCCGCCGGGCCCGGGGACGTCGAGCTGGCGCTCGGCGGGACCGGCGCCCGCGAGTCGTACACCCTGACCGTCCGCGACAACCGGGTCCGGATCACCGGCCCCGACGAGGCCGGGGTCTTCTACGGCACCCGCACCCTCAAGCAGTCGGTGAAGGGCACCGGCGCGATGCCCGAGGGCGTCGTCACCGACGCGCCCGCGAAGCCCCAGCGCGGACTGAACGTCGACATCGCCCGCAAGTACTTCACCGCGGGCTGGATCGAGGACCGGCTCCGCGAGATGGCCGACCTCAAGCTGAACCAGTTCGGTCTGCACTTCTCCGACGACCAGGGCTTCCGGATCGCCTCGGACTCCCACCCCGAGATCGTCTCCGCCCAGCACCTCAGCAAGGCCGAGGTCCGCCGGATCCTCGCCCTCGCGCAGAGCCTGCACATCACCGTCGTGCCCGAGATCGACTCGCCCGGACACCTCGGCGCCGTCCTGCGCGCCCACCCGGACCTCCAGCTGCGCAACGTCCAGGGGGTCCCACGGCAGGGCGCCATCGACATCTCGAAGCCGGCCTCGGCGCAGATCGTCGACGATCTGCTGCGCGAGTACTCCGCGCTCTTCCCCGGCGGCTGGTTCCACGTCGGCGCCGACGAGTACCAGGCGCTGACCGTCCGCAGCCCCTCCACCTCGTACCCGCAGCTGGCCACGGCCGCCCGGCAGAGGTACGGGCCCCAGGCCGGTGTCCAGGACCTCGCGGAGGGCTGGCTGAACGACCGCGCCGCCGTCGTGCGCGCGGCCGGGAAGACGGCCAAGGCCTGGAACGACGGCTTCTTCCGCGGCGGCGTCGTCACCGCCGACCAGCGCATCGAGGTCGAGTACTGGACGGGCAAGGAGATCGGCGCGCGGCCGCCCGCGGAGTACCTGGCCGAGGGCCGCAGGGTCGTGAACCTCAACGACGAGTACCTGTACTACGTCCTCGGCGAGCCGAACCAGTTCACGTACCCCACGGGCCGCCGCATCTACGAGCAGTGGACCCCGCTGGTCCTGCGCGGCACGACACCGGTGGCCGCGCGGTACGACCCGCAGATCCTGGGTGCCCGGTTCGCGGTCTGGTGCGACCTGTCGGCCGCCCAGACGCAGGCGCAGGTGGCGAACGGCATCCGGATGCCCCTGACGGCCCTCGCCCAGAAGGTCTGGGACGCGCGGACCCCGACGCTGACCTGGAACCAGTTCAGCGCGCTGGCGACGCAGGTGCGCTGACCCGGAGGTGCTAGCAGAGTGCTAGCAATGCGGCTAGTCTTGTCGCATGGCCACTCTCTATGTGCGCGACCTGTCCGAAGAGGCGCTGACCGAGCTGAAGATACGGGCCGCCCGCAACCGGCAGTCCCTGCAGGCGTATGCGCGGACGCTGCTGGAGCAGGAGGCTGCGACGCCGTCGCTGGAGGACGTGGTCGACCGGATCCAGGACCGGGTCACGGCGCGGCTCTCCACGAAGGACGTGCTCGACGACCTCGACCGGGGGAGGCGGCGCGAGTGATCGTCGTGGACGCCGGTGCGCTGGTGATGCTGCTCTCCGACGCGGGGCCGGTCGGCACGGCGCTGAGGCGACGGGTGAAGGGCGAGCGGCTGCTGGCCCCGTATCTGGTGGACGTCGAGGTGATGTCCGCGCTCCTGGGAAGGCATCGCGGCGGCAAGCTGACCGACCGGGAACTGGAAGACGCCTGCAAGGCGTTCGCGGAACTCCCGCTGCGCAGGTCGGAGCACCTGTTTCTGCTGCCGCGGGTGCGTGAGCTGTACGCGAACCTCACCGCGTACGACGCCGTGTACGTCGCGCTCGCCGAGGGATACGACGTGCCGCTGGTGACGAGTGACGGCCGGATCAAGGACGGCGCGCGGGCCACTCGGGCCAAGTGCCCGGTCGAGGTGTTCAACGACAACACCCACGGGGTGCCGTAGAGCGCTGCCCGACCTCTATGCAGCACACCGAAGCCACTGGCATGATTCCGGCCGCGCAGTGACGAAAAAGCGCCCCCCGGCGCAGTAGTGGAAGTACTGCGTCCGCATCGGGTGGCAAGGAGGCGTCCATGACGTCGGCGACGGGCCGGAGCCTGCTGGAACTGATCGACGGGGCCGACGAGCGGGGCCTGGCCGCGGCCGGTCTCGCCTGCCTCGACCGCTGCCTCCCGCTGCTCGTCGGCGACCGGGGCGACACCCTGCGCCCCGTGTGGGCCGCCGTCGCGCGCGGCGACGGCGAGGCCTGGGGCGAGGCCGTCGCCAAGGCCCGGGTCGAACTGGACGGGGAACTGGGCGCCGACGGCCCGGACGCCGGAGCCGTACGCGGCATGCTGGCGTACGCCCCGGCGGCCTGGACGGCCGAGGCCCTGCGCGCCTGGGCCGACGCGTGCTCCGTCACCGCCCTCGCGCTGCACGGCCGGTACGACGCCGCCGAGCTGCCCGACGGTCTCGTCGAGCGCTGCCGGGCCGGCGACGCGGACGGCGCGGGCCCGCTGCTCGCGGGAGAACTCCGCCGTCAGCAGGCCGTCCTCGACTCGGTCGCCCACGGCCCGACCGGTCTGCGCCGGGCCCGTGAACTCTCCGTCGAGGGCGGCCGGGTGCTGCGCGCGGTCGTCTCCCGCCGGGCCCGCACCTCCTGAGGCCTCAGGCCTGTTCCTCCGGGGCGGGGGCCGGGATCGCCACCGAGGCGATCGTCTCGGAGATCTCCCGCTCCGCCGTCGCCTTGTCGAGGCCGAGGCCGGTCAGGACACCCGTACCGTCCTCGTACTCCAGGAGCGCGAGCAGGATGTGCTCGGTGCCGACGTAGTTGTGCCCGAGGCGCAGCGCCTCGCGGAACGTCAGCTCCAGGATCTTCTTCGCCGCCGCGTCGTACGGGACGAGGGTGGGCGGATCGTCGACGGCCGGCGGCAGGGTCGCGGCGGCGGCCTCGCGGACCTGGTCGAGGGTCACGCCCTTCGTCTGGATCCAGAACGCCGCGAGCCCCTCGGGCTCGGCGAGCAGGCCGAGTACCAGGTGGCCGGTGGTGATCTCGCCGTTGCCGACGGCCGTGGCCTCGTTCTGGGAGGCCATCACCACGTTCCGGGCGCGGGGGGTGAAGCGGTTGAACCCGGCGCTCGGGACCATCTTCTCCGCGTCCGGGTCCTTGGGCACGAACCGCTTCTGGGCCGCCTGGCGGGTGACGCCCATGCTGCGGCCGATGTCGGTCCAGGAGGCGCCGGAGCGCCGGGCCTGGTCCACGAAGTGGCCGATGAGGTGGTCGGCGACATCGCCGAGGTGGTCCGCCGCCATGACGGCATCGGAGAGCTGTTCCAGGGCGTCCGTGTGGACCTTCTTGATCGCGTCGATGAGTTCGTCGAGACGGACAGGGATGTTCGGGCCGACTGGATTCGTCATGAGGCAACCGTAGGTTGACGCCTCTTCACTGTCAACTGTCGGTTGACACCTGGGGTGAGGGTGGGGGACGGAGAGGGGAAAGGGGAGGGAAAAAGGGAGACGGCCGGGGTCGCCACCCCCCACAGGAGAGACCCCGGCCGTCGTCCACGGAGCCGCAGCACGGCTCCGTACTCCATTCAGCGCCGGGAGCGCGCTTTGTGTCACACCGCGGGCGCGCCGGAGGCATCCCGCTCACCGCCGCCCGAAGGTTGCAAGTTGCACAAAGACCCCGGACCGCGTGGACGCGGAACCGCGACACGACGTAGCGTGCAGATGCGCGAGGCGGCGTGGCGGTGGTGACCGGCCGCGATGAAGCGACGACGCGACCGACGCGACCGACGAACAGGGTTTGGGGAGTGCTGGGGGACGACGCGGAGCTGACGGCCGCGGTGCTCGCTGCGCAGGACGGGGACGAGAACGCGTTCCGTACTGTGTATCGCGCCGTGCATCCACGGTTGCTCGGTTACATACGCACACTGGTCGGCGACACCGAGGCGGAGGACGTCGCCTCGGAGGCCTGGCTCCAGATAGCCCGCGACCTCGACCGTTTCGACGGCGACGCGGACCGCTTCCGCGGCTGGGCGGCCCGGATCGCCCGCAACCGCGCCCTCGACCACATCCGCATGCGCGGCAGGCGCCCCGCAGTCGGCGCCGACGAGACCGAACTCACCGACAAGCCCGCCGCGTCCGACACCGCGGGCGAAGCCCTGGAGGCGCTGGCCACCGGCCACACCATGCAGTTGATCGCCCAGCTCCCGCAGGACCAGGCCGAGGCGGTCGTCCTGCGCGTCGTCGTCGGCCTCGACGCCAAGACCGCCGCCGACACCCTGGGGAAACGCCCCGGAGCCGTCCGCACCGCGGCCCACCGCGGCCTCAAGAAGCTTGCCGAACTCCTCGGGGTCGACGGCGAGACGGCCGGGGCCGACGGCGCAGGTGAGGCCGTCGTCCCGCTGGACGGTGTGCCTCCGCAACGCGGGCGCGTGCCGGGGCCGGTGGCCCCCGGCGGTGTGACGCAATCGCGTCCGCGTACGCAGAAGGACATGTGATGGCCGACGAGCGGTACCAGTGGCTCGACCAGGAGGCCGCGGAGCGGCTGCTCCGCGGCGAGCCGGTCGACGCCCTCGACGACCATGCGCGTTCCCGGGCCGAGCGCCTGGCCGGAGCCCTCGACGCGGCCCGTACCCCGGTCGTCCCGCCCGCCGCGCGCACCGAACTCCCGGGCGAGGCCGCCGCGCTCGCCGCCTTCCGCGAGGCCCACGCCGCGCGCGCCGCCGCGGTCGCCGCCGGCCGCACCGAACACGCCGAACTCGGCCGGGTGCGCCTCGCCCCCGTGCCCGCCCGGCGCCCCCGCTGGGGACGCTCCGTCCGGTACGGACTCGCCGCCGCGGTCGCCGCCGTCACCGTAGGAGGGGTCGCCGTCGCCGCGGGAACGGGTGTGCTGCCCATGGTGGGTCCCGCGCCCGCCAGCTCCGTCACGGCGGGCGAGAACGCCGACCCGCTCGTCTCGGAGGACCCCGGCATACGCAAGGACCCCGAGGCGCCCTCGACGGAACCGGGCGACGGCGGTGACCGCACGCCCGGCGCGTCCCCCTCGGCCGGCACCGGCACCACCCCGCCGTCCACCGGAACCCCCGACGGGCACGGCACCGACACCTGGGGGACGGGCACCCCGCGGCCGGACGGGAGCACCTCGGGCACCGGCACGGACCCGGCCGGACCGGGCCAGGAGTCCGGCGGCACGGACGGCGGCACGGACGGCGGTACGGACAGCGGCACGAGCGCCGGCACGAGCGGCGGCACAGGCGGTGACGCGAGCGGCACCGCGTCACGCGAGAAGGCCCTCAAGGCCTGCCGGGACTTCCGCTCGGGGAAGCTCGACGCCGCCGGTCGCAAGGGGCTCACGAGCGCCCTGCGCGACGGCGAGACCCTGCGCCGCTACTGCGACCGGATCCTCGGCGGCGGCACGGCCGCGCCCGAGGACGGCGGCGGCAAGGACGGCGCGAACGACGGCTCGAACGACGACTCGGACACGGACCCCAAGGGCGACGGGAACGACGACGGGCGCAACGGCGGCCGCGACGGCGGGGGCGGCGACAGCGCGGTGGACCGCCGCGACACGGTCCGGTCCTCGGCCCCCGATGTCGCCGGACTCACCGCCGTACTGCCCCTCGGAATCGGCGTCGACGCACGCGTTCCGCTCCCGGTGTAACACTTCTGGACCCGTCGGCGCAGTACTGAATGTGCCGACTGGTCATCGGCCGCGCAGTGAGCCGGGGTTCCCCCCGTACCTACGGCTCCGCGCACATGGCGCGGGTGGGACACGTTCCCCCGGTCCCACCCGCGCCCTCTCTCTTCCCCTCCTGGATCACCAGTGGACGACGACCTTGTCGCCGACCTTCACCTGGTCGAAGAGGGTCGTGAGCTTGGCCCGGTCCCGGACGTTGACGCAGCCGTGCGAGGCCCCGTTGTAGCCGCGGGCCGCGAAGTCCGACGAGTAGTGCACCGCCTGGCCGCGGCTGAAGTACATCGAGAGCGGCATCGGCGTGTGGTACAGCCGCGACCAGTCCTGCCGGACCTTGCGCTCGACGGTGAACGTGCCCTCGCGGGTCGGGGTGTTCTCCGAGCCGAAGCGGACGTCCATCGACGAGACGACCTTGCCGTCGATCATCCAGGCGAGGGTCCGGCTCTCCTTGCTGATGCACAGCACCCGGCCCGTCATGCACCGCGCGTCGGGGGTGTCCAGCTCGTTGGTCGTCGACGGCTTCAGCTCGTCCGCGGTCGGCTTCCGGCTCGCGCCGAGCAGCCGCTGCCAGGTCGTCTCGTCGACCGAACCCGTCCGCGGCAGACCCTGCTTCTTCTGGAAGGCCTTGACCGATCCGGCCGTCATCGTCCCGTAGAAGCCGGTGGGCGCCCGGTCGAAGTACCCGAGCTGCCGCAGCCGTGCCTGGAGCTCACGGACCTGCTCGCTCTCGTCCCCGTCGCCCATCAGGGCCTTGGGCCCCGGCGTCTCGGAAGGGGTTCCGGACGGCGTCTCCGTGGGCGCGTCGGTGGGCGTCGCGGTGCTCGCCGAGGGGGACGGGGGCTTGCCGTCCTCGGTGGGGGCGTCGGTCGGTACGGGGGCCGCGGTCGTCGGCGCGTTCGTCGGGCTCCCGGAGCCGCCTCCGGAGCCGGCCGCCTGGGCCGTACAGCCCGCGGCGAGGGCCACCGAGGCCGCTGCCAGGACCGCTCTGCGTATGACGGAAGAAGACCGCTTCATTGTTGCCCCCCGGGATGATTCGTCTGTACCTAGGGATGCTTCCCGCGCGTGTGTGGTTGCGCGCCCAGGTCACGATCCGCGCATGCTGTGGGGAAGGGCCCATCGCATCGGGAGGCACAGCCAATGGCGCGCGAGTCGGAGTCGGGACTGCCCATCGAGCCGGTCTACGGACCGGAGGCGCTGGAGGGCTGGGATCCGGTGGAGAAGCTGGGCGAGCCGGGCGCGTACCCCTTCACGCGCGGGGTGTACCCGTCGATGTACACCGGCCGGCCGTGGACGATGCGCCAGTACGCGGGCTTCGGCACCGCGGTGGAGTCCAACGCCCGGTACAAGCAGCTGATCGCCAACGGCACCATGGGCCTCTCCGTCGCCTTCGACCTGCCGACACAGATGGGCCACGACTCGGACGCGCCGATCGCCTCGGGCGAGGTCGGCAAGGTGGGGGTGGCGATCGACTCGGTCGAGGACATGCGGATCCTGTTCGACGGCATCCCGCTGGACAAGGTCTCCACGTCGATGACGATCAACGCCCCCGCCGCCCTCCTCCTACTGATGTACCAGCTGGTCGGCGAGGAGCAGGGGGTCCCGGCGGACCGGCTGACCGGCACGATCCAGAACGACGTGCTGAAGGAGTACATCGCCCGCGGCACCTACATCTTTCCGCCCAAGCCCTCCCTCCGGCTGATCGCGGACATCTTCAAGTACTGCCGGGCCGAGATCCCGAGGTGGAACACCATCTCGATCTCCGGGTACCACATGGCGGAGGCGGGAGCCTCGCCCGCGCAGGAGATCGCGTTCACCCTGGCCGACGGCATCGCGTACGTGCGGACCGCCGTCGCCGCGGGGATGGACGTCGACGACTTCGCACCCCGGCTCTCCTTCTTCTTCGTGGCCCGTACGACGATCCTGGAGGAGGTCGCGAAGTTCCGGGCGGCCCGCAGGATCTGGGCCCGGGTCATGAAGGACGAGTTCGGCGCGGAGAACCCCAAGTCGCTGATGCTCCGCTTCCACACCCAGACCGCGGGGGTGCAGCTGACCGCCCAGCAGCCCGAGGTCAACCTCGTCCGCGTCGCCGTCCAGGGGCTCGCCGCCGTGCTCGGCGGGACGCAGTCGCTGCACACCAACTCCTTCGACGAGGCGATCGCCCTGCCGACGGACACGTCCGCCCGCCTGGCCCTGCGCACCCAGCAGGTCCTGGCGTACGAGACGGACGTGACCGCGACCGTGGACCCGTTCGCCGGCTCGTACGTCGTGGAGAGGATGACCGACGACGTCGAGGCGGCCGCCCTGGAGCTGATGGGCCGGGTCGAGGAGATGGGCGGCGCGGTCAGCGCCATCGAGCGCGGCTTCCAGAAGGGCGAGATCGAGCGCTCGGCGTACCGGATCGCGCAGGAGACCGACAGCGGCGAACGGGTCGTCGTCGGCGTCAACCGCTACACGATCGACGTCGAGGAGCCGTACGAGCCGCTGCGCGTCGACCCGGCGATCGAGGCCCAGCAGGCCGAGCGGCTCGCCGCCCTGCGGGCCGGGCGCGACGCGGCGGCGGTGGACGCGGCCCTCGCGGAGCTGAGGAAGGCGGCCGCGGGAACCGACAACGTCCTCTACCCGATGAAGGACGCCCTCAAGGCCCGCGCCACCGTCGGAGAGGTCTGCGACGCGCTGCGCGAGGTCTGGGGCACATACGTCCCCACCGACGCGTTCTGATCTTCCGCGATACGAAACACGCAGGCGGAGCGTCGTACTGACATGCGACACTCCGCTTCATGCTGGGTGTCACCGATCTTCCGACCTATCTCGTGGGCCTCGTCCTCATCATTCTCCTGCCGGGGCCGAACTCCCTGTACGTGCTGTCCGTCGCCGCCCGCAAGGGCACCCGGACCGGGTACAAGGCCGCCGCCGGAGTCTTCACCGGCGACGCCGTCCTGATGACGCTGGCCGCGCTCGGCGCGGCCTCCCTCCTCCAGACCACCCCCCTGCTCTTCATGATCGTGAAGTACGCGGGCGCGGGCTATCTGGCCTGGATGGCGTACGGGATGCTGCGCTCGGCCCGGGAGATGTGGCGCTCGCGCGGGGAGACGCCGACCGAGGAGACCGAACAGGCACAGGCGGCCGCGGGGGAGAACCCGTACCGCAGGGCGCTCGTCATCAGTCTGTTCAACCCGAAGGCGATCCTCTTCCTGATCTCCTTCTTCGTGCAGTTCGTGGACCCGGCGTACGCCTACCCGGCCCTCTCCTTCCTGGTCCTCGGCACGCTCCTGGAGATCGGCAGCTTCCTCTACCTCACGATGCTGATATTCGGCGGCACCCGCCTCGCCGCCGCGTTCCGCCGCCGCCGACGCCTCTCGGCGGGCGCCACCTCCGCCGCCGGCGCCCTCTTCCTCGGCTTCGCCGCGAAACTCTCCCTCAGCAGCGCAGCTTGACCCTCACACCGTGTGAGGCCGTGTCGTAGGAGTCGTCATGTTCACCATCGGAGACTTCGCGCGGCACGGGCGGGTGTCGGTCCGGATGCTGCGTCACTACGACGCCATCGGGCTGTTGCGCCCGGCCCGGGTCGACCCGCACTCGGGCTACCGCTTCTACACGGCGGACCAGCTCGCCCTGCTCAACCGCGTCATCGCGCTCAAGGACCTCGGCTTCACCCTCGAACAGGTGGGGGCGATCCTCGACGAGACGATCGACGCGGACGAGCTGCGGGGCATGCTGCGGCTCCGTCAGGCCGAGCTGGAAGCGGCCCTGACGGAGGCGCGGGCACGGCTCGCCCAGGTCGGCGCGCGGCTCCGAGCCATCGAGAGCGAGGGACGCATGTCCACCCAGGACGTCGTCGTCAAGAACATCCCCGCCGTCCGGATCGCGGAGCTGAGCGCGGTCGCCGCGAGCTTCGGCCCGCACGACATCGGCCCGGTCATCGGGCCCCTGTACGACGAGCTGTGCGGCCGTCTGGAGGCCGCCGGGCTCACCGGATTCGGCCCGGGGATCGCGTACTACGAGGACGCGGGCAGGGGCGACGGCTCGGTCCTCGTGCACGCCGGCATGACCGTCCCGGAGGGGACGGCCGTGGAGGGCGTCGAGGTGCACGTGCTGCCCGGCATCGAGGAGGCGGCGACCGTCGTCCACCGGGGCTCGATGGACACCATCCTGCCGACCGCGCAGACGCTGGCCCGCTGGATCGAGGCCAACGGGTACGAGACGCGGTACTACGCGCGCGAGCTGTACCTGGAATGCCCCGAGGACCGCTCGCAGTGGGTGACGGAGATCCAGGAGGCCATCGTCCGCGCCTGACACCTGACACGCCTGCGGGCCCGGGTCCCCCGCACGGGGCCCGGGCCCGCCGTTCGTGGCGCGGCGTACCGCTATCGCTTCAGCGCCTTGCGCAGCCGCAGTGCGCGCCGCGCCAGGCGGCGGACCCTGGGGTGCCGGGGGAGCGGGATGCCGCCGGGCAGGTCGAGGACGGTGAGGCGGCGGCGGGTGAAGTGGTGCCGGGTGCGCTCGGCGAACGGCCCGGACAGGTGCCGTACCGCCGGCTCCCGCAGGTCCGGCCGGATCTTCGGCTGCATCGCGAAGCCGACCGCCGCGACCAGGTCGTTCAGCTGGGCGGTGCCGATCGCGCCGCCGTCCTCCGCGCCGGCCCCCGCCCCGGCCTCCGCCCCGTCCTCCAGGGGTGGCACGACCGCGTCCACGACGGTGAGCGGGATGCGGTTGCTGTTCTGGAAGGGGGTGAGCCGCTCCAGCAGGTTCCGGGTGCCGACCCGGGCGACCGGCAGTCCGTAGAAGGTCCGCGCGGTGAGCAGCGCCGTGGAGAAGCAGCCGACGACGAGGGCGGGCCGCAGCTCGCGGTAGAGCACCTCGGCGAGTACCGGCCGGTCCTCGACGGTCAGTTCGGCGCCGAGCGCTGCCGCCTCCTGCACCAGCGCCTTCGACCAGGTGTCGGGTGCCGTCGGGTGCGGCTTGAAGACGAGCCGCCGGTGGCCCCGGGCGACCGCGCCCCGGACCATCTGCAGGTGCAGCCCCTCCTCCTCGGCGACGGTCAGCAGGTTGAGCGCCGCGAGGTACTGGCCGAGGAGCAGTACGGGCCCGTCCTCGGAGGCGGCCGTGGCGGCGGGCCCGGCCAGCTCGTCGACGCACTTGGTGAACGCCTCCGTCGGTACGGCCTCCGGTACGGCCTGGAACTCGGCGAGCAGCAGCGGGGCGAGACCGGGGACGAGGTCCAGGTGGAGGAGCCGGCCGACGCGGCCGCCGATCAGCGGGTCGATCTTGTTGCGGGTCGGCCCGTAGCTCATCAGGCCGTCGGCGTACACGGTGATGGGCGCGTCGGGCAGCAGCTGGGCGATGGCGAGCGCGGGCGTGACCTGGATCGATTCCAGGGCGAGTTCGACGCGGTCGTCGCCGAGGTCCCAGACCTTGCGCAGATGGCGCTGGAGGAGCGGCAGGTCGCTCGCCCGGGGGGTCCAGCCGCCCGGGTGGAGCGGGGAGATCGTCTCGTTCCACGACAGGACGGAGTCGAAGCGGCCGCGCAGCCGCTCGAAGCCCTCGGCCTGGTCGAGGGGCGGGGTGGTCTCCGGCACGGCCGCGTTGTTGGTGACGAGGAGGATCCGGCGGTCGGCGGGGCCGAAGCTGCCGCTGTCCAGGGCGGCGGCGATCGTCACCGCGCCGTAGAGGGTGGAGGCGCAGAAGATCTGGGTGGTGCGGCGGGTGCTCACGCGGCCACCTCCGCGGAGGCCGAGCCGGTGCCGGTGCCGGTGCCGGTGCCGGGACCGGTGGCCGGGCCCGTGCCCGTGCCCGGTGTCGGCGGTGGTGCCGGGCGGCGGCGCCGCAGTTTCCGCAGCATCGTCGCGCGGTCCCCGCCCATCGCCGTGAGGGCCTCGTCGAGGACGTCCTGCGGCATGCGCCGCAGCGCGCCCGCGCTCATCGCCTTCAACTGGCGGGCGACGTCCGGCTCGAAGCGTTCGATCGAGCCGATGTGATGGGAAATCACCGCGCAATAGGTGCGGACGGCCTTCGGAAGAAGAAGGTCGGCGTCCTTGTCCTTCGCGGTCTCCTCGATCACCTGGTCGAATGCGCGGATGAAATCCAATTGCCGTATGTCGCCGATCTGAGTGAGGGAGGTCGCCACTCCGCGCCGGTAGAAGACGCCGAGTTCTCCGATCGCGGCGAACGATTTCGCCTCGCGGTGCAGTCGCCAGATCCAGGGCCGGTCCTCGGCGGTCCGCAGTCCGTGCGTGAAGTGCAGCAGACCGCGGTCGAGGAGCCGCCGGTGGTAGATCCCCGCCCAGGCGTACGGGTAGTCGACCGAGGTCGTCCGGTGCGCCGGCAGGATCGCGTCCCGCGGGTTCAGCACCTCGCCGCGCCGGGGGACCGGCGCGCGGCGGATGCCGCGGTTCCTGCCGGTGACGGAGACGTGGTCGGTGCGCAGGAAGTCGCAGCCGAGGTCCTCGGCGGCGGCGACCAGGCGGGAGTAGTAGCCAGGGGCGAGCCAGTCGTCCCCGTCGAGGAAGGTGAGGTACTCGCCGCGAGCGGCGTCGAGGCCGGTGTTCCGGGCGGTGGCGAGGCCCCCGTTGTGCTCGTGCCTGATCAGGACGGCACCCGGGATCTCGCGCGCGGCCCGTTCGAGGATCTCCGGAGTCCCGTCCGACGAGCAGTCGTCGACGAGCAGGAACTCGAAGTCCTCCCGGGCGTTGGCCCGCAGGCTGGTGAGGGTGTCGGGGGCGTATGTCTGCACGTTGAAGAACGGCACGACGACGGAGAGCTTGACCACGCGGTTGACGCTAGGTGCCGTCCCGGCATTCCCACCGACCGTCGGGCATCTCTTTGGTGAACACGAAGCGGCGGGCCGATTAACCGCCTTTCCCGGCAGGGAAAATCAGCCCCGATACGTCCGGTTCACGACCCACTTCAACAGGAGGAGAGGCTCTGTTCACCGTTTGTTGTGTCTCAGTTGGGCCGAAAAGCGGAATGCCCTTCTAGCGTCCTCGACGTGCCAGCAAGTACCAGAGAAGCGGTACGGGTCGCCGTACTCGCCGACTCCGACACCCGGTGGAAATGGGGCGCCCTCACGGCGCGCCGCATCACCACGGCAACCGCCGAACCCACCGGATTCGTCCTGCGCGGACGGGCAACCCCCACCGAACGCCAGCTCGCCGAGACCGGGGTGTCCACCACCACCCCGCGCGAGGTGACGGGGGCTGAATTCCTGCGCGCGGTACGGGACGCGGAGACGCGCGGCGAGGGATACGACGTCGTCGTCCTCGCTCTCGTCGGAGGCACCGTACGGGCCGTCCTCCAGGGTCTCGCCGATCTGGGCCTCGAACGGCGCCCCGTGGTCGTCACCGGCTATGTCGGCGTCGTCTACGAGAAGCTGACCGACGGTCTGCTGCTGCGTCACGGCGCCGACGTCGTCCTCGCCAACTCCCGTCACGACGCGGAGCGTTTCCGCGCCGTGTACGAGGGAGTGGGCGCCGGGGCCGACTCGGTCGTCGAGGCGGCACTGCCCTTCCTGGGCGGCGCCCCACACACCCCGGAAGCAGGCCGCGACACCCTGGTCTTCGCCGCCCAGCCGTCCGTGCCGGTCACCCGGGCCGAACGCGCCTACGTGCTGCGGCGCCTGATCGAGCACGCCCGGCTCCACCCGGGCCGCGAGGTGCTCCTCAAGCTCCGCTCCAAGCCGGGCGAACACACCACGCACCTGGAGGAGTACCCGTTCCAGAAGCTGGTCCGCGAGCTCGACCCGCCGGCCAACTTCAGGCTCGCGTACGGGCACATGGGCGAGGTCCTCGACCGTACCGACCTGCTGGTGACCGTCTCCTCGACGGCGGCCCTCGAAGCCCTCCACCGGCGCATCCCCACCGCGATCCTCACCGACCTCGGGGTCCGCGAGGTGCTCGGCAACCACCACTTCGTCGGTTCCGGTCTGCTCACCTCCTTCGACCGGCTCGACAAGGGGCTCGCCCCGACGCCCGACGAGACCTGGCTCGCCCGGCAGGGCGTGGCCGCTGGGGGTCCCCCCACTCCGTCAGGCGTAGGGGGAGGCTCGTACGAGGGCGCCTTCGACGCGGCCCGCGACCGGGTCACCGAGCTTCTGGCGCTTCCCGCGCTCCCCCCGATCACCCCCTACTACACAACGGAGACGGCGCCCGGCTACCTGCCCGGGATCCTCGCCCGCCACCGCCTGGACGTCACCGCGCCGGAGCCCCGCGAAAGCGGCCTGCGCAAGGTCGTCCGGGAGGCCGCGCGGGGCGCGTACCGCCACGGCGTGCAACGCGTCGCCCCCGTCATCCGCCGTCTGGGAGAACTCTGATGACCACCACCGTGCTCGCCGTGATCCCCGCGAGGGGCGGTTCGAAGGGCGTGCCCGCCAAGAACCTCGCCCCGGTGGCCGGAGTCCCCCTGGTCGCCCGCGCCGTCCGGGCCTGCCTGGGCGCCCGCGCCGTCACCCACGTCGTGGTCTCCACCGACGACGCCGGCATCGCGGCCGCCGCCCGCACCGCGGGGGCCGAGGCAGTACAGCGTCCCGCCGAGATCGCCGGCGACACCGCCACCAGCGAGGCCGCGGTCCTGCACGCCATGGACGCCTTCGAGGCCACCCACGGCCGCCCGGCCGACGTGGTCCTCCTCGTCCAGTGCACCAGCCCCTTCCTCAGCTCCGCCGAGGTCGCCGAGACCGTCGAGCGCATCACCTCCGGTGCCGCCGACACGGCCTTCACCGCGGCCCCGTCGCACGGCTTCCTCTGGCGCGAGACGGTCGAGGACGGCGCGACCGGCGTCAACCACGACAAGGCGCACCGCCCCCGCCGCCAGGACCGGGAGCCCGAGTACCTGGAGACCGGCGCCGTCTACGCGATGGACGCGGTCGGCTTCCGCACCCACAAGCACCGCTTCTTCGGCCGTACGGCGCTCGTCGTCACCGACCCCGCCCGGGTCCTGGAGATCGACGACCCGCACGACCTGGCCCGCGCCCGCGCCCTCGCGCCGCTCCTCGACACCCCGGCCACCCCCGGCTTCGCGGACGTCGACGCCGTCGTCCTCGACTTCGACGGCACGCAGACCGACGACCGGGTCCACCTGGACGCCGAGGGACGCGAGTTCGTCTCCGCGCACCGCGGCGACGGCCTCGGCATCGCCGCCCTGCGCCGCGCCGGACTGCCCGTCCTCATCCTCTCCACCGAGCAGAACGCCGTCGTCGCCGCCCGCGCCCGCAAGCTCAAGATCCCCGTCCTGCACGGCATCGACCGCAAGGACCGGGCTCTCAAGGAGTGGTGCGAGGCCGAGGGCATCGACCCGCAGCGCGTGCTCTACGCCGGAAACGACGTCAACGACCTTCCCTGCTTCCACCTCGTCGGCTGGCCCATCGCGGTGAGCAGCGCGCACGACTCCGTACGGGCCGCGGCCCGCGCGGTCACCGTCACCCCGGGTGGCTCGGGGGCGATCCGCGAGATCGCCGCCTGGCTCCTCGGACCCGAGCTCAACACCCCCAACTCCTAAGGATCAGCACCATGAACACCCGTATCCGCACCCTCGGCGACAAGACCGCAGGCCCGGGCCACTCCGTCTACATCACCGGCGAGATCGGCATCAACCACAACGGTGACCTCGACAACGCGTTCGCGCTGATCGACGTGGCCGCCGAGGCCGGCTGCGACGCCGTCAAGTTCCAGAAGCGCACCCCCGAGATCTGCACCCCGCGCGACCAGTGGGACATCGAGCGGGACACCCCCTGGGGCCGGATGACGTACATCGACTACCGTCACCGCGTCGAGTTCGACGAGACCCAGTACCGCGCCATCGACGAGCACTGCAAGAAGCGCGGCATCGACTGGTTCGCCTCCCCGTGGGACACCGAGGCCGTCGCCTTCCTGGAGAAGTTCGACGTCCCGGCCCACAAGGTCGCCTCGGCCTCCCTCACCGACGACGAGCTGCTGCGCTCGCTGCGCGCCACCGGCCGCACGGTCATCCTCTCCACCGGCATGTCGACGCCGGAGCAGATCCGTCACGCCGTCGAGGTCCTCGGAAGCGCGAACATCCTGCTCTGCCACGCCACCTCGACGTACCCGGCCAAGGCCGAGGAGCTCAACCTGCGCGTCATCCAGACGCTGCAGGAGGAGTACCCCAACGTCCCGATCGGCTACTCCGGCCACGAGACCGGCCTCCAGACCACGCTGGCCGCCGTCGCCCTCGGCGCCACCTTCGTCGAGCGTCACATCACCCTCGACCGCGCCATGTGGGGCTCCGACCAGGCCGCCTCCGTCGAGCCCCAGGGCCTGCAGCGCCTGGTCCGCGACATCCGCACCATCGAGACCGCCCTCGGTGACGGCGTCAAGAAGGTCTACGAGTCGGAGCTCGGCCCGATGAAGAAGCTCCGCCGGGTCCAGGGCCTCGTCGCCGCATGACCAGGCAGCTGGCGTTCGTCGAGAGCCCGGTCCAGCTCCTCAACGTCCTGGAGTGGGCGCACACCCAGGCTCCCGCCTCGGCTGCGCCCACCGCGGCACCCGCCGGCACGCACGGCTCGGCGGACGCCGTGCCCGCCGGCGCGGTCACCGCGGCGCCCGACTCCACGGACGCCGGTGCGTCCGTGCGGGCGCCCCGCTCGACGGACGCCACCCAGGGTGCGGCAAAGCCCGCACCCGCCCTGACGGTCGTCGTCCTCTCGCCGACCGACCCCATGTCGCGGGGCCAGCTGCGCCGAATGGCCCAGCTGGCCCGCGACGAGGGCCTCACCGTCCACTGGCAGGAGGCCCGTGGCGGCCGGGGCGCGCTCGTCCGTACTCTGCGGGAGCTCGCCCGGCCGCTGCGCTCGGCGGAGCGGGTGATCATCGGGGACCCGTTCTCCCGGTACGTCCAGCTCCTCCTCACCCTTTTCGGCCCCCGGCATCTGACGGTGGTCGACGACGGCACCGCCACCATGGAGTACGCCGCCCAGGTCGGCCGCGGCGAGCGCCTGGTGCGCTGGCACCGCAGGAGCAGCGGTCTCGACCCGCGCGAGCTGGTGCTCGCCCCGGTGACCCTGCTCGCCAAGAAGCGCCTCGCCCCGACCTCCGGCCGTACGGTCGAGATCTTCACCTCGCTGCCCGTCGAGGTCCCCGAGGGCATCACGGTCACCGAGAACTCCTACGCCTGGACCCGGGCCCGCTTCGGCCCGCCGCTGCTCACCGGCGGCGCGGACCTGGTGGGGACCTCGCTGGTGGAGACGGGGGTGGTCGACGCCGACCACTACGACCGGGTGGTGGCGGAGCTCGCCCGCACCCACGGGGCCACCCGCTACTTCGCGCACCGCAGGGAGAGCGCCGAGAAGCTGCACCGGATCGCGGTCGAGACGGGCCTCCAGGTGGTCCGCCCGGAGCTGCCGCTGGAGCTGATCGCCCGCCGCGGCCCCATCGGCCGTACGGTCGTCAGTTTTCCGTCCACGGTGGTGCACACCCTGCCGCTGGCCCTCGCCGGCACCGGGGTGAAGGTCGCGGTCTGCGAGATCTCGCCCGAGTGGCTGCGGGCCACCGCCTCCCCGCGCGCCCAGGGCTTCCTGTCCGGTGTGACGGGCACGGCGGCCCACGAGGTCGACCGGCTCACCTCACGGACGGCGACCCAGACCGATCGGCTCGAATTCGGCTGAGCGTACCCATATGGAACGGGCTTCATGCCTGCCGTACCGAGATTCTTTCCCCTAACGGGCTGAACTTTTCGTGATCAACGGGCAGTTGACCTCTCTGGAGGCCTACCCTTCAAAGGGTGAACCAGTTGAAGTCCCGTGAGCCAGGCTCCGTCACCCTGCCCGGAACGCTGTCCGAACCCCTGCGCGTCGAACTGATCGCCTTCCGCAGGGACTTGCACATGCACCCGGAGCTCGGGAACCAGGAGTTCCGTACGACCGCCGCGCTCAAGGCCCGCCTGGAGGCGGCCGGCCTCGCGCCGAAGGTCCTGCCGGGCGGCACCGGGCTCATCTGTGACATCGGCACCCCGGACCCCGAGCGGCCGATGCTCGCGATCCGCGCCGACCTCGACGCGCTGCCCATCCCCGACGTCAAGACCGTCGCCTACCACTCCACCGTGGCCAACCGCGCCCACGCCTGCGGACACGACGTCCACACCACCACCGTCCTCGGCGCCGGACTCGTCCTCGCCGAGCTCGACCGGCAGGGCCTCCTCCCCGCCCCCGTGCGGCTGCTCTTCCAGCCCGCCGAGGAGGTCCTCCCCGGCGGCGCCGCCGACGTCGTCGAGGCCGGCGTCCTGGACGGGGTCGGCCGGATCATCGCCGTCCACTGCGACCCCCGGGTGGACGCCGGGAAGATCGGGCTCCGCCCCGGCCCCATCACCTCCGCCTGCGACCGTCTCGAGGTCACCCTCGACGGGCCCGGCGGCCACACCGCCCGCCCGCACCTCACCACCGACCTCGTCACCGCCGCCGCCCGGGTCGCCGTCGACGTCCCCGCCGTCCTGTCCCGCCGCGTCGACGCCCGCTCCGGGCTCTCGGTCACCTGGGGCCGTATCGAGTCCGGCCACGCCTGCAACGTCATCCCGCAGCACGCCGAGCTCTCCGGCACCGTCCGCTGCCTCGACCTGCCCACCTGGCGGGAGGCGCCCGATCTGGTGCACGCGGCCATCGACGAGATCGCGACCCTGCACCGGGCCAAGTCGACCGTCACCTACGTGCGCGGTGTCCCGCCGGTCGTCAACGACCCGGCCGTCACCGAACTGCTCCAGGCCGCGATGACCGCCCGCCGCGGACCGCACGCGATCGAGGACACCGAGCAGAGCCTCGGCGGCGAGGACTTCTCCTGGTACCTGGAGCACGTCCCCGGCGCCATGGCCCGCCTGGGTGTCCGTACCCCCGGCGACTCCCGCGTCCGTGACCTCCACGCCGGCGACTTCGACGTGGACGAGCGCTGCATCGAGGCCGGGGTGGAGCTCTTCACGGCCGCGGCGCTGCTCGACGCGGCACCAAAGCGCTGATTTCACGCCAAACGGCGGTTCTGATTCCGGCCGGACGGACCCCTCATCCGTCCGGTCGACCGGCGTCCCCCCTTCGGTCCAACGGCCCGGCGTGGCGCCCCCGGCCCCCCTCCCCGGCGCCCGGACCCGGAGATATAACCGGCGGTACCGGGCCGAACGCCCCCGGTCGCCTCGACTGGCCGGTTCGCGACGATCCGATAACGACTCATGAACGGGTCTTTAACTGACATCTACGCGCGTTACGATCGCCGCGAAACCAGCGCCGGAAGAGGCGCTTTCGGTCAGTCTTGAAGGGACCCTCCTCTTGCGCCGGATCACCAGGATCACGACCGTGGGCATCGCCTCCGCGGCGCTCGCCCTCTCTGCCACCGCGTGTGGCAAGTCCTCGACGGACTCCGGCTCCTCGAGCACGGACTCCAAGGCGACCAAGGCCGCCATCGCGTACGACATCGGTGGCCGCGGCGACCAGTCGTTCAACGACGCCGCCTACGCGGGCCTCAAGAAGGCCGAGGACGAGCTCGGTGTCAAGGGCTCCGAGGCCGAGCCCTCCGAGGGTGAGGGCGACGCCGACAAGGTGCAGCGCCTCACCGCTCTCGCCCGCGCCGGGAACAACCCGGTCATCGGCGTCGGCTTCGCCTACGCCCCGGCCATCGAGAAGGTCGCCAAGGCCTACCCGAAGACCACCTTCGGTCTCATCGACGACACGTCGAAGACCGGCCCGAACATCGCCAACCTCGTCTTCAACGAGGAGCAGGGCTCCTACCTGGCCGGCGTCGCCGCCGCCAAGGCGTCCAAGTCCGGCACGGTCGGCTTCATCGGCGGTGTCGAGGTTCCGCTGATCAAGAAGTTCGAGGCGGGCTTCGCGCAGGGCGTCAAGGACACCAACCCCAAGGCGAAGGTGCTCGTCCAGTACCTGACCCAGCCGCCGAACTTCGACGGCTTCTCGAAGCCCGACCTCGGCAAGGCCGCCGCGGAGGGCCAGCTCGACAAGGGCGCCGACGTGATCTACGCCGCCGCCGGTCTGGCCGGTTCCGGCTCGATCGAGGCCGCCTCGGCCGCCAAGAAGTGGGCGATCGGCGTCGACTCCGACCAGTACAACCAGCCGGGTCTGGCCTCGTACAAGGCCAGCATCCTGACCTCGGTCACCAAGGACGTCTCGGACTCCGTCTTCAACCTGATCAAGTCGGTCAAGGACGGCAAGCCGCAGACCGGTGAGGTCCGCTACGGCCTCGCCACGGACGGCGTCGCCCTCGCCGACTCCAACCCGGAGTACAAGAAGATGACGGACCTCATCGCCGCGGTGGACAAGGCGAAGAAGGACATCATCGACGGCAAGATCACGGTCAAGACCGCTCCGTAAGGACAGCAGGTCACTGACCCAGGGCCCGGCAACGGTGGGACCCCCACCGGGGCCGGGCCCCATTCCCGTACGGGTTTTCATTTTTCGGCAGCGCTACGCGTGTAGATGTCTCCCTGGCACGATAACTTCACCCCGCCCTGCCCTCCCGCTCCCACTCCTTCCGGCCAAGGAGAGTGCGTCATCAACGCGTCCAGCCCCCCTGCCGTAGAACTGCACGGCATCACCAAGCGATTCCCCGGCGTCGTCGCCAACAAGGACATCGCGATCACGGTCCGCAAGGGCACCGTGCACGCCCTCATCGGCGAGAACGGTGCCGGCAAGTCGACCCTCATGAAGATCCTCTACGGCATGCAGAAGCCGGACGAGGGCACCATCGCGGTCGACGGCCAGCAGGTCACCTTCTCCAGCCCCGGTGACGCCATCGCGCGCGGCATCGGCATGGTGCACCAGCACTTCATGCTCGCCGACAACCTCACCGTCCTGGAGAACGTCGTCCTCGGCGGCGAGAAGCTCTACGGCATCGGCGCCAAGGCGCGGAAGAAGATCCGGGAGATCTCCGACGCGTACGGCCTCGGGGTCCGCCCCGACGCCCTCGTCGAGGACCTCGGCGTCGCCGACCGGCAGCGTGTGGAGATCCTCAAGGTCCTCTACCGCGGCGCCAAGATCCTCATCCTCGACGAGCCGACCGCCGTGCTCGTCCCGCAGGAGGTCGACGCGCTCTTCGACAACCTGCGCGAGCTCAAGTCCGAGGGCCTGACCGTCATCTTCATCTCGCACAAGCTGGGCGAGGTCCTGAAGGTCGCCGACGACATCACCGTCATCCGCCGGGGCACCACCGTCGGCACCGCCGACCCGAAGACCGCCACCACCAAGCAGCTCGCCGAGCTGATGGTCGGCAGCGAGCTGCCCTCGCCCGAGACCCGCGAGTCGACGGTCACCACCGTCCCGATGCTCCAGGTCCGGAACCTGACGCTGACCGAGGCCGGTGCCGCGGCCGCCGCCCCGCTGACCAGCGCCGCACCGCCGGACCCGGCCAGGGCCGTCGTCGTGCTGGAGGAGACGGCCGCGGGCCGCAAGCTCCTCGACGACATCTCCCTCACGATCCACAAGGGCGAGATCCTCGGCATCGCCGGTGTCGAGGGCAACGGCCAGACCGAGCTCATCGAGACCCTCATGGGCATGGCCACCCCCGACGCGGGCGTCATCACCCTCGACGGCCGGGACATCTCCAAGGTCTCGGTGCGCAAGCGCCGCGAGGGCGGCATCGGCTACATCCCCGAGGACCGCCACCGCCACGGCCTGCTCCTCGAAGCCCCCCTCTGGGAGAACCGCATCCTCGGCCACGTCACCGAGGAGCCCAACTCCAAGCGCGGCATCCTCGACCCGAAGGCCGCCCGCAAGGACACCGAGCGGATCGTGCGCGAGTACGACGTGCGCACCCCCGGCATCGACGTCACCGCGGCCTCCCTCTCCGGCGGCAACCAGCAGAAGCTGATCGTCGGCCGCGAGATGAGCCACGCGCCCAAGTTCCTGATCGCCGCCCACCCCACCCGCGGTGTGGACGTCGGCGCGCAGGCGCAGATCTGGGACGCGATCCGGGACGCCCGCCGCGAGGGTCTCGCGGTGCTGCTGATCTCCGCCGACCTGGACGAGCTGATCGGCCTCTCCGACACCCTCCGGGTCATGTACCGCGGCAAGCTCGTCGCGGACGCCGCCCCCGCCACCATCACGCCCGAGGAGCTGGGCTCCGCCATGACCGGCGCGGCCAGCGGTCACCTCGAAGGCAACGAAGAGCCCGAAGACGGTGACGCCCGATGATGAAATTCGACAAGGACAAGCTGATCCTGGGCGCGGCCGGACCGGTCCTCGCCCTGGTCTCCTCGTTCGTGCTCACCGTGCTGGTGCTGCTCGCGACGGGCCTCGACCCGATCGAGCCGATCACGCTGATGATCGACAACGCCGGGTTCGCGGACATCCAGGTCCTGATCGTCAACCAGACGGGGATCTACTACCTGGCAGCCCTGGCCGTGGCCATCGGCTTCCGGATGAACCTCTTCAACATCGGTGTCGACGGCCAGTACCGGCTCGCGGCGATGGTCTCGGCCCTCGTCGGCGCCTCGATCGAGCTGCCCGGCCCGCTGCACATCCTGCTCATCGTGCTCGTCGCGATGCTGACCGGCGCCTTCTGGGCCGGCATCGCCGGCATCCTGAAGACCACCCGCGGTGTCTCCGAGGTCGTCTCGACGATCATGCTGAACGCCATCGCGACCTCGCTGGTGGCCTGGCTGATCCTGCCGAAGAACTTCGGCGTCCAGCCGGAGGGATCGAACAACCTCACCACCGGCGAGATCTCCGAGTCCGGCTGGTTCCCCGGCATCGACATGGGCGAGGGCAACGGAGTCATCTACGGCTTCACCTTCGTCGCGCTCGCCCTCGGCGTCGTCTACTGGTTCGTCCTCAACCGCACCCGGTTCGGCTTCGACCTGCGCGCCACCGGCGCCAGCGAGTCCGCCGCCCAGGCCAGCGGCGTCGACGCCAAGAGGATGATCCTCACCTCGATGCTGCTCTCGGGTGCGCTGGCAGGCCTCGCCGGCATGCCGACGCTGCTCGGCGAGTCCCACACGTACAGCCTCGACTTCCCCGTCGGTGTCGGCTTCACCGCCATCACCATCGCGCTGCTCGGCCGGAACCACCCGGTCGGCATCTTCTTCGCGGCCCTGCTCTTCGCGTTCCTCGACAAGGCCTCCTCGTCGCTGGACACCGAGGGCTACCCGAAGGAGATCACCAAGATCATGCAGGGCATCATCGTGATCGCGGTCGTCGTCTCGTACGAGCTCGTCCGCCGTTACGGCCTCCGTCGCCAGCAGCAGAAGGTCGGCGAGGAACTCGCCGCCGGCGGCGCCATCAAGACCGACAAGGAGGTCTCGGCATGAGCACCGGCACTGTCACCAAGCCGAGCGCCGCGCCCAAGGGCGGCGGACGCCGCAAGCTCACCCTGCCGTGGATCATGCTGATCGTCGCGGCCGGTCTCCTGCTCTTCTCCTTCGTCCGGGCCGTCTCCGGGGCCAACGACCTCACCTCGGTGGGTCAGGTCTCGGGTGCGCTCAAGCTCGCCGTGCCGATCGGTCTCGCCGGTCTCGGCGGTCTGTGGGCCGAGCGCGCGGGCGTCGTCAACATCGGCCTCGAAGGCATGATGGTGCTCGGCACCTGGTTCGGCGCCTGGGCCGGATACCAGTGGGGCCCCTGGACGGGTGTCCTCGTCGGTCTCCTCGGCGGTGCGCTCGGCGGTCTGCTGCACGCGATCATCACCGTCACGTTCAACGTGAACCACATCGTCTCCGGTGTGGCGATCAACATCCTCGCGGTCGGCTTCACCCAGTACCTGTCGAACTTCACGTTCGCCGAGGCCGAGGGCGGCTCCTCCAAGCAGTCCCCCCGCATCGACCAGATCTACGAGATCACGGTGCCGGGCCTTTCGGACTGGCTGACCGATGTCCAGGGCAAGCACTGGTTCTTCGTCTCCGACCTGGCCGGCATCCTCGGCGGCCTGGTGACGAACCTGTCGCTGCTGACGATCGTCGCCCTGCTGCTGATCCCGGCCACCTGGTGGCTGCTCTGGCGCACCGCCTTCGGCCTGCGCCTGCGCTCCTGCGGTGAGAACCCGGTCGCCGCCGAGTCCCTCGGCGTGAACGTCTACAAGTACAAGTACATCGCCGTCACCGTCTCCGGCGCCCTCGCGGGTCTCGGCGGCGCGTTCCTCGCGATCGTCTCCACCGGCATCTACCAGGAGGGCCAGACCGGCGGCCGCGGCTACATCGGTCTCGCCGCGATGATCTTCGGCAACTGGATGCCCGGCGGCATGGCGCTCGGCGCGGGCCTCTTCGGCTTCACCGACAGCCTCAAGCTCCGCGGCGGCGCCGAGAACGTCCACGCGCTGCTGCTGCTCGTCGCCGTGCTCCTGCTGGTCGCCGCCCTGTGGCAGCTGTACAAGAAGAAGTACGTGGTCGGCGTGATCTCCGCGGCCTTCTCCGGCGGCTTCTTCCTCTGGTACGCGCTGACCGACGAGGTCCCGAGCCAGTTCGTCGACGCGGCCCCGTACGTCACCACCCTGCTCGTGCTCGCCCTGTCGGCGCAGCGCCTGCGCATGCCGAAGGCGGACGGCCTGCCCTACCGCAAGGGCCAGGGCAAGTGACGACCGCCCTCTCCGAGGCCGACTGGGAGGCCCTGCGGGTCACGGCGCGCGAGGCCATGTCCCGCGCGTACGCCCCGTACTCGGGCTTCCCCGTCGGCGCGGCGGCCCGTGTCGAGGACGGGCGGACGGTCTCCGGCTGCAACGTGGAGAACGCCTCGTACGGCCTCGGCCTGTGCGCCGAGTGCGGGCTCGTCTCGGCGCTCCAGGCGACCGGCGGCGGGCGTCTCACGCACTTCGTGTGCGTCGACGGCCACGGCGAGTCCCTGGTGCCGTGCGGCCGCTGCCGGCAGCTGCTGTACGAGTTCGGGGGCCCCGAGCTCGTCCTGGAGACGCCCGCCGGGTTCGTGACGCTCGCCGACATGCTGCCGCAGGCATTCGGCCCGGACCACCTCGCGAAGTAAACCTCGGAGCGGCCCTTCCGGCACGATGGGAAGGGCCGCTCCTCCTTTCCCCCTCTATGCGCGTAGAAAGAGGCACCACCATGGACGTCATCTCCGTCATCCGCACGAAGCGGGACAAGGGCGAGCTGAGCCCGGAGCAGATCGACTGGGTCATCGACGCGTACACCCGCGGTGCGGTCGCCGACGAGCAGATGTCCGCCCTGGCCATGGCCATCCTGCTGAACGGCATGAACCGCGCGGAGATCGCCCGCTGGACGGCCGCGATGATCGCGAGCGGCGAGCGCATGAACTTCGACTCCCTCTCCCGCCCGACCGCCGACAAGCACTCCACCGGCGGCGTCGGCGACAAGATCACCCTCCCGCTCGCCCCGCTCGTCGCCGCGTGCGGCGCGGCCGTCCCGCAGCTCTCCGGCCGCGGCCTCGGCCACACCGGTGGCACGCTCGACAAGCTGGAGTCCATCCCGGGCTGGCGCGCGCTGCTCTCCAACGAGGAGATGCTGCACGTCCTCGACACCACCGGTGCGGTCATCTGCGCGGCGGGCGACGGCCTGGCCCCCGCCGACAAGAAGCTGTACGCGCTCCGCGACGTCACGGGCACGGTCGAGGCGATCCCCCTCATCGCCTCCTCGATCATGTCGAAGAAGATCGCCGAGGGCACCGGCTCCCTGGTCCTCGACGTCAAGGTCGGCACCGGCGCGTTCATGAAGAACATCGAGGACGCCCGTGAGCTGGCCTCCACGATGGTCGGCCTCGGCACCGACAGCGGCGTGAAGACGGTCGCGCTGCTCACCGACATGTCCACCCCGCTCGGCCTCACCGCGGGCAACGCCCTCGAGGTCCGCGAGTCGGTCGAGGTCCTCGCGGGCGGTGGCCCGGCGGACGTCGTCGAGCTGACCATCGCGCTGGCCCGCGAGATGCTCGAAGCGGCCGGCATCAAGGACGCGGACCCGGCGAAGGCGCTGGCCGACGGCTCGGCGATGGACCACTGGCGCCGGATGATCGCGGCCCAGGGCGGCGACCCGGACGCGGCGCTCCCGGTCGCGCGCGAGCAGCACGTCGTCACGGCCCCGTCGACCGGCGTCCTCACCCGCCTGGACGCCTACGACATCGGCATCGCCGCCTGGCGCCTGGGCGCGGGCCGCGCCCGCAAGGAGGACCCGGTGCAGGCGGGCGCGGGCGTCGAGCTCCACGCGAAGCCGGGCGACACGGTGACGGCGGGCCAGCCGCTGCTGACCCTGCACACGGACACCCCGGAGAAGTTCGACTACGCCCTGAAGTCCCTGGACGCGGCCTGGGACATCGCGGCCCCGGGCACGGAGTTCACCCCGAACCCGATCGTCCTGGACCGCATCGCCTGAGGCATATGCGTCTGACACGTTCGGGTGAACGGGACCGGTGGACCATCACCGGTCCCGTTCGGCATGCTGGGATCGGTGTCACACCGAAAAGGAGACCGCCATGAGTGCACTCCCCGTCGATCCCGCTCCGGGCCCGCACTGGGACGAGCTTGTCCGCTTCTGGGAGGAGTCGGACTGGCCCGAGGGCAGCAAGGTGGAGATCATCGATGGGATCATTGTTGTGACACCACCGCCCGCCGCGCCGCACAACCGTATCGCCGAGAAGGTCCACCGCAGGCTGTACACGGTGGTCCCCGACGACTGGGGGGTCTACCAAACGCTGGGAGTCTCCCACCCGTCGCGTGGCCGCCTCTATGTCCCGGATCTCGTCGTCATGCCGGAAAGCGCCGTGGCCGAGCTGGAAGGGAGCGAGTCCGCGCCCCTCACGGCGGCTGAACTGATTGTAGAGATCACGTCGCTCTCCAATGCGAGCTACGACAGGATGAACAAAGCGGCTGCCTATGCGGAGGCCCAGGTGCCGCTCTATCTCCTCATTGACCGCTTCGCTCCCGCCGGTCCGACCGTCACGCTCTACGGGGAACCCAAGGGTGACGTCTACCAGGAGCTCCAGAGGGGCAAGTTTGGCGAGGAGATCCACATCCCCGTCCCCTTCGACCTCACGATCGACACCAGCAACTTCCCTTTCGGTTAGTTGCGCCCGAGCAGCCCCACCAGCTCCCGCATGTCGTCGAAGACCACCGTGTGCGGGCCCATCAGCCGGTCGGCGCGCGTCAGCCCGCCGCAGTAGCCGAAAGCGCGCATGCCGGCCGCGCGGGCCGCCTGCACGCCGTACGGGCTGTCCTCCACCACCGCGCAGCGCTCCGGCGGGACGCCCATCGTGGCCGCGGCGTGCAGGAAGAGGTCCGGAGCCGGCTTGCCCCGGGCGACGTCATGGGCGCTGAACATCCGGCCCTCGAAGCGGTCGAGCAGACCCGTCCGCCCCAGGTTCTTCCGTATCCCGGCGTGGCTGCTGTTGGAGGCGAGGCAGTACGGGACCTTCAGGGCGTCCAGGACGTCCGTGACGCCCTCCACCGCCGTCAGCTCCGCGTCGAGCACGTCGTCGTACCGCTGCCTGAAGGGCGCCTGCCAGCCGGGCTCCAGCGGGCGGCCACGGCGCTCCTCCACGATCGCGGTGAGCATCTCGTGGGACGAGCCGACGAAGTACTCGACCACCTCCGCCTCGGTGAACTCCGCCCCGAGGGACGCGAACACCTCCCGGTCCACGCGGCAGTAGAGCCGCTCGCTGTCCACCAGAACACCGTCACAGTCGAAGATCACCAGTTCGACAGGCTCGTGAGTCATGATCCAGAGCCTATGCGGTGGCCGGGCACCGATGAGTTCCGGTCCCTCCGCCGGTCACCAGGCATGTGGACACCAGTCAACCGCTCGTCGTGACCCTGACCGCCCGCCCCACCGGGGACGAGGTGGCGCAACTCTGTGCCGAGATCCGGGCCGCCCCGCCGGGGGAGGTGGTCTGCGAGGTCGGCGCGCTCGCGCCCGCCGACCTCGCCGCCGTCGACGCCCTCGCCCGGCTGAAACTCGCCGCCGGGCGGCGGGGGCATCGGATCCGCTTCCACGGAGCGGGACCCGACCTCCGGGCCCTGCTCCTGCTCACCGGCCTCGACGGGACGCTCGGGCTCTAGAGGTGTTTAGACCTCCAGCCGGGCCGGCAGGTCGAAGAGCGGGAACCAGCGCTCGGTGTCCAGGAAGAAGTCCATCCCGGCGACCTTGCCGTCGCGCAGCTCCAGGACGATCAGCGCCCACGGGCTGAAGCCGCCCGACGGGTCCGGGTGGTACTGCGCGAACGCCGGGGAGCCGTTCGCCACGGTCGGCACCAGCTTCGAGCCGGCGCACACCTCGCCGACGCCCAGCATCCAGCCGACGATGTCGTCGTGCCCCTGGAGCCAGAGGTCGTACGGCGGCATGGACATGGTCGCGTCCTCGTGGAGGAGCGCGGTCAGCGCCTTCATGTCGTAGCCCTCGAACGCGGCGACGTACCGCTCGAGGAGCGCCTTCTGCTCCTCGTCGAGCGGGTTGGCCGTGTCGGAGGCGGCCGGCGCCTGCTCGGCCAGCGTCGCGCGGGCCCGCTGGAGGGCGCTGTTGACCGAGGCGACGGAGGTGTCGAGGAGCTCGGCGACCTCGCTCGCCTTCCAGGCGAGCACCTCCCGCAGGATGAGCACCGCCCGCTGCTTCGGCGGCAGATGCTGGAGCGCGGCCACGAACGCGAGCCGTACGGTCTCCCGGGAGACGGCCGTCTCCGCCGGGTCGGCGACCGAGGGCAGTACCCGCCCGTCGGGAATCGGCTCCAGCCAGGTGATCTCCGGCTGCTTGACGAGCTGCGCCTGCGCGACCGGCGTCGGAGCGGTCAGGTCCATCGGCCGTGCCCTCCGGTTGCCCGCGTTCAGCGCGTCCAGACAGACGTTGGTGGCGATCCGGTAGAGCCAGGACCGCAGTGAGGAGCGCCCCTCGAAGGAGTCGATGGCCTTCCAGGCCCGCACCATCGTGTCCTGCACCGCGTCCTCGGCCTCGAAGGAGGACCCGAGCATCCGGTAGCAGTAACCGGTCAGCTCCCGGCGGTACGTGTCGAGTTGGTCGGTCGTCGCGGTCGCGGCGTCGCTCATCGGGTCCACACCCCACTCACCCCTCACCGGCACCCGTTCGGTGCCGGTGAGAGGGAAGCTACCGCAGCCGACTGACAGTCGGGGTCAGGTTCCCGGCTTGCGTCCGTAGATGAAGACGTCGTCGCCGTTCCTGAGCAGGTTCCAGTACGCCTTGGCGTCCGCCGAGCGCATGTTGACGCAGCCGCCGGAACCCGGCGGGTTCCACATGGACTTGGTCGTCGAGTGGAAGGCCTGCCCGCCGTCGAAGAACTGCGAGTACGGCATGGAGACGTGGTAGATCGTCGACCAGTGGTTGATGTTCCGCCAGTAGATCTTCTTCGACCCGGTCCGGGTCTCGGTGCCGTCCTTGCCCGTACGGACCGGCACGGGCCCGTACTTGAGGCGCGAGCCGTCCTGGATCCAGCTCAGCTGGCGGGTGAGGTCGACGCACGCGATCCGGCCCCGGTTGGTCGGACACTTGCGGTCCTTGTTGGGGTTGGACCCCGCCGCCTTCTGCTGGATCATCGTGTTCATCGTGCGCCAGGTGATCGTCCCGGCGTACCCCGCGGTCGGGGTGATGCCGTGCTTCCGCTGGAAGGCCTGGATGGCCTGGCAGTCGGCGAGCGACTGGCGGCCGTCGACGGTCCGCCCGAGGAACTTCTCCACCTGCTTCTGGTACGGGCCCGTCGTCACGTTGCAGGACGCCGCCTGCGCCGGAGCCGCACCGAGCGCGATCGTCATCGGCACCACCAGTGAGGTGAGGCCGGCCGCGATTCCCGCTCTCTTCCCTATTCGACCCGCGATTCTCTTCATGATCGTCAACTCCCCCTTGAGTCCTATCAGTCAGGACGTCAGGGGGAGCGACTCAGTTGCAGCGGAATCCGCCGGAATCAGCAGGATGTGACGAGCTGGACCCGCCGCGCCTCCACGCGCGCGCTGTGGCTGCCGTACAGCGTCACCGAGACGACGCCGAGGACCGCGACGAGGCCGATCAGGACCGTGCCGGCCCACCCGCCCGCGTGGAACGCGATCGCGCCGAGCGTGCCGCCCGCGCTGCTGCCGATGTAGTACGCCGACTGGTAGAGCGCCGAGGCCTGCGCGCGGCCCGTCGTGGCCGTACGGCTCACCGAGGAGGAGGCGACCGCGTGGCCCGCGAAGAAGCCGGCGGTGATCAGGACGAGGCCCGCGAGGACCGCGGGCAGCGCGTCGGAGAGCGAGAGCAGCAGGCCCGCGGCGGTGGTCGAGACCGCCAGGTAGAGCGCCCCGCGCCGGCCGAGCCGGCCGACGAGCCGGCCCGCGGCCGCGGAGGAGACCGTACCGACCAGGTAGATCAGGAAGATCGAGCCGATCACGCCCTGCGGCAGCGAGAACGGGGCCTCGACCAGGCGGTAGCCGATGACGGTGTACACCGCGCCGAACACCGTCATGAACAGGGCGCCGATCACGTAGAGCCGCATGAGCAGCGGGTCCGCGAGGTGCGTCCGCACGGTCCGGGCGAGCGCCTTCGGGTCGAGCGTGCCGGGCGTGAAGTGCCGTGCCTTCGGCAGCAGCGCCCGGAAGGCCAGCGCGCACAGCAGGGACGTCAGACCGACCGCGGCCAGACCCGCCCGCCAGCCCCACATCTGGGCCACCCAGCCCGTCACCAGACGGCCGCTCATGCCGCCGATCGAGTTGCCCGCCACGAACAGACCGATCGCGGCGATCAGCGCCTTGGGGCGGACCTCCTCGGCGAGGAAGGCCATCGCGGAGGCCGGCAGCCCGGCGAGCGCGGCGCCCTGGATCGAGCGGAGGGCGATCAGGGACTCCAGGTTCGGGGCGAGCGGCACGAGGAGGGCGATGCCGACCGCGACGGACAGGGAGGCGATCATCATCGCGCGTCGCCCGAAGCGCTCGGAGAGGGCGCTGAGCGGCAGCACACACAGGGCGAGGGCGCCGGTCGCGGCCGAGACCGTCCAGGAGGCGGCGGAGGCGGTGGCGCCGAACTCGGCCGAGATGGCCGGGAGGAGGGCCTGTGTGGAGTAGAGGAGCGCGAAGGCGGCGAGGCCGGCGGCGAAGAACGCGAGGCTCATGCGGCGGTAACCGGCGGCGCCGGGGGCGAGGCGGGTGTCGGCAGGGGCGAGGCGGGTGTCGGCGGACGCGTGGGTGGCGGCCGCCTTGGTACTGGCGGAAGGCATGTCACGAACGTAGGACGCCCCGCTTCATGCGTCCAATGCACGGAACTGCTGTAATCGTTCCCATGGTGCATGAGTACAGGTCACAGCATCGCCTGTCACCGAACAGTAACGAAGAAGACATGGGACTGCTGCTCGCGCCGCGGCTCGCGTACTTCGCCGCCGTCGCCCGGCACGAGCATGTGACCAGGGCCGCGGCCGAGATGGGCGTCCCGCAGTCCACGCTCTCCCGGGCGATGGTCCGGCTCGAACAGGACCTCGGCGTCACCCTCTTCGCCCGCCGCGGCCGCACCGTCTCCCTCACCCCCGCCGGGCGCCGCTTCCTCACCGCCGCCGAACGGGCGCTCGCCGAGGTGGAGCGGGCCGCCGACACCGTACGGGCCGACGCCGACCCCACCGCGGGCCGCGTCGCCTTCGGCTTCCTCCACACCATGGGCTCCGAGACCGTCCCCGGTCTCATCCGCGCCTTCCGCGTCGACCACCCGAAGATCCGCTTCACCCTCGTCCAGAACTACGGCGAGGCCATGATCGAGCGTCTCCGGGCCGGTGACCTCGACCTCTGCCTGACCTCGCCGGTGCCGGACGCCCCCGACCTGGTCGCCCGGCGCCTCGACGAGCAGCGGCTCCGGCTCGTCGTCCCCGACGACCACCGGCTCGCGGGCCGCAAGCGCGTCCGCCTCGCCGAGGCCGCCGACGAGACCTTCGTGACCCTGGAACCGGGGTACGGGCTCCGCCGCATCACCGACGACCTGTGCGCGGACGCCGGCTTCAAGCCCCGGGTCGCCTTCGAGGGCGAGGAGACCGAGACCCTCCGCGGCCTGGTCGCCGCCGGCCTCGGCGTCGCCCTGCTGCCGCCCCCGGCCGTGCCGCGCCCCGGCGTCGTCGAACTCACCGTCACCGCGCCGCGCGCGGTCCGCGAGATCGGCGTCGCCTGGCTGGACGGCCACCCGGACACGGCCCCGGTGGCCGCCTTCAAGAAGTTCCTGCTGAGCAAGCGCGGCCATCTGCTCCCGAAGGAGCCCGCGGCGCCGCTGCTCCCGGCCGAGGCCGACGCGCGGGAGCCCTCACCTCCGGAGTGAGCCCTCACCTCCGGAGTGAGCCCTCACCTCCAGCGTGAGCCCTCACCTCCGGAGCGAGCCCCCGAAACCCGCCGCGAGCGGCATCCGCAGGCCGAGCGGCGGGGGAGCGGCCATCGCGTCGGTCACCGGCCGGGCGACCGGCCGGGCGAAGAGCGCCCCGAGGACGAAGTCGGCGGCGAGCGCCCGCACCTCGTCCGCGTACTGCCGCAGCGCGTGTCCGTCCGAGTGCACCTCGAACCGGCAGGTGTCGCGGTTCGCCTTCTTCGCCCGCGCGGCGTACCGGAACGACAACTCCGGGTCCGTACGGGCGTCGTTCGTGCCGTGCACGAGCAGCACCCGGCGCCCCACCAGCTGCCGTACGGCCTCCGGCTCCGCCGCCATGTCGTCCTCCGGAAGCCACGGGGCGAGCGCGAGGACCGCGCCGACCGCGCCGTGCCCGGCGGCCCGCAGCGCCGCCCTGCCGCCGAGGCCGTGGCCGACGAGACAGACCGGGACGTCGCCGTAGCGCCGTACGGCCTCGGCGACGGCCCAGGAGGCGTCCGCCGCGAGGTTCGCGTCGGCGCCGTTCCAGCCGCGCCCCCGGTAGCGCACCACATGGGCGACGAGCCCCTCGGAGCGGCCCGCCCGGACCAGTCCGCGCCCGAGCGGCAGCATCGCCGCGTGCGCCAGCGTGGAGGCGCGCCGCCCCGATGTCGGCTCGCCGTCCGGAAGGAGCAGCACCACGCCGCCCACCGCCGCCGACGTGCGGGAACCTCCAACAGGCCGACCGAGCCGGGGTCTCCGGGCGTCGGGCGGCCCCACGAGTGCGAAGTGCGCCATGACAGAACAGTCTCAGAAGGAGAGGTGTACGCCAGTCGTACGCGCGGTCTCTGTTACGTATCGCCCGGCGGGGCACCGCCGTTCGGCCGGAGTTCAGTACGTGACGGTGATACGCCGCGCGGGGCCGTCGACGCGGATCGGGCCACCGCACGGGAGCACCAGCTGCGGGTCGGTGTGCCCGAAGTCGACGTCGAAGACCGCCATGGTCCCGGGTGCGTATTCGCCCAACGCCCGCAGCACCGCCTCGCGTTGGGCCTTCCGGTACGCGGTCCGGGCCGGCGGCTCCAGCGGCTGCTCGAAGCTCCAGCTCTTGGCCCGGGCCATCAGGAGGGCGGGGAACTGCCGCAGCAGCCCGCGCTCTCCCATGTTCCGCAGGATCCGGTACACCTCGTCGGCGCTCGGCATCTCCTCGGAGGTCTCCAGGAAGAGCACCTGCCCCGCGTACTCCTCGACCGGCCGGATCTCCCGGTCGGCCATCAGCATCCAGGCCAGGATCTCCAGGCAGCCGCCCCAGCCGATGCCGGTGACCACCCGGTCGGCGTGGTGCCAGAACCAGCCCTCGCCCGGCTCCATCGCAGGTTCCCGCGCGAAGGTCTCCGGCGCGCCCCAATGCCCGTTGACGTCGCCGACGTCCGCCGACGGCGTCAGCTCGTACGGGCCGGAGCCGAGCAGCGCGGCCCGCAGGGAGTCCACCGTCCGCGGGTGGAGCGCCCCGGGCCGGCCGAGCTCCACCATCACCAAACCGCCGTGATAGCTCACGACGCCGAGGTTGCGTAGGAGGAGCAGGAGGTTGGTGTTGTCGCTGTACCCGAAGAACGGCTTGGGGTGGGCGCGGATCAGCTCCCGGTCCAGATGGGGGAGCACGGTGATCTGGTCCTCGCCGCCGATGCTCGCGATGACGGCCTTGATCTCCGGGTCGGCGAACGCGGCGTTCAGGTCGGCGGCGCGCTCCCGGGGCGTCGAGCCCCAGGTGCGGGTGGTCGGGTACTCGACCGGGATCAGGCCGAACTCCTTCCGTAACCGGTCGAGCCCGAGCGTGTAGGGCTGCGGGAAGACCCCGGGCAGACCGCCCGACGGGGAGACGATCGCGACCTTGTCGCCGGGGCGGGGCTTGGGCGGATGTATGGGCGTCGGCATGCGGCTACGCCCTCTCGAAGTAGTGGATGGTGTCGACGACCGTGAAGCCCCTCCGCCCGTACCAGCGGTGCGGCCACTTCGCCTCGTTCGCGCTCAGGAAGCGGAGATCGCAGCCGGCCTCGGCCGCGAGGTGCAGCGCCGTGTCGAGGACCCGTCCGGCGTGGCCCTGCCCGAGGTGTGCCTCGGCGGTGACCAGGTCCTCGACGCGGGCGATCCCGGCCGACGGGTCGAGGAACAGGTCGGCCCACGACGCCACCTCGCCGTCCTCGGTGTACGCGGCGAGGAACCGTGCGTCCTCGGCGGCCCCGAGCCGGGCCGTCCGCCGCTCCACCAGGTGGTGGACCTCCTCGTCGGACACCCCGGGCACGAACCGGCGCCAGGCCGCCGCGACGGGCGCGCGCAGCTCCTCGAGACCCACCCTCCGGGCCCCGCCGTGCGCCGGGACCGGCCCGGTGTGCCGCATGAGGAACGTGGTTCCATGGGCGTAACCGGCCCGCTCCAGCGGGCCCCGGCAGGCGGCCGCGACCTCCTCGTCGACGACGTACACGAGCCGGTACGGAAGATGGCCGAGCAACTCCTCGGCCCGCGCGGGCAGCGCCTCGGGGTCGGTCGCGCCGTCGACCAGCACGTGGTTGTTGCCCCGGGAGTACGTGTACCGGTCGTCGAGCGCGGCGAAGCCACCGGGGAAGTCGACGACCCGGTCCGCCTGACGACGGTGGAAGCCGGACAGGAAGCCGTGGATGCGCGGCAGTTCGACGTCGGTCGGTCGATAGGTCATGCCGGCAGCCTAGGAGTCACCCCGTCGACGCGACAGTCCGCACCGTCTGCGCGGACAGGCTGCGCAGACGCTCGGCGAGGCGCCCGCAGCGTGCTCCGAGTGCGATCAGGAAGGCCGTGGGGAGGAACACCGCGTCGCAGACGACCATGGCCAGCGACAGGAAGGGGATGCCCAGGACGACGGCGATTCCCAGGTGTTCGGCGATCATCACGGCCAGCAGGGCGTTCTTCACCCTGCGGTTGGCCAGGGTGAAGGGGAAGGCCACCTGCGCCATGACGGTGAGGTAGGTGAGGGCCAGGACCAGCAGCGTGCTGCCGGCCAGGAACGCGGAGAGCGCGGGCCACGGTGCGAAGTAGTCGAGGTGGAGGGCGTAGTAGAGGGCGCTGCCCTCCTGCCACCGGCTCCCCTGGATCTTGTACCAGCCGGCGGTCGCGTAGATGAGGCAGACCTGGGCCGCGATGGCGAGCATCGCACAGTTGTGGAGCATCGAGGCCGCCGCGTCGAGCACGGCACGCGCCTCGTGCCGGGGGAACCGGAAGTCCGCCGCGTACCAGAGGCCCTGGACGGCCCACAGGGTCCAGAAGACCAGGGCCCAGCCGCGGGTGGGGTGCGAGGACAGCGGGATGAGCACCGCCCCGGCCACCGCCCACAGGAGCAGGCCGGCCCGGTCGTGGCCCGGCAGTCCCGCCCGGCGGCGCGCGCGGCGGGCGTCGAGCGACCACACCTGGGCGCAGCGGGTGAAGACCAGGTAGATGACCATGATCCGGACGACGTTGTCGCCACCGTCCCCGACGAGGGTGTTGCGGTTGATGATCGACAGAACGCCGCCCATGAGCAGGACGGAGGTGCCGCGGGTCCGCCAGCCCAGCAGGACGGCGAGCGCGGCGGCGATCGTCACGGCGTAGACGGTCTCGAACCAGAGGCCGTCGTCTCCCCACGCCAGCACGGTGAAGGTGCCCTCTTCGCGGATCAGGACCTGGGCCAGGTCGAAGGAGAGCGCGCTCCGGTTGCCGTACAGGACATGGCGGTTAGGCCACTCCCGCACGAGGAAGGCCAGAACGACGGCGGAGAGTCCGATCCTGAGGAAGGCGGCCTGGTAGGGGGCCCTGACGGTGGTGATCGTGGTCAGGAGCCGCGAGAGGCGCTCGGTGGGCCGCGCGGCCGTGGCGATGGTCATGTCACAGGCTCCTGTGGTCCTGATCGGTCACCGTCCACCAGGGAAGCAGCCGGTACTCGGTGGTGTCGGAGGGCTGTTCGGAGCTCCACGCGGGCGGGTCCACCATCGTGAACCGGCCGCCGACCTGGAGCGACACGATGCGCTCGCCCTGCCAGGTACGGCCGAGGCGTTGGAGCACCACGCGCTTGAGGTAGTCGCGGGCCATCGTCCCGCGCGCGCCCTTGGGGCGGTCGTCCGTCACGCTGTGCGTGGCGATGTACGTGTCCCAGGCGCGGCGCAGCATGTTCTGGTCGACGTGGCTGGGGGCCGGGTTGCCGCGGATCGTCTCGATGTCCCGGTCCGTGAGGTTGATCCACTCGCTCGCGCGGGGGCGGCCGTTCGCGGCCAGGGTGTTCACCCGGGCCCCTACGGCTTCGTTGCGCTGCATCGGGTTCGGCGCGAACAGCTTCCAGTCCTGGCCGAACTCCGGCTGGACGTAGGCGTCGACGGTGTCGTGGTGTTCCACGGTCAGGGCGTTGGGCGGGGCGACGCTCAGGAAGAGCATGCCCAGGTGCGTCACCAGGGCGCAGGCCAGCAGTGCGGCGGTGGTGGTCAGGGCGGCGACCGAGACGCGGGACCACCGGGGGGCCTCGTCCCGCGCGGGGGGCACCGGTTCGCCGTCGTCCGGGCCCGGCGGAGGCGGGGACTGCGGCGGGACCGCACTGATCGGACGTACGGCGGTGGCGTCGCTGGAGGTTTCCATCGGGTTCCTTCGGGGCGGCGGCCCGACGCGCGGGCCGCCGCTGCTTCGATCAGTTCAGCGGGCAGCTGTTCTGGACGCGTACGCCCTGGTAGTTGATGTCGGGGTGGGCGTCGCTCAGCAGGTCGGCGACCGCGTTGGTGTCGTCACCGCCGAACCACTGGGGGTTGTCGACGACATCGTGCAGGGTCGGGTTGTCCGGGGCCTGGTCTTCTCCCAGGGGGGTCAGCGTGGGCTCACGGCCGAATGCGGACTCGAAGCTGTCGTTGGGGCTGTACCCGGTGGCCACCCACGAGTCCAGGTGCTGCTCCGTCCGCCAGTAGCCGGGCGAGCACCACTGGGCGGGCGGCGGCGGCGTGGTCGTGCCGTTGGTGCCGGTCGTGCCGGTGGTTCCGGTGGTTCCGGTCGTACCGTTCGTGCCGGTGGTTCCGGTGGTTCCGGTGGTTCCGGTGGTGCCGATCAGGCCGATGAGCCCGGTCGTGCCGGTGAGCGCGACGTCTCCCAGGATCTTCGGAGCGAAGTTCACCTTCTGCGTGCAGTAGCCGAACGTGCCCTTGCAGCTGTGGCTGAGGTTGTGCTTCGACTTGTCGACGACGACGTGGTCGCCGCCCTTGTCGTGGTCTTCTCCACCGCGTACGGAGGCCACTGTCGGAACGCCGCCGCCGAGGGCCTGCGAAGCGCCGACCATACCGAGAGTCAGGGCGCCTGCCGAGACTGCGACGAGCAGTCCGCGGATGTATCGCATGCCACGTCCTTCCTTGGTGTCGGCGGGATTCGGCTCCCGCCGTAAGCCGCCCACGAAACCCCGAGCCGACGGGGACCGGGGCGCATGGCGAAGGCGTTGTCGTCTCAACGGCCCAATAAGTCGTATGCGCGGAGGTCCGAACGCCGGTCCCCGTTAACCCCTGCGCGGTTGACGGGGCACGAGACGATCCGTGCGGAGTCCCCCGCGCCTTTCCCCCGCCGCGACCACGGCGTCGGAAACCGCGCGCTCTACGCGCGTAGGGGCTAGAGTGCGGAAATGACGAGCCAGATCCCCAGCGTCCCCGCCGCGGACCAGATCCGCCGTGCCCCGAAGGTGCTGCTCCACGACCACCTCGACGGCGGACTGCGCCCCGGCACGATCATCGAACTCGCCCGGGAGCAGGGCTATCAGCAGCTCCCCGAGACGGAGCCCGACAAGCTCGGCATCTGGTTCCGCGAAGCCGCCGACTCCGGGTCCCTGGAGCGGTACCTGGAGACCTTCGCGCACACCTGCGCCGTCATGCAGACCCGTGACGCCCTCTTCCGCGTCGCCGCCGAGTGCGCCGTCGACCTCGCCGAGGACGGTGTCGTGTACGCGGAGGTGCGCTACGCCCCCGAGCAGCACCTGGAGGCCGGCCTCACCCTGGAGGAGGTCGTCGAGGCCGTCAACGAGGGCTTCCGCGAGGGCGAGCGGCAGGCCAGGGCCAACGGGCACCGCATCCGGGTCGGCGCCCTGCTCACCGCGATGCGGCACGCCGCCCGCGCCCTGGAGATCGCCGAGCTCGCCAACCGCTACCGCGACACCGGCGTCGTCGGCTTCGACATCGCGGGCGCCGAGGCCGGCTACCCGCCCACCCGCCACCTCGACGCCTTCGAGTACCTCAAGCGCGAGAACAACCACTTCACGATCCACGCGGGCGAGGCCTTCGGGCTGCCCTCCATCTGGCAGGCGCTCCAGTGGTGCGGCGCCGACCGGCTCGGGCACGGCGTCCGGATCATCGACGACATCGAGGTCGCCGACGACGGCTCGGTGACCCTCGGCCGGCTCGCCGCCTACGTCCGCGACAAGCGGATCCCGCTGGAGATGTGCCCCTCCTCCAACCTCCAGACCGGCGCCGCGGCCTCGTTCGCCGAGCACCCCATCCGTCTGCTGCGCAGGCTGCACTTCCGGGCCACGGTCAACACCGACAACCGGCTCATGAGCGGGACCAGCATGAGCCGTGAATTCGAGCTGCTGACCGAGGCATTCGATTACACGCTCGACGACATGCAGTGGTTCACGGTCAATGCGATGAAATCAGCGTTCATTCCTTTCGATGAACGCCTGGCCATGATCAACGAGGTCATCAAGCCGGGTTACGCCGAACTGAAGTCCGAATGGCTGTTCCAGCAGACCGCCACGACCAGCGAGTCTTCCCGTACGGCGGGCTGAAAACCGCCCCGTCAAGGGGAACCGAGCGGCCGGGAAAGCACGACACCCGGCCGCTTTCCGGTGTTTGCGGAGGGGTCGTTCGCTGGTTAGGTTGCAGAGCCGCTCTGCATTCCCAGGATTTCCCCGCCCGGCTTTCCCGGAAGCCCCCGGATTCCCCAAGGAAGATTTTCAGATGAAGCAGTCTGCCGCCAAGAAGCTCGGTGTCGCCGCTCTCGGTGCCGCTTTCGCCGCTGCCGCCGCCGGCACGGCCTCCGCCGCCCCGGTCGCGCCCGCCGCCCCCGACGCCCTCGGCCTGGTGACCCAGACCGTGCCGCTGGGTGACGGCCTCACCGAGCTCCCCGACGGCGCCGCCGAGTCCCTCGGCGCCGGCCAGGGCGCCCTCGGCCAGGGCCTCGACCAGGGTGTGAAGACCCTTCCGGCCGCCGCCGGCCAGGCCACCCAGAACCTCCCGCTCGACGCCGCCGCCGGTGGCCTCGGCGCCACCCCGCTGGGCGGCCTCCTCGGCGGCCTGCCGCTGCAGGGCCTGCCGCTCGGCTGACCCCGGGGCCGTACACGGCTCGTACACGGCTCTCCGTACGCCGAAGGGGCGCGCACCCGGTTTCCCGGGCACGCGCCCCTTCGGCGTGGCGTGGGTACGTCACCAGGCCGTGGTGGCCTTCCGCTCGTCCGGCAGGAAGATCCACAGGCCGAGGTAGATCAGGAACTGCGGGCCGGGCAGCAGGCAGGAGACGAGGAAGATCAGACGCATCGTGTTCGCGGAGATGCCGAAGCGCCGGGCCAGGCCCGCGCACACTCCGCCGATCACGCGTCCGTCACGAGGGCGGGTCAGTGCGGCCATGGTGGGCTCCTTCGGAGTCGGTCCGGGAGCCGCTCCGTCGGGCTCCCGATGACTCCATGGTGCCGCCGGAAGGCCGTCCGGGGCGTCGGTCTACCGGGCGATCGGGACCCTGGGAATCGTCGGGGTCGCACCCTGAGACCCCTCGTTCCGCAGCAGGGCGGAACCCCGGCCCGGACCGCTCCCTGAGGAGGAGTCCGCCCGTCCCGCGTCCGACCTGCGGCGCAGCCAGGTGCGGCCGGCCGGGACGAAGAGGAGATGCGCGAGCGCCACCCCGGCGGTGTTCAGGAGGATCGAGTCCACGTCCACGACCTGACCGGGCACGGCGGTCTGCAGAAGCTCCACGGCGAGGGACACCAGCGCGCCGGCGGCGGTCGTACGGGCGAGGGAGGCCCAGCCGGAGACCCGGAGCCGTCCGTCGGCCATCGGGAGCAGGATCCCGAGCGGGGCGAGGAGCAGCAGCCCCTCGCCGATCAGCCGGACGGCCTCGGCGGTACCGAGGGCGAGGTCGGCCCGGAGGCCGTCGAGGGGGACGATGTTCGGCGCGGTCACCCAGGCCACGTCCCGTGGGCGCAGGCTGACCCAGGCGACGAGCAGCAGATGCGCGAGGAGGAGGGCGAACCCCGCCACGCGGACGACCACGGCGGCACTGCCGCCCGAACCTTGACGCTGCACGCCCCCCAAGACGTCCCCAACAGCGGAATCGGTTCCGCCGAACCTGCACCCGGCCCCGCGCGCCCGCCACCCCCGGCCCGTTCGGGCCGCGCCCGCCGCCACCTCCGTGTGGGCAATCGTCCCGCGGGGCGGTGGGTCTGGGGCGGCGGTGCCGGGTCGGGGCTGCTGATTCAGGTTGTGGTGGGGGCCGTGGGTGGGGTGGACTCCGGGCGTTCGCGGAGTTCCGTCGTGCACCGGTAGCGCTTCGGGGCGTACGCGCCCGGCCCCCCGAGCACGACCGTCTCCCCGCCCGCCCCCGCCGAGCTCGCCGCGAACGTGCAGACCAGCTGCGACAGGGCCGTCGGCGCCAGGTCCTCCGGCTGGCGGCTCAGCCGCAGCGTGCCCGCCGGGTCGCCCTGGTGGCCGCCGCTCACCGTCAGCGGGCCGCGCACCGCCGTCGTGAACCCGGCCCGCTGCTCGCTCTCCGAGGGCTCGGCGAGCAGCTGCGCGAGCAGCCCCGACGCCGTGCGGACCGGGTCGCCGCCCGCCGTCTTCTCCTCCGGCAGCGCGCGCCGGTCCACCGCCTCCAGCTGCGAGCCGCAGACCAGGAACACCCGGACCGGCACGTCCTGCACGGCCGTGCCCGTCGTCGCCTCCTGGGTCACGCTGCACGGGACCCGGGACGGGGCCGCGCCCGCGTCCACCGGGACCGAGGTGGTCCTGATCCCGCAGCCGGTGGCCAGCGCGGTGAGCGCGACGAGCCCGGCCGTCACGGCCGTACGCCCGATGGTGCGGCGTCTCACGCTTCCTCCACCTCACCCTGGCTGCTGCGGGTCTGCACCTCACGGGTGATCCCCGAGGCGTCGAGCGGCAGCCGCAGCACGAACACCGCGCCGTCGACCGCCCCGTCCTCGCCGACCGAGTTCGCGGCGGTGATCGAACCGCCGTGGATCAGTGCGTTCTCCATGGCGATCGACAGGCCGAGCCCGCTGCCGTCGGACCGCGGCCGGGACGCGCTCGCCTTGTAGAAGCGGTCGAAGACATGCGGCAGCACCTCTTCGGGGATGCCGGGGCCGTGGTCCCGTACCGCGATGACCAGCTCGTCGTCCTCCGTACGCACCGAGACCCGCACCGGCGAGCCGCCGTGCTTCAGCGCGTTCCCGATCAGGTTCGCGAGGATCACGTCGAGCCGGCGCGGATCGAGCGGCGCCACGATGCCGCGCTCGGCGTCCAGGTCGACGGCGTCGAGCCACGCGCGCGCGTCGATGCACGCGGTGATCTGGTCGGCGATGTCCACCTCGTCGAGGACGAGCCGGGCGGTGCCCGCGTCGAAGCGGGTCACCTCCATCAGGTTCTCCACCAGGTCGTTGAGCCGCCGCGTCTCGCTGACGACCAGCGCGACCGCCGGGGCGATCATCGGGTCGAGGGAGTCCTGCTCGTCCTCCAGGACCTCCGTGACGGCCGTGAGCGCGGTCAGCGGGGTCCGCAGCTCGTGCGACATGTCGGCGACGAACCGCCGGGAGGACTCCTCCCGGGCGCTCATGTCCGCGACCTTCTTCTGCAGGGACTCGGCCGCGCTGTTGAACGTCCGGGTGAGATCGGCCAGTTCGTCGGCTCCGGTGACCCGGAGCCGGGTGTCGAGCTTGCCCTCGCCGAGCTGCTTGGCCGCCTCGCCGAGCCGGTGCACCGGCCGCAGCACGGTCGTCGCCGCGACCTGCGCGAGCAGCACGGAGCCGGCCACCGCGAGCGCCGTCGCGATCCCCAGCGACCAGGCGAGCGAGTTCAGGTCGGCCTTCTCCGCGGCCAGCGACTTGAACATGTAGCCGGCGGGTCCGCCGCCGTCGATCCGCGTCCCGCCGACCAGGTACGGCGTCCCGTTCCGCTCCGTACGCTGCCAGAACAGGTGGTACGGGTACGGGTTGGCCTCCGTCACCGGACGCTCGGTGTCCACGGCCTCGCGCAGCGAGCGCGGCACGTCGGCCAGGGTGAAGTCGTCCGGGTCCGAGGCGCCGACGATCGGCTTGCCCGCGTCCCGCTCGCCGAGCAGCAGCACCTGGTAGTTGGCGCTGCCGGTCGCCATCAGCTCCGCGGTCCGCCGCAGATCCTCCTGCGTGGGCCGCAGCGGCAGCGTCGCCGCCCGGTTCTGCATCTCCTGCCGGAAGTCGTTGAGCGCCCCGTCCTGGGTACGCGTCAGCACCGCCTCGCGATTCAGCCAGTACGCGATGCCGGAGGCGGCGACGGCCGCGGTGAGCGCGACCAGGGCGAAGACGACGACAAGACGCAGCCGCAGGCTGGAGAGACGCAGCCGCGTGACGATCCCCTTGCTCACGCAGGAACGTCCAGCCGGTAGCCGACCCCGCGCACGGTACGGATGAGCGTCGGCGAGGACGGCACGTCCTCCACCTTGGCGCGCAGCCGCTGCACACAGGCGTCGACGAGCCGCGAGTCGCCCAGGTAGTCGTGCTCCCACACCAGACGCAGCAACTGCTGCCGGGAGAGCGCCTGTCCGGGCCGGCGGCTCAGCTCCAGGAGCAGCCGCAGCTCGGTCGGGGTGAGCTGGAGGTCCTCGCCGTTCTTGGTGACCGTCATCGCGGAGCGGTCGATCACCAGCGAGCCGTAGGTCGCCGAGTCCGTCGACTCCCGTTCCCCGCGCCGCAGTACGGCCCGGATCCGGGCGTCGAGGACGCGGCCCTGGACCGGCTTGACGACGTAGTCGTCGGCTCCGGACTCCAGGCCCACGACCACGTCGATGTCGTCGCTGCGCGCGGTCAGCAGGATGATCGGCAACTGGTCCGTGCGGCGGATGCGCCGGCAGACCTCGAAGCCGTCGATGCCGGGCAGCATGACGTCGAGCACGACCAGGTCCGGCCGCTGCTCGCGCAGCAGCTGGAGGCCGTCCTCACCGGTCGCGGCGGTGGCCACCCGGTGGCCCTGCCGTGACAGGGAGAGTTCGAGGGCCGTGCGGATGGCGTCGTCGTCCTCGATCAGCAACAGAAAAGGCACGGGCGACATTCTGTCGCATTGGGCCGTCCGAGTTCGACCGCTGGGAGGCGCGCTTCTGGCCGGGCCCCTGTGACACGCCTGTGACAGTCGGCGGACAACGCCATGAAGTCCGATGGGCAAGCTTCATTGCACACAGACCGAAACACACTCCAACCGACGGGGGGCGCACGATGAACGCACTGCACAGCACCACCTCAAGCGCAGTAGTCACGCGTCTCCACGACGTCGTGCGGAGCACCGAGAAGTCCGGCGGTGTGAACGGGCGGGGGTGCGTTCGCAGTGTCGGGCGTCAGCGCAAGGCGCCGTACATGGTGGCCATCGCTGACGGGGGAGCGGCGTACGGGGAGGTCACGGGGGAGCGCAACTGCTCGGAGGCCGAGTTCACGGCCTACGTGCAGGAGCGTCGTGCCTCCCTGTACGCCACCGCCTACCACCTCACCGGTGACCGGTTCGAGGCCGAGGACCTGCTCCAGAGCGCGCTGTTCTCCACGTACCGCGCCTGGGAGCGGATCAGCGACAAGGCCGCGGTCGGCGGATACCTCCGCCGCACCATGACCAATCTGCACATCAGCGCCTGGCGCCGGCGCAAGCTCAACGAGTACCCGACCGAGGAGCTCCCGGAGACGGTGGGCGAGACGGACGCGATGCGCGGCACGGAGCTGCGCGCGGTGCTGTGGCAGGCCCTCGCCCGGCTGCCCGAGCTCCAGCGGACGATGCTGGTGCTGCGCTACTACGAGGGCCGTACCGATCCGGAGATCGCGGAGATCCTGGACATCAGTGTCGGCACGGTGAAGTCGAGCATCTGGCGGTCGCTGCGGCGACTGCGCGAGGACGAGGTGCTCAGCTTCGGCCGTGACGAGGAGGAGTCCTTCGGCGAGCTGGTGGCCTGAAGGCTGGGGGAAAGACCCACGGGGGCTACGGGGGAAACGGAGCCGTCGGGGGAGCACGGGGGAACCGTACGGGGGTACGGGGAACGGCGACGCGGGTCGTACGGGCTGGGGGGCTCGTACGGCCCGCGTCGTGTTGTCGGCTCTCAGCTCGCCGCGGGCGTGCGGTGGCGGCCCGCCGCCGCGGCTGCCAGGCGGCCCAGGGCTTCCGGCTTGGCGCAGGGGTGGGCGCCCAGTTCCGACTGGCGGGCGACGATCGCCCGCTCCGCGCGCATCAGACGCCAGCCGCGGCGCAGCAGGAACGGCACCGACTTGCGGCCCTCGCGCAGGTCGCGGGCGAGCCGGCGGCGGAAGGTCGTCGAGGGACGGCCGCGCAGGCAGAGCGCGTCGGCGAGGACGTCGAGCTCACGGCAGCGGGCCACGATCTCGGCCGCGAAGATCCCCTCCGCCACGAACAGCGGCGTCCGACCGATGTCCAGCCGCTCGTGGTCCACCCGGGAGCTGCTGGCGAGGTCGTACACGGGGACGTCGGTCCGTCCCGTACGGCACAGTTCGACGATGGCGGCGACGGCCGCGTCCGCGTCCCAGGACCCCGGGGCGTCCCAGTCGATGTCCGCGCTGCCCTCGACAAGAGGGAGGGTCGGGTCGTCGGCCTCCTTGTAGAAGTCGTCGAGGCGCAGGACCGGGAGACCGGTGACGGCGGCGAGGGACGACTTGCCGGAGCCTGAGGGGCCCGCGAGCAGGACGACACGGGTCGGGATCGATTGGGAACTCACGGGACACCAGTGTGAACCATTCCCCCGTGCGGTGGACCCCCGAGGAAGGCCGTTGGTATCGAGCATCACACCTCAACTACTGTCGGTGTCCGCTCGATCACCTTTCGGAAGGATCACCATGGCGCGTCACGCAGATACCCGGACCCCCCGCCGCAGCGCCCTGCTCAAGGCAGGGCTCACCGTCACGGCGGCGGGTGCCGCGGTGCTCGGCGCGGGCGCGGCGGCCCAGGCGGTCGCCCCGGTGCCGCTGCCCGTCGACTCGCTGACGAGGACGGACGCGGGCGCGGCCGGGGCGGGCGCCCTGACGGGCGTCACCCACGGCCTGGGCCCGCTGACCCACCTCCAGTTGGACCCGCTGGCCAACACGGGCGTCGACCCGCTCGACAACGGCCTCGGCACCCAGGTCGCCGACTTCAAGCCGGTCGGCACCAACCTCGTCACCGACCACGTCACGAAGGGCGGTGCGGTCGCCGACCTGCCGGTCGCCGGCCCGCTGACCCAGGGGCTGCTTCCCGGCTGACCGGCCGCGGGGGCTCAGTGCCGCCCGCGCCGCAGCCAGCTCAGCACCTTGCGGGGTTCGAGCAGCTTCTCGACGCCGACGCCACCGTCGTCGTACGACTCTTCGCCGTACGCCCCCGGATTCTTCAGGCGCACGCTCCACGGACCGTCCGACGACGGCAGGCGGAGGACGAGCGGGCCCGCGGGCAGGGGCACCGTCTCCTTCCGCCGGCCGATCTCGTTGACGGCGACCGTTCCGCGCTCCGGGAGGCGGGACCGGTCGTGCTGCTCGGCCAGCTCGAAGAGGTGGACGATGAAGTTGCCGTCGCCCTCGTAGTCGAAGACGACGTCGACCGGTCCTCCGGTGTACCGCAGGACGTCGGGGCCGTTGGACTTCAGCGGCTTCCCCTTCAGCCGCGGGGCGGTCGAGAGCGGCGCGACCCGCAGCCGCCACTCCCCCTCCGTATTCAGTTTCAGCCGCAGCCGCCCGTCCTCGGGGACGGTGGCGGTGACGCGGCCCCGGAAGTCGTCGATGGTGCTGTTGACCAGGTAGCGCATCGTCTGGTTGTTGCTGTCGAGGGGCCACATCCCGGTGTATCCCCGGCCGGTGACGTCGAGTTCGACCAGGACCACGCCGGGCGGGAGCCCCTCCAGGGTGATCACGTCGTTCTCGCGGCCGCGCAGCTTGCGCGGCGAGAAGTCGGAGCCGTGCCTCCACTCGCCGGTGTGAGGGTGGGGAGGCTGGGCGGGGGCTGCCGACGGGGCCGGGGCGTCGGGGGCCTCCTGGGCCGACGCCCGGGCTTCCATGGCCAGGGCCCGGATCTGGTCCGGGGTCATGTCCAGGAGCTCTTCCCGGGTCGGACGCCGAATCGGTGCCGGTGCCGGTGCCGGTGCCGGTGCGTGGGGCTGGGGCTGGGGCTGGATCTCGGGCTCGCCCTGCGCCGTCGCCAGTGCCTTGGCCTGGGCCGCGACCGGGGCGTTCGACGTGACCGGGGCGGGGGCCTGGGCCGGTGTCTCCCGCGGGTCCTCGCTCACGTCCACCCCGTGGTCCCTCGCCAGGCCCGTCAGCCCGTCGACGTACCCCTGGCCCACCGCGCGGAACTTCCAGCCGCCCGACCGGCGGTACAACTCCGCCAGGACCATCGCCGTCTCGTCGCCCGCGTCGGTCACCTCGTACGTCACGACCGTCGAGCCGTCGGGGCCGAGGACCTCCACCGAGAGGCCGTGCGCGTCCCGCAGGGCGCCCTCCTCCGTCGACGCCACGAGGAGGACGCGGGTGATCGTCTCCTCGGCGCTCGTGAGGTCGGTGTCGAGCCACACCGTCCCGTCCTCGGTCCCGGTGAGCCGTACCGCGCCCGACGTGTGCGCGGGAGCACCGTCGAACACGATGTCGGAGTCCCCCCGGACCCTGCCGTGCTCCGTCACGAGCAGCGCCGCGACGTCCACTCCGCTCCGGACGGCGACGCGCAGCGCCGCCGTCGGGACGAAGGCGTTGTTCCCCTTGATCAGTCCCCTCATCATGAACGGATCTTGCGCGCGAACGGCCCCGGGTGTCCACACCCGGGGCCGTCCGTGGGGTCCGTCCTAGTACGAGGAGCCGCTCGCGCCCAGCGAACCCGTGGGGTGCCAGACCGTCTTCGTCTCCAGGAAGGCGGTCATGCGGTCCGTGCCCGGGGACTCCGCGAAGTCCTCGGTACGGGGGCGCAGGACGCGCTTCAGGTTGTCCGCCGCCGCGATCTCCAGGTCGCGGGCGAGGTCGCCCTCGGTCGCGCCCGTCAGGTCGATCGCGTTGACGTCCTGGTGGGCCGCCAGGTGCGGGGCCATCTCGGCGGCCTTGCCCGAGAGGATGTTCACCACGCCGCCCGGCAGGTCGGAGGTGGCGAGCACCTCGCCCAGGGAGAGGGCGGGCAGCGGGGACTTCTCCGAGGCGATGACGACCGCCGTGTTGCCCGTGGCGATCACCGGGGCGATCACCGAGACCAGGCCCAGGAAGGACGAGTCCTGGGGAGCGACGACGGTGACGACGCCGGTCGGCTCGGGGGTGGAGAGGTTGAAGTACGGGCCCGCGACGGGGTTCGCGCCGCCCACGACCTGGGCGATCTTGTCCGTCCAGCCCGCGTACCAGACCCAGCGGTCGATCGCCGCGTCGACGACCACGGCGGCCTTCGACTTCGACAGGCCCTCCGCCTCCGCGACCTCGCGGACGAACTGGTCCCGGCGGCCCTCCAGCATCTCGGCGACGCGGTAGAGGACCTGACCGCGGTTGTACGCGGTCGCGCCCGCCCAGCCACCGAACGCCTTGCGCGCGGCGACGACCGCGTCACGGGCGTCCTTGCGGGAGGAGAGGGGAGCGTTGGCCAGCCACTTGCCCTTGCTGTCCTGCACTTCGTACACCCGGCCGCTCTCGGAGCGGGGGAACTTGCCCCCGACGTACAGCTTGTAGGTCTTGAAGACGTTCAGACGCGTCGTAGCAGACTCAGACATCGAGGTACGCCTCCAGGCCGTGGCGACCGCCCTCGCGGCCGAAGCCCGACTCCTTGTAGCCGCCGAAGGGCGAGGTCGGGTCGAACTTGTTGAACGTGTTGGCCCAGACGACACCGGCGCGGAGCTTGTTGGCGACCGCGAGGATGCGGGAGCCCTTCTCCGACCAGATGCCGGCGGACAGGCCGTACTGGCTGTTGTTGGCCTTCGCGACGGCCTCGTCGGGCGTACGGAAGGTCAGCACGGACAGGACAGGGCCGAAGATCTCGTCGCGGGCGACCGTGTGCGCCTGCGTGACGTTCGTGAAGAGCGTCGGGGCGAACCAGTAACCGGCCTCGGGGATGTCGCAGGCGGCGGTCCAGCGCTCGGCGCCCTCCGCCTCGCCCTGCTCCACCAGCGAGGTGATCCGCGCCAGCTGCTCCGAGGAGTTGATGGCGCCGATGTCGGTGTTCTTGTCCAGCGGGTCGCCGAGGCGGAGGGTGCTCAGGCGGCGCTTGAGGCTGTCGAGCAGCTCGTCCTGGATCGACTCCTGGACGAGGAGGCGCGAGCCCGCGCAGCAGACCTGGCCCTGGTTGAAGAAGATGCCGTTGACGATGCCCTCGACGGCCTGGTCGATGGGAGCGTCGTCGAAGACGATGTTCGCGCCCTTGCCGCCCAGCTCCAGGGTGACCTTCTTGTCCGTACCGGCGACGGACCGGGCGATGGCCTTGCCGACGGCGGTCGAACCGGTGAAGGCGACCTTGTTCACGTCCGGGTGCGCGACCAGCGCGGCGCCCGTCTCCCCGTACCCGGGAAGGATGTTGACGACGCCCTTCGGCAGCCCGGCCTGGCGGCAGATGTCCGCGAAGAACAGGGCGGTCAGCGGGGTCGTCTCGGCCGGCTTCAGGACGACCGTGTTGCCGGTCGCCAGCGCCGGGGCGATCTTCCACGCCAGCATCAGGAGGGGGAAGTTCCACGGGATGACCTGGCCCGCCACGCCCAGCGGGCGCGGGTTCGCCCCGTAGCCCGCGTGGTCGAGCTTGTCGGCCCAGCCCGCGTAGTAGAAGAAGTGCGCGGCGACCAGCGGGAGGTCCGCGTCGCGGGTCTCCTTGATCGGCTTGCCGTTGTCCAGGGTCTCCAGGACGGCCAGCTCGCGGCTGCGCTCCTGGATGATCCGGGCGATACGGAAGAGGTACTTGGCGCGCTCGGAGCCGGGCAGCGCCGACCACTTCTCGAAGGCCCTACGGGCCGCCTTCACCGCGCGGTCGACGTCCTCGGTGCCCGCCTGGGCGATCTCGGAGAGGACCTCCTCGGTGGCCGGGGAGACGGTCTTGAAGACCTTGCCGTCGGCGGCCTCGACGAACTCGCCGTCGATGAAGAGGCCGTAGTTGGGGGCGATGTCGACGACGGACCGGGACTCGGGCGCCGGTGCGTACTCGAATGCAGATGCCATGTTGATCAGTCCACCGTCACGTAATCGGGGCCGGAGTAACGGCCGGTCGCCAGCTTCTGGCGCTGCATCAGCAGGTCGTTGAGCAGGCTGGAGGCGCCGAAGCGGAACCAGTGGTTGTCCAGCCAGTCCTCACCCACGGTCTCGTTGACGAGAACCAGGAACTTGATCGCTTCCTTGGTGTTGCGGATGCCGCCGGCCGGCTTCACGCCGATCTGCACGCCGGTCTGCGCGCGGAAGTCGCGCACGGCCTCCAGCATGAGCAGGGTGTTGGCCGGGGTGGCGTTGATCGCGACCTTGCCGGTCGAGGTCTTGATGAAGTCCGCGCCGGCCATCATGCCGAGCCAGGAGGCACGCCGGATGTTGTCGTACGTGGACAGCTCGCCGGTCTCGAAGATCACCTTGAGACGGGCGCGGTCGCCGCACTCCGCCTTGATCGCGGCGATCTGCTCGAAGACCTGGAGGTAGTGGCCGGCGAGGAAGGCGCCACGGTCGATGACCATGTCGATCTCGTCGGCGCCCGCGGCGATCGCGTCCGCCGTGTCGGCGAGCTTCACGGGGAGCGCGGCCCGGCCGGCCGGGAAGGCGGTGGCGACCGAGGCGACCTTCACACCGGAGCCCGCGAGGGCGGCCTTGGCGGTGGCCACCATGTCCGGATAGACACAGACGGCGGCGGTCGTCGGGGTCGTGCGGTCGGTCGGATCGGGGCGGACGGCCTTGGCGGCGAGCGCCCGGACCTTGCCCGGGGTGTCCGCGCCTTCGAGCGTCGTCAGGTCGATCATGGAAATGGCCAGGTCGATGGCGTACGCCTTGGACGTGGTCTTGATCGAGCGGGTGCCGAGGGACGCGGCGCGCGCCTCCAGGCCGACGGCGTCGACGCCGGGCAGCCCGTGGAGGAAGCGGCGCAGCGCACCGTCGGACGCGGTCACGTCGGCGAATGCGGATGCTGCGGATGCAGTGGTGGGCATGGTCACCAGTCGAGCATATCTACGCGCGTAGCGACCTGTACAGGGGACGGGCTTCGCAGAGCGCGAGGTCACAGGTGGGGGGTCGCCGCGGTTCGGCGTGTTGGCGTGCGTCGGGAGGGTGGAGTGAGTCCTGTCACAGGCTCGTGACATGGAGTGGACGAGTCCTGAATACAAGATCATTAGATTTTTCCTCAGCAGCCGGCCAGACCTCGCCGAACCCCCGAACGGACTGAGAAAAAGCGGCATGCGACTCACTCATCCACCTGCCTGATCTCCAGGAGTCGTTATGCGCACCGCCCTTCGCACCGCGATCACCACCGCCCTCGTCGCGGGCGTCGCCCTCACCCCCGCCGTGGCGGCGGGCACCGCCTTCGCCGCCGGCGGACCGGTCACCGCCGCCCCGACGGCCACCTCGTCGGCCTCGCCCGGCGTGAGGTCCGCCGACGTCAAGCCGTCCGACGAGGTTCCGGCCGAGGCCGGCCCGGACGCCTCGGACGCGGTGGAGTCCGCGGACACGGCGGACACGGCGGATACGGCGGACACCGCGAAGGGCACCCTCGTCCGTACCGAGACCCTCATGACCGGCACCGTCGCCAAGATCTACAAGGTCAAGGAGCAGAACCACCGCGCCGAGCTCTTCCGCGAGGGCCACCCGGTCGGCGCCCTGGAGGCGATCACCCGCTCCGTCGCGGGCCAGGACAACGGCGAGTTCTTCGTCCTGAACCCGGACGGCACCACCCACAACTGGGCCGGCAACGTCGCCGGCCCGAAGCCCGGCACCTACCGGCTCGCCGACGGGACCGTCGTCCAGCTCGACAAGAAGGACGGCCGCTTCGGCCTCCAGCTGATCGAGAACGGCAAGGGGCGTGGCTACACCTACGTGACCGGCGTCCGCTCCGTGTGGACCTTCGGCAGGGCCGTCGTGGTCCTGGAGCAGGACGGCCGGTTCGCCGCGTACATCCCCGGTTCGTCGAAGCAGGGCGCCCCGCAGCCGGTCGCCGCGGGCGGCGCGTCGCAGGCCAAGCCGTCGACCGAGCCCACCACCGGGGGCGTCGTCGTCCTCGGCAAGTGCACGGTCAGCCGGACGGTCAGCATCGGCGCGGGCACCAAGGCCGAGCTGTTCATGACCCGGCAGGGTCCGCTGGCCGAGTTCAGCACCCCCGACGACAACGGCCGGGACCAGGTCTTCGCGATGGTCGACCGGGCGCACCCGTCGCTGCCGAAGAGCGTCGGCTTCGTCGGCCGGATCATCGACCCGAAGAGCGCCACGCCGTCGCTCTACACCCAGGTCGAGGGCGGCGTGGGCGCCAAGGGTGCCACGCACGCCTTCCCGAAGCTCCCGAAGGGCTGCACGTTCGAGACGGTTCCGGGTAACACCTCGAACGGCGCGACCGGGACGGGGACCGGCACCACCGGCACCACGGGCGTCACCACCAACACCGGCCAGACCTCCGTCATCCCCAAGGGCGGGGTCGCCGCAGGTGCCGAGCTCGGCACCGGGGGCGACGACACCGCCCTGCTCGCGGCCGGCGCCGGGGCCTCGATCGCCGCGGCCGGTCTGGGCTTCGTGGTCCTGCGCCGCCGGTCCGCCGCCGCTGCCCGCGTCTGACCCGCACCCGGCACCACCCGCCTCGCGCCACCCACACCCCGCACCACCCGCACCACCCCGACTCCCTGCCCCTTGACCCGAGCGGGAGCAACACCCCACCCCCGGCCGGTCGCCGCGTCCCGCGCGGCGGCCGGCCGGACCCCGTCCGGCGTTTGCCGTCCGCCGAATCCCGCCCGGAGCCCGCCCGTGAACCGCCGCCGTCACCCCGCCCGTATCGCCCCCGTCGTCCTCGTGGCCGCTCTCGCCGCCCTCGCCGCGCTCACCGGTTGCTCGGCCGGGGGCGGGCAGCAGGCCGCCACCCCGCCCGCGCGGATCTCCGAGGCCACCGCCGCCCCCACGCCGACCGTGAGCCCCGCTCCCGTCCGCCCGCTGGCCCGCTCCCTGCCCGTGCGGGTACGGGTCCCCGCCGCCGGGGTCGACACCGGCCCGACCGGGCCCGTCCTGGAGCTCGGACTGGCCGCCGACGGCACCGTCGAGGTGCCCTCGGTCGCGGACGCCGACCGGATCGGCTGGTACGACAAGGGCGTCACGCCCGGCCAGCCCGGCCCCGCCGTCCTCATCGGGCACTTCGACACCGCCCGCGGCCCCGCCGTACTGAAGAACGTCTCCAAGGTCGGGGTCGGCGACGAGATCACCGTGACCCGGGCCGACGGCACCACCGCGGTCTTCCGGGTCAGGGAGCTGGAGCAGGTCGACAAGGACACCTTCCCGACGGCCAAGGTGTACGGCGACACCGACCGCCCCGAGCTGCGCCTCATCACCTGCGGCGGCGAGCTGGTCGACGGCCACCGCCCCGACAACATCATTCTGTACGCGGATCTCGTGGCCACGCGGGCCGCCTGAGCCCCCACCGGCCCCCTGAGGCAGAATCGGCCCATGACGACCCCCGAGCCGACCCCCGAGCCCAGCCACGAGCCGAGCCGCGAGTCGACCCCCGAGCAGCCGTCCGCGGGGCAGCAGCCCGCGGGCGGGGAGTTCCCCGACCGCGTCTTCCGGTCGCCCCTCGGGATCGCGAGCGGGGTGTTCCTGCTGGTCCTCGCGGCTCTGTTCGCCGGTGACGTGCTGTTCCGCGGCGAGGGCCGGTCGCCCTGGCTCGCGCTCGCGGGCCTCCTCCTCGCCGCGCCGCTGATCGTCGCCTTCACGATCCGGCCCGCCGTGTACGCCAACGACGACCGGCTCCGGATCCGCAACCCGTTCCGGTCGATCACGCTGCCCTGGTCGACGGTCGCCGACGTCCGCGCCGGCTACTCCAGCGAGGTCTTCACCCAGGACGGCGCCAAGTACCAGCTGTGGGCCATCCCCGTCTCCCTGCGCAAGCGCAAGAACGCGGCCCGCCGCGCCTCCCGCGCCTCCCAGGACGATCCGCACGGCCGTACCCCGGTCACCGCCGACGTACGGGACAGCGCGTCGCGCACCGCGCCCACCGACCGGACCATCGCCGATCTGCGGGAACTCGCCGAGCGCCGCGCCGGCACCCCGGGCGCGCGGGGCGAGGCCCGGGTGCGCTGGGCGTACGAGATCGTCGGCCCCGCGGCGGCCGGGCTGCTGCTCCTGGTGATCCTGCTCGCGACGGGCTGACCCTGCTCGCGACGGGCTGACCTTGCTCGCGACGGGCTGACCTTGCTCGCGACGGGCTGACCCTTCGCAGAATCGACACGTCCACCGCCGGCGCGGGGCGCTGATCTGGTCAGACTGTCCTGTTCCCGATGGGTCGTCCGCGCTGCCGGTGTCCAAGGGGCAACCTCCGGGTGAAGCGTGCAACCCCGCAATTGGTTTAGCACCCAACAGTCACCCCGGTCTCAATAGATTGCGCTTGCCGAGACTGTGGGGGTGGGGGCGATGACCAAGGACACCGGTGTGTCCGGGACGCGTTGTCTGGTCGACATGGGGCCCGACGGACGCTACGGATGGCGGCTCGTCACGCAGAACGGGAGGGTCGTCGCGCGGTCGGGGGTCTGCTACGACGACCACGCCGGGTGCCGGGAGGCCTTCACGGCCCTCTGCGTCGGACACGCGGACATGGCCGGCGGCGTGCAGCACACCGCCGGCGGCAACGGCTGGGTGTGGCTGCTGCGCGACGCCGAGGGACGGACAGCCGCCCTCTCCGGCCGCTCCTACGAGCGCCATTCCACCTGCCGCACCGCCTATGCGCGGTTCCGTTCGCTGCTTGCCGCGGAGGGCCCCAGATGGGCCCCAACTGCCTTACCGTGAACGGAAGTTGCCCCGCGCACGCCCCTCGTTCACGTCGAGTGGAACACATGTCCACCGGGCGGGACTTACGTCCTTCCCGTGACGACCGAGACCCTTGACCCGCCGCCCGGACCGCCGTCCGGCAGACCACCGGCAGGCGCGCCGGCGGACACCCCGCCCGATGCGCCGAGACGGCTCCACGCCGACCCCGGCCTTCCCGACCGGGTGTTCCGAGCCGTCGCCCGCACCGGCGGCGGCTTCGTCCTCGCGGTCATGCTTCTCGTCGGCGGCTTCCTGCTCCTCCGCGCCTGGCAGGCCCTCGACCGCGCCGGATTCTCCTTCCTCACCACCGAGAACTGGGAGCCCGACGCCGGCCGGTTCGGCATCGCGTCCGTCCTCCTCGGCACCGTCCTGATCGCCCTCGTCGCGATCGTCGTGGCCGTGCCGCTCGCCACCGGAGCCGCGCTCTACATCTCCGAGTACGCGGCGCCCCGGCTGCGCCGCACCCTGATCTCCACCGTCGACCTGATGGCCGCCGTGCCCTCGGTCGTCTACGGCCTGTGGGGCGTCTTCTGGCTGGAGGAGTCGATCCTCCCGATCGCCCGCTGGATCGCCACGTACTTCGGCTGGATCCCGTTCCTCCGCGTCGACGGCGCCGACCCCGACGATCCGCTGGCCCCGCCCACCGTCTACACCTCGTCGACCTTCGTCGCCGGTCTCGTCGTCGCGATGATGGTCGCGCCGATCATCTGCTCGATCATGCGCGAGGTCTTCTCCCAGGCCCCCGCGGGCGAACGCGAGGGCGCGTACGCGCTCGGCGCCACCCGCTGGGGCATGATCCGCAGCGTCGTCCTGCCCTTCGGCAAGGGCGGCATGATCGGCGGCACCATGCTCGGCCTCGGCCGCGCCCTCGGCGAGACCATCGCCGTCTACATGGTCATCTCGCAGGTCTTCACCATCCAGTGGCACGTCCTGCAGACCGGCACCAGCTCGGTGTCCTCACTCATCGCCCTGCGCTACGGCGAAGCCACGCCCTTCGGCATGTCCGCCCTGATGGCGGCCGGCTTCGCCCTCTTCGTCATGACCCTGATCGTCAACTTCGCCGCCTCGTCCATCGTCGCGCGCAGTCGCTCCGGCGCCACCAGCGACGCCTGAGGGCCTGTCTGGCAACAGCCCATGCTCTCCTCAAGGGGGACCCGAACCCGATGACCATCGCCCCGGAGCGGCCGACGCTGCGACCGCCCACCGAGAAGGCCCCGCCGCCCCCCGGACCCGAACGCCGCCGCACCACCGGCACCACCCGCGCCTCCGACGTGTACGCGCTGCTCGGCGCCGCGGCCGCCTCGCTCGCCCTCACCTGGCTCCTCTTCGCCCGCCTGCTGCCCTTCAGCGGCGCCGTCGGCTTCGTGATCGTCGCGTACGTCCTCTTCGTCGGGCTGTACGCGCTGCTCGTCTCCTTCGACGAGGACGGGCCCGCCGTGTGGGACCGGATCGCCGGCGTCGTCGTCCGCAGCCTCGGTCTGCTGCTCCTCGCCGTCCTCGTCTTCGTCGTCGCCTTCACGCTCTGGGAGGGCCGCAAGGCCCTCGTCCACCTCAACTTCTTCACCGAGGACATGAGCCTGGCGGGACCCCTGGAACCGCTCGACGTCGGCGGCATCCTGCACGCCGTCGTCGGCACCCTCGAACAGGTCGGCATCGCGCTCGCGATCACCGTTCCCACCGGCATCGTCTGCGCCATCTTCCTCACCGAGGTGCCCGGCCCCTTCGCGCGTCTGGTCCGCACGATCGTCGAGGCCATGACGGCGCTGCCCTCGATCGTCGCGGGACTCTTCATCTACGCGACCGTCATCCTGGCCCTGGGCACCGAGCGCTCCGGCCTCGCCGCCTCGCTCGCCCTCTCCGTGATGATGCTCCCGATCATCATCCGCGCCTCCGACGTCGTCATCCGGCTCGTCCCGGGCACGCTGCGGGAGGCCTCGTACGCCATGGGGTCCTCGCGCTGGCGCACGGTCTGGCACGTCGTCCTGCCGACCGCCCGCTCGGGGCTGACCACGGCCGTGATCCTCGGCACCGCGCGCGGGGTGGGGGAGACCTCGCCCGTGCTGCTGACCGCCGGGTTCACCGCCGAACTGAACGCCCTGCCGACCTCCGGCGCGCAGGTCTCCCTGCCGCTCGCCACCTTCGAGCTCGTCAAGTCGCCCGAACCGAACATGATCGCCCGCGGTTTCGGCACCGCCGCCGTCCTCATGCTGCTCGTCCTGCTCCTCTTCGTCCTCGCGCGGATCGCGGGCGGACGCGGACCCGGGCAGCTGGCGAAGCGCCAGGAGCGGCGCAGGGCCCTCGCGTCCCGGCAGGACGCGGCCCGGTGGGTCTCCTCCGCGGCTTCCGCCTCCCCGACCGGAGGCACGTCCGCCGGGGCCTCCGCCGGGGCCTCCGCCGGGCCCTCCGCCGAGCCCGCCGCCCGATCCGTACCTCCGAGGAGTACGCCGTGAGATCCGCCGCCCCGCTCGCCCGCACCGCCCTGGGGCTCGCCGCAGCCCTGTGCGCGGTGCTCGCCCTGCTCGTCCATCCGCCTGCCGCAGAGGCCGCCGGATACACCAAGATCACCGGCTCCGGATCCACCTGGAGCTCCAACGCCGTCGAGCAGTGGCGCCGAAACATCGGCGCCAACGTCGGCCTCACGGTCAACTTCAACGCCAACGGCTCCTCGCAGGGCCGCGAGCAGTTCAAGAACGGCACCGTCGACTTCGCCGTCTCCGAGATCCCGTACGGCCTCAACGACGGCGGCGCCACCGACGTGCCGCCGCGCCGCGGCTACGCATACATGCCGATCGTCGCCGGCGGCACCGCCTTCATGTACAACCTGCGGATCGGCGGCCGCCAGGTCACCAACCTGCGTCTCTCCGGGCCCGTCCTCGCGAAGATCTTCACCGGGCAGCTGACCATGTGGAACGCGCCGGAGATCAAGGCCGACAACCCCGGCCTGAACCTCCCCGCCCGCCGTATCGTCCCCGTGGTCCGCTCCGACGGCTCGGGCACGACGGCCCAGTTCACCACCTGGCTCGCCAAGGAGAACGGCTCCGTCTGGGACGACTACTGCCGTCGCGCCGGCCGTTCGACCCCCTGCGGCATGACCTCGTACTTCCCGGTCGTGCCCGGCACCACCACCGTCGCCAAGTCCGGCTCGCTCGGCGTCTCCGCGCACGTCCGCCAGCCGCAGGGCGAGGGCGCCATCACGTACGTCGAGTACTCGTACGCGATCAACGCGCACTTCCCGGTCGTCAAGGTGCTCAACCGCTCCGGCTACTACGTCGAGCCGACCGCCCAGGCCGTCGCCGTCGCCCTGCTCAAGGCCCGGATCAACCCCGACCGGAACTCGACGAACTACCTGACCCAGATCCTCGACGACGTCTACCGCTCCGACGACAACCGCAGCTATCCGCTGTCCAGCTACAGCTACATGGTCGTCCCCACCAGCGAGACCGCCCCGCACACCAAGGACAAGGGCCGCTCGCTCGGCACCTTCGCCCGCTACTTCCTCTGCGAGGGCCAGCAGCAGGCCGAGGAGCTCGGCTACTCGCCGCTCCCCAGGAACCTCGTGCAGGCGGGCTTCGACCAGGTCCGCCGGATACCCGGCGCGCCGACCGGAGCGGTCGACCTGTCCGACTGCCGCAACCCCACCTTCTCGGCGGACGGCACCAACACCCTCGCCAAGAACGCGCCGCGGCCGAAGGCCTGCGACAAGCGCGGTCCGACGCAGTGCGGTGACGGCACGGGCGGCGCCAAGGGCACGAACACGCAGGTGAACAACGGCGGTTCGACCGGCTCCGGCTCCTCCACGGGCGGCTCGACCGGCGGCAGCGGGAACGGCTCGGGCTCGGGCGGCACCGGCGGCTCGACCGGCTCCGGCTCCAACGGATCGGGCGCCACCGGCGGTTCGGGCAGCGGTGGTACGGGCGGGGCCACCGGCTCCGGCACCACCTCCGGCACCGGCAACGGCGGTTCCACCACCGGCGGCACGGGCGGCGGTACGGGCTCCGGCGGCGGCGCGGCCACCGGCGGAGCCACGGGCGGCGGAGCAGTCGACCCCGACACCGGCGAGGTCATCGGCGACGGCGGTACGGGCGGCGGCACCGGCGGCGGCCAGGACTCCGGCGGCAACCAGATCGTCGGCACCCCGGTCACCCTCGCCGCCGACACGGGCGGCGGTCTGCGCGGCATCCTCATGGCCCTCTCCGCCTTCCTGCTCCTCGCCACCGTCATCGCGCCGCCCCTCGTCGGCCGCGCGCTCGCGGCCCGCGCCGAACGACACGGAGGGGCGCGATGAGGCCGACGTTCACCCGGAGGGCCGGACTCGGGGCGCTCCTCGCCGCCGTGCTGCTCGCCCTCGTCCCGCTGCCGCAGGACACGCCCGCGGTGGCGGCGACCGACCCGTCCGAGAGCTCGGCGCTGACGAAGCGCGGCACCAAGGGGCCGTACGACGACTTCTCGAAGCTGGAGGTGACGGTCCACCAGACGAAGAACCTCCGGGGGCAGGGGGTGCGCGTCACATGGAAGGGCGGGAAGCAGACGTACAGCAAGAAGACCGACTTCCTCCAGATCATGCAGTGCTGGGGTGACGACCCGGCAGGCCCGAAGCGGGAGCAGTGCCAGTTCGGTGCCGCGCCCGCCGCTCTCGACTTCGGGCAGTTCGTCCTGCAGCGGGTGATCGCGGTCGGCTCGGACCCGCAGGAGAAGGAGTACGACGAGCTGATTCCGGCCCCGGGGCTTCCGGGGCAGACGACCTCCCCGTTCGTCCCCTTCACCCCGGTCTCGGGCCCACCGACGAAGACGTCCACCGACTGGACCTACTTCAGCAACAACGACACCAACGAGGAGTCCTTCGCCGTCACCCAGCCCGACGGGACGGGTGAGGTGGGCTTCAACCTGCAGTCGACCCGGGAGGCTCCGCACCTCGGCTGCGGCGATCCGATCGGTACGGGTGCGGACGTACGAGGCCGGAAGTGCTGGCTCGTCGTGGTGCCCCGCGGCTCCCGCGACCCGGACGGAACCGCCAACAACGGCAGCCTGCAGTCCTCACCGCTCACCACCACCAACTGGAACCAGCGCATCACCTTCCCCCTCGAATTCCTGCCCGTCGGCGACCCCTGCCCCACGGACAAGGCCGAGCGCCGGATGACCGGCTCCGAGCTGGTCACGGAAGCCGTCACCTCCTGGCAGGCGGCCCTGTGCGCGAGCGGCTCCACCCGCTTCACCTTCTCCCAGCGGGGAGAGGAGCTGGCCCGGTCGAGCCTGCTCTCCCCGACCGCCACCTCGCCCGGCCTCGGTTTCACCGTCGAACCCGTGGAAGGCGGGGAGAAGGCCGGCTTCGTCCACGCACCCGTGGCCGTCAGCGCGCTGACCGTCGGCTTCTTCTGGGAGGCCGACGGCATCGGACTCGTGAAGGACCTGCGGCTGAACCCACGGCTCCTCGCGAAGCTGCTCACGCTGTCCTACCCCTATGACGTCCGGGTGGGCACGTGGGGCATCGACCCCCTGGAGCACCTGAAGGGCAATCCGGTCTCCATCGTCCGCGATCCGGAGTTCCTGAAGCTGAATCCGCAATTCGAGGAGTTCCGGCCGGCGGAACTGAGCTACCCCGGTGGAATTCTCCTTTCCGCCGAACGGGCCGACACCGCGAAGGTCGTCTGGGACTATCTGCGGAGCAACGCGGACGCGCGTTCCTTCCTCGAAGGGAAACCGGACCCCTGGGGAATGAAGATGAATCCCCACTACAAGAGTCTTGGAATAGTCGAATCCGGTCTCTACGAGTTCCCGAAGGCCGACCCGACGGAGACGGAACTCCTGCTGTCGGGGAAGTCCATCACCTACGGGGTGATCGACCGCTCGCCGTACGCCGGCGATTTCCACGACGCCGCCCGGTGGACCCGCAGGGGCACCAACAACACCAAGTACGAGGTCGCCGAGGACACCGCGACGGGCGGGCTCAAGCTCGTCGCCCCGCCGGTCCTTCCGGGCAGCCGGCGCGCCTACGGCATCATCGACTCCTCCTCGGCGACCCGCTATCAGCTCCAGACGGCGGCCCTGGCCGACGCCGACGGCACCTACGTCCGGCCCACCACCCCGTCCCTGCTCAAGGCGGTGGAACAGTTCAAGGACTCGTCCGTCCCGGGGGTCCTCGTCCCCGACCCGGCGCGCGCCAGGAACGGCGCCTATCCGCTGACGGTGGTCACCTATGCCGCCGCCTCCACCAGCCTCCCCGCGGACGTCCGCAAGGACTACGCGCGCGTGCTGCGGTACGCGGCGGGCCCGGGGCAGAAACAGGGCACCGCCCCCGGTGAGCTGCCCCTCGGCTACGCACCCATGCCCGCGAAGCTGAAGGACCGGGCCGCCGCGGCGGCCGACCGTCTGGAGCGCGGGGCGCCGACCGGACCGGGTTCCACCACCGGCGGCACGACCGGCGGTGCGGGCGGTGCGAGCGGAGGCTCGGACTCCGGCGGCGGCCAGGGGGTGAGCGGCACGACAGGGGCCGTGGGCTCCGGCTCCGGCGGCTCCGGCGCCTCCGGTTCCGCCGGCCAGGGCCCGGGCGGCAGCGGGTCCGCGAGCGGCGGAACGGACACCGGCGGATCGTCGGGGGCGCCGTCCTCCGCCGCGCCGCCGCCGGCCTCCGGCGGCGCCACGAACGGCTCCGGCGGCGCACCGGGGGAGAAGCTCGCCGACACCGGCAGCACCCCCTCCCAGGTGCTCGGCGTCATCCGCTGGGTTCTTCTCTCGGTCCTGGTCGTCGGCGGCATCGCCGGTATCGCGGGACCCGCGATCCTGGCCGCCGCCGGCCGCCGCCGGATTCCCTCGGATTCACCTAGGACAGGAATTCGTAACCTGAAGAGCGGCTGAACGTGGTGGCCGCCCGCGCCGCCCGTACGGAATTGTTGTTCCCGGCCGCTCGACGGACCGGCCGGTTGAAGAATCCGGATTTTGCTTGTGCGTCCATTCCATGACATCCGTTTCCACGGAGGAGATCAGAAGTGAACGTCAAGTCCCGCGCTCGTATCGGTGCCGCCCTCGGTGTGGCCGCCCTCGGCCTCGGTGTCGCCCTCGCCCCCGCCGCGCAGGCCGACCCCAGCCCCGTCACCCAGTACCGCACCCTCGCCGGCACCGGCTCGGACACGACCCAGGACGTCATGAACGGCCTCGGCAACGTGGTCGTCAACGCCATCGGCCAGAAGATCATCGCGTCCTGGGACGCGACCGGTACCGCCACCATCAAGACCAAGGCGACCGGCTGTGTGATCAACCGTCCGAACGGCTCCTCGGCCGGCATCGACGCCCTCCGCAACGCCGTGGACACCAACTCCGGCTGCCTCGACTTCGCCCGCTCCTCGCGCGGCCCGGCGGACACCAGCACCACGGACCTCACCTGGATCCCGTTCGCCAAGGACGCGGTGTCCTGGGCGAAGCGCTCCGACAGCACGCTGCCCTCCGACCTGACGGCGACGCAGCTGAAGGACATCTACGAGTGCAACCTCACGTCCCTCAACGGCGTGGCGCTCACGCCGGTCCTGCCGCAGGCCAACTCCGGCACGCGCCAGTTCTTCCTCTCCTCCATCGGCGTGACCGCCCCGGGCTCCTGCGTCCAGCAGGGCGTCCAGGAGAACGACGGCACCGTCCTCGACACCGCCGGTGACATCGCGCCGTACTCCGTCGCCTCCTACACGGCGCAGGAGAAGGGTGTCGTCACCAACCGTCGCGGCGCGGCCGTCCTCGGCTCCGTCGGCACCGTCGCCCCGCGCAACGCCGACAAGACGCTGAACTCGGCCTTCCCCTTCCTCCGTGACGTCTACAACGTCGTCCCGACCGCGAAGCTGACCAACGCCACGATCTCCTCCACCTTCGTCGGCTCGACCTCCAAGGTCTGCGCCGCCACCACGACCATCACCAACTACGGCTTCGGCGCCCTCGGCACCGCGTGCGGCGCCACCACCATCAAGGGCGAGCGCTGATCACCACCGCTCCCTGACCGCACACCGGCCGGGCACCTTCGGGTGCCCGGCCCCCCGGCGTACCCACTCCCGCATCCGATCCCTGGGGGACCCGCATGAACCGCCCCGCACCACTCAGATCACCCGTCGCCCTCCTCACGGCGCTCGCGCTCCTCTGCGGCGCCCTCGCCGCCGTCCTGGCCCTGGCCGCCCCCACCACGGCCGCCACCCTGCACGGCACCTTCACGCTCCAGGGCGGTACGGGCTCCCTCACCGACAAGCCCATGGCCACGGGTGTCAGCAGCTCCGCCGCCTGCCCCGCGCCGGCCGACCCCGCCAAGCCCTACGTCAAGGCGCGACTCATGGTGGTCGAACCCGTCCTCGGCGTCTCCCACGACATAGCGACCACCGTCGCGGGGGAGCCCCTGAGCGGCGGCCCGTTCACCCGGCCCGTCGACACCGGGACCGGGCCCCTGTCGCTCCAGGAAGGCCTCCGGCTCTTCGTCCCCGAAGGTCCCCTGGACGGCCGCTACGAGCTCCGCCTCTACTGCCGGACCGGCGCCGGAGCCGAGTCGGAGGACTTCTTCTCCACGATGATCCAGGTCACCGGTGACACCTGGGCCCCGATCGCGCAGAAGGCGACCCTGCTGGAGGTCGTGTCCGACCCCGCCCTCCCCGTCGTCGGCGTACCGGCCAAGATCATCGCGACCCTCCAGCCGAAGGAGGCCACCGGATCGGTGACCTTCCAGAAGTTCGTCGACGACGAACTCATCGACATCGGCACCGTCGACGCCGTCGCCGGGAAGGCCGAGGTCACCGTCACCGAAACCGCGGTCAACAACGACGGCCTGCCCGTGCTCGTCACCTTCACTCCCACCGACCCCGAGGCCCACACTCCCACCTCCTTCGTGCACACGCTGTACGTGACCGAGCCCACGCCCACCCCCACCCCCACCACCCCGACCCCCACCGGCACCACCCCCACCCCGACGGGCACCGGTACCCCGACCCCGACGGACGACCCCACCGCCACCGACACGCCCACGCCGACCGACACGCCGACCGACTCGCCGAGCGACACCCAGAGCCCGACCGGCACGCCCTCGCCGACCGCGAGCGGTGACGTGGGCACCACGGGCGACACCACGGGCGGCACCACGGGCGGCTCCGGCGACTCCGGCGGCTCAGGCGGTGACTCCGGCGGCAGCGGTACGAGCGGTGGCTCCGGCGACTCCGGCGACTCCGGCGGGACCGACACCAACGGCGGCAACGGCGGCAGCCTCGCCACCACCGGCGCCTCCGCCGCCTCCGCGGCCCTCGGCTCCCTCGCCCTCTGCCTCCTCGGCGCGGCGGCCGTGATCCAGACCCGCCGCCGCAAGGCCGGCGCCCGCCCGTGACCACCGCCCCGCCACCCACCGCCCCCCGCGCCGGGCTCGCCCTGGCCGGGGCGGCGCTGTGCGTCCTCGCCGCGCTGCTCATCGGCTTCGCCGCCAACCTCACCGTCGTCGGGCACCTCCAGCACGCCCGCGAGCAGTCCACCGCCTACGACGAGCTGCGCGAGCAACTCGCCCTCGGCACCGCCCCGGTGGGGCAGCTGACCTACGACGGGAAGCCCCTCGAACCGGGCGCGCCCCTCGCCCTGCTCCGTATCCCCGCGCTCGGACTCCGCGAGGTCGTCGCCGAGGGCACCACCTCCGAGGTCCTCATGTCGGGCCCCGGACACCGCCGCGACACCGCCCTGCCCGGCCAGGCCGGCGCCAGCGTGATCATGGGCCGCAAGTGGGGCTACGGCAGCCCCTTCAACGACGTGCACCGGCTGCCCAACGGCGCCCGCGTCGAGGTGACCACCGGCCAGGGCAAGGCCGTGTACGAGGTGACGGGCGTCCGGCACCCCGGGGACCCCAACCCCGCGACCCTCGGCCAGGGCGAGGGACGGCTCACCCTCATGACCGCGAGCGGTGGCGCGTACACCCCCGAGGACATCGTCCGGATCGACGCCAAGCTCATCGGCGCGGCCCAGCCCAGCCCGCCCCGGCCGCTGCGCCCCGGCTGGATCACGGCCGCCGAGAAGCCCCTCGCGGGCGACCCCGACGCCTGGCCCGCGATCTTCCTCGGCGCCCAGGCGCTGCTGCTCGCCGCCCTGCTCACCGTCCTCGCCCGCCGCCGCTGGGGAAAGCGCCAGACCTGGGTCACCGCCGTCCCGGTCCTCGTCGCCCTCGGTGTCCTCGTCTCCGGCGAGCTGACCCGGCTTCTGCCCAACCTCCTCTGACCACTGTGGAGTTCACACCGTGACCGATCTCGTCGACACCGTCACCCTGCCGCCCGTGCCGGACGGCGGCACGACGGCCCCGTCCCGGGCCGCCGCCCTCGAAGCCGACTCCGTCTCCGCCTGGTTCGGCGACCGCAAGGTCCTCGACCGGGTCTCGCTCGCCATGCCCGCCCGTGAGGTCACCGCCCTCATCGGCCCCTCCGGCTGCGGCAAGTCGACCTTCCTGCGCATCCTCAACCGGATGCACGAACTCACCGGCACGGCCTCGCTCGCCGGCCGGGTCCTCCTGGACGGCGCCGACATCTACGACCGGGGCCGTCGCATCACCCACGCCCGCCGCGAGATCGGCATGGTCTTCCAGAAGCCCAACCCGTTCCCCGCGATGTCCCTGTACGAGAACGTCCTCGCCGGACTGAAGCTCGGCGGCATCCGGGCCGGCAAGGAGGCCAAGGACGACCTCGTCGAGGAGTGCCTGACCCGGGCCGGCCTCTGGAACGAGGTCAGGGACCGGCTGCGGCAGCCCGGCGGGGCGCTCTCCGGCGGCCAGCAGCAGCGCCTCTGCATCGCCCGCTCGCTCGCCGTCCGCCCGCGCGTCCTGCTGATGGACGAGCCCTGCTCGGCGCTCGACCCGACCTCCACCCGGCGCGTCGAGGAGACCATCGCCGAGCTGAAGTCGGAGGTCACCGTCGTCATCGTCACCCACAACATGCAGCAGGCGGCCCGCGTCTCCGACTCCTGCGCCTTCTTCCTCGCCGAGCAGGGCACCCCCGGCGTGATCGTCGAGCAGGGACCCACGGAGACGGTGTTCAACTCCCCGAGCGACCCGCGCACCGCCGACTACGTCAACGGCCGCTTCGGCTGAGGGGCCGGGAAGGCCCACCCCGGGCGTACGCCCCAGGAGGGCTCCCCGGGCGTACGCCCCCGGCGTGCGGGAGCCGTCCGACGCCATGTGCCGTACGGGGTTCACCCGGACGGCCGAAGGGCCGGTACGGAGTCCCCGTACCGGCCCTTCACGCGTGGCTGTCGCGGCGGATCAGAGTCCGGCCGCCGCCGACAGGTCCCGCTTGATCGCCACCAGCACCTCGTGGGCCGTCGCCCGCGCCGGGTCGAGGTCGACCGCCGCGGCCACCGGGACCACGACCTCCAGGTAGCACTTGAGCTTGGGCTCCGTGCCGCTCGGGCGGACGATCACCCGGGCCTTGTAGTCGCCCTCCAGGTGGTAGCGCAGCCCGTCCGTCGGGGGCAGCGACTCCGTGCCCTTCGTCAGGTCCTCCGCCGACACGACGGTCAGACCGGCGAGCGAGACCGGCGGCCGCTCGCGCAGCGCCGTCATGGCGTTCGCGATGATGCTCAGGTCCTCGACCCGCACCGACAGCTGGTCCGTGGCGTGCAGCCCGTGCGCGATCGCCAGGTCGTCGAGCAGGTCGGTCAGCGTCCGGCCCTGCTCCTTGAGCACCGACGCCAGCTCCGTCACGAGCAGCGCCGCCGTGATGCCGTCCTTGTCGCGGACGCCCTCCGGGTCGACGCAGTAGCCGAGCGCCTCCTCGTAGCCGTACCGCAGGCCCTCGACGCGGGCGATCCACTTGAAGCCGGTCAGGGTCTCCTCGTAGCCGACGCCCGCGGCCTCCGCGATCCGGCCGAGCAGCGAGGACGACACGATCGACTCGGCGAACACGCCCGTGGCGCCCTTGTGGACCAGGTGCGCGGCGAGCAGCGCGCCCACCTCGTCGCCGCGGAGCATGCGCCAGCCGCCCACGACGGTCGCGTCGGGCACGGCCACGGCGCAGCGGTCGGCGTCCGGGTCGTTGGCGATGATCAGGTCGGGGTCCACGGCCCGGGCGGCCTCGAACGCGAGGTCCATGGCACCCGGCTCCTCCGGGTTCGGGAACGCGACCGTCGGGAACGCGGGGTCGGGCTCGGCCTGCGCGGCGACGAGCGCGGGCGGCGGGAAGCCGGCCCGGCCGAAGGCGGCCGTCAGGACGTCCTTGCCGACGCCGTGCATGGCCGTGTAGACGGTCCGCGCGGTACGGGGGGACCCGGGGGTCAGAACGGCGTCCGTGCGCTCCAGGTAGGCGTCCAGGACCTCGTCGCCGAGGGTCTCCCAGCCGGCCTCCGGGCGGGGCACGTCGTGCAGCGAGCGGATCGCGGCGATCTCGGCGGCGATCTCCGCGTCGGCGGGCGGCACGATCTGCGAGCCGTCGCCCAGGTAGACCTTGTAGCCGTTGTCGCGCGGCGGGTTGTGGCTCGCGGTCACCTCGACGCCCGCGACGGCGCCCAGATGCCTTATGGCGTACGCGAGGACGGGCGTCGGCAGCGGGCGGGGGAGGAGCGCGGCGCGCAGCCCGGCGCCGATCATCACGGCGGCGGTGTCGCGCGCGAAGTCGGCCGACTTGTAGCGGGCGTCGTAGCCGATGACGACGAGGCCGCCCTCCTGACCCTTCGCCTTGAGGTACGCGGCGAGGCCGGCGGCGGCGCGGATGACGACCGAGCGGTTCATCCGCATGGGCCCGGCGCCCAGCTCACCGCGGAGCCCGGCGGTGCCGAACTGCAGCGTGCCGGCGAACCGGGCGGCGAGCTCGTCGGTGGTGCCCGCCTCGATGAGCTTCGCGAGCTCCTCGCGGGTCTCGCTGTCGGGGTCCTCGGCGAGCCATGCCTGGGCCCGGGCGATGAGGTCGTCCTGCGTCACGGTGTGCCTTTCGGGGTGGGGCGGGCGGTGCGGTGCGGTGCGGGTGGGGGTGCGGGGTGCCGCTGCGCGGAGCCTTCCCCCACCCCGCCCCTTCCCGAAACTGGGGGCAAGCCCCCAGACCCCGTACGGCCTGCGGCCGTGCCCTCAAACGCCGGGCGGGCCGAAGAATCAGCCCCGCCGGAGTTTGAGGCGCGGGGTCTGGGGCGGAGCCCCAGTTACGGGAAGGGGCGGGGTGGGGAAGAAGCCCCGCGCAGCGGCCCGACCGACGGGCGGTCGGGACCACCCCGGCGGTCGGAGGCCGCCGCAGCGCCCCGAAGCCCGGTCGGCCCCCAGGGGCCGAACGGTGCGAGGGGCGCCGTGAAGACTCAGATCCGGTCGAGGACCCGCGTCAGCAGCTCACCCATCCGCGCCGCCGAGTCCCGCCCCGCCTGGAGGACCTCCTCGTGGTTCAGCGGCTCGCCCGAGAGCCCCGCCGCCAGGTTGGTGACCAGCGAGATGCCCAGGACCTCGGCGCCGGCCTCGCGGGCCGCGATCGCCTCCAGGACCGTGGACATGCCGACGAGGTCACCGCCGAGCACGCGGACCATGTTGATCTCGGCCGGGGTCTCGTAGTGCGGGCCGGGGAACTGGACGTACACGCCCTCCTCCAGCGTCTCGTCGACCTCCTTGCACAGCGCGCGCAGCCGCGGCGAGTACAGGTCGGTGAGGTCGACGAAGTTCGCGCCGACGATCGGGGAGGCGGCCGTCAGGTTGAGGTGGTCGCTGATGAGGACCGGCTGGCCGGGGCGCATGCCCTCGCGCAGGCCGCCGCAGCCGTTGGTCAGGATGACCGTCTTGCAGCCGGCGGCGACGGCGGTGCGGACGCCGTGGGCGACGGAGGCGACACCGCGGCCCTCGTAGAAGTGGGTGCGGCCGAGGAAGACGAGGGCGCGCTTCTCGCCGATCTTGTACGAGCGGATCTTTCCGCCGTGGCCCTCGACGGCGGGCGGCGGGAAGCCGGGCAGGTCGGTCACCGGGAACTCGGCCTCGGGGGCACCGAGGGCGTCGACGGCGGGCGCCCAGCCCGAGCCCATGACCAGGGCGACGTCGTGGTTCTCGACTCCGGTCAGCTCGCGAAGACGTGCGGCAGCGGCCTCGGCGGCCTCGTACGGGGTGGCAGTTGCGTTCACTGACTCTCTCGCCTCGGGGAGGGGGTCCGAGGCTGGCCCCGGACGGATTTGATACGCGCAGAAGCGTAGCCGGAGTTTGCCTACGCGCGTAGATGACGATGCCGACGGACATGCGATCGTTGTCTTGTCGTTTCCGACGAATGGCGCAAGGGAAGAGTCACCTTCGTCCCTCGGTGGTTCCCACACCCTCGGCGGGATTCAGCAGGGACGCTTGCGCAACTCCATCACGTAGTCGTGCGGCGCGCCCGCCGACTCGGCCGCGTCGGCGACCTCGCCCAGGTACCGCGCCGACGGCAGTCCGCCCTCGTACGCGTTGAGCACGTACACCCAGGCCGGCTCCTCGCCGTCCAGGGTGTGCACCCGGACCCGCATCCGGCGGTAGATGTCGAGCCCGACGCCCTCCCAGCGGTCCATGGAGTCCTCGTCCATCGGCGCGATGTCGTACAGCGCCACGAAGACCTGGGAGCGCGGGGCCTCCACGATGGTGGCCAGCGCACCGTCCCAGCCCATCTGCTCGCCGCCGAAGGTGAGCCGCCAGCCGTTGAGCCAGCCGGTGCCGCGCAGCGGGGAATGCGGTGCGCGGCGGCTCATCAGCCGCGCGTCGAGGTTGCCGGCGAAAGCGGCGTAGAGCGACATGGGACCGAGGGTACGGGAGGGGGCGGGGTGTCCGCCGAACTCCGAGGTGGGGGCCGCGGGGCTCGTCCAGGGGGCGCGCGCACCCCTTCGGAGGCCCCGGCGTGAGGCCGCGCCGGGCGTGCGGGAGAATGGGGTACGCACTTGAAGCGTGCGGGACAATGGCGTACGCACTGCATCCCAGCGGGGGGACTCCCCGGCAGAACGAGAGCGCGAGGCGTAGATCCCAGTGACCCGGATCGTGATCATCGGCGGCGGACCCGGCGGATACGAGGCGGCCCTGGTGGGCGCCCAACTCGGCGCGGAGGTGACCGTCGTCGACACCGACGGCCTCGGCGGCGCGTCCGTCCTGACCGACTGCGTCCCCTCCAAGACCCTGATCGCCACCGCCGAGGTGATGACGACCTTCGACTCCTCGTACGAGGAGCTGGGCATCATCGTCGCGGACGACACCCCGCACGTGGAGCAGGCCGCCCGGGTCGTGGGCGTGGACCTCGGCAAGGTCAACCGACGGGTGAAGCGCCTCGCGCTCGCCCAGTCGCACGACATCACCGCCTCCGTCACCCGGGCCGGCGCCCGGGTGCTGCGCGGCCGCGGCCGGCTCTCCGGCCGGCAGGCGATGGACGGCTCCCGCCAGGTGATCGTCACGGCCGCCGACGGCACGGAGGAGACGCTGACCGCGGACGCCGTGCTCATCGCGACCGGCGGCCACCCGCGCGAGGTGCCGGACGCCAAGCCGGACGGCGAGCGCATCCTGAACTGGACGCAGGTCTACGACCTCAAGGAGCTCCCGGAGGAGCTCATCGTGGTCGGTTCCGGTGTGACGGGTGCCGAGTTCGCCGGTGCCTACCAGGCCCTCGGCTCCCGGGTCACCCTGGTCTCCTCCCGCGACCGCGTGCTGCCCGGCGAGGACCCGGACGCCGCCGCCGTCCTGGAGGACGTGTTCCGCCGCCGCGGCATGAACGTCATGGCCCGCTCCCGCGCCGAGTCCGCCAAGCGGGTCGGCGACCGGGTCGAGGTCACCCTCGCCGACGGCCGGGTCATCTCCGGCACGCACTGTCTGATGGCGGTCGGCGCGATCCCGAACTCGGCCGGAATGGGTCTGGAGGAGGCGGGGGTCAAGCTGAAGGACTCCGGTCACATCTGGACCGACAAGGTCTCCCGTACGACCGCTCCCGGGGTGTACGCCGCCGGCGACGTGACCGGTGTGTTCGCGCTCGCCTCGGTGGCCGCGATGCAGGGCCGCATCGCGATGTACCACTTCCTCGGCGACGCGGTGGCCCCGCTCAACCTGAAGACGGTCTCGTCGAACGTCTTCACCGACCCCGAGATCGCCACCGTCGGCTACACGCAGGCCGACGTGGACGCGGGCAAGATCGACGCCAAGGTCGTCAAGCTGCCGCTGCTGCGCAACCCGCGCGCGAAGATGCAGGGCATCCGGGACGGCTTCGTCAAGATCTTCTGCCGTCCGGGCACCGGCATCGTGGTCGGCGGCTGTGTCGTCGCGCCGAAGGCGAGCGAACTGATCCATCCGATCTCGATCGCGGTCGACAACAATCTGACGGTCGAACAGATCGCAAATGCTTTCACCGTGTACCCCTCCCTGTCGGGTTCGATCGCGGAAGTGGCACGGCAGTTGCACACCCGGAAGTCCGCGGGCGAGGCGTAACAGTCCTCCGGACGCCTCCGCTGCGCGGCTCCCGCCTGCGGGAACGGTTCGCCGACTCGGACAACCCCCGGCAAGGCGGGGCATAGCCCTGGCGCGCGAGGGATCAACGACGGGGTCTCCTATACCACTTGGAGGCCCCGTCTGTGTGCATCTTCTGCAATTCGGCGCATAGTGCTGAAAAGTATCGGCCGGTCACGTTACTGTCAGTTTCGTGTTCGCTGCAGAACGTCGCCAGTTGATCCTCGAAATGGTGCGAGCCAATGGGGCCGTGTCGCTCCGCGAGCTCGCCCGCGTCGTCCAGACCTCTGAAGTGACCGTACGGAGAGACGTACGGGCCCTTGAGGCAGAAGGACTCCTCGACCGCCGGCACGGCGGTGCGGTGTTGCCGGGCGGATTCACGCGAGAATCCGGCTTCCCGCAGAAATCCCATCTCGCGACCGCGGAGAAGACGGCCATCGCCGACGTCGCCGCGAGCCTCGTCGAAGAAGGCGAGGCCATCGTCGTCGGCGCCGGGACGACCACGCAGGAGCTGGCCCGCCGGCTCGCCCGCGTGCCCGGTCTGACCGTGGTCACCAACTCGCTCCTGGTCGCCCAGGCCCTCGCCCACGCCAACCGGGTCGAGGTCGTCATGACCGGCGGCACCCTGCGCGGCTCCAACTACGCCCTGGTGGGCAGCGGCGCCGAGCAGTCCCTCCAGGGGCTCCGGGTCTCCCGCGCCTTCCTCTCCGGGAGCGGACTCACCGCCGAGCGCGGCCTCTCCACGTCCAACATGCTCTCCGCGAGCGTGGACCGGGCGCTGGTCCAGGCGGCGGCCGAGGTCGTGGTCCTCGCCGACCACACCAAGCTCGGCTCCGACACCATGTTCCAGACGGTGCCCACGGACGTCATCACCCGCCTGGTGACCGACGAGCCGCCCGCCCACGACGACCGGGCCGCCACCGAACTCCAGGCCCTCGCCGACCAGGGCGTGCAGATCGCCGTCGCCGGTACGGGCGCCGCCGGCGGCCCCCCGGGCGGTGACCAGGTCCCCCCGGGCCCCCGGCCCCGCCGTGACATGCCGCTCCCGGTGCAGCGCGGCCGGATGGCGGCGGGTCAGTTCCGGGGACCGGGCGGAGGGATGGCCGCCGAGACGCTGGAGCGCACGGCGCGGGTCGCGGACATGCGGCGCCGCTGAGCCGGGGGACCCTCCCCCAGGGGTCCCGCGCTCCGCCGCCGAACCTTCCCTTCCCCAGGGCCTGTCCGGCCGTCGTCCCCTCAGTCCTTGATGCCCCGAAGCGTCAGCGCGAGCAGGCGGTCCGCCAACTCCGCGTCCTCCGGGCACTGTTCCGCCGCCAGCGCGATCGCGTTGGTCAGCTGCATCAGGTCGCCGATCGACACGTCGGCGCGCACCTGACCCGCCTCCCTGGCGCGCCCGAGCAGCCGCTCACCCGCCGCGCGCAGCGGCTCGCTGCACTGGGCGAGCGCCGAACTCCGGTCGTACGAGGCGGACATCAGCGCGTGCGCGAGCCCCCGGTACTCGCCCGCGTGGGCGATCAGCGCCCGCAGCCACTCCACGAGCGCCCGGCACGGCTCCTCGGCCTCGGCCAGCTCTCCCGAGCGGTGCAGAAGCTCCGCCAGGGCCTCCTGGAAGACGGAGCTGAGCAGCTCGGCCCGGGTGGGGAAGTGGCGGTAGAGGGTGCCGATGCCCACGCCCGCGCGGCGCGCGATCTCCTCGAGGGGTGCGTCGGCCCCCTGTTCGGCGAAGGTGGCGCGGGCTTCGGTGAGCAGCCGCTCGTGGTTGCGTCGTGCGTCGGCTCGCATGGCTGGTGGATCGCCCTCCCCTCGACGAAGGGCCCGCAGGCGGCTGCCTGCGGGCCCTTCGTACCGTACTCGGTGACCGTTGGCCGGTCCCGGTGCCTGCGTCAGTCCTTGATGTCGCAGATCGCGGCGCCGGAGGTGATCGACGCGCCGACCTCGGCGGTCAGACCCTTGACGGTGCCGGAGCGGTGCGCGTTGAGCGGCTGCTCCATCTTCATGGCCTCCAGGACGACGATCAGATCGCCCTCCTTGACCTCCTGGCCCTCCTCGACCGCGATCTTCACGATCGTGCCCTGCATCGGGGAGGCGAGGGTGTCACCGGAAGCGGCCGGACCGGACTTCTTGGCCGCGCGGCGCTTCGGCTTCGCACCGGCCGCGAGACCCGTGCGGGCCAGCGTCATGCCGAGCGAGGAGGGCAGCGAGACCTCGAGACGCTTGCCGCCGACCTCGACCACGATCGTCTCGCGGCCGGACTCGTCCTCGTCGGCGTCGGCGCCGGCCGGGGCGAACGGCTTGATCTCGTTGACGAACTCGGTCTCGATCCAGCGGGTGTGGACCCGGAACGGGTCGGCGGTGAACGCCGGGTCGGTGACGACCGCCTGGTGGAACGGGATGGCCGTGGCCATGCCCTCCACCTTGAACTCGGCGAGCGCACGCGCGGCACGCTGGAGGGCCTGCTCGCGGCTGGCGCCGGTGACGATCAGCTTGGCCAGGAGCGAGTCCCAGGCCGGGCCGATGACGCTGCCGGACTCCACGCCCGCGTCCAGGCGGACACCGGGGCCGGTCGGCGGGGCGAAGAGGGTGACGGTGCCGGGGGCGGGCAGGAAGCCGCGGCCCGGGTCCTCTCCGTTGATACGGAACTCGAACGAGTGACCCCGGATCTCCGGGTCGCCGTAACCGAGCTCCTCGCCGTCGGCGATCCGGAACATCTCGCGGACGAGGTCGATGCCGGTGACCTCTTCGGTGACCGGGTGCTCGACCTGCAGACGGGTGTTGACCTCCAGGAAGGAGATCGTGCCGTCCGTGCCGACGAGGAACTCGACCGTGCCGGCGCCGACGTAGCCGGCCTCCTTCAGGATCGCCTTCGACGCCGCGTACAGCTCCGCGTTCTGCGCCTCGGTGAGGAACGGCGCGGGGGCCTCCTCGACGAGCTTCTGGTGGCGGCGCTGGAGCGAGCAGTCACGCGTGGAGACCACGACCACGTTGCCGTGGGAGTCGGCCAGGCACTGCGTCTCCACGTGCCGCGGCTTGTCCAGGTAGCGCTCCACGAAGCACTCGCCCCGGCCGAACGCGGCGACGGCCTCGCGCACGGCGGAGTCGTACAGCTCGGGGACCTCTTCCAGCGTCCGCGCCACCTTCAGACCGCGACCGCCACCGCCGAAGGCGGCCTTGATCGCGATCGGCAGCCCGTGCTGCTCGGCGAACGCGACGACCTCGTCGGCGCCGGAGACCGGGTCGGGCGTACCGGCGACGAGCGGGGCACCGGCGCGCTGCGCGATGTGACGCGCCGCCACCTTGTCGCCCAGGTCGCGGATCGCCTGCGGCGGCGGGCCGATCCAGGTCAGACCGGCGTCGAGGACGGCCTGCGCGAACTCCGCGTTCTCGGAGAGGAACCCGTAGCCGGGGTGGACCGCGTCCGCACCCGAGTCCTTCGCGGCCTGCAACACCTTCGCCATGTCCAGATAACTGGTCGCCGGAGTGTCACCGCCCAGAGCGAACGCCTCGTCAGCCGCCCGGACATGCAGGGCATCCCGGTCCGGCTCGGCGTACACGGCCACGCTGCCGATACCCGCGTCCCGGCACGCCCGGGCCACACGGACAGCGATTTCGCCACGGTTGGCGATGAGCACCTTGCGCACGATGGCTCCCTCCTTGAAACAAGCTGAGTTTAGGGACTGCCGACACGGCCTTTCGACCCGTCCCCAGTGGTGAGCTTGCCCACACGGAGCGTGACCCCGGGCCTGCTCGGGTCGTGAATTCCCTTGTCGCACCACGGTACGCAGGGTTCCTTTACGGCACAGTAGCTCCGAGGTGTGGCGCAGGTCTCTGTTCGTGCGGCCAGTCGCCATTCGGGTTTCTTTGTCGAGTCCCTACGAATGGCCCAACGATTCTTTGCCCTGCCGTGCGCCGCCGCCGGTCGTGCGCACACTCTTGTCCAGGGGTTTACCGGCCAGTAGCCTTCGCGCTGTCGTTCGTACTGTCGGTAACAGTCGTATCCAGGGGGTGGCCGAGGTGGCCCGCAGACCGATAGCTCTCGTGACGGCGGCGGTGCTGTTCCTCGAAGCGCCCGGGATCGTCGCGATCAACGCCGTGATGGCACGCTTCGTCAAGGTCCAGACGATGTCCCTCGACGGCATGGACCCCGACGCGATGTACCTCGGCACCTGGGTGCTCGGCATCGTCTCCGGCGTCGCCCTCGCCCTGTGCGGCCTCGTCGCCCTCGTCGCGGGCATGCGCGACCGCCGGCCGGGCCGGGCCGGCCGGGGTCTGCTCATCGGCTGCGCGGTCGTGCACGGCATCCTCGGCGCGGTCACCGTCGGCCTGATCGGCTGGGGCGCGTTCGCCTTCATGATGCTCGTACTCGGCCTGATCGTGCTCACTCTCGTGGCGTACGGCAAGGAGAAGGAGCACGAGAAGGGTGCCGAGCCCCGCGAGGGGGCGCCGGCACCCGCGTAACCCCTCCCGGACCCTCAGGTCCAGAGGTCGGTGATCTGCACGCCCAGCTTCCCGAGCAGCGTGCGCAGCAGCGGCAGCGACAGGCCGATCACATTGCCGGGGTCGCCGTCGATGCCGTCGATGAACGGCGCCGAGCGCCCGTCCAGGGTGAACGCCCCTGCCACGTGCAGCGGTTCGCCGCTCGCCACGTACGCCGCGATCTCGGCGTCCGTCGGCTCGCCGAAGCGGACCACGGTGGAGGCCGTCGCCGACTCGTAGCGCTTGGCGGTCGTGTCGTACACGCAGTGGCCGGTCTGGAGGATGCCGACCCGGCCGCGCATCGCCTTCCAGCGTGCGGTGGCCTCCTCGGCGTCCGCCGGCTTGCCGAGGGCCTGCTTGTCGAGCTCCAGGACCGAGTCGCAGCCGATGACCAGGGCGCCGAACGCCTCGGGGCGGGCGGCGACATGGGCGGCCTTCGCCTCCGCGAGGGCGAGCGCGAGCTCGGCCGGTGTCGGGGCGTGCATCTTGTCCTCGTCGACGCCGCTCACGATCACCTCGGGGGAGAGCCCGGCCTGCCGGAGCAGGTTGAGGCGGGCGGGCGAGGCGGAGGCGAGCACGACACGGCGCGGATCAGCAGTCATGGGGGCAGCGTATCGAGCGCGGGGCCGGTCCTCAGCGCGCGCCGACCACGAACATTAAGACCACCATCGCGACTCCGAGCACGATGCCGGCGCGACGGAGCATCTCCTGCGTCTCGCGGAGAAACTTCGGCGGCTCGTTCTCGGGGTCGGACCACAGCATGCCTCCGATCCTGAAGGTGGGGCGGGCGGGGCGCCTGAGTACGGATACTCAGGCGCCCCGGTGCCGGGGGACTATTCGCGGACGAACGAACCGACGAACGGACGAACGGACGGACGGACGATCGCCTCAGGGCCGCGTCCGGATGAACACCCCGTCCCGTGCCGCCGCGAGCGCCGCCGTGACCGCCCGTTCCGCCACGTCCGCGCCGACCTCCTCGCGGGTGACGGTGAAGCGGTAGTAGAGCGGCGCGGAGACGGCTCGGAGCAGCTCGGTCGGGTCCGTCTCCGCGGGGATCTCGCCGCGGGCCGCGCCCTTGGCGACGACGGGCGCCCACTCGCCGAGCCGGGTCCGGTAGAAGTCGGCGAGCGCGCGGGCGCAGTCCTCGTCGCAGGCGGCCGCCGCGATGACGGCGCGGAAGACGGCGCCCATCCGCGCGTCGGTGAGGGTGGCGCGGACGAGTTCGGCGTTGGCCCGCAGGTCGCCCGCGAGGCTGCCGGTGTCGGAGGCGGGCAGGGACTGCTCGGCCATGTCGTGCAGGAGGTCGGTGACCAGGCCGACGGGGGAGCCCCAGCGGCGGTAGACGGTGGTCTTGCCGACGCCCGCTGTCGCGGCGATCCGGTCCATGTTCAGGGTGTGGAAGCCGGTGTCGGCGAGCGCGTCCTGGGTGGCGTCGAGGACGGCCCTGCGGACCTTCGCGGTGCGGCCGCCGGGGCGCAGGGTGCCGGGCGAGGCCGGCTGGCTCTCAGTCAAATGGGTCTCCTGTTCCATTAACGCCATCGACTCTGCTACGGTACGGGACATCTTAACGGAACCAGTCTCCCATTAAGGGGTCGTACGCATGGTTGCCCTGGATCACCCCAAGCCCGCCGAACAGCCCGTGGACCAGACCCAAGGGCCGACGGACGCCCGTATGACCGGACGGATGCGGCTCGTCCTCGTCGTCCTCCTCCTCGCCCAGTTCATGCTCGCCGTCGACTTCTCGATCCTGAACGTCGCCCTGCCCGTCATCGGTCAGGGACTCGGCTTCAGCCTCGGCGGCCTCCAGTGGATCGCCACCGCCTTCGCCCTCGCGGCGGCCGGCTTCACCCTGCTCTTCGGGCGCGTCGCCGACCTCGTCGGCCGCCGCCGGCTCTTCCTCGGCGGCATGGCGCTCCTCGGCGTCTCCTCCCTCGTCGGCGGCCTCGCCACCGGCCCCGAGCTGCTGATGGCCGCCCGCGTCGCCCAGGGCCTCGCCACCGCCGCCGTCACCCCCGCCGGCCTCTCCCTGCTCACCGCCTCCTTCCCCGAGGGCCCGCTGCGCGCCCGCGCGCTCGGACTCAACGGCGCCCTCATGTCCGCCGGCTTCACCACCGGCGCGATCCTCGGCGGCGTCCTCACCGACCTGCTCTCCTGGCGCTGGGCGTTCCTCGTCAACGTGCCCGTGGCCCTCGCCGTCCTCCTCGTCGCCCCCGCCGTCCTCACCGAGAGCCGCCCGGCCGTCCGCCCCCGGCTCGACGTGCCCGGCGCGATCACCGTCACCGGCGGACTCCTCGCCCTCGTCTACGGCCTGACCGTCAGCGGCGAACACGGCTGGACCGACCCGACCGCGCTCACCGCCCTCGCCGCCGGCGCCGCGCTCCTGGTCGCCTTCGTCCTCGTCGAACGCCGCGCCGCCGCCCCCCTCGTACCGCTCCACATCCTCAAGCGCCGCACCGTCGTCTGGGGCAACCTCGCCGGGCTCGTCGCCTTCGTCACCGAGACCTCGCTGGTCTTCCTGATGACGCTCTACCTCCAGGACGTCCTCGACTTCTCCCCGCTCGCCGCCGGCCTCTCCTTCGGCGTCCTCGGCGCCGGCACCGTCCTCGGCGGGGTGTTCGCCTCCCGCTTCATCGGCCGCTTCGGCGCCCGTACGGCCCTGGTCTCCGGCGGCCTCCTCCAGGCCGTCGCCACCCTCGCCCTGTACGGACTCGGCGAGGGCCCGGGAAGCCTCTGGCTGCTGCTCGCCGCGACCTTCGCGGGCGGCGTCGGCAACATGCTCGCGATCGTCGGCTTCATGGTCACCGCCACCTCCGGGATCCCCGACCACGAGCAGGGCACGGCGACCGGGCTCGCGACGATGACCCAGCAGATCGGCATCACCATGGGCACCCCGATCATGAGCGCCGTCGTCGTCACCGCGCCCGTCCTCCTCGACGGCATCGGCCTCGCGGTCCTCGTGAACGCGGCGATCGTCGCCGCCGGAGCCGTACTCGCCGGCCTCTTCCTCCGCCGTACGTGACGGGCGGCCGGGTACGCGAAAGGCCGGACCCCGCACAGGGGGTCCGGCCTTTCGTCATACGACGACTACACCGGCCAGTACGACCGCGCCCAGGCCCGCGGGCCCGGCCGGTGACGCACCGACCGCGCGATGCGGGACGGGTCCGACCAGCCCTCCGGCGCCGCCGGGCCGCCGCTCTCGGCGGACGCCGCCGCCGTCGCCGCGGCCCGTGCCTGAACCACCGCCAGTGCGGCGGCCAACTCCTCCGGGGTCGGGTTTCCTCGTACGACCTTGATCACAACGGCTCCTTCAGCGCTCGTACGGGTTACAGCGGGATGTTGCCGTGCTTCTTCGGAGGCAGGGATTCCCGCTTCGTCCGCAGCTGACGCAGCCCCTTCACGATCTGCGGGCGCGTGTCCGCGGGCATGACCACACCGTCGATGTAACCGCGCTCGGCCGCGATGTACGGGTTGAGCAGGGCGTCCTCGTACTCCCGCATCAGCCGCGCCCGCTCCGTCGCTGCCTTGTCTGCGTCCCCTGCCTCCTCGATCGTCCTGCGGTGCAGGATGTTGACCGCGCCCTGCGCGCCCATCACCGCGATCTGCGCCGTCGGCCACGCCAGGTTCAGGTCCGCGCCCAGGTGCTTCGAGCCCATGACGTCGTACGCGCCGCCGAAGGCCTTCCGCGTGATGACCGTGATCAGCGGGACCGTGGCCTCCGCGTACGCGTAGATCAGCTTCGCGCCGCGCCGGATGATGCCGCCGTACTCCTGGTCCACACCCGGCAGGAAGCCCGGCACGTCCACGAAGGTCAGGACCGGGATGTTGAAGGCGTCGCAGGTACGGACGAACCGCGCGGCCTTCTCGGACGCGTCGATGTCGAGGCAACCCGCGAACTGCATCGGCTGGTTGGCGACCACACCCACCGGGAAACCCTCGACGCGGCCGAAGCCGGTCAGGATGTTCGGCGCGAACAGCGCCTGCGTCTCCAGGAACTCACCGTCGTCGAGGACGTGCTCGATGACCTTGTGCATGTCGTACGGCTGGTTCGCCGAGTCCGGGATCAGCGTGTCCAGCTCGCGGTCCTCGTCCGACACCTCGGTGTCCGCGACCTCGGGGAAGGTCGGCGGCTCCGAGAGGTTGTTCGACGGAAGGTAGGACAGCAGGGACTTCACGTACTCGATGGCGTCCTTCTCGTCCCCCGCCATGTGGTGCGCCACGCCCGAGGTCGCGTTGTGCGTCCGGGCCCCGCCCAGCTCCTCGAAGCCCACGTCCTCGCCGGTCACCGTCTTGATGACGTCGGGACCCGTGATGAACATGTGCGAGGTCTGGTCCACCATCACCGTGAAGTCGGTGATCGCGGGGGAGTAGACCGCGCCGCCCGCGCACGGGCCGACGACCAGCGAGATCTGCGGGATCACGCCGGACGCGTGGGTGTTGCGGCGGAAGATCTCGCCGTACATGCCGAGCGCGCTCACACCCTCCTGGATACGGGCGCCGCCGGAGTCGTTGATGCCGATGACGGGGCAGCCCGTCTTCAGCGCGAAGTCCATCACCTTGATGATCTTCTGGCCGTACGTCTCGCCGAGCGCGCCGCCGAAGACCGTGAAGTCCTGCGAGAAGACGGCGACCGGGCGCCCGTCGACCGTGCCGTAGCCGGTGACCACACCGTCTCCGTACGGACGGTTCTTCTCCAGGCCGAAGTTGGTCGACCGGTGCCGGGCCAGCTCGTCCAGCTCGACGAACGAGCCCTCGTCGAGCAGCAGCGCGATCCGTTCGCGCGCGGTCAGCTTGCCCTTCGCGTGCTGCTTCTCCACCGCACGCTCCGAGCCGGCATGGGTGGCCTCGTCGATACGGCGCTTGAGGTCCGCGATCTTGCCTGCGGTCGTGTGAATGTCGATCTCGTACTGCTCTGCCGGCTCGGACATCGGGATGCGGCTCCCTGCCTGGTCACGGGGGGTTCGTTGACTACGAATGGGCTACTGCTCAGCTACTGAGCCGTAGCGTATCGACGCCGATACGGTTCGGCACTGCGGTCTTTGCCACACCTAGTCTGGCTTGCATGACGTCCTCCCAAGGCTCCGGCGGACCCTGGTCCGACCTCGACCGGCCCCCACTGAACGCCCCCGCACTGCGCCGCGCACTCGTCCTACCCGACGGGCTGTGGACCTCGCTCGACGTGGTCACCAGCACCGGATCCACCAACAGCGACCTCACCGCCCGCGCCGACGAGCTGCCCGAGGGCGCCGTGCTCGTCGCCGAGGAGCAGACCTCCGGCCGCGGCCGCCTCGACCGCGACTGGACGGCGCCCGCCCGCTCCGGGCTCTTCGTCTCCGTCCTCCTCAAGCCGGAAGTGCCGGTCCACCGCTGGGGCTGGCTCCCGCTGCTCACCGGCGTCGCCGCGGCGACCGGCCTCGCGAAGGCCGCCGGGGTCGACATGTCCCTCAAGTGGCCCAACGACCTGCTGGTTTCCGTGGCGGGCGAGGAACGCAAGACCGGCGGCATCCTCGCCGAGCGGGCCGGCGCGGACGCGATCGTCGTCGGCCTCGGCATCAACGTCACCCTCCGCGAGGACGAACTGCCCGTCCCCGCGGCCGGCTCGCTGCTCCTCGCGGGCGCGGTCTCCACCGACCGGGACACCCTCCTGCGGGCCGTCCTGCGCTCCCTCGCCGAGTGGTACGGCGACTGGGTACGGGCCGACGGCGACCCCGCCGAGTCCGGGCTCCAGGCGGCCTACGCGGCCGGCTGCGCGACCCTCGGCCGCCGCGTCAGGGCCGAGCTGCCGGGCGAGCGGATGCTGGAGGGCGAAGCGGTGGCCCTGGACGGCGACGGCCGCCTGGTGGTCGCCACGGAGGGCGGCGGCACGGAAGCGGTAGGAGCGGGCGACATCGTCCACCTCCGGACGTAGGTGTGGGCATGCGTTCCGCCTGGGGGTCCCCCTGGACGTAGTCCTTGGGGGAGGGCGGGACGGGTGGGCACACCCCACCGGCGCGCGGCGCCCTCGTGGCCGTTCACCCCGAGGGCCCGCGCGCCCGAGGGGCCCCGCACGACAGGAGGGCCCGTACGACAGGAGAGCCCGTACGACAGGCCCCAGGAACACAGGCGGCAGCCGTTAAGGCGTGAGCCAAGCCACAGCTGTCGTATCGTGGACCGCGATCCAGGGCGACAGATCGGCAGGGCAAGTGGGCAGGGAACGGGCAGGAGGCGGCCGGTGACCGTCGACGACGAGAACGAGGGCGGCGCGCCCGAGCCTCCCACGTACCCCACCCCCCATCACGAGGTCGACCACACGGCCGAGCCGAGCGACGATCCGCTCGCCATCCGCCTCGAACAGCTCATCCTCGGCGCGGACCGTCGCTACACCCCCTTCCAGGCCGCCCGCACGGCCGGCGTCTCCATGGAACTCGCCTCCCGCTTCTGGCGCGCCATGGGCTTCGCCGACATCGGCCAGGCCAAGGCGCTCACCGAGGCCGACGTCCTCGCGCTGCGCCGGCTGGCCGGTCTCGTCGAGGCCGGGCTGCTCAGCGAGCCGATGGCCGTGCAGGTCGCCCGTTCCACCGGACAGACCACCGCCCGGCTCGCCGAATGGCAGATCGACTCCTTCCTGGAGGGCCTGACCGAGCCGCCCGAGCCCGGCATGACCCGCACCGAGGTCACGTATCCGCTGGTCGAGCTGCTGCTGCCCGAGCTGGAGGAGTTCCTCATCTACGTCTGGCGGCGGCAGCTCGCCGCCGCCACCGGCCGGGTGCTCGTGCAGGCCGCCGACGACGAGGAGATGGTCGACCGGCGGCTCGCGGTCGGCTTCGCCGACCTGGTCGGCTTCACCCGGCTGACCCGCCGCCTGGAGGAGGAGGAGCTCGGCGAGCTCGTCGAGGCCTTCGAGACGACCTGCGCCGACCTGGTCGCCGCGCACGGCGGCCGGCTCATCAAGACCCTCGGCGACGAGGTGCTGTACGCCGCCGACGACGCCGGTACGGCCGCCGAGATCGCCCTGCGCCTGATCGAGACCCTCAGCCACGACGAGACGATGCCCGCGCTGCGCGTCGGCATCGCCTTCGGCACCGTGACGACCCGGATGGGCGACGTCTTCGGCACGACCGTGAACCTCGCGAGCCGGCTCACCTCGATAGCGCCGAAGGACGCCGTCCTCGTCGACGGCGCGCTCGCGGAGGAGCTGTCCAGGACGGGTGAGGCGCCCGTCTCGGAGACGGAGGCGGCCGAGGAGGCCGCCCGCGCGGAGAAGGAGGGCCGCAAGGCCACCACGTACCGCTTCGCGCTCCAGCCGATGTGGCAGCGCCCCGTCCGCGGCCTCGGCGTCGTCGAACCCTGGCTCCTGACCCGCCGCCCGACCTAGGATCTCCGGTGAACGCCTGTTAACAGCCGTTAACAGGCTCTGAATCGGGAGGGTGCGGTCATGTCCGAGCAGCGCTTCGGTGAGTTCGTGGTGGTCCGGAAGGACGGGGACGGGCACGTCGCCGAGCTGGTCCTCGACCGGCCCAAGGCGATGAACGCCGTCTCCTCCGAGATGGCCCGCTCCCTCGGCGCCGCCTGTGAGGCGCTCGCCGCCGACGCCTCCGTCCGCGTCACCGTGCTGACCTCCTCGAACGACCGGGCCTTCTGCGTCGGCGCCGACCTCAAGGAGCGCAACACCTTCACCGACGCCGAGCTGGTCCGCCAGCGGCCGACCGCCCGCGCCGCCTACACCGGCGTCCTGGAGCTGCCCATGCCGACCGTCGCCGCCGTGCACGGCTTCGCCCTCGGCGGCGGCTTCGAGCTGGCGCTCGCCTGCGACGTGATCGTGGCCGACGCGACCGCCGTGGTCGGTCTCCCCGAGGTGTCCGTGGGCGTCATCCCGGGCGGCGGCGGTACGCAGCTGCTGCCGCGCCGGGTGGGCGCGGCGCGCGCGGCGGAACTGGTCTTCACGGCCCGCCGGGTGGAGGCGGCGGAGGCCCGCGAGCTGGGTCTGGTCGACCTGCTGGGCGAGGACGCGCGGACGGCGGCGCTGGAGCTGGCCGGCCGGATCGCGGCCAACTCGCCGGTCGGGCTGCGGGCGGCGAAGAAGGCCATGCGGCTGGGGCAGGGCCTCGACCTGCGGGCGGGCCTCGAGGTCGAGGACGCGGCCTGGCGTTCGGTGGCGTTCTCGGGGGACCGCGCGGAGGGTGTCGCGGCCTTCAACGAGAAGCGGAAGCCGAACTGGCCCGGCGAGTAGTTGTTGCCGTTTTGCGCCACATGTTACTTACGGTGACGTCTCAGAGGTGAAAACAGGTCAAACCTCCCTAAGCTGGAGGAATGGGTGAGGACGGACGGCTGCGGGCCGTAGTGGCGCTGGCGCAGGGGATGGCGGCGGCGCACACTCCACGCGAGTTCTGGCGGGCGGCGGCGCTCGGGGCCTGCGAAGGCCTCGACGGCACCTTCGCCGCCCTCTCCGTCTGGCAGCGGGACCACGGCCGCCTCAAGGTCCTCGTGAACGCCGGGGAGCGAGCCCTGGGCGAGGAGGAGTTCCCGGACTCGGAGACGTATCCGGTGCACCAGTTTCCCGAGATCACCGAGTTCCTGCACGAGCAGTGGGCGGGCGGCGGGGAGCCGGACGCCTGGGTGGAGACCGCCGACGACCCGGTGCGGACGGGCCGGGTGGCGGGTCTGCGGCGACGCGGGCGGGGCTGCTGCGTCGTGGCCCCGATCGTGCTGCACGGGCGCGCGTGGGGCGAGCTGTACGTGGCCCGCCCACCGGCGGCGAAACCTTTCACCCGCGCGGACGCCGACTTCGCCACCGTCCTGGCGGCGGTGGTCGCGGCGGGCATCGCCCAGGCGGAACGCCTGGAGGAGGTCCGCAAACTCGCCTTCACCGACCCTCTGACGGGACTGGCCAACCGGCGGGCCGTCGACACCCGCCTGGACGAGGCCATCGAGCGCTACCGGGTGGACGGCTCCGTCGTCAGCCTGATGGTCTGCGACCTGAACGGCCTCAAGCGGGTCAACGACACCCATGGCCACGCGGTCGGCGACCGCCTTCTCGAACGGTTCGGCTCCGTCCTCTCCCGCTGCGGCGCCATGCTCCCCGGCGCCCTCGCGGCCCGGCTCGGCGGCGACGAGTTCTGCCTTCTGACGGTCGGCCCGACGGCGGACGAGGTGGTCGCGGTCGCGGAGGAGCTGTGCGTACGGGCCGCGGAGCTGGAACTCGGCGAGGGCGTGGCCTGCGGGGTGGCGTCGACCGGTGACCCGATCGGCCCGCTCAGGTCGGCGCGCCGCCTCTTCCGGCTCGCGGACGCGGCCCAGTACCAGGCCAAGGCGGCGCGCTCGACGAAGCCGGTGGTGGCGGGCCGCGACGGCGCGGTCGTCCGCCTCGCGGACGCGCCCCCCGGGGCCCGCGACCGCCGCCGCTTCAGGGACGCGCCACCGGTGGACCCGCCACGCGAGCACCCGCCTGAGGGCTCCTGAGCGGACGGGGGCGCCGGAGCTCGTGTGCCAGGGTGGCCGCCATGGGCATGGACATGGAAATGCACTGGCAGTCGGAGAGCCCCGAGCTCTGGGCGTTCCTGGAGTCACTGGACCCCGGCGAGATCCTGTCCGGTACGGTCGCGGCGATCGAACGGTTCGGGGTGTTCGTGGCCTTGGACGACGGGCCCGACCATCCCACGCTGCCCGGCGTGGGGTTCATCGTGATCCCTGAACTGTCCTGGCGGTACTTCGACGCTCCGACCGACGTCGTAGAGGTCGGACAGCGCGTCGCGTGCGAGTTCCTCCAGTTCGACACCTACAACGCCGAGGCCAGGCTGTCCCTGAAGGCCCTGCAGCCCGACCCCCTCCGGGCCTTCGCCGACCGGACTGAGGTGGGCCAGGAACTGCGCGGGACGGTCGACAGGGTGATGCCCTTCGGCGTCTTCGTCGACATCGGGGACGGACTCGTCGGGCTGGTGCCCTTCGAGGGGATCCGCATCGACGGAGGCCAGATCTCGGGCAGGGCCGTGGCCGGTGCGGCGGACGCCTTCCCGACCTGCGGCGAGATCTCCGTCGTCGTCACGGCCATCGAACGGCCGCAGCGCAGGGTGCGCCTCGCTTTGCCCCGCAGCCCGTCGCCGCTCCAGAGCCGCTGACGCGACCGGGGCTGGGGGAGGTGTCTGGGGCGGGCGTGCCTCATGGGCTTCTGGCGCGGCCGCCCTCTTTCCGAGTGTGGCGTCCTCCACCACCGCGTCAAGGGCGCTCCTTCGTCGCGTCGGCTTCGCCGATTCCGCTTCGCTCCACCCTTGACCCGGCGGCGGAGGCCGCCTTTTCACACTCGGAGGGCGGCCGAGGGCCGGGGCCACGCGGGGGCCACGGGGGTGGTTGCGCGCCGAGGGCGCCGGTCGGGCCGGTGGGCGGGGCGAGGCCGGGCATCGGTGGGGCGTGTGTTGGCTGTGTGCCTGGGTGGGTGGGGGCTTGGTTCGTTCCTCGGGCCGGTGGGTGAAGTCCGGCCGGTTCGGCGTGCGCGGTTGTTGAATGGGGCGGCCCGGCTTGGCTTGGCGGGTTGCGGCCGGCGGTTGGCGGGGCTTCAGGCCCCGCTGGTCTGTGTTCGTGGGTGGTGGGAGCGGTCGGCGTGAGTTTCTTGCACTTTCATCGCCCGATTAGGGTGATTCGCCCCCAATGGGGGTTAATCCGGGGGCTGTTACTCGGAGAAATGCAGAGTTACTCACGCCCCACCCACCAGGAGTGACCAGCGGGGCCTGAAGCCCCGCTACGAACCACCTTCCGACGCCAAGCCGGAGCCCGACCGCCCCATTCAACAACCGCGCACCCCGAACCGGCCGGCGGAAGCCCATCCCCCTCGGCCGCGAACCAAGCCCCCACCCACCGGCCGGCACACGCACGCGGCGAGCGGCCGCTGCCCGGGCCCTACGCGTGACCCCGCCCCCTGGACCGCCCTCCGAGAGTGTTTTCGCTCCTGGAGGTGGTGGGTCAAGGGTGGCCGAAGGCCATCGCGCAGCGACGCGACCGCAGGGAGCGCCCTTGACGCACCACCGGAAGGAGCGACTCTCGGAAAGAGGGCGGTCCCACCCGAGACTCACCAGACACGCCCACCCTGAGCGGCTGACCCCCGGCAGTCGCCGCAGAGTGTCTCGTCGGCCACCGGCCGGAAGAGCATCGACTGGGTGTGTGCGCCGCTCGCGCACTCCCGCGCGCCTTCGAGGCGCGACGAGAGCCGAGCACCTGACGGGGGCGGGGACGGTTCGGACCGGGGGAGCGTGCGGGGCGGGACCTCGCGCAGCAGGTACCGCACGAGCCCGCCGGGCCGCTGTACGGGGGTTCCGGCGCCGGGCAGGCCCCGCAGGATGTGCTCGTGGACGTCGACGGAGGTGTGCCCCGCTGCGAGCCAGCGGGCGGCTAGCCCGGTGAGCTCGTCACGCATGCCGGGTGGGATGTGCCGAAGGGCAGGCGAGAGGAGAGGCAAGGCGCCGACGAGGGCGCGGGCTTCGTCGAGCTGGGCGGCGGTCTGAACCCCGGGCTGGGCATCGGCCTGAGCGTCGGGCTCGTCCGGTGCCCCGTCGAAGGGCTCGGGCTGCGTCCCCGGCTCAGCCTCGGCCGCCGGCCGACCCTCCGCTTCCGCTTCCGCCTCCGTCCCCGGCGGAAGGTTGGAGGTGTCTTCCCTACGGTCTTTCTCTGGATGACCGTCGGTCGACGGGGGTGTCGGCTGACCGACGGCCGGGCCCGGATCGCTCGGTGCCACCTGCGGATACACCCGCTCGATGCCGTTGTGGGCGGGCATGCCGGCGAAGATCTTGGCCGCTTCCTCAGGGCGTAACGGCGTGCTGGAGACGAGCTGTTGGGTGACCCAGAGCCCGCCGCCCACCTGGACCCGGCGCTCGTGCACGTACCCCTCGGCCTTGAGTTGCCGCTTGGCCGTGGTGAAGGAAGTCGCCCCGATCCGGGCGCGCTTGGCGGTCTCCGACAGGGTTTCGCGGGCGTGCGCGGGGAGGGAGAGCTGCCAGGTGAGGAGGCGCGCGGCGTGGGAGTCGAGGCGCGGGTGCCGGATGATCTCGTGCGAGAACTGGCTGAAGGCACGAGAGGGCGCGATAAAGTTGCGGTAGATCACGGGTGGACTGCTTCCACTGGTGGTTCAGGCCCTCGTCGTTGGTTACCGCCGCCGACGGGGGCCGTTTTGCTGCGAACGTACCGCACGGGCATATGCCCGCAGCGACACGCGGAGTGAAGACCCCCCGTACGAGTGACGACGTGCGGTTCCGCTTTTCCTACTCGTTTGACACACTGGGGTGTATGTCCGAGACGACGTACAACATCGGTGAGGGACCGGCGACACGCGTCAGCCTCTCGTTGCCCGAGGGGACGGCGGAGGCGATCCGTGCCCGGGTCGGCAAGCGGGAGTTCTCCGCGTTCGTCGCGGCGGCTGTCGAGCGGGAGTTGCGAGGCCAGGTGCTGGACGAGTACCTGGCGGACTACGAGGGCCGCAAGGGGCCGGTGTCCGAGCAGGCGAAGCGGGATGCGCGCCAGGTCTTCGACGAGGTCTTCGCGGAAGAAGGCCAGTGGCCCGCCGCAAGCTGAGTCACGAGGGGACACTCGTCCTCGACTGCGAGGGGCTCTCCAAGCTGCTGGCCGACGACGAGACCGTGGTGGCCATGGTCATGGAGGCGCGCTCGCGCGGCATGGAAGTCGTGATCTCCGCACCGACCGTCATCGAAGCCGTCCACGCGCGGACGAACAAGGCCCGCCTGAACTGGGCGCTGTCCGGCCTGCGCGTCGTACCGGTGGGTGACGAGGAGGCGAGGGCGGCCTCGGTGCTGCTGGTGGCGGCCGGCCTCCACGGCCACAAGTACGCCATCGACGCGGCCGTGGCCGAGGCCGCCCTGCGGCAGCAGCGTCCCGTGGTCATGCTGACGTCCGATGTCGACGACATGACCATGCTGTGCGATGGCCGCGTTCGACTCGTCGCCGTGTGACGCCCCTCCCGGGTTGTGTCAGTAGTAGCCCTTCGCGCCGTCGAGCAGTTCGCGGATGATGTCCGCGTGGCCCGCGTGGCGGCCCGTCTCCTCGACAAGGTGGATGAGCATCCAGCGGAGGTTGGCGCCGCCGGAGCGGTAGCCGGTGTGGCGGCCGACGTCGTCGAGGGACGCCGCCGCGACGATCTCGTTGCTGCGGGCGCACTGGGCCTCGTACTCCGCGAGGAGGTCGGCGAGGGAGCGGCCGTCGGTGTGCCAGTCGGTGTCCTCGGCCGACTCGTCGAACGCCGGGTTCAGCTTCTCGTCGCCGCCGAGGAACAGCACCTCCAGCCAGGTGTGTTCGGTCCAGCGCGCGTGGGAGAGGAGACCGGCCATCGTCATGGCCGGCGAGGTCGGGATGACCGAACGGTGCGCGTCCTCGTCGCTCAGCCCCTCGCACTTCCAGCGCAGGATCTGCCGCTGAAGGTCCAACCAGCCGATGAGCGCGGTGCGTTCGTCCGCTTGAAGCGGGGGACGTTCCAGTTCAGAAGTCATGCGGGCGCACGCTACCGGAGCGGCCGGGAGGGGACACCTGGATTTGCGGGGCGTTCCCGGCGACGTACTGATGACGCGTACGGCCCCCCGCGAGGTCAGGCTGGCGTGTTCCTCGGGACTCGCCGTCCAGCACTGGTCCATCGCCGCCTCCCACAGGTACCCGCTGGGGCGGACCAGGGTCAGCAGATTCCCGCGCAGGCCGTGCACTTGACCAGTGAGGGCACGCTGCAACGACCACGACGCCTGCGTCGACGTCGCCGACAACCTCCCCCGCATCCTCGTCCGGGACCCGCCACCCCGGCCGCCTGGGCCGCCTGCACCGCGTTCGCGCGGACGTACGCGGTCTGACCCCTACTGGATGCTCCAGCGCGGCGGGTGTCCGGGATCCGTGGGGCAGGTGAAGACGTTCAGTTCGCCGTGGTTGCCGACCACGACCCCGGTGGGCACGGCCGCCGGGTGCGGGCGGAGGCCCTGGTCCTCCAGTGGGGTCCAGCTGCCGCTGCCGCCGTCCCACTCGGAGGTGTCGACCGTCAGCAGGAGGCGCATGGGGGTCGCGCAGGTCGAGCAGTCCATCGGGTACGGGTCCGTCTTGTGCCAGGATGCGTATCCGCCGGCCCGCCAGCCCGGCGGGATCGACAGGTCGTACTGGTAGGCCACGGGGTCGGCCTCGTCCTCCCGTTCCTCCGCCTCCTCCTCCAGTGCTTCCTCCCAGGCGTCGATCCGTGCGCACAGGTCCTCGGGCAGCAGCCCGGCGAAGGGGTACGTGACCACTTGCTCCGGGTGCAGTGCGCAGGGGTCGGGGACGTATCCCTCGTAGCCGACGACCTCCGGCTGCGGCGGCGAGGTCAGTGCGTCGACGACCTCCGCCGCCCTGCGCCAGCGCAGGTGGAGCAGCATGCTGTAGCCGGTGGGGCGGTGGGCGTCGAAGGGGCACCAGAAGACCTGGAGCAGGTCGGCGCCGTCCGGGCCGGCCGGGAGATCCGGGACGTCCCGCGCGTACAGCTGCGCGAGGCCGATCAGGGGCAGCGGATCGTTCTCGCTCGCTCCCGGCACCCGGTGCTCGCGCTCCAGTTCCTCGACGAGCCGCAGCTCCTCCTCCGTCAGACCCCGCCGCGGGTCCCGGGCCTCCGCGGCGGCCATGACCTCGCGCTTTCGGCGGATGTCCGCCGGGCGACGCCCGCGCCCGCGGCCGTGGACCTCGGTACACACCGGCCACGGCTCGTCCGCCGGCCACAGCATCGGCCCGCCGACGGAGCTCTCGAACGGGCCGGGGCGCCCCGGCCGCGGGTGCAGCCGGGTGGTCGTACCCCGGTGGGCGGCGAGCTCCGGGAACAGCGCTTCGACGTCGAGCGGACGGGGCGGGGTGGTCCTGTTCATGGAGGCGACCCTAGTTCGCGGTGCTCGTCGACAGTTCGCGGTGCTCGTCGATCTGGACACCGGTGACCGGACCTTCCGACCCACCGCCCCGATGGCGGTTCCGGCGCCGCCCCGGCGGCCGCCGCGCGGCAGACTGGAAGCCCAGCGGCGCGGATCGATCCGGTAAGGGGTCGTCCAGGGGCGAGCCGGTGACCGAGCCCGCCCGAGCCGGCGACCGAGCCGGTGACCGAACACCTAGTGACAGGTTGGTCTTCAATCCGTAGGGTGCTGAATATGGATATGCAGACAGTCGTCCTCGGCACGTCCGGCACGACCCCGCAGGACGTCATCGACGTCGCCCGCCACGGCGCCCGCGTCGAGCTGTCGCCCGAGGCCGTGGAGGCCCTGGCCGCCGCCCGCAACATCGTCGACGCGCTCGCCGCCAAGCCCGAGCCCGTCTACGGGGTCTCCACCGGCTTCGGCGCGCTCGCCACCCGGCACATCGGCCATGAGCTCCGCGCCCAGCTCCAGCGCAACATCGTCCGCTCGCACGCCGCCGGCATGGGCCCCCGCGTCGAGCGCGAGGTCGTCCGCGCCCTGATGTTCCTGCGGCTCAAGACCGTCGCCTCCGGCCACACCGGCGTCCGTCCCGAGGTCGCCCAGACCATGGCCGACGTCCTCAACGCCGGCATCACCCCGGTCGTGCACGAGTACGGCTCCCTCGGCTGCTCCGGCGACCTCGCCCCGCTCTCCCACTGCGCCCTCGCCCTGATGGGGGAAGGGGACGCCGAGGGTCCCGACGGTGAGCTGCGGCCCGCCGGCGAGCTGCTCGCCGCCCACGGCATCGCGCCCGTCGAGCTCAAGGAGAAGGAGGGCCTCGCCCTCCTCAACGGCACCGACGGCATGCTCGGCATGCTGATCATGGCCCTCGCCGACCTCGACACCCTCTACAAGTCGGCCGACATCACCGCCGCGCTCTCCCTCGAAGCCCTCCTCGGCACCGAGAAGGTCCTCGAGCCCGAGCTGCACGCCATCCGCCCGCACCCGGGCCAGGCCGCCTCCGCCGCCAACATGCTGGCCGTGCTCAAGGGCTCCGAGCTCACCGGCCACTTCCAGAGCGGCGAGGCCCCCCGCGTCCAGGACGCCTACTCGGTGCGCTGCGCCCCGCAGGTCGCCGGCGCCGGCCGCGACACCATGGCCCACGCCCTGCTCGTCGCCGAGCGCGAGCTGGCCGCCGCCGTCGACAACCCGGTGGTCCTCCCCGACGGCCAGGTCCGCTCCAACGGCAACTTCCACGGCGCCCCCGTCGCGTACGTCCTCGACTTCCTCGCCATCGCCGCCGCCGACCTCGGCTCCATCGCCGAGCGCCGCACCGACCGGCTCCTCGACAAGAACCGCTCGCACGGCCTGCCGCCCTTCCTCGCCGACGACGCCGGCGTCGACTCGGGCCTGATGATCGCCCAGTACACGCAGGCCGCCCTGGTCAGCGAGATGAAGCGGCTCGCCGTCCCGGCCTCCGCCGACTCCATCCCGTCCTCCGCGATGCAGGAGGACCACGTCTCCATGGGCTGGTCCGCCGCCCGCAAGCTGCGCACCGCGATCGGCAACCTCAACCGGATCATCGCCGTCGAGCTGTACGCCGCCACCCGCGGCATCGAGCTCCGTCACGGCCTGTCCCCGGCACCCGCCTCCGCCGCGGCCATCGAGGCGCTGCGCGCGGCCGGCGTCCAGGGCCCCGGCCCGGACCGGTTCCTCGCCCCCGACCTGGCGGCCGCCGACACCTTCGTACGCGAAGGAAAGCTGCTCGCCGCGGTGGAGCCGGTCACCGGCCCGCTGGCGTAGGCACGGCACGGCACCGCACCGCACTTACGGCAGGTATGTGCACGTACGGCGCAGGGCCCGCCCCGGGCTTCCCGGGGCGGGCCCTCACGTCATCCGCGGCCGCTCACGACGTCCGGTCGCGGCGGTGCATCGCCAGCGCCACGAATCCCGCCCCGACACCCAGGAAACCCGTCCCGCCGATCAGATAAGGCACGGTGTCCCGGCCGCCGGTCTCGGCCAGGCGGCCGTCGTCCGCGGCGTGGCCGTCCTGGGTCACCCCGATCCGTACCCCGCCCTGCTCGTCGGTGGCGTTGGCTGACGGTACGAACCACAGGGCGCACAGCAGCGTGCCCGCGGCGGTCGCGGTCAGCAGTGGGCGTCGGGCGGCGGACACGGAAATTTCGATCCCCCTTGCGGAAACCGCGAATTGGTCGGTGCGCCGATGCTAATGAACACAGCGGGTCGTGGGAAAGCCGGGAGCCCCGGGGCGCCTACGCTCCGACCCATGAGTACTTCTGAGACACCGCGCTATGTACGTCTTCGGGTCGATGTGGTCCTGGAGATCGACGGACCGGCCGAGCTGGCCGAGGCGGCCGAGGCCCGGATCGACGCCGACGAGTTCATGCCCGAGGAGGAGCGGGTGCCCGCCCGCGCCGCCGCCCACGAGGACAGCGCCGAGGCCCTCGCGTACCTCGTCGAGCCCTTCGACCTGATCCGCGACGTCCCCGGCATCGAGATGGTCCAGGCCTCCTGGAGCAGCGAGGAGGTCGAGTACGACCCCGATGCCCTGGAGTGGGACCTCGGCGAGGAAGATGGTGCGGAGGAAGACGACGACGACCGGTCGTAAAACCGGCATCCGCCCTGTTTCACAGGCCCCGGGACGGCGTCCCGGGGCCTTGTGGCGCGCGAGGGGTGACGGGGCCACCGCTGCCCCGGTGACGGGGGCCACCGCGGCCCCGGGAACCGGACGGGACCGTACGAGCGTGTCGATCAGTGGTGTTCCCCACAAACGCTCCGCCTCCGGAACCGGACGGGGTGTCATGGGCGTTCTTAACAAGAAGTTGGCAGGGAATCGGCGACGATGGAGAAGCGTGTGATGACGGACGGCAAGCGCCGCCGCAGGAGCCTGGCCGCCGCGGCCGCCGTGCTCAGCGGTGTGCTGGTGCTCTCGGCGTGCAGCGACGAGGACAAGGCGGGCACCTCCGGTTCCGCGACGCCGCAGTCACAGGCCCAGGTCGACGAGGCGGCCGCGCAGAAGACCTCCAAGGCGAAGATCACGATCTCGCCGAAGAACGGCGCGCAGAACGCCTCCATCAACAACGACGCCAAGGTCGCCGTCACCGACGGCAAGCTCACCGAGGTCGTCATGACCTCCGCCGAGGGCGAGGCCGTCAAGGGCGAGATAGCCGCCGACGGCCTGAGCTGGAAGCCGAGCGGTCAGCTCGACCGCGCCACGGTCTACAAGATCGCCGCCACCGCCACGGACGCGGAGGGCCTGGAGGCGCACGAGAACTCCTCGTTCACCACGGTCTCCAAGGCCAACAGCTTCATCGGCAACTTCACGCCGGAGGACGGCTCGACCGTCGGCGTCGGCATGCCGGTCTCGATCAACTTCAACAAGGCGATCACCGACAAGGAGGCCGTCCAGGCCGGCATCACGGTGACCTCCAGCGCCGGCCAGGAGGTCGTCGGGCACTGGTTCGACGGCACGCGCCTCGACTTCCGTCCGGACAAGTACTGGACCGAGGGCTCGACCGTCACCCTCAAGCTCGACCTCGACGGCGTCGAGGGCGCCGACGGCGTCTTCGGCGTCCAGCAGAAGACCGTCACCTTCAAGATCGGCCGCAACCAGGTCTCCACCGTCGACGTCGCCACCAAGACCATGACGGTCACCCAGGACGGCAAGACGATCAAGACCATCCCGATCTCCGCCGGCTCCCCGGAGAACCCGACCTACAACGGTCAGATGGTGATCTCCGAGAAGTTCAAGGAGACCCGGATGAACGGCGCGACCGTCGGCTTCACCGACGACGACGGCAAGGGCGAGTACGACATCAAGGACGTGCCGCACGCCATGCGCCTGTCCACGTCGGGCACGTTCATCCACGGCAACTACTGGGGCCCGGACTCGATCTTCGGCTCGGCCAACACCAGCCACGGCTGCGTCGGCCTGAACGACGTCAAGGGCGCCGGCGACCCGAACCAGCAGGCCGCCTGGCTGTACGACCACTCGATCGTCGGCGACGTCGTGATCGTCAAGAACTCCAAGGACAAGACGATCGCCCCGAGCAACGGCCTCAACGGCTGGAACATGAGCTGGGCGGACTGGAAGGCCGGCTCGGCGGTCTGATCCCCGGCACGGCACGGCACGCGCGTACGAGAACGGCGGCCCCCTCCACTACGGAGGGGGCCGCCGTTTCCACGACGGAGGGGGCCGCCGTTCCGCGTCACGCGTACGTTCTGCGCCGCCGGTTGTCCCGCGTCACCCGTACGCTCCGCGTCACCGGCCGTTCCGCGTCACCGTACGTCCACGGCCTCGTCCACACCCCACTGCGCGAGCAGCCGCAGCGCGTCCGCCGACGCCGACCCCGGCTCCGCCTGGTACGTGATGAGCACCAGGTCCGGGTCCCCGCCCGCCACCCGCATGCTCTCGTACATCAGCGTCATCTCACCCACCAGCGGATGCCGCAGCACCTTCGTCCCGTGCCCCTTGTCCGTGACGGTGTGCGCCGCCCACAGCGAGCGGAACTCCTCGCTGCGCACCGACAGCTCGCCGACCAGCGCGAGCAGCGCCGGATCGTCCGGGTAGCAGCCCGCGTACAGCCGCAGCACACTCACCACCTCGGTCGCCTTGCACTCCCAGTCCCGGTAGAGATCACGCGAGTTGGGCCCGAGGAAGACCATCCTGGCCACATTGCGCTCGGCCGGCTCCATCGCCTCGAAGTCGCCCATCAGGGCCCGCGCCATCCGGTTCCAGGCGAGGACGTCGAGGCGCCGGCCCACGACGAACGCCGGGACGCCGTCCATCGCGTCCAGCAGATGCCGCAGGCCCGGCCGCACCTGCTGGGGGCGGGCGATCGCCGCCCGGTGCTGCTTCTTCTTCGCCGTCGGCTTGGCCAGATGCGTCAGATGCGCCCGCTCGGTGTCGCTCAGCCGCAGGGCCCGCGCGATCGAGTCGAGGACCTCCATGGACACATTGCGGCCGTTGCCCTGTTCGAGCCGCGTGTAGTACGCCACCGACACCCCGGCCAGCTGCGCCAGCTCCTCCCGGCGCAGCCCCGGCACCCGGCGGTGGCGCCCGAACTCCGGCAGACCCACGTCCTCCGGCTTCAGCCGGGCCCGGCGCGAGCGCAGGAATTCGCTGAGTTCGGCACTGAGATCCATGCGTCGATCCATGCGTCCCGATTATCCCAGGTCATACGTCCCCGCGGACGGCTGTTCCTGTCCCTGCCAGTGGTAGGCACGCTGGACGTAGGCAGAACAGGGGACTGGGTGATGCCGCCGCCACCGCGCAGGCTGGAGCCATGACCACGAACGTGACCACCGTCCCCGCGTACGCCGCACCCGCCGCCAACGCCCCGCTGGAGCGCACCACCGTGCCGCGCCGGCCCGTCGGCGAGCACGACGTCCTCATCGAGATCAAGTACTCCGGCATCTGCCACTCCGACATCCACCAGGCGCGCGACGGCTGGGGCGAGGGCATCTTCCCGATGGTCCCGGGCCACGAGATCGCCGGAATCGTCGCCGAGGTCGGCCCCGGGGTCAGCAAATTCCAGGTGGGCGACCGGGTCGGCGTCGGCTGCTTCGTCGACTCCTGCCGGGAGTGCGCGTACTGCCTCCAGGGTCTTGAGCAGTACTGCGTCCAGGGCGGCACCGGTACGTACAACGCGCTCGACAAGGACGGCGAGCCCACCTACGGGGGCTACTCCAGCCACATCGTCGTCGACGAGAACTACACCCTGCGCATCCCCGAGGGCATCAGCCTCGACGAGGCCGCCCCGCTGCTCTGCGCCGGCATCACCCTCTACTCGCCGCTCGCCCACTGGCAGGCCGGCCCCGGCAAGAAGGTCGCCATCGTCGGCCTCGGCGGCCTCGGCCACATGGGCGTCAAGATCGCCCACGCGCTCGGCGCCGAGGTGACCGTCCTCAGCCAGTCGCTGAAGAAGCAGGAGGACGGCCTGAAGCTGGGCGCCGACCACTACTACGCCACCAGCGACCCGGCGACCTTCACCGAGCTGGCCGGCACCTTCGACCTGGTGATCTCCACGGTCTCCGCGCCGCTGGACTTCAACGCCTATCTGAGCCTGGTCAAGACCGACGGCGCCCTGGTGAACGTCGGCGCCCCCGAGGAGCCCGTCTCGATCGGCCTCTTCTCCCTCATCGGCGGCCGCAAGACCCTCGCGGGCTCGATGATCGGCAGCATCGCCGAGACGCAGGAGATGCTCGACTTCTGCGCGGAGCACGGCCTGGGCGCGGAGATCGAGCTGATCCGCGCCGAGCAGATCAACGAGGCGTACGAGCGGGTGCTCGCGAGCGACGTCCGGTACCGCTTCGTGATCGACGCGTCGACGATCTGACGCGAGGCCCCGCCTCCCCCCACCGAGTGCCGGAGCATGACCTGCGAGGTAATCGACCCGCACGTCATGCTCCGGCACTCTGGCGTCATGACCGCATACGCCCTCGCGAACCTGCACCCGACGCCCGTCCTCCACGACGAGGTCATCACCTACATGGAGCGCGTCCAAGGGACCCTCGACCCCTTCGGCGGACGCTTCCTCGTGCACGGCGCCCCCGAGCGCGAGGTCCGCGAGGGCGAGTGGCCCGGCGCGCCCGTCCTCGTCTCCTTCCCGTCGATGCGGCACGCGCGCGACTGGTACGACTCGCCCGCCTACCAGGAGCTGCTCCCGCTGCGCACCCGCCACATGCCGGGCGACCTCCTCCTGATCGACGGCGTCGCACCCGGCTACGGCCCGGCCACGGCCGCCGCGCGGCTGCGGGCGGCGGCCGCGTCAGACGGCACGGCCTGAGCGGAGCTCGAGCCGGGTGCCGCCGAAGCCCGAGCGGAAGCGGTCGTCGTGGGAGACCGCGACCACCGCGCCAGGGAAGGCGGCGAGGGCCGCCTCCAGGTCCTCCACCAGGGACAGCGCCACGTGGTTGGTCGGCTCGTCCAGGATGAGCAGATCGGCGGGACGCGTCACCAGCCCGGCCAGTTCCAGCCGGCGCTGCTGGCCCACCGAGAGCCGGGCCACGGGCACGGTCAGGTCCTCCTCCCGGAAGAGACCGAGGGCGAGCAGTTCCTCCGCGTGCTCCTCGGGCAGGCCGGGGCGACCCGCCGCGTACGCGGTGAGCAGCGGCTTCGGGGACGGTACGGCGGGCAGCTCCTGGCGCAGATAGCCGACCCCGGCCGGGCGGGTGACCGTGCCGCTGTCGGGGCGCAGGTCACCGGCGAGGACACGGAGCAGAGTCGTCTTGCCCGCGCCGTTGGGGCCGGAGACGAGCAGCCGGTCTCCGGCGGCGATCCGCAGCTTGTCGATCCACAGCCGCTCACCGACGCCGACACCGGCGAGCTCGGCGAGGACGTCGCCGGGTCCGTACGGGATGCCGCCGGGCCCGCCGTACGGAATGTCGCCGGGCCCGCCGTACGGGACACCGTCGTGACGGCACGGGACACCGTCAGACCCGGCCGCCGAGGCGATCCGCGCCGTGAAGCGCAGGGGTTCCGGCGGGGCCGGGACCGGGGACCTGCGTAGCTGGTCCAGCCTGGCCCGGGCCGCCCTGACCTGGCCCGACAGCTTGTTCTCGTGCGAACGGCGGTGCTTGCCGAAGCCCTGCCGGGGGTCCTTGCCCGAGCCCGCGAGCCGCTGCCCGGCCGCCGCGACCAGCTCCTCCGTGCGGGCCAGCTCCTCCCGCCACTCCTCGTGGTCCTGCGCCCAGCGGCGGCGGGCCGCCGCCTTCGCCGTGCGGTAGCCGGACCAGCCGTCGCCGTACCGGGTCACCGCGCGGGTGTCCCGGTCGACCTCCAGGATCACCGTCGCCATGCCCTCCAGGAACGCCCGGTCGTGGGTGACCGCGACCACCGTGCCGCGGTGGGTGCGGAGCCGTTCCTCCAGCCAGCCGGCGGCGGCCCGGTCGAGGTGGTTCGTCGGCTCGTCGAGGAGCAGCAGCTCGGCACCCGAGGCGAGGACGCAGGCGAGGGCCAGCCGCGACTGCTCGCCGCCGGAGAGCGTGCCGACGCGGCGCTCGTACGGGACGTGGCCGAGGCCGAGCCCGTGCAGCGCGGCGTCCACCCGGGCGTCGGCCTGGTAGCCGCCCCGCTCCTCGTAACGGGCGACGAGTTCCCCGTACGCGGAGAGTTCCTCGGGTGTCGCGGAGCCGAGTGTCTCCTCGGCGGCCCGCATCTCCCGTTCCATGGCGCGGAGTTCGGCGAGCGCCGCGTCGACGGCGTCCCGCACGGTGTGCCCGGTTCCGAGGCCGAGCGTCTCGGCGAGCGTCTGCGCGAGGCGCGCGACACCGCCGGGGAAGCGGACGGTCACGTCTCCGCCGTCGGGCGCCTCGGCCCCGGCCAGGAGCCGGAGCAGGGTGGATTTGCCGGAGCCGTTCTCACCGATGACGGCGGCCTTCTCGCCGGGGCGGACGGTGAGCGTGATCTGTTCGAGGACGGAGCGGTCCCCGTACGCCTTGGAGACGTTGTTCAAGGCCAACTGGGCGCGGTCGCGCATGGGTTCTTTCCCTGGGTGCTGGGGTGCGTTCGGGCCGGGGAAGGGACACCGGGACCACCGCTGCCGCGCCCCTGGGGCGCCGGTTCAGCGGGTCGGACCGTGTCCGCGGCCGGAATCAGAGAAAGAAGTGGAACGAACCCATGCCCCCGAGTGTAACTACCGGGCGCGGGAGACCGCCGGAGCTTTTGCGGCGTAGTCGAGGAGCTCCGCGAAGCGCAGCCACTGGAAGAGGTGCACGTTCAGCGGCGCGTAGCCCGGGGTGAGGTGGTGGCTGATGCCGGTGACGATGGCGGCCGCCTCGTCGCGCACCGCCTCGTCGGGCCGGCCGAGGGCGGTGAGATACGCCGCCGCGCAGGCGTCGAGACGGCCGTACAGCTCCCACAGCTGCCGCGCCCGGTCGTCGGAGAGAAGAGAAGGATCAGGGTGGGGACCCGCTGGAACTCGGCACGCCGGTTCGCCACGGCGGCGACGAGCCCGAGGCGCGAGGGCCCGCTCCCGCCGGGCCAGTGGGGCCGCCGATGCGGTGCCAAGGGGTCGCCGCTCCGAGGGGTACGGACCCCGGCCGCCTTCTCCACGCGGCGGCGGGCCGCGAAGGCCGCCACCTCTTCGAGCCGGGCCGCGCGGCTCGCCTCCAGCGTGTCGAGCGCGCGCAGCAGGGCGGACATGTCCCGCCGCAGATCCGGCGCGGGCAGCGCCGTCGCGGCGAGATACGCCCAGGTCGCGTGGAAGCCGAGCGGCCCGTACTCCCCGACGGCCCACCGCAGCGCCCTGTGCCGCCGGGCGGGCGCCAGCTGCTCGTCACGCACCCGCCGCGCGAAGGCCCCGAAACTCATCCGGCGAAGCTCGGCTCTCGGGTCGTCAGCCGTCGGCCTTCGCGACACCGATCGGGCAGGAGACGCCCGTCCCGCCGATGCCGCAGTAGCCCGCCGGGTTCTTGTCCAGGTACTGCTGGTGGTAGGCCTCGGCCGGGTAGAAGGTGCGGTCCTCCGCAGGGAGGATCTCCGTGCTGATCGTGCCGTAGCCCGAGCCCGTCAGGACCTTCTGGTAGGCCTCGCGGGAGGCGTCGGCGGTCGCCGCCTGGGCGGCGGAGTGGGTGTAGACGGCGGAGCGGTACTGGGTGCCCACGTCGTTGCCCTGGCGGAAGCCCTGGGTCGGGTCGTGGGACTCCCAGAAGAGCTTCAGGAGGGACTCGTAACTGACCTTCGCCGGGTCGAAGACGACCCGGACGGCCTCGGTGTGACCGGTCAGGCCCGAGCAGACCTCCTCGTACGCCGGGTTCGGCGTGTAGCCGCCCTGGTAGCCGACGAGAGTGGTCCAGACGCCGTCGGTCTGCCAGAACTTCCGCTCGGCGCCCCAGAAACAGCCGAGGGCGAAGTCGGCGACCTCCAGGCCCTCCGGGTACGGGCCGAGGAGCGGGTTGCCGAGGACCGTGTGACGCTCGGGAACGGCGAACTCCGGCTCGGGACGGCCGCGCAGGGCCTGCTCGGGGGTGGGGAGGACGGGGGTGCGGGACAGGAACATGCTGCATCTCTCCTCGACGGTCGGCAGTGGTCACAACGTCGGCGGGCGGGGAGGGATTCCCCGAGGGGACTCCCCGAAGGGACTCCCCGAGGGGACTCCCCGAAGGGACTCCCCGAGGGGACTCCCCGCGGAGACTCAGTGCGGCAGCGTCGCCGGGTTCCCGCCGTTCGCCTCGTACCCCGCCACCGCCAGGTTCCGGAAGACCGTGAACTCCGCCGCCGGGTCCCCGCTCAGCGTCCACGGCACCGCGCCCACGTGCCCGTCGACCTTCACGAGCTGGTGCATGGCCTCCGCCCAGCGTTCGCCGCGCACCAGGAACCAGACGAGCAGATGACGGACGTGCGCCAGCATCGGGTCGTCGGACCGGGCCGAGTGCACCGCGTACAGCGCCCCGTCCATCGCCTTCGACACCACGGCCGTCCGGAAGAAGTCCTGTACGAGCACCACGTCCGGCACGTGCTCGTACACCGCGAACAGCGGGAGCGCCGCGAGCAGTGAACCCCGCGGGGCGCGCGCCGCGGCCGTCGTCGCGAAGTGGTCGGCCTCCTCGCGGGAGCCGTGCCACTTCTCGCACCAGTAGTGCAGCGCCGCGAGATGGGCGCCCATGTGCTGCGGCGCCCGGTCGATGACCCGCGCCCACACCTGGTCGAACTCCTCGTGGCTGTAGCCGAGACCGCGAGCCACCGCCAGCTGCGTGATGTACGGGACCGGGTCGCCCGGGGCGAGCAGCGCCGCCTCCTCGGTGACCTTCCGTGCCTCCTCCAGGATGATCCGGAAGTCGTCGGTCCCCGCGGCCGAGGAACGCCAGGCCTGCTGCACCAGGAACTCGCCGTGCACGGCCGCGCCGCCCGCGTCCTTCGGGGCCTCCGCCCGCCAGGTCCGCAGCCACGCGCCGCCGACGCCCGGCCGCTCCTGGAGCTCCAGGGACGCGGCGCCCGCGAAGGCCTGGACGCGCTGCCAGCGCACCTCGCCCTCGTGGTCGGTGGCGGCGAGCAGCCGCGACGCGGCCCGCCAGTCCTGGGTGGCCTGGACGACGTCGAGGACGTGCAGGAGTTCGTCGTCCGCGCCCGGGAGCCGTACGTCCTGGTCCTCCTGTCGTACGAATCCGTACGCCTCCGGATCCGCCGCGTCCGGTGCGCCCGGAGCGACCTGACGGATCCCGCCACCGCGGCGGCGCAGCAGGTAGGGGCCGAGGACGCCGAACAACAGGCCCAGCGCGATCAGGAACCAGAGAATCTCCATACCTGAATCTTCGCAGGTAGTCCCGATCGAGCGAGAATGCGATCCTCGTCCTGGAACCGCGAAGCGGCGGAGTCCACGGCGGCCCGGGGCGCCGGTCAGGGGTGGGCAGGCGAAACGGCTGGGGACGGGAAGGATCGGGTGATCCGTGCGTACAAGTTCCTCATGCGGCCGACCGTCGGCCAGTCGATCGCGCTGGGCGAGATGCTGCGCGATCACTGTTCCCTCTACAACGGGGCGCTGCAGGAACGCCGCGATGCCTACCGGCACGTTTCCAGGACGAGCGTCAGGTACGGGCAGCAGTCCGCGCAACTCAAAGAGATCCGCACCTTCGACGCGGAGCGTCAGGGCCGCTGGTCGTTCTCCTCCCAGCAGGCGACCTTGCGCCGTCTGGACAAGGCTTTTCAGGCGTTCTTCCGCCGGGTCAAGGCCGGCGAGACGCCCGGCTACCCCCGCTTCCGGGGCGTGAACTGGTTCGACACCGTGGACTTTCCCAAGGACGGCGACGGCTGCCGCTGGGATTCCACCCCGAACGACCCTGTCACCCGCGTCCGCTTTCAGGGTGTCGGGCATGTCAAGGTCAACCAGCACCGGCCGGTGGTCGGAAAGGTCAAGACCGTCTCCGCCAAGCGCGAGGGCAAGCGCTGGTACGTGATCGTCACCGCCGACCAGGCAGCCCCCGAGCCGCTGCCCAAGACAGGCAGCGTGGCTGGTATCGACATGGGCGTAGCCAATTTCCTTGCCGACTCCAGCGGCGGGTTCGTTCCCAACCCCCGCCATGGCCGGAAAGCCGCAGCGAGCCTCGAAGCCGCGCAGCAGGCCCTCGCCCGGTTCCCCCGCGTGCGTCGCGACAAGCGCACGGGAAATCACCAGCGGGCTGTTCAGAAGGTTGCCGACCTGCATCGCAAGGTCCGCCGCCAGCGGCTCGACCACGCGCACAAGACCGCCTTGGAACTGGTCCGCGAGCACGACGTCATCGCTCACGAAGACCTCAAGATCTGCAACATGGTCAAGGCGCCCGCCCCGAAGTCCGACCCCGAGACGCCGGGCGGTTTCCTGGTCAACGGGGCCGCCGCGAAGGCCGGGCTCAACCGCTCGATCTCAGATGCCGGATGGGGGGTGTTCCTGACGATCCTGCACGCCAAGGCTGAAAGCGCCGGACGAGACGTGATCGCCGTGGACCCTCGTGACACCTCCCGGACGTGTCCCGAATGCGGGCATGTCGCCAAGGAGAACCGGCCCACACAGGAGAAGTTCCACTGCGTTTCGTGCGGCCACTCGGCGCACGCGGACACGGTGGGCGCTCTGAACGTCCTACGGGCCGGGCTGGCCCGTCGCACAGCCCCACTGGGCCGGCGAGAAGCCCCCTCATCCATGAGGGGGAGGAGTCACGTGTCCATTGTCCAGGAACCGGACACTCGTTGAGACGATCGCGGCGGCGGGGGCCGCTCGGGACTACGCTCCTGACACATGAGCGACCAGCACTCTCACCAGAGCTTCGAGACCCGCGCGATCCACGCGGGCAACACCGCCGACCCGCTGACCGGCGCGGTCGTCCCGCCCATCTACCAGGTGTCCACCTACAAGCAGGACGGCGTGGGCGGGCTGCGCGGCGGTTACGAGTACAGCCGCAGCGCCAACCCGACCCGTACGGCCCTCGAGGAGAACCTGGCGGCCCTGGAGGGCGGCCGGCGCGGCCTCGCCTTCGCCTCGGGCCTGGCCGCCGAGGACTGCCTGCTGCGCACGCTCCTCGCGCCCGGCGACCACGTGGTCATCCCGAACGACGCCTACGGCGGCACCTTCCGGCTCTTCGCGAAGGTCGTGGAGCGCTGGGGCGTCGACTTCTCCGTCGCGAACACCTCCGACGTCGAGGCGGTGCGCTCCGCCGTCAACGACCGTACGAAGCTGATCTGGGTCGAGACCCCGTCGAACCCGCTGCTCGGCATCACCGACATCGAGGCGATCGCGGGCGTCGCCCGCCAGGCCGGCGTGAAGCTCGTCGTCGACAACACCTTCGCCTCGCCGTACCTCCAGCAGCCGCTGGCGCTCGGCGCGGACGTCGTCGTGCACTCCCTCACCAAGTACATGGGCGGTCACTCGGACGTCGTCGGCGGCGCGCTGGTGACGGCCGACGAGGCGCTCGGCGAGGAGCTCGCGTACCACCAGAACGCGATGGGCGCGGTCGCCGGTCCCTTCGACTCGTGGATCGTGCTGCGCGGTATCAAGACCCTCGCGGTCCGCATGGACCGGCACAGCGAGAACGCCGAGAAGATCGTCGAGATGCTGACCCAGCACCCGAAGGTCACCCAGGTCCTCTACCCGGGCCTCCCGGAGCACCCGGGGCACGAGATCGCCGCCAAGCAGATGCGTTCCTTCGGCGGCATGATCTCCTTCCGTGTGGAGGGCGGCGAGCAGGCGGCCGTCGAGGTCTGCAACCGCGCGCAGCTCTTCACCCTGGGTGAGTCCCTCGGCGGCGTCGAGTCCCTCATCGAGCACCCGGGCCGGATGACGCACGCGAGCGTCGCGGGCTCCGCCCTGGAGGTCCCCGCCGACCTCGTGCGCCTCTCGGTGGGCATCGAGAACGTCGACGACCTGCTGGCCGACCTGCGGCAGGCGCTGGGCTAGTCGGTACGGGCCGGGCGGGGCGCTCCTGATCGTACGGAGTGCCCGCCCGGCCCTCCGTGCGTCAGGTGCCGGGGAGCGGCTCCTTCATCGAGGCCCGGATCTCGGCGCGGAGCTCGGGGCTGTCCGTGTGCTCGTGGACGGCGACCACGTGCTGGACAGCCGCCCGTTCGAGCTCCTCCTCCTCGCCCGACATGTAGAGCGAGCAACCGGAGACGCTCGGGGCGTCCCGGCAGTCGGTTGCTTTCCTGGCCATGACGACCTCCAGACGGGCCCGCGGACGGGCCCCTCCTTCCAGGCTAGGGCCGTCCTCACAGGCCGTCGAACGGCGGTGTGGTCTCCGCCGCCGGGACCTGCCAGGGCTGTGCCACCGACACCCACAGCACGAAGGCGAGCACCGCGAGCGCGAACAGTGTCCACGCCGCCCGTCGGGCCGCCCGGTTCCGTCGGAGCAGGCGGGAGCCGCGTTCCGCCGCCTCCCCGGCCAGGTTGCCGGGGACCGGCGGGTGCGGGGTGTCGAGGAGCCGCCGGACCGCCGCCTCCTTGTCCTCGTGCCGGGTCACGCGGCGGTCCTCCCGGCAGGCTTCTCCGTGCTGCTCCGGGCCGCCCTCAGGGTGGCCACCGCCCGCGCGCAGACCGCCCGCACCCGGGCCGTGGGCAGTCCGAGCAGTGCGGCGACCTGCTCCTCGGCGACGCCCTCGTACAGCCGGAGGACGACGACGAGCCGTTCCAGCGGGTGGAGCGCGGAGAGCACCCCGCCCCGGCCGCCGTGGTGCCGCCAGGCGGTGCGCGCGAAGCGGGCCGCGAGCTCGCGCCGGGTGAGCTCGTACGGATCCTCGTCCCGCAGCCGGTCCCACACGGCGTAGGTGTGTGCCAGGGCGGCGGTCAGCAGGGCCTGGGCGTGCGGATTGCGGGTGCGGGTCTCGGCGGTGAGCAGGGTCGCGGCGTGCAGCAGCCGGCCCGCCGCCCCGGCCACGAACGCGTCGAACTCCCGGGCGCGGTAGGCGCGTTCGGTCCGGGGTCCGTTCCGCTGCTGTCCCACGTCCTCATCTGAGGACAGCGCGGGGGTGGGGTCAAGAGGTCTGCGTGGACTCGCTCGTCGCCGCGGCCGGGTCCTCGGTCGCGGACGTGGTCGCGGACGTGGTCGGCGCCGTGGTCGCCGTCGTGGTCAGCGACGTGGTGGCGGACTCCGTCACGGGTCCGCCCGTGTGCGCCGACTGCCGTGCGGACAGGGCGGTGTTGAAGCGGGTGAGCAGGGTGCAGAAGGACTCCCGCTCGTCCGGGGTCCAGCCCTCCGTGACCTCCACCATCAGCTGACGGCGCGAGGAGCGGACCTCCTCCAGGCGGGCGAGCCCGCGCGGCGACAGCTGGAGCACGACCGCGCGCCCGTCCTCCGGGTGCGAGGTGCGCTTGACCAGGCCGGTGTCGACGAGCGGGGCGACCTGGCGGGTGACCGTCGACGAGTCGATGCCCATGCCCGCCGCCAGCGCCTTCACGCCCATCGGACCTTCCTGGTCAAGGCGGTTGAGGAGCAGGTACGCGGCGCGGTCCATCGAGTTGCGGAGCTGCCCGGTGCCACCGAGGCGCGTCTGCTCGGCCCGGCGGGCGAAGACGGCCACCTGGTGCTGGAGGGCATCGAGGAGACCGGGGTCGAACTCAGTCGTCATGTCCTGAGATGTGGGCATGGCTGTGGGTCTCTCTCGTGCGGGGGTGGTCGGTCGGTGGGGGACAGAGTACGCGGCCCCGGGGAGGTCCGTACCGGGCCTGCACAAACCCGCTGGGGCACCCGGTCGCCGGGCGGCCACCAGGGCCGTGAGCTGCGAGACTTGCTGTCATGAGCTTCCGTACGCCAGACCCCTTGCACCGGCTGATGCTCGACGACGTACGGGGGGCGCAGAAGATGCTGTCCGGGGTGGCCCGGATGACCGCGATGGAGGGCAGCCGTCATCTGTCGTCGCTGGTGGGAGCGCCCGTGCACCTCAAGTGCGAGAACCTTCAGCGGACCGGTTCGTTCAAGCTGCGCGGGGCGTACGTACGGATCGCGGGGCTGCGGCCCGAGGAGCGGGCGGCGGGGGTCGTCGCGGCCTCGGCGGGCAACCACGCGCAGGGCGTCGCGCTCGCCTCGAACCTGCTCGGCGTGCACGCGACCGTCTTCATGCCGGTCGGGGCGCCGCTGCCGAAGGTCGCGGCGACCCGGGAGTACGGCGCCGACGTCCGGCTGCACGGTCATGTCGTGGACGAGACGCTGTCGGCGGCGGAGCGGTACGCGCGGGAGACCGGGGCCGTCTTCATCCATCCCTTCGACCACCCCGACATCATCGTCGGGCAGGGCACGGTGGGTCTGGAGATCCTGGAGCAGTGCCCGGAGGTGCGGACGATCCTGGTGGGCATCGGCGGCGGCGGTCTCGCCGCCGGCATCGGGCTCGCGGTGAAGTCGCTGCGCCCGGACGTGAAGGTGATCGGCGTGCAGGCCGAGGGCGCCGCCGCCTATCCGCCCTCGCTGGCCGCCGGGCACCCGGTGGTGATCGAGTCGCCGGTGACGATGGCGGACGGGATCAAGGTGGGACGGCCGGGTGACGTGCCGTTCGCGCTGATCCAGGAGTACGTCGACGAGGTCCGTACGGTCTCCGAGGACGCGCTCTCCTCGGCGCTGCTGCTCTGTCTGGAGCGGGCGAAGCTGGTCGTCGAGCCGGCCGGCGCCAGCCCGGTCGCGGCCCTGCTCAGCGACCCGAAGGCGTTCAAGGGGCCGGTGGTGGCGGTGCTGTCCGGCGGGAACGTCGACCCGCTGCTGCTCCAGCGCATCCTGCGGCACGGCATGGCCGCCGGGGGCCGCTATCTGAGCCTGCGGCTGCGGGTCACGGACCGGCCTGGGGTCCTGGCGACCCTGCTCGCCGTGCTCACGGTCGCCGACGCGAACGTCCTGGACGTCAGTCATGTACGGACCGACCCGCGGCTCGGCCTGACCGAGGCGGAGGTCGAGCTGCATCTGGAGACGAAGGGCCCGGAGCACTGCCGCGAGGTGGCGGACGCGCTGCGGGACGCGGGGTACACGGTGCTGGACTGAGCCCGCCCCGTGCCGGCCTGAGCCCCGCCCGTGCCGGCCTGAGCCCCACCCGCCCCGCGCCATCCCCTCAGTCGCATGATCATGTGTCCCAGGTCACAAATTCACTGGGCGGGGTGGCTCCGGCGAACCTAGGATCGGTGGGAAACGCCCGAATTCAACGTTCGTTTCTCCCTGGGAGTACTCACATGCCAGGAGCGATCTATGCCGAGGGTCTGGTGAAGACCTTCGGTGACGTACGAGCTCTGGACGGCGTGGACCTCGACGTGCCGGAGGGCACCGTCCTGGGTCTGCTCGGTCCGAACGGCGCGGGGAAGACGACCGCCGTGCGTGTGCTGACCACCCTCCTCCAGCCCGACAGCGGCCGGGCCGTCGTCGCGGGGATCGACGTCCTCAAGGACCCCGACGAGGTGCGTCGCAGGATCGGGCTCTCCGGCCAGTTCGCGGCCGTCGACGAGTACCTCACCGGCCGCGAGAACCTCCAGATGGTCGGGCAGCTCTACCAGATGAGGGCCAAGGACGCGAAGGTGCGGGCCGACGAGCTCCTGGAGCGCTTCAACCTCGCCGACGCCGCCGACCGCACGGCCAAGACGTACTCCGGAGGCATGCGCCGCCGCCTCGACCTCGCGGCCGCCCTCGTCGTCTCCCCGCCGGTCATGTTCATGGACGAGCCGACCACCGGCCTCGACCCCCGCAACCGGCAGGGCCTGTGGGAGGTCATCAAGGAACTCGTCGCGGGCGGTACGACCCTGCTGCTCACCACGCAGTACCTGGAGGAGGCCGACCACCTCGCCCACGACATCTGCGTCGTCGACCACGGGAAGGTCATCGCGCGCGGCACCTCCGACCAGCTCAAGGCCCAGACGGGCGGCGAGCGCGTCGAGGTCGTCGTCCACGGGCCGGGGATGATCGGCGACGCCCGGGCCGTCCTCGCGCGCTACGGCATCGCGGGCATCGGCCACGGCGAGGTGTCCGTCGAGGAGCACACCCGCAAGCTCACCGTCCCCGTCGCCGGCGGCGCGAAGCTGCTCGCCGAGGTCATCCGCGACCTGGACGCCGTGGGTGTGGAGATCGACGACATCGGACTGCGCCGGCCCACCCTCGACGACGTCTTCATCTCCCTGACCGGCCACGCGGCCGAGCGGGAGGCGGAGGAGAACGGGAACGGCGGGCCGGACGGGGAGTCCCGGCCGGGCGACCGCGGCGACAGGCGTGTGAAGGAGGCGGCCGAGTGAGCACCATGAACGACTCCCTGGTCATCGCCCGCAGGAACCTGATCAGGATGTCCAGGATTCCCGAGATGATCCTGTTCGGCCTGATCCAGCCGGTGATGTTCGTGATCCTCTTCACGTACGTCTTCGGCGGCTCCATGCAGATCGGCAACAGCACCGACCCGGACGTCTACAAGAACTTCCTGATGGCCGGCATCTTCGCCCAGACCGTCACCTTCGCCACGGCGGGCGCGGGCGCGGGCATCGCCGACGACATGCACAAGGGCCTCATCGACCGGTTCCGCTCGCTGCCGATGGCCCGCGGCGCGGTCCTCACCGGCCGCACCCTGGCCGACCTCGTGCAGACCGCGCTGACGCTCCTCGTGCTCGCGGTCGTCGCGCTGATCATCGGCTGGCGTCCGGGTTACGCGGCACCGACCAACTTCGGCAAGGTCATGGCCGGCTTCGGCCTGCTGCTCCTCCTCGGCTACGCCTTCACCTGGATCGGCGCCCTGATCGGCCTCTCGGTCCGCACCCCGGAGGCGGCCACCTCGGGCGGCCTGATCTGGCTCTTCCCGGTGACGTTCATCTCGAACGCCTTCGTGGACTCCAGCAAACTGCCGGGCTGGCTCCAGCCCGTCGCGGAGTGGAACCCGTTCAGTGCCACCGTCCAGGCCTGCCGCAAACTCTTCGGCGATCCGGGCCTGTCCCCGTCCGACGCCTGGCCGATGCAGTACCCGGTGTGGGCGTCGCTGATCTACTCCGTCCTGATCATCGCCATCTTCCGCACCCTGTCCGTCCGCAAGTACCGCCGCGCGAACGGCTGACGGTCCCGGACCGGCGAGGGGCGACCGGTCAGGGCAGAGCCGTCGGCTGCGTCGAGGCCATGCAGCACGAAGGGCCGGCCCCGGTGGGGGCCGGCCCTTCGTGGAGCGCGGGTGGATCAGCCGGTGTACGGCTTCGCGCTGAGGATCTTCACGGTGGCCTTCTTGCCGTTCGGCAGCTCGTACTCGGCGTCGTCACCGGCCTTCTTGCCGTTGACACCGACGCCGAGCGGCGACTGCGGCGAGTAGGTCTCGATGTCACCGCTCGCGTACTCGCGGGAGGCGAGCAGGAAGGTCATCGTGTCGTTCTCGTCGCCGTCGAAGGCGATCGTGACGACCATGCCGGGCTCGACGACGCCGTCGTCCGCCGGAGCCTCGCCGACCTTGGCGTGCTCGAGGAGCTGGGTCAGCTGCCGGATGCGGAGCTCCTGCTTGCCCTGCTCCTCCTTGGCCGCGTGGTACCCGCCGTTCTCGCGCAGGTCCCCCTCTTCGCGGGCGGCGGCGATCTTGATGGTGATCTCCGTGCGCGCGGGACCAGACAGGTACTCAAGCTCGTCCTTGAGCTTGTTGTACGCCTCCTGGGTGAGCCAGGTGACGTTGTCGCTGGTCTGGGTCACAGGTGCTCCTCGTAGGTACTGGGAATACAAAGCATCGCCCTACACGGGAAAGCTCTGCTCTCCCGGGTGGGCGAAACCACGAGCCTAACAATGAGTGGCGAAAAGCGGGAGGACATAACCATCAGGATGGCGTCACCCCAGGTCACCGGGGTGACTCGCCGGGACTCGACACCCGGTCCCTACCCACCGCTACCGAGCCGTACACCCCATGAGCTCCGCGCTGGTCGCGCGGGCGGTCGTACGGAGCGAGTAGACGCGGTCGACCCGGCTCGCGGGGTCGTCGACCCGGACGTCCTTGCGGGCCACCTCGGCCCCGTCCTCGGAGCGGGACCGCAGGGTGCAGACGCCCTTGGCGTCCTCGTCCTTGCGGATCTCCAGGTGCACCTGGACCTCGGTGGCGCTCACCACGTCGAACTTGATCATCTCGGCGCTGATCCTGCTGTCGACGACGTAGTGCCAGCCGAACCAGCCCATCAGGCCGAGGAAGAGGACACCGAGCACCGCGCCCGTGATCTTGAGCTTGCGGTCGGCCGCCTCGTCCGCGGAGCGTCCGTAACGCCCCTCGGGCAGCTGCTCTCGCACCGCGCTCATGATCGATCCTCTCCGAGCCGGGGGTGGCGGAATTTTCACTCCCCCGATTCCGTCACTATAGAGACCACCCTCCGCGTCGAATCACTGAGGATCGAGTCTTGACTGAGCAGCTGCGACTGATGGCCGTTCACGCCCACCCCGACGACGAGTCGAGCAAGGGTGCGGCCACGATGGCCAAGTACGTGTCCGAGGGGGTGGACGTCATGGTCGTGACGTGCACGGGCGGCGAGCGCGGCTCGGTCCTGAACCCCCAGCTCCAGGGTGACGCCTATGTCGAGGCGAACATCCACGAGGTGCGCCGCAAGGAGATGGACGAGGCCCGCGAGATCCTGGGCGTCTCCCAGGAGTGGCTGGGCTTCGTCGACTCGGGTCTGCCCGAGGGCGACCCGCTTCCGCCGCTCCCCGAGGGCTGCTTCGCCCTGGAGGACGTCGACACCGCGGCCGGGGAACTGGTCCGCAAGATCCGCTCCTTCCGTCCGCAGGTCGTCACGACCTACGACGAGAACGGCGGGTACCCGCACCCCGACCACATCATGACCCACAAGATCACGATGGTGGCCTTCGACGGTGCGACCGACACCGAGAAGTACCCGGAGGCCGAGTTCGGCCCGTCCTGGCAGCCCCTGAAGCTCTACTACAACCAGGGCTTCAACCGCCCCCGCACGGTCGCCCTGCACGAGGCGCTCCTCGCGCGCGGCCTGGAGTCCCCGTACGGCGAGTGGCTGGAGCGCTGGAAGGAGTTCGCGGGCAAGGAGCGGACGCTGACCACGTTCGTGCCCTGCGCGGAGTTCTTCGAGATCCGTGACAAGGCCCTGATCGCCCACCGCACCCAGATCGACCCCGACGGCGGCTGGTTCCGGGTGCCGATGGAGATCCAGAAGGAGGTCTGGCCGACGGAGGAGTACGAGCTCAGCAAGGCGCTGGTGCCGACCTCCCTCCCCGAGGAAGATCTCTTCGCGGGCATCCGCGACAATGCCTGACATGAGCGCACACCTGGCACTGACCCAGCTTGTCCCCTTCGCCGCCGAAGAGCTGGACGAGAACAAGGTGACCCCCGGCGTCCTCGGCTTCGTCGTCTTCGCGGTGCTGGCCGTCGCGGTCTGGCAGCTGATGAAGTCGATGAACCGCCACATGGGCAAGGTCTCCTTCGAGGAGGCCCCCGACCCGGCCGCCGCCCCGGAGACCCCGGCCTCCTCGGCCGGCAAGTAGCCGACCCGCCCCCGGGCCCGTACCGCAGCGGTACGGGCCCGGGGGCGTCGTCGTGGAACGGCGGGCTCAGCGGTACGGCCCTGGCGGCGCCGTCGTGGAACGGCGGGCTACTCCACCGGCACCCCGAGGACCTCCCGGGCGTGCCGGTGCGGCACCATGCCCAGGTCCCAGGCCTGCCAGGGCGTCGACGGGTGGATGCCCCGGCCCAGGATCACCCCGTACGCCTCGGCGCAGTCGTCGAGCCGCGGGTCGCGCGCCGGATGCCGGTCCGCGACCAGCGCGGCGAGCTCCTCGCGCGCCGTGACCGTCCCCGGCTCCGGGCTGCCCGGGACCGCGTGCGGGAGCAGGGTGCAGCGCAGGAAGCGGGCCCAGTCCGCGCCCCGCCGGTCGCCGTACGTGCCGAACAGCGCACGGGCCTCGTCGCACAGCCCGAGCGCCTGCGGCACCCGGGCGTTGCCGGCGTCGATGATCGCCAGCTCCAGCGAGGTCCAGGCCTCCCCGTGCGGCACCCCGATCCGGTGGAAGTCCGCCCGCGCGTCCACGAGCAGCTGCCGGGCGAAGCCCGAGTTGCGCAGACCGCCGGTGCGGGCCGCGAGCTGGTCGCGGGTGACCCGCCCCGAATGGTGCCGGGCACTGGCCAGCCCGTACACGTCCCGCATGCGCGAGAACATCGTCCGCGCCCTGCCCAGCTCCCGGACCGCGTCGTCCCGGTCGCCGCGCTCCTCCAGCGCGTGGGCCAGATGGAACAGCGTCCACGCCTCCCCGCGCGCGTCCTCCTGCTCCCGGTGCCGGGCGAGTGCCCCGCGCAGCCCCTCGACGGCCGGCTCGGCGTCCCCGGCGGCGAGCCGCGCCCTGGCCAGCTGGGTCAGCGCCCAGGCCGCGCCGCGCCCGTCGTGGATCCGCCCGTAGCCGTCGAGGGCCTCCCGCAGCCCGGCCTCCGCACCCGGCACATCGCCCCGCAGCAGCAGCACCTGGCCCCGCTGGAAGTGCGCCCACGCCTGACCGTGCGGGGACTCGTGCTCCCGGTGCAGGGCGAGCGACCGGTCGAGCAGCGCCATGGCCTCCGCCAGCTTCCCCCGGTCCCGCTCCACGGCCGCGAGCGCGTGCAGCGTCCAGCCCCGGTCGGCGGCGAGCGCCGCCGGCTCCTGGAGCGCGAGCGCCTCCCGCAGCCGGGCCGCCGCGTCCGTCAGCCGGCCCTGGTGGTGCAGGGTGATGCCGAGCGAACAGAGCGCGAGCGCCGTACCCGCGTCCTGGTGGGCCTCCTGGTAGAGCGACACCACCGACGTCAGGGTCGTCCGCGCCTTGTCGAGCTCGCCGAGCTGCCGGGCCGCGATGCCGGTCCGCCACTGCACCGAGCGGGACAGCTGCCCCTGCCCGACGGCCTCGGCCAGTTCGTTGATCTCGCCGAGCCGGTAGAGGTCGCCGCGCAGCAGGCAGTAGTCGCAGAGCGCGCCCAGCAGATCGAGCACGGTCTGCTGATCGACGCCCTCCGTGTGCCGCAGGGCCGCCGTGATGAAGCTGGACTCCTCGTCGAGCCAGCTCAGGGCCGCCTCCAGGGAACCGAAGCCGTGCCCGTCGAATCGGTTCGCGCGGGTGGACATCTTGCCGTCGACCATCCGGATCACCGCGTCCGCGAGCTCCGCGTAGTTCCGTATCAACCGCTCCTGCGCCGCCGCGGTCTCCGCCGCGTCCTCCTCGTCGAGGAGCCGGAGCGCCGCGAAACCGCGCACCGCGTCGTGCAGCCGATACCGCTCCCCGCGCACCGGGGCGAGCAGCCCCGCGCCGGCCAGCTCCCGCAGCAGCCGGGCGCCCTCGGCGCCGGTCCCGTCGAGCAGCGCGGCGGCGGCCGCCGCGCCGAGCGAGGCCCGCCCGGCGAGCGACAGCCGCCGGAGCAGCCGCCGGGCCTCGTCGTCGAGATCGACGACGTACCGTGCCCACAGGGCCCGTTCGACCGGGGTGTCACCCCGCCCCGGCCGGCCGAGTACCTCCGCGAGCTCGTCCATGGACCGCCGCGTCAGCAGGGAACCCGCCGCCCGCAGCGCCAGCGGAAGCCCGCCGCACAGCTCCCGGATCCGGTCGAGGGCCTCCGCGTCGTACGGACCGGGGTCCGGCGCCCCGCCCGCCGCCCGCAACAGCTCCTCCGCCCCGGCCGCGTCGAGCGCCGCCACCGGCAGGAGGTGTACGGGCACGTCCCCCAGGTCCAGCGGCTCCCGGCAGGTCACCAGGACCAGGCTCTCGGAGCGCTCCGGCAGCAGGGCCCGCACCTGGGCCGCGTCCACGGCGTCGTCCAGGATCACCGTCACCGGCACCCCGGTCAGCTGCCGCTGGTACAACTCCGTGAGCCGCGCCACCTGTTGGTCCGCCGTGGCGCCCTCCCGGAAGAGGAGCCGCTCGCGCGGGGCGCCGAGCCGGTTGAGCAGATGGAGCAGTGCCTCCCGGGGTGCGAGGGGCCGCTCACCGCTCGCGCCTCCCCGCAGGTCCACCACGCACGCGCCGCGGAACTGGTCGCGCAGCGCGTGCGCCGCCCGTACCGCGAGCGCCGTCCGCCCGGAGCCGGGCTCGCCGTGCAGCAGGACCACCGTCGGCCGGGTCGCCGCCGAGGCGCGCCCCGTACGGACCCACCCGGTGATCCGCGCCAGCTCCTCCCGACGGCCCGCGAAGTCCCCGGGGTCGGGCAGCTGCCCGAAGGACCGTTCGAGTACGGCCCGCTGCCGGGCCGCCGCACTCCGATCGGCCCCGCGCAGCCGCTCGGGCCGTGCTGCCGCGTTCCTCTGGGCGGGCGCGCGCTCGGGCCGTGCTTCCCCGTTCCCATGGGCGAGCGCGGCCCGCTCCCGCTCCCGTTCCCGCTCCCGCTCCCGTTCCAGGAACGGGCGGATGCCCCGTACCTCCAGAGCCGTCAGCCAGCGCACCCGCGCCGCCTCGACGGCGCCGTCCGGCACCGGCACCGCCATCGGCGCCGCTGCCGTCGCCGGCGTCACCTGCCCGGCACGTCGAGTCGGCACCTGCCCGGCGCGTCCCGTCGTCGCCTTCAGCACCGTCGCCGCCGCGCCCGCCACCGCCACCACGGCGCCCGCGCCGAGCGCCGTCCCCGTCGTCGTACCGAGCGCCAGGTCCGCGCCGACCGCGGCGACGGCCGCGACTCCGGCGACGAGCGCGGGTCCGCCGAACACCGGCCCGGAGGAACGGTTCGCCGCCGTACGGGCGTCGCCGGCCTCCCCCTCCTCCGCGGCCCGTACGGACGCCGCGTACTCCGCGTACTCCTCCTCCGCCCCCGCCGCCATCGAGTCCAGCGCGGCCCGGCCCCGGGCGAGCAGGGTCTCCGCGTCCGCCCGGCTCCCGGAACTCCGCACCTCCTCCTCCACCGCCCGTTCCCACAGCCGCTCGGCCTCGACCCGATGGCTCTCCCGCATGTGCGTCCCCCTCCGCGCCCGCCCGACCATCCCGTCCCTGAGGCCCTGTCAGACCCCGGACCGTGCGCGTCCAGTGTGCTGCGCGGGGCGCGCAGGCGCGAGAGCGGAGAAGGGAGGGGACGGCCGCGGCGGGACGGTCGACATGCCGAACGGCGAGGGGGCTTGTGGGTCGAGAAATGGCCGGATGCCGCACGGGCCGAGTTCCGTGAGTCCCGGCACCCGAGGCTCCGGCGCCCGGCCCCCGGATGGCGGGGCGCCCCCGCGCGATGGCCCCTCGGACGCCGTTCGCGGCCGGCGAAATCACCGCCCCCAATCTTCCGAGTCGCCCCGTATAAAGGATCCGTAGTGGTGGCCGAAAAGAGCTGCTACTTCTGATGCTTTCCAACCCCTGTGTTATATGCAGCGGTTGCCGGTCAATTGCGCTTGACGGTTTCTTGGGGGTCTGCATAAGGTCGGTCCGCGACATCGAGTTGCAACGTTGTACAGCGCGTCCACTAGAGCGGGCGACGGGGGTGGCAACGTTCGATATGCCTGGACCATTCGCTCGCCTGACCACCGACGAAAGGTTAGTAAAATGCGATCTGAAATGACTCTTACGAGCTCGAATTCCGCTGAGGCTCTGGCGGCGCAGGACTTTGCGAACTCCGTTCTCAGCGCGGCGGCCCCGGGCTTCCACGCGGACTGCGAGACCCCGGCCATGGCCACCCCGGCCACGCCGACCGTCGCCCAGTTCGTGATCCAGGGCAGCACGATCTGCCTGGTCTGCTGACCCAGGACTGAGGCTGCCGCCGGAGAGGCCCGTCACCACCGGGCCTCTCCGGCGCGCGGCTGCGCACGACTCACGACGGCGGCCGGACATGCGACGCCAGAAATGCGACGGGGGAGACGAACAATCCGGTGAAATGGAAGTGGTGGGGGCGACACGCCTCGCATGCGAAAGGTGCCCAGGCGGCGGCCGATCGCGTATTCCTTCCGATAGCGGTCGGGCAGGCTCTGGCGGCCGCGGAGACCCTTTTTCTCCGTGCGGAATTCGAAGACGACGGATATCTCAGAGGCACATCGGCCCAGCAGTATCCGCCGGGTACTTTGCGGCACCGGATGGGCCGCGTACTCGACCATCCGCGCACTCCCCGAGTGCTCGCGGGAGTGACCCTCGCCGCATCGGCGGGGCTGGCGCTCGCGCGCGGCAACCGGAAGGCCCAGATCGCCGCCGCGACGGTCATCGGGACATGCAACCGGCTGAGCGAGATCCGCACCCCGTACGGGCGGGACGGCGCGGACCAGATGACGGCGGTCATCACGCAGTACCGGGCCCTCACGGGACTGATTCCGGACCAACGGCTCTCCGACGATCTCTTCCTGCGCGCGGTCAACTTCCAGGCCGGGCTGAGCTATGCGGTCTCCGGAATCTCCAAGGCCTTCGGCAGCAGCTGGGTCCAGGGCGACGCCCTGCTCGAAGTCCTGCAGACGGAGGCGTACGGCCGGGGGCCGGCCGCGGCGATCCTCCGCAAGTACCCGCGACTCTGCCGGGCCCTGACCGTCGGCACGGTCGTGTGGGAGACGGCCTTCCCGCTCATCTACCTGCTGCCGCGCGAGCAGGCCTCCCACGCGCTCACGGCCGTCAAGGCCTTCCACGTCGGCGTGGCGACGGCCATGGAACTGCCGCGCTTCGTCTGGGGGTTCTTCGGCTCCCACGGAGCCGTCGGCTACGTCCTGGACACCCGAGGCGCGCCCCGGACGTTCGAGAAGGCCGTGTTCGGCATCGCGGGCGGCGCCGTCCTCACCAGCGCGCTGATCGCGCGCGAGAAGCGCCGGATCGCCGAGCAGCGGCGGCTCGGCCCCAAGGGCGCCGCGCGGCTCCGCCACGGCGACGGCGAGGTCGAGTACCGGGTGGACCGCCCCGCGGAGGGGACCCCCTCCCGCGCGGTGATCGTCCTGGAGTGCGGCCTCGGCCAGTCCTTCGAATCGTGGGAGTGGGTCGCGGAGAGCCTGGCCGAGCACCACACGGTCATCCGCTACCACCGCTCCGGATACGGCCTCACGACGTCACGCGCGGCCAACGGCGACCTGCTCGCCGCCGTGCTCGACGAGGTGGGTGCCGAGGGGCGGATCGTGGTGGTCACCCACTCGATCGGCTCGCTGAGCGCCGCCTCCTACCTGGGCGAGGCGGCCTTCGCCGGCCGCGTCGACAAGCTGATCGTCGTCGACGGCACCGACCCGGTGCTCCTGGACGAGGACCGTACGGACCGCAGGCGGCTCGGCCGGTTCCTCCAGGCACAGGTCTACACGCTCGTGGCGGCGCTCACCGGAATCTACGAGTGGGCGCCCAACGCGGTGGAGCGGCAGGCGGGCTACACGCCCGACGTCCAGTACAGCCACGTGCAGTTCGTGTTCTCCCCGAGGAACATCGTCAACTCGGTCCGCGAATACCGGCGGATCCGGACCGAGGGCGCCGTGGAACGCCTCGGCGCGGTCGACTCGGTCCTGGTCGTCGCCTCGGACGAGTACGCCGACCAGCAGGCGGTGCTGGCCGAGAAGCTCGGGGCGAAGTTCGAGGTGGTACGCGGCTCGGCGCACCGGTCGATCATCGGATACCGGCAGCACGCGGAGCAGGTCGAGGGCGCTATCAGAAGGTTCATGGATGCTTACTGACCGGATCAAGGGCGGGGCGGCCACCGTCGCGGTCGGGGCGCTCGCGGCGCACCTGGTCGCGACCGTGCTGCAGAACACCCCCGACTCGTACAACCAGGACATGCGCACGTTCACGGGCGGCTGGCCCATTCCCGGCTGGCGGTTCTTCGCTCCGAACCCGGGTGTGCAGAACGTGCATCTGCTGGTGCGGGAGACCACCGACGGCGGTCCCACGCCGTGGCGCGACGTGACGCCCGTCGTGCCGCACGGGTGGACGCAGGTGCTGTACAACCCGCGCAGCCGCGGGCCCAAGGCGCTCTTCGACGCCATGCAGCAGCTCTCCATCATGAGCGCGAACCAGGCCGACTTCTCGTGGGTCACCCAGAGCCTGCCGTACGACCTGGTGCTCGCGGCGAGCCGGGCCGCGGTGGCGGACGACGCCAGGGCGCTGCAGTTCCTGCTGATGAACGTGTTCCCCAGCGCGCCCGTGGAGCAGCGGATGAAGCCGATCCTCACCTCGGAGTGGATCCCCCTCACCGCCGCCCCCCGCCCGGCGGGAGCCGCCGCGTGAACGTGGAGAAGTTCGAGGGTGCGGAGCTGCACGTCCATGTCACGGGCTCCATCAGCGCGGCGCTCGTGCCGTGGTGGATCCACTGGCTGCGGGAGTTCCAGCCGGAGCTGGTCGTGAACGTGTCGGTGACGCCGGCGGCCTCGCGGTTCCTGGCGGTCCGGGCGCTGCGTCACCTGGCGAACGGCGCGGTGTGGGTCGACTCGTGGGACGACCCGGACGTGCCGCCCGAGGTCAACTCGGGGAAGAGCGGCGCCTCCGAGTGCTTCCTCGTCTTCCCCGCCACGCTGGACACCGTCATGCGTCTGGCGCAGGGGCGCGCGGACTCGCCCGCCCTCATGATGCTCCAGCTGACCGACGCGCCCCTCGTGATCGCGGACACGTTCCCGGGGTCCAACGAGATCGTCGAGAACAACGTGCAGACCCTCAAGCTCCGCCCGAACGTCGAGTTCGCGCCGCGGGTGAACGGCGTACGCGCGAGCAACCGGCAGACGGCCGAGGTGGGGTTCAACCTGCCGGGTGCCCTCGCCGTGGCCAACAGGATGCGGAAGGAAGGGCGTTCCGGTGAGTGACCCGAGCGTGTACGACGAGACGGCGATCGAGGCCTACGACCTGGTGTCGTCGATGCTCTCCCCGGGGGCCGGGCTCGTCGCCTGGGTGTCGTCGCACCGGCCGCTGTCCGGGCTGGCCGTCCTGGACCTGGGGTGCGGCACGGGCGTGTCCTCGCTCGCGCTCGCCGAGGCCGGTGCGCGGGTCGTGGCGGTCGACGCCTCGCGGCCGTCGCTGGACATGCTGGAGAAGAAGCGTCTGGACCACGAGGTCGAGGCGGTGGAGGGCGACTTCCGCGATCTCCGGCTCGACACCACGTTCGACGTCGTCACCATGTCCCGGAACACCTTCTTCCTCGCCCAGGAGCAGGAGGAGAAGATCGAGCTCCTGCGCGGCATCGCCCGGCACCTGAAGCCGGGTGGCGCGGTCTTCCTGGACTGCACCGACCCCGCCGAGTTCCAGCGCGCGGGCGGCGACGCGCAGTCGGTCACCTACCCGCTGGGCCGGGACCGGATGGTGACGGTGACGCAGACCGCGGACCGGGCCGGCCAGCAGATCCTGAGCATCTTCCTGGTCCAGGGCGCCTCGACACTCACCGCGTTCCACGAGCAGGCCACCTGGGCTACGCTGGCGGAGATCCGGCTGATGGCGCGGATCGCGGGTCTGGAGGTGACGGGCGTCGACGGGTCGTACGCGGGGGAGCCCTACACCGCGCGCTCGCGGGAGATGCTGGTCGTACTGGAGCGGCAGTGAGCGAAGTGCCGGCGATCGCCGCGGAGGACGCCACGGTCGTCCTGGACGGGACCACCCTCCTCGCGCCGACGACGTTCGAGGTGATGCCCGGCGAGTTCTGGTGCCTCACCGGAAGCAACGGCTCCGGCAAGACGACCCTCCTGCGGGCCTTCCTGGGCAGCCGGAGGCTGACGGGCGGCGCCGTCCTCGTACGTGGCGAGACCGTCGACATGGCCCGGCCCCGGCACCGGCGCCTCATGGCCTCGCTCGTCGAACCGATCCCCGTCGCCCGTGACATGACCATCCGCGAGCAGGTGACCCTGGTCGCCGCGTCCTGGTACGGCAACACCACGGAGACCGCCGAACGCGCCGACGAGATCATCGGGCGACTGGGGCTCACCGCACTGGGCGCCCGCTTCCCCTCCCAGCTCTCCTCCGGCCAGCTCCAGCTCTTCAACCTCGCCCTGACCCTGGTCCGCCCCGCCGACGTCATCCTGCTCGACGAACCCGAGCGGCATCTCGACACGGATCGCGTCGACCTCGTCGCCGCCCTCCTCGCCGAGCGCGCCGAACAGGGGACGTCGTTCCTGGTCGCCACCCATGAGGCCGGCATGGTGGAAGCCTGCGACGGCGTCATGGAGCTGGGATGACCACGGACAGCATCACCGCGGTCGAGGCCGATCCCCGGGACCGCGTCCATGCCGTACGGCACCGGTACGCCCACCGCGGCGACCGCGCCACGCCGCAGGACTGGGCGTACACCGTCTATCTCAGCGTCATCCTCGGCGCCGTCTACGTGGCGCCCGTCGTCTATCTGGTGAGAACCACGGAGGCGCTCGTCTCCCTGCCGTCCGCCGAGGCGGCGACCCCCGTGGCGTGCCTGGTCGCGGCGACGGCGGTCTGGGGTGCCCAGCTCACCGGCCGGTTCTGGGGACCGCTGGTGCTCAAGCCGTTCCTGCTGCACGTGTTCATGTCGACGGACCTGTCCCCGACGCACTACCTCGGCACGATCGCCCGCCGCCGGCTGGCGTACGCGGGACTCGGCACGCTCCTCGCGGTGTGCACGGCGACGTTCCTCGCGACCGACCTGTTCGACCACCCGGGAAGCGCGCTGCTGCCGCAGGGCCTGGCCGTCGCGGTGGGCATCGGCGCCGTCGCCCCCGTGGCATGGCTGTGGGGCCAGGTCCGGACGGTGCGCGAGAACGTCCTGCTCGCCGCCGCCGTGGCCGTCGCGGTGGCCGCCGTGGCACCGCTCGGCCGGTCCGCCCTGCTGGGCGGCGGCGGCCTGTGGCTCGTCACCGGTGTGCTCGCGGTCGCGGCCGCCCTGCTCGGCCGGTCCGCCCTCCGGTCCGTCCGTACGGTCGACCTCGCCCGGCTCGCACGCGAATCGGCGCGCGCCGCCGAGGCCCAGACCTTCGCCTGGACCGGCACGCTCCACCACGCGCTCGACCTGTACCGCCCGCAGCCGCGCGGGCTCACCTCCGCGCTGACACGCCCGGACGGGCGGCTGCGCGGCCACCTCGCGCAGGGCGCCGTCCGCGCGCTCCGCACCCGCGGCCGGGCCCTCGCCGCCGCGGCGTTCCTGCCGGCCGGCGGCGTCCTGCTGACGCTCGGCGTCGCCGAGCCGGACGCCCGGCTCGCGACCCTGTCCTGGACGGCCGGCGCGGTCGGCGTGTACCTGGGGTCCGGGTGGGTCGGCGAGAGCTGGCGCGGACTGCGCGACGAGCTGACCCTGGCCCCGCTGCTCGGCGAGTGGTGGGGCGGGATGCTGGCCCGCACCCTGGCCTGGCCGGCCGTCGCCGTGGTGGTCCCGGTGGGGCTCGCGAGCGCCGTCACCGTCCTGGCCCGGTGGCCGCTCCAGGGCGGCGGACCGGCCGACGCGGTGCTGCTCACGGCAGGGACGGTGGTGCTCGTGCTGGGCGCCAGGTTCCTGCGCGAGATGAAGATGAACCTGCCCGTCGAACTGCTGCTGCCCATCATCACGCCGCTGGGCGACCTCTCCGCCCTCCGCGTCTTCGTATGGCAGTTCGACGGACTGGTCGTGGTCCTGGCCGGCGTCCTCGTGATGAACGGCATGCCGTCCGCGTCCGGCGCGGCCCTGACCGCGCTCGGGGCGGCCGCCTGCTGCGTCTGGGCGGGCCTGCGCCGCACCGGGTGGTCCCTCCGGCCCCTCGTCAGCCGCCTCGGCCGGGTGTAGCGACGCCCCGCGGGAGTGGCCCCCGGTCCGCCGGGGGCAGGGCTCCCGCGCGAGTCCGGGGCGGCAGGGCAGGATGGACACCATGGCGAACCGACTGGCCCATGAGACCTCCCCGTACCTCCTTCAACACGCCGACAACCCGGTCGACTGGTGGCCGTGGTCGGCCGAGGCCTTCGAGGAGGCCCGGCGCCGCGACGTCCCCGTGCTGCTCAGCGTCGGCTACAGCTCCTGCCACTGGTGCCACGTCATGGCGCACGAGTCCTTCGAGGACGATGCCACCGCGGCCCTGGTCAACGACAACTTCGTCGCCGTCAAGGTCGACCGCGAGGAGCGCCCCGACGTCGACGCCGTCTACATGGAGGCCGTCCAGGCCGCGACCGGCCAGGGCGGCTGGCCGATGACCGTCTTCCTCACCCCGGACGCCGCCCCCTTCTACTTCGGTACGTACTTCCCGCCCGCGCCCCGCCACGGCATGCCCTCCTTCCCGGAGGTCCTGGAGGGCGTCAAGGGCGCCTGGGCCGACCGGCGCGACGAGGTCGGCGAGGTCGCGGAGCGCATCGTCAAGGACCTCGCGGGCCGCTCCCTCGCGTACGGCGGCGACGGCGTCCCCGGCGAGGAGGAGCTCGCCCAGGCCCTCCTCGGACTCGTCCGCGAGTACGACGCGACCCACGGCGGCTTCGGCGGCGCCCCCAAGTTCCCGCCGTCCATGGCCCTGGAGTTCCTGCTCCGCCACCACGCCCGTACGGGCTCCGAGGGCGCCCTCCAGATGGCCGCCGACACCTGCGAGGCGATGGCCCGCGGCGGCATCTACGACCAGCTCGGCGGCGGCTTCGCCCGCTACGCCGTCGACCGCGCCTGGGTCGTGCCCCACTTCGAGAAGATGCTGTACGACAACGCCCTGCTCTGCCGGGTGTACGCGCACCTGTGGAGGGCCACCGGCAGCGACCTGGCCCGCCGGGTCGCCCTGGAGACCGCCGACTTCATGGTCCGCGAACTCCGCACCCCCGAGGGCGGTTTCGCCTCCGCGCTCGACGCGGACAGCGACGACGGCACCGGCAAGCACGTCGAGGGGGCCTACTACGCGTGGACCCCGGCGCAGCTCACCGCGGTCCTCGGCGCGGAGGACGCCGCCCTCGCCGCCGCCCACTACGGCGTCACCGAGGACGGCACCTTCGAGCACGGCAGCTCCGTCCTCCAGCTCCCGCAGGAGGCCGGTCCGGCCGACGCCGACCGGATGGCCTCGATCGCCGCCCGGCTCCTCGCCGCCCGCTCGGAGCGCGAGCGTCCGGGCCGCGACGACAAGGTCGTCGCCGCCTGGAACGGTCTCGCGATCGCCGCCCTCGCCGAGACCGGCGCCCTCTTCGACCGCCCCGACCTCGTCGAGCGCGCCACCGAGGCCGCCGACCTCCTCGTCCGGGTCCACATGGACGAGTCCGCCCGCCTCACGCGTACGTCCAAGGACGGCCGGGCCGGCGCCAACGCCGGCGTCCTGGAGGACTACGCCGACGTCGCCGAGGGCTTCCTCGCCCTCGCCGCCGTCACCGGCGAGGGCGCCTGGCTCGACTTCGCCGGCTTCCTCCTGGACCTCGTCATCGACCGCTTCACGGCCGAGGGCGGGGCCCTCTACGACACGGCCCACGACGCAGAGGCCCTGATCCGCCGCCCGCAGGACCCCACGGACAACGCCGCCCCGTCGGGCTGGACCGCCGCCGCCGGCGCGCTGCTCTCCTACGCCGCGCACACCGGCTCGGACGCCCACCGCGCCGCCGCCGAGGGCGCCCTCGGCGTCGTCAAGGCCCTCGGCCCGCGCGCGCCCCGCTTCATCGGCTGGGGCCTGGCCGTCTCCGAGGCCCTCCTCGACGGGCCCCGGGAGATCGCCGTGGTGGGCGCCCCCGGTGACGAGGCCTTCCGGGAGCTGCGCCGTACCGCGCTGCTTGCGACCGCCCCCGGAGCGGTGCTCGCCTTCGGCGCCCCCGACAGCGAGGAGTTCCCGCTGCTGAGGGACCGTCCGCTGGTGGCCGGTGGTCCCGCCGCGTACGTGTGCCGTCACTTCACCTGTGACGCGCCGGTCACCGACCCGGACGAACTGCGCCGGAAGCTCTGAGGCCTCCGGAACGGGGACGGCCCCGCGACCCCTCCGAGGAGGGGCCGCGGGGCCGCACCGTGCCGAGCGTCGTCGCTCAGCTGTTGCCGGCGCCGTTGCCGGACAGCACGGGGATGTCGCTGAGGATGTGCGACAGCGGCTCGTCACCCTTGGCCTGGGTGGAGTTCTCGGTGCACTGCTGGTTCTGCGGGGAGGACAGGACGTTGATGTCCTGAACGGCGATCGGGATGAGCCCGACGATGGAACCGGCGTTGACCTTGGCAGGCAGACCGATGCACGGCTTGTTCAGGGAGCCCTGGACGAGCGCGAACTGCGGGCTCATGTTGCCGTGGGTGGACGAGTTGCCGAACTCCTGGTGGGCACCGTTGCCGCTGAGCGAGGTGGTGCCACCGTCGTCGGCGATCGCGAGCGCCTGTCCGGCACCCGCCGCCGTCGCGCCGAGCACCGACGCGGCCACAGCAGCCGTAGCCAACAGCTTCTTCATTGTTCAGGCCTTTCGGATTGTGGCTCGCTGAGTGCCGAGCCGTGCTGATCAACTGGTCAGCGGTCCGGAGGTTCCGCGAAGTCCACCGGACGGACTACGGGCAGATGAGCGAAGCCCCCGGAGCCGGCCGGTAGGTGGCCACGGAAATCTCGCTGGGCGCGACCTCGTCGGCGGCCGGCAGCGGCTGGTCCCTCCGCAGTCGCCCGAAGACCTCCGCCGCCCCCTCCTCGTCCCAGTCGAGCGTGGACCCGACGCCCGCGATGTTCGGGTTGAAGCCGCGTACGGGCACGGTCGCGAACTCCATCCGGTCCGGGGGCAGGTCCCGCAGCCGCGAGGCGAGCGTGAGCAGCTCGGTCGCGGAGATCCCGCGCTCGGTCGCCCCCGTCCCCCGCAGGGTCTCCGCGAGGTCCCGCAGCCGGTCCGGATCGTCGAGCATGCCCTCGCGGAGCCGCTCCAGGGTGTTCACCACGAACTGCTGCTGCTTCTGGATGCGGCCGAAGTCCATCTTCCCGTCGGCCTTCCGCGACCGCACGTACTGGAGCGCCTCGCCGCCGCCGACCGGCGTGGTCCCGGGCTGCAGGTCGATGCCGGTGGCCGAGTCCTTGAGGGCCTTCTCCGTACAGATGGGGACCCCGCCGTCGACACGGTCCACGGTGTCCATGAAGCGCCGGAAGTCGATCTCCAGGTACCGGTGGACGGGCAGTCCGGTCAGCGACTCGACGGTCTCCACCGTGAAGGAGGAACCGCCCTCGGCCCAGGCACCGTTGATCTTCGCCTGGTGGGCGGCGTGCAGCTTCCCGGTCCGCCGGTCGCGGTGCTGGTCGGGGAAGGAGGTGAGCGAATCGCGCGGCAGGCTCACCACGTCGACCCGGTCGTTCTCGGCCGAGACGTGCACGAGCATCATCACGTCCGTGCAGTCGCACTCCTTCCCGCCGAGCCGGAATCGTTTCTTCTCCTCCTCGGTGACACCCCTGCGGCTGTCGATGCCGACCACGAGGAGGTTCAGCCCCCGTTCGGGGGCGGGGAGCTCGGTGGGTGCGGCGGCGAGGGCGCCGGGAGCGAGGGCGGCGAGCGCGACGAGCGCCGCCGGAACGAGCAGCGGACGTCGGGGGCGCCGTGATCGCGGGAATTTCATGCCCGAACGGTAAATCGATCACTCTCGCACACAGATACGCGACGCGACATGAACAGGACGAATCACTCTCCTGCGACGCCTGTGGAATGATGCGGGAATCGCAGCGGAAGGAGCGAAGATGGCGCCGGATCCCGGGAAATGGGAACGGATGGCCTTCATTCCGAAGAGCCGATATGTGAGCGACCCGCCCCCAGCCGATCGCACACCATTCCCCCTCTATTCCTCACTCGTCACCCAATGGGTGCAGGCGGGCCGCACGGTACCGGGGATGCCGGACCGCGAGTGGGAACGGCTGATGGCCACCCCGGTCTGGCCGACCTGGTAGCGACCGGCCGGGTCGACAGGGAGCAGACGCGAAAGGGGCCGCCCCGGAGGGCGGCCCCTGACGTGTGGACGTCGTCGCGCGGAGGCGGAACGTCAGTTGTTGCCGACGCCGTTGCCCGACAGGACCGGGATGTCGTCCAGGATGTGCGACAGCGCCTCGTCACCCTTGGCCTGGGTGGAGTTCTCGGTGCACTGCTGGTTCTGCGGGGAGGACAGGACGTTGATGTCCTGGACCGCGATCGGGATGAGCCCGACGATGGAACCGGCGTTGAGCTTGGCCGGCAGACCCACGCACGGCTTGTTCAGCGAGCCCTGGACCAGCGCGAACTGGGGGCTCATGTGGCCGTACGTGGCGGAGTTGCCGTACTCCTGGTGGGCGCCGTTGCCGCTGAGCGACGTGGTGCCGCCGTCGTTGGCGATGGCGAGCGCGGGAGAGGCAACGGCGGCGGAGGCGCCGACGATGGAGACGGCTGCGGCCGCAGTGGCCATAACCTTCTTGATCACGGGAGTTCCCTTCTAGAACCGGCTCCGTGCAGGGAGCGCCCTGATCAACTGGCGGTGGACGCGTGGGTTCCGCTGTGTCACTCCCTTGGCGGAGCGCACTCGGCAGCGCCAAACGAGGGGCCAGTCGAACGGGTGAAGAGCCGGAACCTAAGCCCCCGCGCGCAGTTGATCCCGTCGCATCAATCAGGTCGATTGGTGGGAACAGGAACGGAATCACCGTGATCAAGAAGATTATGGCGGCTGCGGCTGTTACGGCCTCTGTTGTCGGCGCTTCTGCTGCGGCGGCCTCCCCGGCGCTCGCCATCGCCGACGACGGCGGTACGACCTCGCTCAGCGGCAACGGCGCGCACCAGTCGTTCGGCAACTCGGAGACCAAGGGCAACATGAGCCCGCAGTTCTCGGCCGTCCAGGGCTCGCTGAACAAGCTCTGCCTCGGCGTCCCGGCCAAGGGCAACGTCGGCTCGGTCGTCGGCATCCTCGTCCCGGTCGCGGTCCAGGACATCAACGTCCTGTCCTCCCCGCAGAACCAGCAGTGCACCGAGAACTCCACCCAGGCCAAGGGTGACGAGCCGCTGTCGCACATCCTGGAGGACATCCCGGTCCTCTCCGGGAACGGCGCCTACAACGGCTGATCCGTCTCGCGCGGGACAGGGCCGGAGGGAACGCTCTCGTTCCCTCCGGCCCTGTGTTGTGCGCGCAATGGAGTGAAAGAACGAAAGTCGTCGTTTTCGCGGTTTCCTTTGTGCGACATGTTCGTTGTGTTGCGTGAAAGTGTTCCGCCACCGAAAGGATGCAGACGAAAATGAACTGTAAGAAGGCTGCTGCCGTCGTCGCCGGAATCATCATGGCCATGGGTGCGGCGACCCCCGCCTTCGCCGACGCCGAGGCCGAGGGCCTGGCGTTCGGTTCGCCGGGCGTCCTCTCCGGCAACGTCGTCCAGGTCCCGATCCACGTGCCGATCAACGTCTGCGGCAACAGCGTGAACGTCATCGGCGCGCTCAACCCGGCCGCGTTCAACACCTGCGTCAACGCCTGATCCCTCAGCGGCGCGCAGACACAGGGCCGGCCCCCGGAGAGCGTCCGCTCCCCGGGGCCGGCCCTCCCTCATGCGGAGACCGGCGCCCTCCCGCCCGTACGCGGTCGGCCCACCGCCCCGCCCCGGGTCCCCACCCGCAGCCGCTGCCGCACCCCGCGCACCAGACGCCCCGCCGTGTACTCGGCCCCGAGGACGAACCGCATCGAGGGACCGTACGAAGGCGCGGTGAGCAGCCCGGCGAGGAACAGGCCCGGCCACGAGGACTCGAAGAGACCCCCGACCTCCGGTGCCCCGCCCGCGCCGACCGTCCGTAACGCGCCGCGCAGCTCCGGGGAGAGCACGTCCGCCCGGTCCAGGCTCGGAGTGAAGCCGGTGGCCGCGACGACATGGTCGGTCTCCAGGACCGTCGTTCCCTCCGGCCCGGTCACGTCGAGCCGCAGCCGCTCGTCCCCGGTCACGGTCGCCGAGGTGATCCGTTGCCCGAGGCGCACGTCCCCGACCGCCGCGAACCGCTCGCGCAGCCACCAGGCCCCCGCCGGGCCGAGCGCCGAGTCGAAGATCCGCTCGCGGGTCGCGGCCGGCAGCCGCCGGAAGACCCCCGGGGTGTCCGCGTACAGCTTGTTCCGCCAGCCGCAGCCGAGCCCCGTGTGCGGTGCGCGCACGGTCGGCCACAGGCCACGGTCGAGGGCCGGGGGCAGGGTGTTCCAGTTCAGCCGGTCCGCACGGGCGAGGATCCGTACGGTCGCGGCGCCCCCCTCGACGAGGAGCGCGGCCGTCTCCAGGGCGGCCTGCCCGGCCCCGACGACGGTGACGTCCCGGCCGGTGAAGCGGTCCAGCTCGCCGTGGTGGCTGGAGTGGGTGACGTACCGCCGGGGCAGGCCCCGCAGCGGTCCCGGGATCTCCATGAAGGGCAGGACGCCGACCGCCAGCGCCACCGTCCTGGCCCGCAGCGCCTCGCCGTCCTCGGTGCGCAGCTCGAAGCCGTCCGCGCCGGGCGCGACCGAGCCGATCAGACGCGCGTCGAGCGCGGGCACCGCCTGCCGGGCGAACCAGTCGCCGTACGCGGCGAAGAAATCCACCGGCAGCGGCACCCCGTGCGCGGCGCGGACACCCCGCGTGGCGGCGTAGGCGTCGAGCCCGTACGCCCCCTCCGGGTCGGAGAGATGAGAGGCCCAGGGCTCCGACTTCAGGAACATGCCCGAGGGCATCGCGTGCCAGGACGCCATCGAGCGGCCGAAGGTCCGCAGGCGCAGCCCGTGGGCGGCCGCGTGCGCGGCCACGGACAGACCGTACGGTCCGGCCCCGACGACCACCAGGTCGTACATCGACTTCGACATCGTGCTGTCCACCTTCATCGTGGGGTGAGCTGGTTGGAGGGGCTGCGGGGCTGCGGCGGCGCGGGCGGCAGCGGTGGACGCGTCCGCCGGGAGCCGAGGAACCGCCGCGCCGAGGCCACCGCCCTGCGCAGCAGGTGCCCGAGCCAGGCGAGGCCCATCGCGCACGCCGGTGCCGGGTCGTCCGCCGCGCACCAGGCGTACTCGGTCCGCCGCGACGCGCCCCCGGACCCGGACCCGGACCCGTCCGTGGGACGGCGGCGGGGTGAGGTGAGGAACGACAGCGCCGCGTAGTTCTCGACCACGAACCGGCGGCCGTACGCGGGGGAGTGCGGGGGTACGGGGCGCCCGGTGAGGTCCAGATGGAGCGCCCGGACCACGTCCAGACCGTCCGCGTCGGCGAAGAGCCGGAACTGCGCGCCGGGCCGGGGGTTGAAGTCGAGCAGGTGGTACGCGCCCGTCGACGGGTTCAGCCGGAAGTCCAGGTCGCACACGCCCCGGTAGCCGAGCGCGTCGAACAGCTCGCGGGCCGTGCGCTCCACGGTCGGGTTCGCCGTCCAGCGGCCCACGGCGGTGAGCCCGGCGCCGTCCGGCCAGGACCGCTCCTTGCGGCCCGTCGCGCCTGTCGTACAGCCGCCGTCCGCGTCCACGTACCCGTGGAAGAACCAGTCCAGGTCACGGCCCGTGGGGAGGAGTTCCTGGAGCAGCAGCCTGCTGCCGGCCTCCGGTGTCCGGGCGTACAGCTCCCGCACCTCGGCGAGGGACCGCACGATCGAGGTGCTGCGCAGCCCGCCACCGGCCGGAAGCAGCCAGGGGCGGCTCCACTTGGCGACCACCGGCAGACCGAGCGACCAGGCCATGGCGGTGGCCTCGCGGGAGCCGGTGGGGAGTTCGGTACGGGGATGGGGCAGGCCCAGGGCCGCGCAGGTCTCGGCGAGCGCCGCCTTGTCCGCGACCCGCAGCAGCTGCTCCTCGGTCTGCTCGGGGAGCAGGAAGCGCGGGGAGAGCTCGGCGCGGCGGCGCGCCAGGCCGAGGGCGCTCACGTCGTCCAGGGGGAGGACGAGGAAGGGAACTGACGAGCCGTCGGGTGCCGGGCCCGCCTCGTCCTCGATCTCGTCCGCGTACCGGTGGAGGAGCGCGACCAGCTCGGTGGCGGAGGCCGACCCGGGACTCGCGCGGGCCGATCGGAGATAACGGGAGCGGGCGACCGGACTGGTGCTCGATTCGATGACCGCGTGGACCGGAATTCCCGCCCGGCCGAGCGAGCGCGCGGCTCCGAGCGTGCCGTGATGGAAGGGATTCCGGTCGAGCCGCACTAGAACGGTGGGGACGCTGGTGTCGAAACTCTGACGGCGCGGCACGGCATGCCCTTCCATCTCGGGTGCCCCAACTGGGCGATCAAATCCTCTAATGGACTACTGATCAGAGGAAAGCCGAGTTCACGGTCGGCTCATTAGGAATACTTTCTGAACATCGGATTGACGGATCATCAAAACGCGTACGACGCGAAGGAGCGGCCATGGCGGCTACACATCGGCGAACATCGAGAGTGTGGCTGGGGGTGTTCACCGCCGGTCTCCTCGCCTCGGGCTCAGTCGTGCTGTCGTCCCCCGCGCACGCCTCCGAATCCGTAACGACGAGGGACCCCGGACCGACTCTCTCCAGCGCCATGGGAGCCTTTCTCGACTCGGGCGAGCTCGGGGTCGCCCGCATCGGGCAGCTGGAGCAGTGGCTCGGCGGACGCGAACTCCGCGTCGGCCACACCTACCTCCCCGGCGACCTCTGGAAGAACATCGAGGGCCCGCCCGGCTTCCTCGACGCCTGGGCGGACTGGCGCAACGAGAAGGCCGACCGCCTGTTCGTCCTCAACGTGCCCATGCTGGAGCGCAACGAGGCGGGCGTCTCCGACGCCGAGGTCCGCCGCCAGCTGCAACTCGGCGCCGCCGGGTACTACGACCACCACTTCACCGCCCTCGCCGAGCGGCTCGTGCGCCTCCGGGCGACCGACACGGTCGTCGTCCTCGGCTGGGAGATGAACGGGACGACGTACACCCACCGCTGTGCGCCCGACCCGACCGCGTGGAAGAAGTACTGGAACCGGATCGTCACCGCGATGCGTTCCGTGCCCGGCCAGGAGTTCCGCTTCGACTTCAACCCGAGCCGCGGCCGCGACGCCGTTCCGTGGACCGAGTGCTACCCGGGCGACGACGTCGTCGACATCATCGGGATGGATTCGTACGACCAGCCCCCGGGCTCCCGTTTCGACGAGCACGTCAGCGAACCGTACGGGCTGCAGAAGCAGGTCGATTTCGCCGCCGAGCACGGAAAGGAGATCTCCTATCCCGAATGGGGGCTCTTCCGTAACGGCGACAACCCCGAATACATGCGGCGCATGCTGGACTGGATGAAGCAGCACAAGCCGCTGTATCACACGATCACCGATTACTGCCCGCACGGCGTCTGGCAGTGCGACGACAATCCGCGGTCCTCGCAGACGTTCCGGCAGATGCTGTACGGCACGGAGCCGGAGCTCCCGACGCAGCCGACGGATCCCACGGACCCGGTGGACCCGACCGACCCGGTGGACCCGACGGACCCGGTGGACCCGACGGACCCGACCTGGCCGACTGACCCGGTGGACCCGACGTGGCCGACCGATCCGACCGACCCGACGTGGCCGACCGATCCCACGGATCCGGTGGACCCGACGGTTCCTGAGCCGAAGCCGAAGCCTGAGCCGAAGCCCGAGCCGAAGCCTGAGCCGAAGCCGGAACCCAAGCCTGAGCCGAAGCCCGAGCCGAAGCCGGAACCGAAGCCTGAGCCCAAGCCGGAACCGAAGCCCGAGCCGAAGCCGGAACCCAAGCCTGAGCCGAAGCCTGAGCCCAAGCCCGAGCCGAAGCCTGAGCCCAAGCCTGAGCCGAAGCCTGAGCCGAAGCCCGAGCCGAAGCCGGAGCCGAAGCCTGAGCCCAAGCCGGAACCCAAGCCTGAGCCGAAGCCCGAGCCCAAGCCGGAACCCAAGCCTGAGCCGAAGCCCGAACCCAAGCCTGAGCCGAAGCCCGAGCCGAAGCCGGAACCCAAGCCTGAGCCCAAGCCCGAGCCCAAGCCCGACTGTTGGACCGTGAACCTCGGTTCATGGGTCGAGAGTTGGATCGGTGGGCCGGTCTGTGTCCCGAAGGACTCCTGGAAGGACGAGGTCGACCTCGACTGGAAGGACGCGCTGAAGGGCGTCTGGCCCTTCTGACCCCCGGGACGGCGGCGGCGGAGATCATCCGCCGCCGCCGTTCGGCGTGCGCCCGGTGAGCCGGCCGAGCGCACGGCCCACCCAGGCGCGTTCCCGCGCCTGCCGGACCGCCCAGCGGCGCGCGTCGGCGGCGCCCGCGCGGAGCCAGAGCAGCGGGGCCGTACCCCGTCCGGTGAGCATGAGCCGCTGGTTGCCGACGGTCTCGGGCCGCCAGTGGTGCTTGTACGCCTCGGTGCCCCGCAGCATGCTCAGCGTGGCCCGGCCGCCGGCGCTGGACTCCCCGGCGCCGTGCCGGAGCAGCATCGTCGCGACGTCGACCTTGCGGGCCCGCAGGGCCGGGTCGGCGCCGTACAGATAGCCGCCGGCGAGCCGCGGGGACATCAGGGTCAGGTCGGCGGCCACCACGTCCCCGGCCAGCCGGAACTCGGTCACCATCGCGTCCCCGCGCTCCACCATCGGCCGCACCGCCCGCGTGAGGTGCTGGGCGAACCGCTCGCTGGTGTGCTCGGCGGTGACGCCCCGCCCCTGCCACTGGAGCCGGTGGAGCCTCAGCAGCCGGTCGAGGGCGGCCGGCACCTCGGAACCGGTGACCACGTGCGTGTCGATGCCGAGGGCGTCGAGCTTGCGCAGCTTGGCGCGGACCCGCTGGGCCTTCCCGGACGGGATACGGGCGAGGAGCCCCTCCATGGGTACGGCGGGCAGCTCCAGGCAGAGCGAGTCGGGCATCCGTCGGCGTGGCCCCCGCCAGTGGACGAGGACCCGTTCGCCGGCCGCCCCCGGTCGTACCTCCCGCAGGTCGATCACCGCGCCCCGGGCGGCCCGGGCGAGCGCCCCGGCCAGCGCGGGGGCCGACTCGGGGCAGCCGTCGTCGAGGAGCACGTCCGTGAAGTCGGTGATCGAGCCGCCGAGATGGGTGAGGACGGGCAGCGGACCCCGGGCGCGCATCAGGGGCGCGGCGGCGACGAGTACGCCGTCCTCGCGTCGTACGAGCACCAGCCGCAGCGCACCGGGCCTGCCGTACGAGAGCCACCAGGAGTGCAGCCAGGCGTGGGACTGGAAGGGGGTGGCGGTGGAACAGCGCCCGTACAGCGCCGTCCACTCGGCCGCCAGCCGCCCGAAGGCCTCCTCGTCACGGCAGATCTCGGTCCGCAGGCCCGACGGGACGCCCGTCGCTCTCGGGCTCACACCGCCTCCGGCTGGTGCGCCGCGGCAGCGGGAGCGGGCACGGCGGCGGAGGGCGTGGTTCCGGAGGGGGTCGCCGCCTGCCGGGAGTGCCGGGCCTCGCTGCGCGCGGTGGCGCGCTTCGGCCGGACCAGGAGGGCGAGGCCGCCCAGGAGCCCGCCCGCACAGCCGCCGACGAGCGCGGAGAGCGGCGCGGAGGGCGACACGGGAGCGACCGGCTTCGTGGCACGGGAGAACTGGACGACCTTCACGCCCGTGCTGCCGGCGACGTGGGTGCTGTTGAGGACCAGCGCGCGGGCCACCCCGTCGGCCATGGACACGGCCTTCGCGGGCTTCACGGACTTGGCGGTGATCGAGATCATCGGGGCGTCCGGGGAGGTCGCGGCCTGCACGCTCTTGCGCAGGGTGTCGGCGGTGACCCCCGCCCACACCTGGGCGTCGCCGGTCACCGCGATGTCGGTGGCGACCCGCCCGTAGGCCTGGGCGAAGCCGAGCGCGGCCGCCGGGTCGGACTTCTCGGCCGGTACGACGATGACGTAGCTGGTCGCCGCGTACTGCGGGGTCTTGAGGGCCCCGTAACCGCCGCCGAGGACGGCTCCGGCGAGGACGGCGGCGGGCAGGACCGCCCAGCGGCCCGGTGCGCGCAGGCCGGCGGGGAGGAAGGTACGGCGTGGGGTGGTGTTCATCGGACGGGCTCTCTCACTTCGCGGGGGAGGGGGTGCCGTGGACGGCCTGGTCGTAGAGGGACATCAACTGCCGGGCGCTGTGCGCGATGTCGTAGCGGCGGGCGGCGGCCGGCAGCGGGAGCCGGGCCAGCCGGGCGTCATGGATGCCGCGCAGCGCGGAGACCAGCTCGGGTACGGACTCGCCGATCCGGCGGGCACCCGGTGCCGCCTCCGGTGTCAGGTCGTCGATGGCCGGGCAGGCCACGTACAGCACGGGCAGTCCGGCGGCGAGGGCCTCGACGACGGCGAGTCCGAAGGTCTCGTCGGGGGAGGTGGACACGAAGACGTCCATGGCGGCGAGGAGTTCGGGCAGTGAGGGCCCGGGCCGGTCGGTGTTCGGCGGGTCCTCGCAGGCCCCGGCGAGCAGGACCCGGTCGGCGGCCCCGCACTCGCGGGCCACCCGGAGGAGTTCCGCGCGCTGCTCGCCCTCGCCGACGAGGAGCAGCCGGACGTCCGGGATCGAGGCCACCGCCCGGACGAGCCGCTCGAACCGCTTTCCGGGCGTGAGCCGCCCCACCCCGCCGACGACGTAGGCGTCGTCGGGGAGCCCGAGGACGCCCCGGGCGAGGCGGCGGGCGCGGGTGTCGAAGGCGAAGCGGTCGGTCTCGATGCCGTTGGGGACGACCCGGATGCGGTCCGGCGGCACCCCCCAGTCGGCGAGCCGGCGGGCGACGCTCGGGGAGACGGCGACCGTGGAGGTGCCCAGCCGCTCGGACGCGAGGTAGAGCGCGCGGGTGCCCGCCGAGAGCGGCCGTCCCTCGATCTGGGTCTCGCCGAGGGAGTGTTCGGTGGCGATGACCCGCCGCACGCCGGCGAGCCGGGCCGCCGTCCTGCCGTACACGCAGGCCCGGTAGAGATGGGTGTGGACGAGGTCGTACCGGCCCTGCCGGACGATCCGGGCCAGGCGCGGGAGCGCGCCGATGTCACGGTTGCCCGCCATGCCCAGATGGGTGACGGGGGTGCCGTCGGACTCGATGCCGGCGGCGACGGCGCCGGGGTTGGTGAGCGTGACCACGCCGCTCTGGACCGGCAGATGGCGGAGCAGGAGCCGCAGCTGCTGCTCGGCGCCGCCGATGCCCAGCCCGGTGATGACGTGCAGGACCTTCATGACGCACCGACCACGGCGGGGCCGTACCGCGCGGGGATCAGGTCGGCGGGGTGGCGGCGGCGCAGCGGGTGCAGGAGGCGCTTGGCGGTGAGCCGCCACGAGGTGTCGTCCTCGCCGATGTGGACCCGGGGCAGGGCGTACGTGCCGGTGTGCGGGCCCGGGTCGATCGCACAGCCGTAGCGGTAACCGGCCTTGCGTACGGCGTGGATCGCGCGCGGGTCGACCTGTCCGTACGGGTAGCAGAAGCCCTCGACGGTGGTGCCGGTCATCTCCTCCAGGAGCTCGCGGCTCCGCCGGGTCTCCGCGGCCAGCTCCGTGTCGTCGGCCGCGGTGAGCGAGACGTGCGTGAGCCCGTGCGAGCCGATCTCGAAGCCGGCCTCGGCGATCCGCACGATGCCGTCCTCGGTCAGCAGCGGCTTGCGCGGACCCTCCGCGTCCCAGGTGTTCTCGCCGCCGAGCCGCCCCGGCAGGACGTACACCGTCGCCGTGAAGCCGTGCCGGCGGAGCAGCGGCAGCGCCGAGTCGAGGAAGTCCGCGTAACCGTCGTCGAAGGTCAGGCCCACGAGCCCCTTGGCGCGCCCCTCCGCGGTGGCGGCGAGCAGCTCCCGGACCGACACCCCGCGCAGCCCTCGGTCGCCCAGCCAGTGCAGCTGCCGGGCGAAGCGCACGGGGGAGACGGTCACCCGGTACGGATCGTCAGCGGTGTCCGCGATCGAGTGGTACATCGCCACCCACGGGGGCGGCTTCATCCACAGGGGCGGCTTCGGCAGCAGACGGCTCAGCGCGGTGGCGGCGGGCATGGGGGGTCCTCCGGGAGGCGGAGCTGGGCAGGGGCGGAATCTCGGGCGCCTTGGCGGCGCAGGCGATGAAGATCAGGAAGACGCCGGCGACGACCAGGCCCGCCACGGCGACGGCGAGGGCGGCGGGGCCGATCGCGAGCGAGCACAGCCAGCCGGCGCCGGTGGCCCACGCACCCGCGGTGGCGAGCCGGAGCAGTCCCTCGCCGAGCCGGTCGACACGGACCGGGACGGCCTGCCGGTGCGCGCCGCGCAGCAGCAGGACCGCGGTCAGGGTGATGCCGAGGGCGTTGGCGGCGGCGATGCCGACGGCGCCCCAGTAGTGGGCGCCGGGGACTCCGGCGGCGGCGGTGGTGACGAGCCCGGCGGCCATCGCGGCGGCCGGGTACCAGAGCGGGCGCGCGGCGGAGAAGTAGCAGCGGACCAGCGCGCCCACCATCGTCTGGCCGAGCAGCCCGAGGGCGTAGACCCTCATGACGGCGGCGGTGGCGACGGTGTCGGTACGGGTGAACTCGCCGCGCTCGAAGAGCAGCTCGACGATCCGGGGCGCGACGGCGATCACCGTCGAGGCGCCGACGAGGACGACGACGGCGGCGAGCAGCAGGTCCCGCTCGACGCGGCGGCGGGCCGCCTCCGTGTCGCCCGCCGCGAGGGCGCGGGCGACCACCGGGAAGCTGACCGTGCACAGCATGAGGGAGAGGATCATCGGCATCTGCGCGACCTTCTGCGCGTAGTTCAGATGCGAGATGGCGCCGGCGGGCAGCGGCGAGGCGAGGAAGCGTTCGATCAGCGTCTGCGACTGGCGGGACAGCGAGAACGCGACGACGGGCGCGATCAGTCCGAGGACCAGGATGCGGCCCTCACCGGTGGAGGAGGGCGCGAGCGCCTCGGGCTCCCGCATCGGTACGGGGCGGGCGCGCAGCTCCCGGATGAGCGAGGGGGCCTGGACGAGGACCATCAGGACCCCGCCGACGGCGACGCCGGCGGCGGCCGAGCGCACGCCCCAGGGCTCGCGGAGCAGCAGGATGGTGCCGATGATGCCGGCGTTGTACGCCACGTAGATGGTGGCCGGTGGCAGGAACGAGCCGTGCGCGCGGAGCGCCGCCGAGCAGTAGCCGACCAGGGCGAACGTCAGGACGCAGGTCCCGGTCAGCCGGGTGCAGTCGATCGCGAGGCCGGGGTCGGGCAGACCGGGGGCGAGCGCCCCGACGATCAGTGGGGCGGCGACGACGAGGATCGCGGCGACGACGCCGACGGTGAGGGTGAGCCGGGGCAGGGTGCCCCGTACGAGGGCGCGGACCGGGTCGCCGTACAGGCTGCCGGAACGGCGGGCCAGGGCACGGGAGAAGGCCGGCACCAGGATCAGTGCCATGGCGTCCTCGATGAGCAGCGTCGAGGCGAACTCCGGCACCGTCCACGCCACCAGGAACGCGTCCGTCTCGGCGCCGGCCCCGAAGTACCCGGCCAGGATCTGGTCCCGTACGAGCCCGAGCAGCGCCCCGACCGCGGTGAGTCCGGCGGTCACGGCGGCGGCCTTCGCGAGGAAGCCCCGGCCCTCGGGCGCGCCGGTCCGGGCCGCCCGGCCCCGGGCGTGGGCGCGACGGCCGGAGGGACCGGGGGAGGCGGCGCGGGAGCCCGCACCCGCGCCCGTGCCCGTGCCCGCGCCCGTGCCCGTGCCCGCGCCCGCGCCTGTGCCCGTACGTGTGCCCGTGCGCGTGCCCGTGCCCGTACCTGTGCCCGTACGCGTGCCTGTGTCCGTCCCCGGCAGCACGACGGCCTCCGAGGGCCACGGGGAGTCCGTGGGGCCCGGAGGCGCGGTCGGCCAGGGGTCGGTCAGCGGGGTGCCGCAGGGCGGTCCGCCCGTGGGGCGTGGTTCACCGGCCCGCGGGGTGTCCGTGGGCTCCGGTTCCCCGGCCCACGGGTCACGCACGCCGGACCTCCGCGAGGGCCCACCAGGCCGCGAGGCCCAGCACGACCGACATCAGGACCGTCGAGGGGCCGCCGATGTCCGCGTAGAAGAAGTCGATGAGCTGCCAGCCGAGCAGGCCCGTCGCGACGAGCGCGCAGTCCGCGCCGAGGCGCCGGCGCCGCAGCGCGCCGACGAGCAGCGCCACCCAGCTGCCCGCGAGGGCGAGCAGCCCGAACAGGCCCTGCTCGCTGAGGACCAGGAGGTACATGTTGTGCGGGGACAGCAGCGGCTGCCGTGCGAAGGCGGCGCCCGCGCCGGCCGTGTCGCTGCCGGAGGACAGGGCGAGGGAGGCGTTCGAGTCGCGGTACTGCGGGAAGCCCTTGAGGCCGACGCCGGTGACCGGCTCCGAGGCCCACATCCGCCCGGCCGCCGCCCACATCGTGTACCGGTCCGTCACCGACTGGTCCGGCGCGGCCGCCACCTGAGTGATGCTGGCGACCCGCTCCTTCACCATCGCCGAGCCGATGCCGAGCCCGCCGACCAGGACCACCCCGAGCGCGCCGGCGGCGAGCGCCACGCGCGCGGCCCGCCGGGGACCCGAGAGCAGCAGCTGGATCCCGCAGGCGAGCACGGTCGCGATCCAGGCGCCCCGGCTGAACGACAGCACGAGCGGCAGGAAGAGCAGTCCGGCGCAGACGAGCGCGGCCGTCCGGGTCCGCCCGGGACCGCTGCCGAGCGCGATCCCGGTGACGACGACGAGCCCGTACGACACGACGGTCGCCATGCCCATCACATCGGTCGGCCCGAAGGTGCCGACGGCCCGGATGTCCTCACCCATGTACGAGGCACCGGTGCCGGTCAGGTACTGGGCGACACCCACCGCGCCCTGGAGCAGCGCGAGCCCGACCAGACCCCAGGCGACCACGGCGAAGTCCCGCCGGTCACGGATCATCAGGAGCACGGCGGCCGGGACGAGCACGAAGATCTGTACGTACCGGGCGACGCCCGGCAGGCTCGCCGCCGGGTCGTTCGAGGTGATCGCCGCGAGACAGATGCCGAGGACCGGCAGACCGAGGACGACGGCCGCCGTCCGGGTCAGCGGCCGGGCGCCGCCGCGCAGCACCCGGACGAGGCAGATCAGGACGAGCAGCCCGGAGGCCGCGTCGGCGACCGTCCCGGTGCCGCCGGTGCCGCCCTGCGCGCCGCCGCCGCCCGGGACGAGCAGCAGCGCGATCACGGCGAGGACCGGGGAGAGCGCCCCGGCCCTGCGCGCCCAGTCCCGTACGCCGGTCTCCCGGGCGCCGGGCTCCCGTACGTCCGGGGCGAGCGCCGGCACCGTCACGGCCGTGGCCATCCTCAGCTCCCTGTGGGTCGGACGAGTCCGGCCGCCGTGCGCAGCAGGATGCAGACGTCCTGCCAGAGCGACCAGTGGTCGATGTAGTGGTTGTCGAAGCGGCAGCGGTCCTCGATCGAGGTGTCGCCGCGCAGCCCGTGCACCTGCGCCAGACCGGTCAGCCCCACCGGCATCCGGTGCCGGGCCGCGTAACCGGCGTGGATCTTGCTGAACTGGGCGACGAAGTAGGGGCGTTCGGGCCGCGGCCCGACCAGGCTCATATCGCCGCGCAGCACGTTCCACAGCTGCGGCAGCTCGTCGAGCGAGGTCTTCCGCAGGAAGTTCCCGGCCGCGCTCATCCGCCGGTCGCCCGCCACGTTCCAGCGGGTCGCCGACTCGGTGTCGTCGGAGGGCCGGAGCGTACGGAACTTGAGCAGCGTGAAGTGCCGCCCGTGCTGACCGACCCGCTCCTGCCGGAACAGCACCCCGGGACCGTCCGCGAACCGCACGGCGAGCGCGCAGAGCAGCAGCACCGGCAGCGCGAACGCCAGCGCGGGCGCGGCGAGCGCGATGTCGAGGGCACGCTTGGCGGGCAGACCGCGGCGCTCGACCGGCGGGACGACGCGCTGCCAGGCGTACCCCCACATGTGCGCGCCCATCGGCCCGTCCTGGTGCCGTCCGCCGACCCGCCAGGTGGTGCAGCCGTAGTGCTGGAAGAGGGTCACGAGCCCCGGGTCGTCGTCGAGGAACACCGCGTCGCGCACGGTGTTCTGGATGACGGCCCGGTGGATCTCCTCCGTCGTGGTGAGCACCGGAAGCCCGGACTCGCCGGCCGGCCGGGGAGCGCCGCCCTGCTCGGGCACGCCGACGATGCCGACCGGTCGTACCCCGTACTCGGGATGCTGGGCGGCGGCGGAGGCGAACCGGCGCGCGGCCCCCGCCCCGCCGACGATCAGCGCCGACCGCGGATGGTCGCGGGCGATCCGGCGCCGCCGGGCGAGCAGCAACGCCCTGATCAAGGTCACGACGCCGACGTGCGTGGCGTACGCGGCGCAGAGCCGCAGCGGCCCGATCGCCAGGTCCGGGGAGGCGGCGGCCACCGCGGCCGCCGCCAGACACCAGGCGACGCCGGCTCGGGAGGCGAGCGCGGGCAGCTCGTCGAGGGCCCGGGTGTGCGGGGCCGGACGGTGGAGCCCCGCGTGCCCGTCGAGGACGAGGACGAGCGCCACGATCGGCAGCAGCAGCCGGACGTCGTGGTGCGCCGTGCTCAGCAGCGTGGCGGCGGAGAGGACGGCCAGGCAGTCGACCGCGACGAGCGGCAGCACGCCGGACCGCGGCCGCACCGGGCGGTACAGCAGGGCGAGCCGGTCGGTCGTGCCGCGGCGCGGTGCGAGGGAGGCGAGGCCGAAGGTCTGGCCTGCCGTGGGCCAGGGGCCCGGTGAGGGAGGGACGCTGGTGCTTTCGGTGGTCACTGCGCAATCGGCTCTCTGTGCTCGGTGCCCCGCACTCGGGCCAGTTCGCGGTAGACGTCCGCGACGGCAGCGCCGGTGCGCCGGACATCGAATCTGCTGAGTACGTGCTCGTGGGCCTCACGGCCCAGGCGGTGCCGGAGCTCCTGCCTGCCGAGGAGGCGGCCGAGAGCGGTGGCGAGCGCGGCCGGGTCCTCGGGCGGGACCAGGCACAGGGGTTCATGGGCGGGCGGCAGGCTCTCGCGGGCCCCGTCGACATCGCTGACGACGACCGGCCGGCCGGCCGCCATCGCCTCCAGGGGCGCGAGCGCCATGCCCTCCCAGCGGGACGGCAGGACGACGACATCGGCGGCCCGGTACCAGGGGACGGTGTCGTCGACGGCGCCGGTGAACCGCACCGAGGGGCCGGCGGCGGCGCGCAGCCGCTCGCCGTCGGGGCCGTCGCCGACCAGGACGAGACGGGCCGTCGGCACCTCCGCGAGGACGGCGGGCCAGGCGGCGAGCAGCACGTCCTGCCCCTTCTGGCGGCAGAGCCGGCCCACGCAGACGACGGTGGGCGCGGGGTTGCCGGGCGGGCCTTCGGTCGCGAACCGGGCCACGTCCACACCGTTGTGGACGACGGACCAGTCCGCCGTGACCCCGGCGGCCTCGCCGGTACGCCGTTCGGCCTCGCTGACGCAGACGATCCGGTCGGCCCAGCGGGCGCCGAACCGCTCCCAGCGCCGGGCCAGCGCGGCGGTCGTTCCCTCGACCGCCTCGAAGGACCAGGCATGCGGCTGATACACCGTCGGAACCCGTCCGCGCAGGGCGAGTCGGGCGCAGAGCCCGGCCTTCGCGCTGTGCGCGTGGACGAGTCCGGGGCGGACGGTACGGATCACCCGGGCCAGGTCCCGGGTCTCGCGGACGAGCCGGGGTCCGGGGTTCCGGCCGGCCCGCCAGACATGGGTGTCGGCCCCTTCGGCGCGGACGGCGGCGGCCAGGACGGTGTCCGGGGGACAGGCGACCGCGACCCGCAGACCGGCGGCGAGTTGGGCGCGGACGAGGTCGATGACGACACGGGCGACCCCGCCGTCACCGGGCTGGACCGCGTGCAGGACGGTGACGGACCCGGGGTCCGTGTCTCGTGGAGGCAGCACGTCAGCGCCGGACGTCCGCCTGGAAGAAGAGCGCACCGAGCCACACGGTGTCCTTCCGGCTCCCCGACCGGACGTGGACACGGTCGGCCCCGTCGCGCAGTGCCCCCCGCAGGTCGAAGACGTCGGAGTCGTACCCCAGAGTGTTCGTACCATCGGGTGAGCGGACCGTACGGCCGGTGCCGAATTCGGTGATGCTGGAGTTCATCACGTCGTCCGCGGAATTGGCGGAATCGGAGAGCCGGACGCCCTTCGAGCGGCTCGTTTCCACTGCCAGGTAATCACCGGAAGTACCCCGGTCGCCGTCATAGGCGATCACCCCGAGACTGCCGTTCGTGTCCTTGCCGTAACGGTTTGCGTCGAGCGGTACGCGAAGCTCGCCGGAGTGCGGTCCGACCGTTTCGAATCCGTCCCAGACACCGATCCTGCGGAGCGGTTCCGACGCCTTCTCGTACGCGGCGACGAGCGTCCAGCCACCCCAGCCGCCGACCGCCGACCGGCCCATGGCGACGTTGACCTGAGCGACCGTCCACTGCCCCGACCGGGCGGAACGGACCAGCTCGGTGACATCGGCGGAGGCCTGGAAGGCGTCGGCTCCGTCGGCCGTGCGGTGGCCGATCAGGGTGTCCGCGAGCAGCGCCTTGTACTGGCCGCCGGGCTCGGCGATCAGTACCCGGCCGTTGTCCTCGGGCGGCTTCTGCTCGCCCACCCGCAGGTTCCCGCCCCAGTAGAGACGGGCCCAGCTGACCCGGGCATCCGCGGGAACGGCGAGTTCGGCCCGGCTGGAGTTGTACGTGTTGGGGTCGCTGTCCACGTCGACGTAGGCGATCGCGGCGTCGTCGTTGACCGACTCGGTGCCCTTCGCGCCCTTCGCCGAGGAGTTGGCCGCACGCACGACCCCACCGTGCTGCACGGACTGGTAGCGGGCGGCGAACGGGACGCGGCTCGCCTCCCGGGGCTCGGGTGCTGAGGCGGAGGCGACCGGCAGCGCGGCGGACAGCGCCGCACACGACAGGGCGCACAACACGCTGCGACGCACAGCAAGAACCGCTGAATTCCGCATACAGGTTCTCCGCTTTGATGAGAGAAGGAAGGGAAGACCCGTGAAGGCCGGGAGAGGGGAAGGTGTCGTCCGCACGAAATGGGTGAACGCGCGGCGGGCCCGGAAGCAACGTTCGGGAACGTTATAACCCCGACGCGGGGCGATAGTAAGCATTAGATGCCTGGAAACGCTAACTCCCGTATCCGTGCGGCAGGTTCCTCGTTGAGCGTGTTGCGCCATTCCACGCCCACTCCCTCCAATGGCCCTCCTATGGCCCAAAGATCGGTTGAACGTCACCCGTTCGGGAGAGCAACCGATGAAAGGCCGAGGCGTTGTTGAGAGAGCCGGGCCGAACAGTCCGCGCAGTCCACGTTGAATTTCGATCGAGGAGCACTTCCCCATGTCCCGTATCGCCAAGGCCGTTGTCCTGACCGTGGGTGCCGCCGCCGCGGTCGCCGGTGCCGCCGGTGCCGCCGCCGCCGACGCCGGCGCCGAGGCCGCGGCCGTGAAGTCCCCCGGTGTCGCCTCCGGCAACGTCGTCCAGGTCCCGGTGCACATCCCGGTCAACCTCTGCGGCAACACCGTCAGCGTCATCGGCGCGCTGAACCCGGCCCTCGGCAACGCCTGCGTCAACGCCTGATCCGGCACGCCTGATCGGTCCTTCCGAAGCCGGTGCGCCCACCCCCGACGGGGTGGGCGCACCGGCTTTTTCCCTTGCGGTCATGGGGTCGGTACTCGTTCGGCGGCACCGTCGTGCGCCGGTCGGTGCAACGGCGTACGCCCCTTCGGGGGGCGTGTTCGAGGGGTGGATTCACTCGAACGGAGGCGTGGCGCTCAGTAGTTCTGTGGTTGCGGAGGGCTACACCCGCAGGCACGGTGAGAGGGAATTTGTCCGACGCATAAGGAAAAGGAACACATATGCGTCCCCTGGCTACGCGCCGCATCACCGCCCTGGCGATATCCGCCGTCATCACCCTCGGCACGGCGGGACCCGCCATCGCCGGCGAACACCACCCGTCCACCGCGGCCGAACGGGCCGCCTACGCACCCCTCCCCGACGCCGCCGCCCTGCTGACCCAGGCCGAGGCGCTCGGAGACCTCGGTTCGGTGACCACGCCCGTGACCGAACTCGTCACGGCCGCGCTCAAGGCCGACTCGGGTCAGCTCCCGGCGGCCGACGCCGAGGCCCTCAAGGCCAAGATCGCGGCAGCCGTCGACGAGGCCAAGGCCGCCGCGCCGGCCCCGCTGCCGGACACACCCGCCACGCCCCCGTCGACCGACCTGCCGGTCACGCCCCCGTCGACCGACCTGCCGGTCACGCCACCGGCGGCCGAGCTCCCCGTCACGCCACCGGCCGCGGAGACCCCCGTCGATCTCCCGGCGAAACCCCCCGTGGAAGCCCCGGCCCTGCCCGTGAAGCAGCCCGTGACCCTGCCCGTCGCGGCCGATGCGAAGGCCGCGTGGGCCGGGAAGGCGGCCGCCCCGGCGGACGTCGTCGACGACGCGCTCGCCTCGATCGAGAAGGCGGTCGCCGGCCTGCTCGCCGCGGTCACCTCCGGCGACGCCGGCGGAGTCGTACCGCAGGTCACGGCGACCCTGACCTCGCTGGTCAACTTGGCCGTCGCCACGCTCCTCGGCAGCGGCCTGCCCGCCCCCGACCTGGCCGGACTGCCCGCGCTGCCCACGCTCCCGGTCACCGCGCCCGAGCTGCCGGTGAAGCCGCCGGTCGACGCGCCCGAGCTGCCGGTCAAGCCCCCGCTGCCGGTCCGGTAGTCACGCGCAGGCCTCTGTGCCGGCCCGGCATCCCGCCGGGCCGGCGCAGGCGTGTGCGGCGGTGTGCGATCGGCAAATAGCACCGGTCCGCATCGATCGGGTGCAGTGTCGAGAAATCCTTCCTCCCGGAGTTTCCGTGCGGCACGCCGTTCGTTACAGAAGCAGAACAAAGTGCGCAGGATTCGGCCAAGAAGCCTGTGTAGTACGTGACTTGAAAGCACAAGGGAAGGATTCACCCCATGAAGCCCACCAAGGTCGCCGCGGTTGTCGCCGGTTCGCTGATGGCCCTTGGCGCTGCCGCGCCCGCCATGGCCACGGAGGCGCTGACCCCCACCAGCCTGAACGGTGGCCTCGAAGCGATCGCCGCCAATGGGCTGAAGTCGGATGTGCTGAGCAGCACCACGGACGGCTCCCCGGTCAAGACCGTCACGGACACCGCGACCCAGCTGAACGACACCACCAAGGGCGCCCCGCTGCTGGGTGGCCTGCCGGTCCCCGGTGGCCTGCCGGTCGGTGGCTGACTGTCGGTCAGTCCCTGGCTGACGTCACATCAGTGACCCTGCCTTCGCGGGCATTTGCGGCGGTCCGCGCGCCGTCGCTCCCCACGGTCGGCTGATCGAATGATTTTCTGATCGGCTGCCGTGTGGCCCCCGTTGCGGGGGGTTCGCCGACCCATACCCTCTGGCCAGTCCCACGCGAACGTCGGCGTGGATCAGGCCGGTCGGAGCGAGGGGGGATCCTCGCCGGTCTCTCCCTTTCTCCAGAGGAAGAGCGGTATGCGGTCCATCATCAGCAGGAAAGTACTCACCGCGGCGGCAGCGACCGGCATCTTGTCGCTGAGCGGCGGATTCGCCCTGGCCGCGAACTCCCACGCCGGTACGGGCGACGGGCCGGGCCCCGGCCATGCCGGTCATGTCCAGGCCCCGCTGCCTGCGGACGTCTGCGGAAAGAGCATGGATCTCGGCGGTTTCGTCGCCGCGGCCGTCGGTGACCTCTGCGCCCAGGCGGAGGGTCCCGGCGGCTACGGCGACGAGCCGGGTGAACCCACGCACCCCGGCGAGCCGACCCATCCGGGTGAACCCACGAAGCCCCCCACGTACCCGCCGACCACGCCTCCCACACACCCGCCGACGACTCCTCCCACGAAGCCGCCGACGACGCCGCCGACGTACCCTCCGACGACTCCGCCGACGACTCCTCCCACGAAGCCGCCGACGACTCCTCCCACGAAGCCGCCGACGACTCCGCCGACGACTCCTCCCACGAAGCCGCCGACGACGCCTCCGACGTACCCGCCGACCACTCCTCCCACGACTCCTCCCACGACGACGCCTCCGACGTACCCCCCGACCACTCCCCCCACGACTCCTCCCACGACTCCGCCGACTCACCCGACCGAGCCGGGTGACTGTGAGGAGCCCAAGCCGGGTGAGGAGCCGGAGCCCGGTTGCGAGGAGCCGACGCACCCGCCGACCACGCCTCCCACCACCCCGCCCGAGCTCCCCGACACGGGTAGCGAGCACGCGCTCATGGGCGCGGCCGCGATCAGTGCCGCACTGATCATCGGCGGCACCGTCGTGTACCTCCGCGGTGGCCGGGTCGCCCGCCGCCACTGACGCCGGACACCGGCCGAGCGTCAACCGGGGCCCTCACCTTCACCGGTGAGGGCCCCGCCCGTTGCTGCACATGGGGGAGTTCCGGCGACGTTCCCCCGAAGGTCTCGTTGTCAGAACATGACTCTGCGCTCTCACGCCGGCATGGGACTCCTCATGACCGCATTCGCCTCCGCCGCCCTGGCCGCCCCGGCGGCGGCCGTCGAGGCGCCGGTGATCGTCCCCCTCCAGGGGCTCGAGCCGGTGCTCCCGATGGACGCCCCCACGGTGGCCACCGGTGTACCCGTCCCGATGCCCGGCGCGCCCACCGGCTTCCAGAAGGGCCTCGGCGCGCTGCCGGACGCCACGCTGCCCAGCGTGCCGCTGGCGGGCACCCTGCCGGAGACCGTCGTCGACGCCCCGCTGCCGGAGCTCCTCAAGGGCAGTGAGCCCGGCCGCGCGCTTCTCAGCAGCCCGCACTCGGAGGTGAAGGCGGCCACCCCCGGCGCCGTCCTCGGCAACCCGGTGGAGGCCCCGCGCGGCAACGGGCTCGCCGGACTTCCAGAGCTGGCCGAGCCTCAGGTCGGCCTCCTCACCCCGATGCTCAGCGGAGCCCTCGATCCCCAGCTGGGTCTGGCGCCGAGCGGGGGCTGATCTCCCTCCGATATCCCTCGGAGATCCCTCCGTTCTTTTGTGCGAATGACGGCCCTGCGGGTGAAGACACGATTCTTCCCCGCCACCGGAAGGGCTCTCGTTCGTTGCAAGAGGAGGCTCGTCGCATGGCCGCGGCCCGCGGACCGAGACCGTCCCGCTGTATCCGGCGGCGGACGGTTTTCGGCCCGCGGGCCATTTTTTCGGTTTTCCTTCTTCTCTTTCGGCCCAACGGCCGTGACCCGGCCCGTGGTACGACGTTGAACGGGAATGACGGCCGTGATTCCTGCGGTCGCTTTCCACGTCCAAGGAGTTCTTGATGTCTCGCATCGCGAAGGCTGCCGCTGTTCTCGCCGGCACGGGTGCCGTTGCCCTCAGCGGAGCCGGCCTGGCCGTCGCCGACTCGGGCGCCGAGGCCGTCGCCGCCCACTCGCCCGGTGTCGCCTCCGGCAACGTCGTCCAGGTCCCGGTCCACGTCCCGGTCAACCTCTGCGGCAACACCGTCAGCGTCATCGGTCTGCTGAACCCGGCGTTCGGCAACGCCTGCGTCAACGCCGACGGCAACGGCAACGGCAACGGCCACGGTGACGGCGGCTACGGCGGCTGAGCCCCCGTAACGACCGTGTCCCCCCGATCCGGCCGGATCGGGGGGACACGTGTGTACGGGGTAAGGGGCCGCCGCCGGGCCCCTCAGGCGTACCGGTAGATCCGGCTGTGGTCGAACATCGACGCCGGTGTCACTCCCCAGGGCGCCATCGGCTCGTGCCGGGCGACGACCTTGCGGTACTGCGCGTCCCCGAGCGGCGGCGGCTCCGCGGGGAGGTACGCGGCCCCCGGGTTGCGCTGCTGCCAGCGCGACCAGACCAGGTCGACGAAGGAGTGGTGCAGCCAGAACACCGGGTCGTTCACGGAGCCGCCGCCGAGCATCAGACCGCCGACCCAGCGGTGCACCCGGTTGTGGATGCGGAACCGCTCGTTGCCCCTGCCCGGCGCCCAGCCCTCCAGGCGGTTGCGGAAGCCGGATGCGCTCGTCGAGTTCCACGGCGTCACGTCGTACACCCGTTCCCGCATCACCTCGTCCAGCTGGGCCTGCGTCGGCAGCGTGATCGGGTCGCGGGGCCGGCCGAAGTCCCTGGTCAGAAATCGTTCCTCGGTCATCGACTGGGTGATCGCCCAGCGTCCGGCGGAGTGCGCGAAGGGGCCGGTCATCACCTGGAGGTCGGACCGGCGGCCGTTGCCGCCGAGGAAGTCCTCGCCCCAGAGCGAGGACGCCGGACTGTTGTCGCGGGTCCAGTCCCAGTACGGGACGGAGACCGTCGGGTCGATCCGCCGCAGGGCCGTCTCGAACTCCAGCAGGAACTTGCGGTGCCAGGGCAGGAAGCTGGGCGTCATGTGGGCGACCCGGAGCCGGCCCTCCCCATCGGCCGTGTAGTGGTCGATGTGGGTGCGGACGAAGCGGTCGTACTCTCCCGTACGCTTGAGCTCCAGGACGGCCGCGACGAACTTCCGGCGCTCGGCGCCGGTCAGATCGCGCTGGTTCTTACGCGTGTACACCACGCGGGCTCCCTCCCGTCGGGTCGGTGTGGACGCCGTGGGCGGCGGCGAGCGGGGAGAGCCGGGCGGTGCCCAGCTCGTCCACGGCCGCGCGGACGGCCGCCAGCGGCGTCGGGCAGGACTCGTAGTGGTCGATCGGGGTGACGTAACCGCCGTCGGCGCAGCGCATCAGATGCAGCGGCCGGCCGTCGACGAGGGCCACCGGCTCGCCCTCGGGGCCGGAGAAGCCCCGGATGCGTCGGCCCCCGTACATCTCGTCGAAGGCGTGCGGGTCGCCCGCGTTCTCCGCGGGCGCTCCGGCGGGTGGGCGGGTCGTGATGCGGCCGAGGGCGCCCCCCGTGAAAGCGGTGACGGCCAGCGCGAAGAGGGACCGCAGTGCGACGCGGCGCGGGACGATCATGAGTGATCTCCTCGGGTCGGGGGAGCCCTCAGGGCACAACGATGAAAACCCGGGTTCGTTGCGCCGGAAATGCCAGCGGCGTGAATGTCGGCCGTTCGAGTGAAAACGGCGCGGGGAAAGGGTGGTTGGAGCACTAGCATCCGATTCATGACCACTTCCAACGTCGTTTCCTCGGCGCGCAGCGCCTCTCCGCTGGGAACTCTCACGGTGATCCCGTGGTCCAGCGAGCCCTCCGCCGATTCGGCCGGTACGCCGTTTCTCATGGCGTATTCGCTCGGCGACGGCCGGGACGGCCCGGAGGCCGGTCAGCAGGCCATGCGGACCGCCCTGGAGACCATGGGCCTCTCCGTCGGCGACCGGCTCTTCGACCTGGACAAGGACGCCGGGATCACCGCCTCGCTGCTCGTCGAGGGCGGCTCCGCCGTCCTCAACCTGCCGTTCCTGAAGGTGCAGTGCCCGGTGCCCGAGGAGTGGCAGGAGGCGGCCCGCGAGCGCGGCCAGGTCTACCTGATCTGCTCCGTACGGCCCTGGCCCGAGGCGGTCCCCGGGCAGCCGGTCGACGAGGCGCGGCTGCGGGCCTTCGTGTCCGACGAGGAGATGCTCAAGGACAGCGCCCACGTCCTGATGCCCGTCCGGCGTTTGCAGGGCTGAGCGGGAAGGGGTCGCGTCATGGCGACGGTGAACGTACGGGGCGGGGTGCCGGAGCAGCGGCAGGAGCGGGAGGAGTCCGCGCGGGGGACCGCGGGGGCCATCGGTGGGAGCCGGGCCCTCGCCTGGATGCTGATGATCACCGGGGCGGCGGGCGTGCTGTCCGGCTGGGTGATCACGATCGACAAGTTCAAGCTCCTTGAGGACCCCGGCTTCCAGCCCGGGTGCAGCCTCAACCCGGTCGTGTCCTGCGGCAACATCATGAAGAGCGAGCAGGCGGGGGTCTTCGGCTTCCCCAACCCGATGCTCGGGCTCGTCACGTACGCCGTCGTCGTCGCCCTCGGTGCCGGTCTCCTCGCCGGGGCCCGCTACCGGGGCTGGCTCTGGCTCGGCCTCAACGCCGGCATGCTCTTCGGCGTCGGCTTCTGCACCTGGCTGATGTACCAGTCGCTGTACGAGATCAACTCGCTCTGTCTGTGGTGCTGCCTGGCCTGGGTCGCCACCATCGTCATGTTCTGGTACGTCACCGCGCACAACGTCCGGCACGGGGTGATCCCCGCCCCGGCGGGCGTGCGGACCTTCCTCGGCGAGTTCACCTTCGCCCTGCCCGTCCTGCACATCGGGATCATCGGGATGCTGATCCTGACCCGATGGTGGGAATTCTGGACGAGCTGACGTGAGCCGTCTCCTTCCCGGGCCGCGGGCCGCACTCGTCGTGCTGCTCGCGGCCGTTCTCGTACTCCTGCTGTCCTACGACCGGATCGCGCCCGGCGACCGGCACACCGCGAGCAGGGCGGCGCCCGAGCCGGATCCGGCGCCGCTGCCCGGGGTGCCGTCCGGGTTCTTCACCGGCTCCGACGAGGCCGGGGTACGCAGGATCGCCCAGGCGCAGGCCTGGCTCGGCGGCGGGTCGCTGACCGTCGGGCACACCTATCTGCCGGGCGACCGCTGGTCCAACATCGAGGGCCATCCGGCGCTCTTCGAGCCCTGGGCGCGCTGGAAGGAGGCGCGGCCGGGGCGTCTTTTCGTGCTCAACGTGCCGATGATGGACCGCAGTGAGGCGGGGCTGCCGGACGCCGAGGTGCGGACGGGGCTGCGGAGCGGTGCGGCCGGAGCCTTCGACGGGCACTTCCGGACGCTGGGGGAGCGGCTGGTGGAGCACGGGCTCGGGGACGCGGTCCTGGTGCTCGGCTGGGAGATGAACGGCACCACGTACAGCCATCGCTGCGGGCCGGACCCGGCGGCCTGGAAGGCGTACTGGCGCCGGGTCGTCGAGGTGCTGCGGGGGGTGGCGGGGCAGCGGTTCCGCCTCGACTTCACCCCGAGCCGGGGGCGGGACGCCGTGGAATGGCCGCGCTGCTACCCGGGGGACGACGTCGTCGACATCATCGGGATGGACGCGTACGACCAGCCCGCGGGGCTCTCCTTCGAGGACCAGGTGGCCGAGGAGTACGGGCTCGAACATCACGTGCGGTTCGCGGCGGCGCACGGCAAGCCGGTCTCGTACCCGGAGTGGGGGCTCTTCCGGAACGGCGACAACCCGGCGTACGTCCGGGGGATGCTGGACTGGTTCGCGGCCCACCGGCCCGTCTACCAGACGGTCACCGACTACTGCCCGCACGGGGTGTGGGGGTGCGCCGACAATCCCGAGTCGGCGCGGGTGGTCAGGAAGGCACTGGGAGGGCCGCCGGCCGGCCCGTGAGGGAGCCGGCCGTTCCCGTGTGCCTTCCCGGTGTCCGGTCAGGCGTGCTGGTAGGCCACCAGGGAGATGCCGACGTAGTGGACGATGAAGGCGGCCAGCGTCAGCGAGTGGAAGACCTCGTGGAAGCCGAACCAGCGGGGCGAGGGGTTCGGGCGCTTGATGCCGTAGATGACGCCGCCCGCGCTGTAGAGCAGTCCGCCGACGATGACGAGGACGAGGACGGCGATGCCGCCCGCGCGCATGAAGTCGGGCAGGAAGAAGACGGCGGCCCAGCCCATCGCGATGTAGCAGGGCGTGTACAGCCAGCGCGGGGCGCCGACCCAGAAGACCCGGAAGGCGATGCCGGCGATGGCCGCCGCCCAGACCGCCCACATGAGCGGGCGGCCGGTGGAGTCGGGGAGCAGCAGCAGGGTGAGCGGGGTGTAGGTGCCCGCGATGATCAGGAAGATGTTGGCGTGGTCGAGGCGCCGGAGTACGGCCTCGCCGCGCGGTCCCCAGTTGCCGCGGTGGTACAGCGCGCTGATGCCGAAGAGCAGGCAGGCGGTGAGGACGTAGATCCCGCAGGCGATGCGGGCGCGGGGCGAGTCGGAGAGGGCGACGAGGACCAGGCCGGCGACGATCACGGCGGGGAACATGCCCGCGTGCAGCCATCCTCTGAGCCGGGGCTTCAGCGGGAGCGACGGGGCCTGCCCGAGCGGATCCGGCTCGATCGGGGTCGCTTCCGGCGTTGCTGCAGTCATGGAACGGAATCGTACCTACGGGCCCGTAGGTCGTGGATATGAGTGGCGATGCTCACGTGTGCGTGCCCCTGGACATATGGGCGGATCCGTCGGATGATCAAATGAGTGCGGTCGGCACCGGATGAGCAGCTACGAAGCATCCGGGTCGCGGCCCCCACGGGGCACACACCAAAAAACCCCTCTACAAGGAGCAATCGTGGCGCGCGACAACGCGGCTCCCCAGACCCTTCCGACCCAGCACCAGGAGCTCGTCTCCTGGGTGAACGAGATCGCGGAGATCACCCAGCCGGACAGCATCGTCTGGTGCGACGGTTCCGAGGCCGAGTACGAGCGCCTGTGCGAGGAGCTCGTCGCCAAGGGAACCTTCACCAAGCTCGACCCGGTGAAGCGTCCGAACTCGTACTACGCCGCCTCCGACCCGACCGACGTCGCGCGCGTCGAGGACCGGACCTTCATCTGCTCCGAGAAGGAGGAGGACGCGGGCCCGACCAACCACTGGAAGGCCCCGGCCGAGATGAAGGAGCTCTTCGCGGGCTCCGACGGCATCTTCCGCGGGTCGATGCGTGGCCGCACCATGTACGTCGTGCCCTTCTGCATGGGCCCGGTCGGCTCCCCGCTCTCCGCCATCGGCGTCGAGATCACCGACTCGGCGTACGTCGCCGTCTCCATGCGCACCATGACCCGCATGGGGCAGGCCGTCCTCGACGAGCTCGGCACCGACGGATTCTTCGTCAAGGCCGTCCACACCCTCGGCGCCCCCCTGGAGGAGGGCCAGGAGGACGTGCCGTGGCCCTGCAACTCCACCAAGTACATCTCGCACTTCCCCGAGAGCCGCGAGATCTGGTCGTACGGCTCGGGCTACGGCGGCAACGCCCTGCTCGGCAAGAAGTGCTACGCGCTCCGCATCGCCTCCGTCATGGCCCGTGACGAGGGCTGGCTCGCCGAGCACATGCTGATCCTCAAGCTGACCCCGCCGGACGGCGACTCGAAGTACGTCGCCGCCGCGTTCCCGTCGGCCTGCGGCAAGACGAACCTGGCCATGCTGGAGCCCACGATCTCCGGCTGGACCGTCGAGACCATCGGCGACGACATCGCCTGGATGCGCTTCGGCGAGGACGGTCGTCTCTACGCGATCAACCCCGAGGCCGGCTTCTTCGGCGTCGCGCCCGGCACCGGCGAGCACACCAACGCCAACGCCATGAAGACCCTCTGGGGCAACTCCGTCTTCACCAACGTCGCCCTCACCGACGACAACGACGTGTGGTGGGAGGGGATGACCGAGACGGCCCCCGCGCACCTCACGGACTGGAAGGGCAACGACTGGACGCCGGAGTCCGAGACGCCGGCCGCCCACCCGAACGCCCGCTTCACCGTCCCGGCCGGGCAGTGCCCGACGATCGCCCCCGAGTGGGAGGACACCAAGGGCGTCCCGATCTCGGCGATCCTCTTCGGTGGCCGCCGCGCCTCCGCCGTGCCGCTGGTCACCGAGTCCTTCGACTGGAACCACGGCGTCTTCCTCGGCGCGAACGTCGCCTCCGAGAAGACCGCCGCCGCCGAGGGCAAGGTCGGCGAGCTGCGCCGCGACCCCTTCGCCATGCTGCCGTTCTGCGGCTACAACATGGGCGACTACATGGCCCACTGGGTCAAGGTGGGTGCCGATGCCGACCCGGCGAAGCTGCCGAAGATCTACTACGTGAACTGGTTCCGCAAGAACGACGCCGGCAAGTTCGTCTGGCCCGGCTTCGGCGAGAACAGCCGCGTCCTCAAGTGGATCGTCGAGCGCCTGGAGGGCAAGGCCGAGGGCGTCGAGACCCCGATCGGCATCCTGCCGACCGCGGAGTCCCTGGACACCGAGGGCCTCGACCTGCCGGCCGAGGACCTGGAGTTCCTCCTCAAGGTCGACCGTGACGTGTGGCGCGAGGAAGCCGCCCTCGTCCCCGACCACCTCAACACCTTCGGCGACCACACGCCGAAGGAGCTGTGGGACGAGTACCACGCGCTGGTCCAGCGCCTGGGCTGATCCCGCACCGCAGACTCGTGGTGGGTTGCCCCGAGATACCGCCCTGACCAGTGGGGTCACGACGGCCCACCACGACGCAACCGGCCCCCGGAGCCCCCTCAGGCTCCGGGGGCCGGCGCATGTCCGGGGCCGGTCGCTACAGAAGGGGCCGGCCGCTACAGGATGGGCTGGTCGGTCTCGACGGTCGCGATCGCCCTGCGGCAGGCGTCGCGGAAGCTCTCGAAACGGCCCTCCGACTGGTTCCAGGTGGCCGCGCGGGCGGAACGGGAGGACGAGTCGCCGAAGAGGCTCTCGCGCAGCTCCGTGGTCAGCTCCAGCTGGGCGCCCTTGGCGAGCATCGTGCGGTTGCACGGGTTGGTGACGTGGCTGCCGTTGAACTCGCCGAGCGTGGCGGAGTACCGGGAGTCGTAGGCGTCGACCGCCTGGAAGCCGGCGTTGTTGATCTCCGTCACCAGGGCCGTGCGGAAGGCGGGGTTGAGACCACCGACGACGGCGACGCTCCGGTTTCCGGTGGGCGGGTAGGTGGACGTGGGCAGCTTCAGCTGGTCGAACTGGCAGCCGTGCAGGGACAACACGTTGAGGTGGCTCGCCGCGGTCGACAGGGCGACGTGGTCGTCGCAGTTCTTCGAGGTGACGTGCAGGGCGCGGTTGCCGGAGGAGAGCAGGCCCTCGAACATGAAGTAGTCGTGCACGGTCGGCAGGATCGGGGCGCCCGCCGAGTCGCTCGGGCTGTAACCGGCGATGCCCAGACACAGCTCGCTCGTGCCGATCTCGATGCCACCGCCGTGCAGCGCGAGGATCGCGGTGCGCGGGAAGTCGAACTTCTCGCTCATCTTGAGGTCGAACTGCTGATGGCGGCGGTAACGACGGCTGTACGAGGTGCCCTCGACCAGGTTCGTGTCCTTGTAGAGGGCGGTGTTCGAGGGGTATTCGATCGGGTCCTCGGCCGTGGCGGCGAAGGCCGGGGCCGCGGTGGCGAGCTGGGACAGGAGCGGGCCTCCCGCCGTGGCCGCGGCGGCCAGGGCGGTCAGGACGGTACGGCGGGACGCGGTGCGATCAGAAAACGTCATGCGCGGAACTTAACCGATCAGTCGCCGCGCCCTTCCACGTACTCGGTGTGGATCCGCTGGCGGATCTCCTCCGCCTCGTGGAGGTCGGAGGCGATCCGCTTCGCCTCCTCGTGGAGCGCGGCCAGTTGGCGTTCGAGGTGGTGCTCCGGCTGTTCCGCCCCTGCGGCGAACCGCGCCCACCACCGCGTCCGTACGAAGGTGTCGACAGCCTCCGGGACGTCCTGGCGGACCGTGCGCGCGATCACGTGCAGATGCTCCGGGTCGGTCACCCAGCCCGGCGTGAGCAGGGCCTCGACGAGGGTGTCGAGGGCCGTGAGCCGCTCGCGCGCGGCGGGCGGCAGCTCCGCCTTCGCCAGGTACGCGCGCAGCCGCGCGAAGTCGGCCCGCAGCCCGTCCAGTCGGTCCCCCTCCTCGGCGAACTCCGGGGTCGCCGGCCGGTCGGGCGGGGCGATCAGCGCCCCCGCCGCGTACAGTCCGCCGACCACCAGGGGCCAGAGGGCGCCCGCCGCCCCGGTGAGGGCGATGCCGACACCGGCCAGACCGCAGACGGAGCCGATGAGGTTCTTCCGGGACTCGGCGTACCGGAGCACGGCGTTCCCGGGTCTGTCACTGGTAGCCACGGATCTCCTCGAAGGCGCCGTCCAGAGAGCCCTTCCGGGCGTCGAAGAGCTTGCCGCCGGTGACGTTCGCGATGTGGTCGAGTTCGCCTCGGTCGGAGTCCCCGAAGAGGATCGGGAAGACCGGGGTGCGCTTCTGGGCGGCGGGCAGGGAGTCGTAGAAGCTGTCGAACGCGGTGGCCGGGTCGCCGTCGGTGTTCTCCCCGTCCGTCATGAGGACGACCGAGGTGAAGGTGTCGCCGGGTGACTGCCCGAGGAAGCGGTACGCCTCCTGGACGCTGCTGTAGATCGCGGTGCCACCGGAGGCCGAGAGCTTCCGCGCGTCGGCCCTGATCGCGTCGAGCGTCTTCTGCGGCGCGGCCGGGTCGACCGTGTGCGTACGGACCTCGCCCTGCTTCACCTGGGAACCGAAGGGCATCAGGGTGACCTCCTCCCGGTCCCGGAAGTCGCCGGTCAGCTCGGTCAGGGCCGCCTTGAGCCGTTCGAGCCGCTCACCGCTCATCGAGCCCGAGGTGTCGAGCACGTACACCGTGCGGGAGGGCCTGCGCAGGGTGTTGTCGTACGCGTCGAGCAGCCCGTCCGCCACCTTCCGGCTGCCGGGGAACGGCAGCTCGCGCCGGGGGTCCTGGTCGAGGCCCGCGGCCGGGGCGACTCCGGGGACGACGGGGCGGCGCATGGTCGCCCGGGTGATCCGGTCCTGCGTGGCCGGATCGCGGAGGTAGTCGGAGAGGCGCCGCGCCGCGTCCTTCGCCTCGGGGTGGGCGGAGGTGAGCAGGGTGAGCGGGTAGTCGGCGGTGACGACGCCGTCGGTCGGCCGGATCACCGTCAGCTCACCGGACTGGAACGAGGACAGCAGCACCGACTCGTAGTTGACGAGCGCGTCGACGTCGGTGCGGCGGGCGTAGGCGCTGGCGAGCCAGCCGGAGGAGCCCGAGGTCAGCTTCTGGCCGGCGAAGAACTCCTTGAGCTTCGGGGTGGCCTTCGTGACGTCCTTCTCGGTGAGCGCCGACTGGGCGCCGGAGAGCCCGGAAGCGACCGAGACCAGCGCGGAGAAACCGGAGTTGGAGCGCTTCGGGTCCGTCATGCCGTACGTCAGCTTGCCGTCGGCGACGGCTCGGTGCACCTGCGGCCAGGTGACCTTCGCCGGGTCCCAGCCGAGCCGGGAGAGGGCGGCGGGCCGGACGCCGATGGCGACCGGGGAGGCCATGATCAGGGTCTCGCCCGTGATCCGGCGAGCCGTGTCCGGGCGGAGCCGGAGGTAGTCGTTGGAGGAGAGCCAGATCGCGTCGTACTCCTTGTCGGCCTTCCCGGAGGCGATCTGCTCGACGGCGTCGAGGGTCCCGACGTACGTGGGCTTGACGGTCACGCCGGTGGCGCGGCGGGCCGTGTCGAGGACGGGCTCCATGTCGGCGAGCTCGGAGGAGGCGAGGACGCGGAGCACGCCCGGCGCGAATGTCATGCCCTTCCGGTCGGGGTCGCCGCCCGTGCCGTCGGTGGTGCGGTCGGTGGAGCAGGCGCCGCCGGTGGCGGTGAGCAGCAGGGTGAGGGCGAGACCGGCCAGGAGCCGGGTGCGGGAGCGAGTGCGGGGGGTGCGGAGCGTGCGGGTCGTCATGCGAGGCCGCCACCCTCCAGTGCGCCGGTGCGACGGCTGCGGGCCAAGTGGGCACTCGCCTCCTGGAGTTCGGCGGTCAGCGACTCGACCGTCGCCGCCATCGACTCCGTCGCCTGCACCTTGTACGTGTCGATGGCGTCGAGCGTCCGGTAGATCTGCTGGAACGCCGTGCGGAGCGTCTCCGCGCCCACCGCCGGGTCCGCCGCGATCCGCTGGATCTCGCCGGCCTGGGTGGCGAGCATCTCGGCGTTGCCGCGGATCAGGTCCTCGGTCGTCGAGCGCAGCACGTTCACCTGCTCGGTGACCTTCCGCTGGTTCTCGAGGGCCGAGGCCAGCATCACCGCGATCCGCAGCGCCGACACGGTCGTCGTCGCCGCCCGGTCCACGCCCTTGATCAGTTCGTCGTTGTTCCGGCGGACCACGTCCATCGCCAGGTATCCCTGGGCGCAGACAGCGAGTTGGGTCAGCAGGTCCTGGTGCTTCTGGCGGACCGGGAAGAGGACGTCCGCGCGCAGCGCGTCCGCCTGGGCAGGGTCGGCTGTGGTGGCGATGCGCTGCTCCACGGCCGCGTCGAGCGCGTCGGTGAGCACCGCGTACTCCTGGAGCTTGCCCATCGTCTCCCAGAGCCGGGCCCGCTCCGTCTGCAACGCGGCGTTGTCGCGGCGCAGTTCGTCCTGGCCGCCGCGCAGGGAGCCGACGATCCGGTTCAGCGTGGCCTGCGAGGAGGCGTACTTGGCGACATGGTCACGGAGCTTGTTGCCGCCGGGGAGCTTCGAGAGCAGCCCCTTGATGCCCTTGCCGGGGGTGTCCCGGGGGTCCAGGTCCGTGATCGTGCGCCGGAGTTCGACGAGGGACGAGCCGACCCGGGACTGGGCGTCGCCGCCGGCTCCGGAGTCGAGCGAGCGAATCGTTCGGTCGAGCATGCGGTTCGACTGCTGAGCGGCGGAGCGCATCTCGCCCGCGCCGAGTCCCGCGATCTCGCCGATGCGGCCGGCGAACTCGGGGGAGCGCGGGTCGAGTCCCTCGATCGAGCCGACGTACTCGGCGGCCCGCCGGGACAGCTCCGTACGGGTCGCCTCGTCGATCGGCACCAGGCCGGAGGCCTGCTCGGCGCGGACCGGCGGTACGGGCTCGGGCGGGGTGAGGACCAGCGGGGTGTCGTGCTCGGGAGGTGTCAGGGCCATCGTTCGTCTCGGATCCTCGGGCGTGGTCATGCGGTGTCCCCCTGGTCGCGGGCCCGCAGGGCCATCTCGTGCAGCACCTTGCTGGTGGGCACGGGCGCCTGGCGGACTCCGGTCAGCGTCTGGTTGAGGTAGGCGGTGTGGCCCTGGGTCGCGGTGGTGAACTCGCTCGCCGCGCCCTGCGGCCGGAAGCCGTGGCGGACCGCGAGCTTGCGCAACTCGGGGTCGGTGGAGAGGACTTCGCCGAGCGCCCGGCCGTTCTCGGTGAGCGGGACGAGGGTGTGGTCGCTGCTGACCGTGGTGTCCGGGTAGAGGACGACGAGGTCGCCCATCGGGCGGCCGGCAAGGAGCTGGGCGGCGATCTGGGACTCGTACACCAGGACGAGCGGGTTGCCGACGCCGCTGATGAAGTCCCGGAAGGGGGCGTCCGAACCGGACTGCTGGGCGCCCTGCACCTGGACGAGTTTGCGCAGGAGCGGGGCGGTGCGGTCGACGGCCGCCTTGTCGCCCGCGACCCGGCCGCCGTCGGCGACGTAGCTCGCGGCGGCGAGGTAGAGGGCGCCCGAGTTGGAGGCGACCGGATCGGTGGAGGTGATGAAGAGGGTGCCGCTCAGCTCGGTGTGCCCGGCGGAGCCCTTGAGCTGCTGCCAGGTCCGGTCGGCGCGGGCCGCCGCGAGATAGGCGTCCATCTTCAGGGTGCCGCTGGTGCCGCGCGGTCCGAGGGTCGCCAGGCCGTTCCCGGCGAGGACCCGGGCGGCGGCGCTGTGCGCGACGACGACGAGCGGCGAGTAGAAGGGCCGCAGCGGGGCGGTCGTCGCCCTGGTCTTGTCCGCGGCCTTCGCGCGCAGCCCGTCGGCCGGTGCCTTGGAGGACGGAAAGGCGAAGTCGTAACCGTCGAGGGGCAGTTCCTCCATGTCCCAGGACCCGGAGGTCTCGGTACCCACGGTGAAGCCCTTCGCGGCGAGGGCCTTCACCACCTGAGGGTCGGTGAAGAACTCCGCCTTCTCCGACCCGATGACTCCTCGCACGGTCTTCGTTGCCGTGCCCGTGCCCTTGTCGCCGCCCATCAGGAGGACGGCGGCCACGCCGCCGAGGAGAAGGACGGCCAGGATGATTCCCAGGATGCGTCTCACGTGGGCAGCGTGCTCACGGAAACCCACATTCCAGGGGGAGTTGGGTGTACGAGCGGTGAAGGAGCGATCCCGGTACCGAACCGGAGCCGGGGGTGCCGTATCCCCGGTGGGTGGCGCCCGGTCCGCGCGGTTCGTGGCGCGCGGACCGGGGCCGTCAGGGGGTGCCGGCCGCGGCCAGGGTGGGTTCCCCGGCCAGCGCCGCGGTGTGCGCGTCCATGCGCTCCGCGGCGAGGATCGCGGCGGCCGTGTCGGCCCGGGAGGCGGCGACGACCAGGGCGCGGCCCGCGAGGGCGTGGGCCCTGCGGTGCAGGTCCGGCGCGGACGAGCCGCTCAGACCCGCGTGCCGCGCGGGCGGTGCGCCGCGCAGCCGGGCCACCTGCCGGGCGATCACGTCGCCGGCCTCGGTGTCGCCGAGCTCGTCGGTGACGGCGAGCAGGGCGGAGAGGTGTCCGGCGAGCTGGATGTCCAGCTCCTCCTCGCGGGAGCGGTGCGGATAGGCGGCGTGGGCGTCGTCGGCCATCCGGTGGACCGACTTGGTGCGGATCGGTTCGTACATGGGACGGCCTCCTAGTGCTCTGGGGCCATCCTAGCTTAGATTCAGTCTAAAGTTGAGCGGGGTCTCGCAGCGGGGCGCTAGGGCTGGCTGTAGCCGTCCAGGAAGCGGCCGATCCGGGTCACCGCGTCCGCCAGGTCCGCCGCCGCCGGCAGCGTGACGATCCGGAAGTGATCGGGCTCGTGCCAGTTGAAGCCCGTCCCGTGCACCACCATGATCTTCTCGGCCCGCAGCAGGTCCAGGACCATCTGCCGGTCGTCCTTGATCTTGTAGACGTTCGGGTCGAGCCGCGGGAACAGGTACAGCGCCCCCTTCGGCTTCACGCACGTCACACCCGGGATCTGCGTCAGCAGCTCGTACGCCGTGTCCCGCTGCTCCAGCAGCCGCCCGCCCGGCAGGACGAGGTCCTCGATCGACTGCCGGCCCTGGAGCGCGGCGGCCACCGCGTGCTGCGCCGGCATGTTCGCGCAGAGGCGCATGTTGGCGAGGATCGTGAGGCCCTCGATGTACGAGGTCGCGTGGTGCTTCGGTCCGCAGACCGCCAGCCAGCCCGAGCGGAAGCCGGCCACCCGGTAGTTCTTGCTCATCCCGTTGAAGGTCAGGACGAGCAGGTCGGGGGCGATGGCGGCGGTGGGGGTGTGCGTGGCGCCGTCGTAGAGGATCTTGTCGTAGATCTCGTCCGAGCAGATGACCAGGTTGTGGCGGCGGGCGATCTCCGTGAGGGAGCGGAGCATCTCGTCGTCGTAGACGGCACCCGTCGGATTGTTCGGGTTGATGATCACGATCGCCTTCGTGCGATCGGTGATCTTCCGCTCGATGTCCGCCAGGTCCGGCATCCAGTCCGCCTGCTCGTCACAGCGGTAGTGCACGGCCGTACCCCCCGCGAGCGAGACCGACGCCGTCCACAGCGGGTAGTCCGGGGCCGGGACGAGGACCTCGTCACCGTCGTCGAGCAGCGCCTGCATCGACATCTGGATCAGCTCCGAGACGCCGTTGCCCAGGTAGATGTCCTCGACGGAGAGCGGGATGCCCTTGGTCTCGTAGTGGCTCATCACCGCGCGGCGGGCCGAGAGCAGCCCCTTCGCGTCGCCGTAGCCGTGCGCCTCGGAGAGGTTGCGCAGCACGTCCTCGAGGATGGCGGGCGGGCACTCGAAGCCGAAGGCGGCCGGGTTTCCCGTGTTGAGCTTGAGGATGCGATGACCCGCAGCCTCAAGCCGCATCGCCTCTTCGAGCACCGGACCCCGGATTTCGTAACAGACGTTGGCGAGCTTCGTGGACTGGATCACCTGCATGACGAGAGCTTACGGCCGGGGCGGCCGGGACGCTTCGTGTTTTGGGACACGTCGGACACACGTCGGACACCGGGGCGCTCGCCCCGGGGGTCTCTCCTCGTGGCTGCCGGGCGCCCGGCCCGCGCGGGCCGGTGTGACCCGCGTCGCACGAAAGTGTCGTGCTCCCTACAATCCGGGCTCATGAGCCACCCGCTTTCCGGAGCCGCCGCACCCCGACCCGATCGTCGCCGTCATGCCCCCGCGAGCCGAGGCCGCGGAGCGGTCCGGCTGCTCGCCGCGGGCGGCGTCGCGATCCTCGGGGTCGGCGCCGTGCTGTTCGCCGCGGGCGCCGGTGACGACGGCGGAACCGGGGGCCCCCGCGGCGGCGGGAACGACGGGCCGCCCGCGCTGATCCAGGCAGACCCGACCGACGGGCCCGGCGGTACCTACGGCGCCCAGGACCCGGCCGGCTCTCCGGACTCCACCGGCGCGGCCGGGCGGAAGGCGGGCGGAGACGGGACCGGCGGCACGGAACCCGCCGTTTCCCCGACGGCCGCGGACCCGGGCCCGACGACTGCTCCGTCCGGGGACGGCTCGGGGACGGCCGCCCCCTCGTCCACCGTGTCCGCCGACGCCTCCGCCGACGCCTCCGCCTCCGCCGAAGGCGGACAGCAGGGCAAGCCGGGGCGGGGCCGGGGCCAGACCAAGCGCCCGAGGTAGCGGGGGCGGGGCGGGGGGACACGCAGGGGCCCTCGGCCCGCCGGGATAGGTTGGCCCGTCATGTGGGTGATGAGTGCCTCCGGATGCCGGTGGCTGGGTGCGGGCGGGTCCCTCGGCGTCGCCGTGGGCGGATGGGCCGCCGGGACGCTGCCGGTACGCGGCGGCTGGGGGCTGTGGGAGCCGCGCGGCTCCGCGCTCACCCTGGCCGGCGCCGTCCTCGCCTACCTCGCCCTGACCCTGCTGGTCGCCGCCTGGTGGCGGTACGGCGTCCTCCTCGCCCGAGGACTGCGGGACGGCGTGCTCACCACCCTCGCCTGCTGGACCGCGCCGCTGCTCCTCGCCCCGCCCCTGCACAGCGCGGACGTCTACAGCTACATCGCGCAGGGCGCGATGGTCCTCGAAGGCCACGACGTGTACGGCGGCGGGCCCTCCCTCCTCCGCCCCGACGAACTCGGGGCGGACGCGGCGGCGAGCGTCGGCGGGAACTGGACGGACACCCCCGCGCCGTACGGGCCCGTCTTCCTGCTCCTCGCCGCGGCGGTGGTGAAGCTGACCGGTGGCGCCGTCGTGCCCGCCGTCCTCGGCATGCGGCTGATCGCCCTGGCCGCGCTCGCCCTGATCGTCTGGGCCGTGCGCGGGCTCGGCGGCGGACCCGGGGGCCGCGCGGGCGCGCTCTGGCTGGCCGCCCTCAACCCGCTGCTCCTCGTCCACGTCGTCGGCGGCATGCACAACGACGGCCTGATGGTCGGCCTCGTGCTCGGCGGCATGCTGCTCGCCACGCGCGGGCGGTGGGTGCTCGGCTGTGTCCTGGTCGGCTTCGCGATGATGATCAAGTCGCCGGCGGCGGTCGCGCTGCTGTTCATCGGCGTGATGGTCGCGCGCCGGGACGGGGGCGTACGGGGGCTGGTCAAGGGCCTCGTACTGCCGGGAGCCGTCGCGGGCGCGGTGGCCGCGACGGCGACGGTGCTCGCCGGGACCGGGTTCGGGTGGCTGCGCACCCAGAGCGTCGCCGGTTCGATCCACACCGCGCTGTCGGTGACCAGCGATCTCGGCCTCGGCCTCGGGCTGCTCCTCGGCGACGACCCCGACCCCGTGCGGGGCGTCGTGCAGAAGCTGGGGCTGCTCGTCGCCCTCGCCGTCATCGTGGCGTTGGCGTGGCGGTCGTGGAAGGGGGCCCTCGACCCGGTCCTCGGCCTCGGTCTCTCGCTGGTGGCGCTCGTCGCCCTGTCGCCGATGGTCCAGCCCTGGTACCTGCTGTGGGGGACGGTCGTCGTCGCGGCGGTCGCCTGGCGCGGACGGGCGGGCCAGGTCCTCGCCGTGCTTTCGGCGGCGCTGGTGTACGAGACGGCCCCCTCGGGGCACACGCCCTGGTACGGCTTCGTCCTCGCGGGCTTCGTCCTCGCGTTCGGCCTCGTGTGGCTCCGGCGGGACCCGTGGCCTGCCGCCGTGCCGGCCGGGGAACACCCGTGGCCGCAGAGCGCCCCTTCCCGATAGCCTCCGGCACCATGACGCGTGCCTGGATCCTGCCGGTGCTGTTGCTGCTCTGCGGTGCGCTCGTCGCGTCGGGACGGGCCGCCGGAGGGAGCCCCGGCGCGGCCGTGGCCCTCCTGCTGCTGTTCGTGCTGCTCGCGGCCGCCGCCTCACCCCTGGTCTTCCCGAGGTCGACCGGCGCGGCGGAAGCCGGGCGCCGCGCCGCGGCCGACGGCCGACCGGTCGTCTACTGGCGGCCGGGCTGCGTGTTCTGCCTGCGGCTCCGCGTGCGGCTCGCCGGCCGCGCCCACCGGGCGCACTGGGTCGACATCTGGCGCGACCCGGAGGCGGCGGCGGTGGTGCGTGCGGCCACCGGCGGCGACGAGACCGTGCCCACCGTCGTCGTGGCGGGCCGGGCGCACGTGAACCCCGACCCGGCCTGGGTGCGCGAACAGCTGACCCGCTAAACGGGCGTCCGGCGGATCGCGCGGCCCGCCAGGGCGTCTGTCCGCCGGCCGTCCTCCATGACGAACTCGCCGTTGATCAGGACGTGCGGGATTCCCGTCGGGAGGGTTCTCGGGGACTCGTACGTCGCTCCCGCTCCCACCGTTTCCGGGTCGAAGAGGACCAGGTCCGCCCGGTGGCCCTCGCGGACGCGACCCCGGTCCGTCAGGCCCAGGCGGGCCGCCGGGCGGGAGGTCAGGTGGGCCACGCAGTCCTCCAGGGTGAGGACGCCGAGGTCCCGTACGTACCGGCCCAGGTACTGCGGAAACGTGCCGTACGCGCGCGGGTGCGGCTTCAGGCCCTGGAGGATGCCGTCCGAGCCGCCCGTGTGCACCCGGTGCCGCATGATCGTCCGGACGTTCTCCTCGTGGCCCACGTGCTGGAGGATCGTCGTCCCGAGCCGGTCCTCAAGGAGGAGCCGGCGGGCCGCCGTCCAGCCGTCCAGCCGGCGGCCCACCCAGTCCGCGAGCGTCCCTTCCGACACTCCCGAGATCTCGATCGTGTCCCAGTCCACCGGTACCCCGTGGCAGCCGTCCGAGCCGAGGACCTCCAGGTGGTGGCGGATGCGCTCCGCCGTCGCGTCGTCCCGCAGGCGGGCGAGCACCGCCTCGGGGCCGCCCTCGCTCGCCCAGCTCGGCAGCACGGCCACCAGGGTCGTACAGCCGGGTGTGTACGGGTACGTGTCGAGGCTGATGTCCGCGCCCGCGTCCAGTGCCTCGTCCAGGAGGGCGAGGAGGTCCGGGGCCCGGCCCTCGTTGACACCGAAGTTCATGGTGGCGTGGGCGAGGTGGAGGGCGCAGCCCGCCTCGGCGGTGAGCCGCACCATCTCCGCGTACGCCTCCAGGGCCCCGGCCCCGTACGAGCGGTGGTGCGGGCAGTAGTAGCCGCCGTACCCCGCCACGACCCGGCAGAGTTCCGTGAGCTCGGCGTCCTTCGCGTACATCCCCGGCGTGTAGGTCAGGCCGGAGGACATCCCGACCGCACCCTGCTCCATGCCCTCCGCGACCAGCCGCCGCATGTGGTCCAGCTCGGACTCCGTCGCCGGGCGGTCGTCCCAGCCGACCGCGTACATCCGCACCGTGCCCTGCGGGATCAGATACGCGGCGTTGACGGCGATGCCCCGGTCGAGCCGGTCCAGGTACTCGCCGACCGTGCGCCAGTCGAAGTCGATGTCGTCCCCCGAGCCGTTCCAGCCGGTGATCGCCTTCCGCACCTCGGTGAGCGTGCGGTCGTCGACCGGGGCGTACGACAGGCCGTCCTGGCCCAGGACCTCCAGCGTCACGCCCTGCGCGGCCTTCGCGCTGTGGTCGGGGTCGCGGAGCAGCGCGAGGTCGCTGTGGGCGTGCATGTCGATGAAGCCGGGGGAGAGGGCGAGGCCCTCGGCGTCCACGACGCGGCGGGCGGTGGGGCGCTGACAGCCGGCCGCCGCGCCCTCCTGCACGATCGCGGCGATACGGCCGCCCTCGATCGCCACGTCGGCACGGTACGACGCGCCGCCGCTGCCGTCGACGACCTCCGCGTCGCGGAAGACGAGGTCCATACCGACTCCTCCTAGAAGAACGTGCGGATGTAGTCGACGACCGTGCCGTCCGCCTCGACCAGCGGGATCAGCTGCCACTTGTCGAAGATCGTGCACGGGTGGGACAGGCCCATGCCGAGCCAGTCGCCGACCTCCAGGTCGGCGCCCTCCTCCGTCGCCACCCAGGCGTGCTGGTCGGAGAGGCCGGTGACGGTCAGGCCGTCGGCGGGACGGATCTCGCCGGTGCGGGCGTCGCGGACCACCTGCGCCTCGGGGAGGTGCAGGTCGTGGGCGGCGTCGCGCTTGCCGGCGTTCGTGAAGGCCTGCTCGGGCGTGGGGCGGGAGACGACCTGCGACCAGAGGCGGAAGGCGGGCTCCAGGGCGCCCTCCTCCGGGACCCGGTTGAAGGGGGTCCGCTCGCGGTACTGCCCGTCGTCGTGCGAGACGTACGCGCCGGAGCGCAGCAGCTTCAGGACGGGGAGGGAGAGTCCGGGGATCTCCGCGAACACGTCCGCGACCGCGTCGAACCACTCGCTGCCGCCCGCGCTCACCACGATCTCGCCGATGGCGGGGTCGAAACGGCCGGCCTTGTCGAAGGCGGCCGCGAGCCCGACCAGCCGGCGCAGCCACTCCCTGACCCGGTCGCCGTCGGCCCCCGGCATCGTGCCCTCGTACCCGGCGACGCCGACGAGCCGCAGGGCGGGGGCGGCGGCGACCGCGTCGGCGACGGCCGCGCACTCCGCCTCGGTCCGTACGCCCGTACGCCCCGTCGCGCCGGCGGCCAGCTCGACGACGACGTCCACGGGGCGGGTGGCGCCCGCGGCACGCAGGGCCCCGTCCATCAGCTCGACGCCGCGCACGGAGTCGACGTAGCAGAGGAAGCGGAAGGTCGGGTCGGCGTCGAGCTCGTCGGCGATCCAGCGGAGGGCCACCGGGTCGACGACCTCGTTCGCGAGGAAGATCCGGGCGATGCCGTGGGCCCGGTAGACGCGGGCCTGGTGGGGCACGGCGGCGGTGATGCCCCAGGCGCCGTGCTCCAGCTGGCGGTCGAAGAGCTGGGGGGCCATGGAGGTCTTGCCGTGCGGGGCGAAGACGAGGCCGTGGCGCTCGGCGTACGTCTCCAGGAGGCGGAGGTTGTGCTCGACGGACTCGGCGGAGAGGGCGAGGACGGGGGTGGTGAAGCCGCCGGTGAAGAGGTTGCGCCGCTGGGCGGCGAGCTCACCGACGGTCAGGCCCTCGGCGTCCGGGGGCAGGGCCTTGAAGCGGTGGTCGACGCGCTCGTTCGCCAGGTCGGGCAGGTCGGGCACGGGGCCTCCTCGTCGCTGTTGCGCTGTATGCAACGGTCATTGCGTATTGTGCTCATGGCTGTCTAACATCCGGGCCAAGGCCGGGTCAATGGACCCGTGGAGTCACAGGGAGCCCGAGAGTGAGCGGACACGCGCCCCCCGAACTCGTGTGCCTCGGTGAGTCCATGGTCACCTTCCTCCCCTCCCGGCCGGGCCGCCTCGCCGACGTCCCCTCCTTCGCCCGCGCGATCGGGGGCGCCGAGTCCAACGTCGCCTGCGCGCTCGCCGCCGCGGGGCACCGGGTCCGGTGGGTCGGCCGCGTCGGCCGCGACGGCTTCGGCGACCACCTCGTCGAGACGATCGGCGGGTACGGAGTCGACGTCGGCGCCGTCGGGCGCGACCCGCACCGGCCGACCGGGGTCTACTTCCGCACCGCCGCCGACCGGGCCACCGACGCCCACGAGGTCGCCTACTACCGGGCCGGGTCGGCCGCCTCCGCGATGTCGCCGGCGACCGTGCCGTACGACTCCGTCGCCGACGGCCGGATCCTGCACCTCTCCGGCATCACGGCCGCGCTGTCCGCCGACTGTCTCGCCCTGATGCGGGAGCTCACCGCGCCGCGGCCCGGGCGGCCGCTGGTCTCCTTCGACGTCAACCACCGGCCGAGGCTGTGGCGCGACGGCGCCGCCGGGGACGTACTGCTGGAACTCGCCCGTCGTGCCGACCTCGTCTTCGTCGGGGCCGATGAGGCGGAGGCGTTGTGGGGGGTCGGTGAGGCGGATGCGATCAGGGGTGTGCTGCCGGAGCCGGCGGTGTTGGTGGTGAAGCGGGGTGGGGAGGGGGCGGTGGTGTTCGAGCGCTGCGCGGCTTCCTTCCCCACCCCGCCCCTTCCCGAACCGGGGGCTCTGCCCCCGGACCCCCGCGCCTCAAACGCCGGCGGGGCTGAATTTCAGACCGTCACCCACGTCCCCGCCCCCCGCGTCGACATCGTCGCCCCCGTCGGCGCCGGGGACGCCTTCGCCGCCGGGTTCCTCTCCGCCACCCTCCGCGGGCTCGGCGCGACCGCCCGGCTCCGGCACGGGCACCTCATGGCCGCCGCCGCCCTCACCGTCCCCGGTGATCTGGCCGCGCCTCCCCGGCGCGGCCACGCCGACCGGCTGGCCGCGCTCGACGACGCGGCCTGGGGCACACTTCACCTCGGCCCCGGCTGGACGGGGGACCCCTGTCAGCCGGGGGACGACCAGGAGGTACGTACGCCATGAGCCAGACCGTCGACCGGGCGCTCAGCATCCTGCCGCTGCTCGCCCGTGGCCCCGCCGACCTCGGGCAGGTCGCCGACGAGCTCGGCGTCCACAAGTCCACGGCGCTGCGGCTGCTGCGCACCCTCCACGAGCACGGGCTCGTCCACCGGCAGCAGGACCAGCGCTACCGGCTCGGCGCCCGCCTCTTCGCGCTCGCGCAGGAAGCCGTCGAGAACCTCGACATCCGCGAGATCGCCCACCCGTACCTCGCGGCACTGAACGAGCGGATCGGGCACACGATCCACCTCGCCGTCTACGAGGAGGGCGAGGTCCTCTACATCGACAAGGTCGAGAGCCGCTACCCGGTCCGGATGTACTCGCGCATCGGCAGACCGGTCGCGATCACCGTCGCCGCCGTCGCCAAACTGCTCCTCGCCGACCTGCCCGAGCCCGAACGGCGTGCCGTCGCCGCGAAGCTCGACTACCCCCCGTACACGCCCCGTTCGACGCCGAACGCCGCCGCGTTCCTCAAGGAGCTCGCGACCGTACGCGAACAGGGCTGGGCCACCGACCTCGGCGGCCACGAGGAGTCCATCAACTGCGTCGGCGCACCCATCCGCGGAGCCGACGGGCGGGTCGTCGCCGCCATGTCGGTCTCGGCGCCCAACGTGGTCGTCACGGCCGAGGAACTCCTCTCCCTCCTCCCGCAGGTGCGCCGCACCGCGGATGCCATCAGCCGGGAGTACTCCGGCACCGCCCCGACCAAGGACTCCGTATGACGACCGAGAAGATCGCCCTCACCCCCGCCACCCACACCGCCCCGCCCGCGAAGTTCTCGCACGGCGTGAAGAAGGGCAACATCCTCCAGGTCGCGGGCCAGGTCGGCTTCCTGCCCGCCGTCGAGGGCCAGGCCCCGACGGTCGCCGGCCCGACCCTGCGCGAGCAGACCCTCCAGACCTTCGCCAACGTCAAGGCGATCCTGGAGGAGGGCGGCGCGAGCTGGGACGACGTGATGATGATGCGCGTCTACCTGACGGACGTGGAGCACTTCGCCGAGATGAACGCGATCTACAACCAGTACTTCGAGGAGCAGGGCCTCAAGGCCCCCGCCTCCGCCCGTACGACCGTCTACGTCGGCCTCCCGGCCGGCCTCCTCATCGAGATCGACGCGCTGGCCGTCCTCGGCTGACACGGGCGTGCCCCGGTCCATGAGCGGCCGGGGCACTCCGTCACGTACGGACCGTCAGGCCGCGCAGTACTGCGCTTCCTTGCCGATCGAGCGGTACATGCAGTCGGCGTTCTCCAGGAGCTGGAGGACGGCGTCGCGGTTGCGGCTCGTCTCGCGCTCGATGACCTCGTCGGGCGGGTAGAAGCCGCCGCCGCCGGACGAGGACGGGTACATCTCGAAGGTGTACCCGAAGATCCGGTGCGTGCCCCACAGGTAGTCGTCGATCGAGCCGTCCGTGATGTAGAGGTCGCTGGACTGCTCGGGCGTGTAGCCGTTGCTGGCCGCCATCTTGCCGCCGACCGCCGCGAAGGCGTTCCGGTCGTCGAGCGTCATGCCCGGCGCGGTGTTGGCCGTGGTCCAGCCGAAGGGCCAGAGCACGAGCTCGCTGTACGTGTGGAAGTCGATGGCCGCCGTGATCTGCTGCTTGCCGCCGACCACCCGGGAGCGGACGAAGTCGGCGACGACCTTGACCTCGGGGGCGGACTCGGGGGCCGTGCCGCGGTAGGTCTCGGAGCCCTTGGAGCCCGAAGAGCCGCCGCAGCAGCCCCACTTGTAGTCCCAGTTCCGGTTCATGTCCGTACCGATGTACGAGGAGCCGGAGTTGGGCTGACGGTTCTTGCGCCAGCTGCGGTAGGAGCCGCTGGCGATGTCGTACTCGCCGCCGTCCGGGTTGAGGTCCGGGACGATCCAGATCTCGCGGCCGTTCACGGCGTTGGTGATCCGGGAGTCGCTGCCGTACCCCGCGCCGAGCTCGCGCAGGAGGTACAGCGCCATCTCGACGGTGAGGTGCTCGCGGGCGTGCTGGTGGTGGGTGAAGAGCACCTCGGGCTCGGCCTCATCGGTGGCGACGTTGTCGCTGATCTTGATGGCGACGATGTCCCGGCCCTGGTACGACTTCCCGATCACCTGCTTGCGCATGATCGAGGGGTAGGCGGCGAGCCGCTGGTCGATCTCCGCGTTCATCTCCGCGTAGTTGTGGTACCTCGCGTCGGCGGAGGGGAAGTCGAGCGGACCGGCGGCGTGGCTGTGCCCGTCCTCGGCGGTGTTCCGGTTCGGCGGGCCGGGCAGGGCGACCGGCTTGTAGCCGAGCGCCTTGAGGTTCGCGAGCTGTTCGGTGTTGGCGCTGACCACGACCGACCGGGCGTCGACCTCGTCGATCGAGACGCCGGTGGCGGTCAGCGCGCTCCGGGCGGCGGGGGTGGAGGGCCCGGCGACCTCGTACTGCCGGATCACCTCGTCGGCGCCGACGGCGAGTCGGGCGGCGGCCGAGGACGGGTCGGCCCCGGCGGGTGTGGTGAGGGCGGAGAGGGGCGCCGCGAGGGCGAGCGCCACGAGGGCCGCGAGGGTGGCGGACCTTCTGCCGCGGGTGGGACGTCGCATGCTGTCTCCTGGGTGGGGAGGGTGGGGGGTGCGACAAGCTCGTGCGGGTGGTTCGGTGTGCTGGGTTCCGTCTTCCGTGTTCGAGTTCCGCGTTCGGCCACATGGTGAGGCTGTGTCATGGACCGGTCAAGATGGGGAGTTCGGCCATACTGTCCCGGTGGGGACCCTCATCGGCAGATACGTCATCGAGCACAAGCTAGGCGAAGGCGGCATGGGCACCGTCTATTTGGCCCGATCGCGCGGCGGGCGCGCCGTGGCCGTCAAGGTGGCCCGGCCGGAACTCGCCTCCGACCCCTCCTTCCGCGCCCGCTTCCGCGCCGAGGTCGCCGCCGCCCGACAGGTCGGCGGCTTCCACACCGCCCAGGTCGTCGACGCCGACCCCGACGCCGAGGCGCCCTGGCTCGCCACCGCCTACATCCCCGGCCCCACCCTCGCGGCGCTCGTCACCGCCGAGGGCCCGATGGACGAGGGACGGCTGCGCTCGCTCGGTGCCGCGCTCGCCGAGGCCCTGGAGGCCATCCACGCCTGCGGGCTCGTCCACCGCGACCTCAAGCCCGGCAACATCGTCATGGCCCCCGACGGGCCGCGCGTCCTCGACTTCGGCATCGCCCGCGCGCTGGAGTCGACCCGGCTCACCGCCACCGGCTCCGCCTTCGGCACCCCCGGCTACCTCGCCCCCGAACAGGCCCTCGGCGAGGAGGTCACGGGCGCGGCGGACGTCTTCGCGCTGGGCGCCGTACTGGTCGCCGCGGCGGGCGGCCGCCCCTTCGGGGACGGGACGCCGATGGGCCTCATGTACCGCGCGGTCCACGAGGACCCGGACCTCGCCTCCGTACCGGAGCCCCTGCGCGGGCTCGTGGGCCGATGCCTCGCGAAGGACCCGGCCGAACGGCCCACGCCGGAGGAGATCCTGGACGTGCTGGGGGAGGGGCCGCGGGGCCCGGCGGGGACGGTGCCGCCGCCGACGGTCGTCGACGCGCCCGCGACGCCGCGGCATCCGGCCGCGCAGGGGTTCGGGCCGCCGCATGACTCGATCCCGCCGTCGTACGGACCGGCGCCGGGAGTCGTCCCGTCGACGCCCGTGCCGCCGCATGACTCGATCCCGCCGTCGTACGGACCGGCGCCCGGCGTCCTCCCCTCGACGCCCGTGCCGCCGCAGGCCGTGGTCCCGTCGCCGTACGCGTCCCCGTCTCCGCACGACTCGGTCCCGCCGGGGTTCGGGCCGCCCACCCCCACCCTCTTCGTCCCGCCGCCGCCCGTCGCGCCCCCGCAGCCCGTGCCGGATTTCGTGGCCGCGGACAGTGTGTACGGGGTCGTCGTGGACGGCGCCGGAATCTGTCTCCAGCTCCTCGACGACGAGGCGGAGTTCACCTGGCCCGAGATCGGAGCCGTACGGTACGAGCGGACCCGGCGCGGCCGGTGGCTGCGGATCTCCGTCGACCTCTACGACGGCACCAGCTACCTCTGCGAGATCGACGGCCGCCGGGCGGCCAGGGTCGAGGAGTGGGTCACCGGGCTCGACCGGGTTCTGGCCCGGTTCCTGCCCAGGTGAGGCCCGACGCCTGAGGCCCAGGTGAAACGACGCGGCGCCGCCGGGAGACCGGCGGCGCCGCGGGTGGTGCGGGGAGCGGGATCGTTCCGTTACGGCAGGTTGTGGACGTGCGGACCCACCGCGTTCGACCAGGCGTTGCCGGCCGTCGCGTCCCAGTTGGTCGACCAGGTCATGGCGCCGCGGAGCGTCGGCCAGGCCTGGGCCGGCTTGAAGGTGCCGCAGCTCGTGAGCTTGGTCAGGCAGTCCAGCGCGTTCTTCACGATCTGCGGGTCGACGTAGCCGCTGCCCGCACCCCGCGTGGAGGCGGGAACGCCCAGACCGACCTGCGACGGGGAGAGACCGCCCTGGATCTGGATGCAGGCGAGCGCGGTGAGGAAGTCCACCGAGCCCTGGCTGTAGACCTTGCCGTCGCAGCCGAGCATCGAACCGCTGTTGTAGTACTGCATGTTGACGACCGTGAGGATGTCCTTCACGGCGAGCGCGGTCTTGAAGTACTCCGTGCCCGTGTTCTGCATGTCGATCGTCTGCGGGGCCATCGTCAGGACCAGCGACGAACCGGCCTTGGCGGACAGCTGACGCAGCGCCTTGGTCAGGTACGTCGAGTTGATGCCGTGCTCGAGGTCGATGTCGACACCGTTGAAGCCGTACTCCTGCATGAGGGCGTACGCGCTGTTCGCGAAGGCGGTCGCCGAGGCGTCACTGTTGATCGTGACGTTCCCCTTCTCGCCGCCGACCGAGATGATGACCGACTTGCCGGCGGCCTTCTTCGCGGCGATGTCCGCCTTGAAGTCGGCGACCGAGGCGTAGCCGACGGCCGGGTCGAGGTTGAAGACGATCTGGCCCGCCGTGGTCGTCGAGTCGGCGAACGAGACGGCGATGATGTCGTACTGCGACTGCACGTCCCGCAGCTTCTGGACCGTGGCGCCGTTGTTGAAGTTCTGCCAGTAGCCGGTGAGGGCGTGCTTGGGCACGGCCGGGCCGGGGCCCGGGTCGGTGACCTTGGCCGTACGGGCCGAGACGGCGCCGGACTTCGCGGACTCGCCCGCGGAGTTCGTCGCGGCGACCTGGAACTGGTACGCCGTGTCGGCCGTGAGTCCGGTGATCGTGGTCGACGTGCCGCTCACCGTCTGCGGGTTGCCGCCGTCCCGGTACACCTTGTAGCCCGTGGCGCCGGAGACCGCGCCCCAGCTCAGGGCGACGGAGGAGGAGGTGACGGTGCCCGCGGCGAGACCGGCCGGGGTGGACGGCACGACCGGGTCGGGGTCCTGGCCGCCGCCCCCGTCGGGCCCGAAGACGCTGACGTCGTCGACGGAGTACGGGGAGGTCCCGTACCAGCCGTGGGTGTAGATCTGGACGGAAGTGGTGCTCGCGCCGGTGGTGAAGGTGGTCGTGAGCTGCTTCCAGGAGGGGCTGTCGGGCGTCCACGTGGAGACGTCGGTGGTCCCGGTGCCGGTCGCGCCGAGGTAGGCGTAGCCGCCCTGGACCCAGGCGCTCAGCGTGTACGTCGAGTTGGGCTTCACGGCCACGGTCTGCACGCACTTGGCGTTGTCGAGCCCGGCCGGGGTCGCCCGGAGCGCGCCGGCCCCGGTGCGGACCGGGGAGGAGACGGCGGCGCCGCTCCCGGCGGAACAGGACCAGTTGGTCAGGCCGTTCTCGAAACCGGCGTTCTTGGCGACGTTGACGTCGGCCGCCTGCGCGGTGCCGGCTCCGCCGACGAGGACGAGCCCGGAGCCGACGGCGAGCGCGAGCGCCCCGCCGAGCCAGCGGCGTCCGTGCGGGCGGGTGGTGGTGCGGTCCACGTGCATCCTCCGGAGGGGAGTTGGGGATGTGGGGGATGTGGAGGTGCCGTACGTCGTCGTACGGAGGGGCTCGTACGGGGGTACGAGGCGGTACGGGGGGTATGGGGGTGCAGAGGCTGCCTGAGGTGCGGGAGGTGCGGGAGGTGCGGGAGGTGCGGGCGGTACGGGGCGTACGGGGCGTGCGGGCGGTGGCCACCGCTGTGGGGACAAGTTGGTCCAGACCAATCGTGTTGTCAAGACCTCTGGCAGCAAGCCCTGTTCGGAGCGGGTGACAGCAGCGCGCACAGGCTCGGCGGGTCCGGCCTCCGGATCCCCGAGAAAGCGGGACAGCTTGGCGGATTGTGTGTTCACCACCCCGGGGGACGCGGATAAGGTGCAGAGGCGGCAGCACCCTGCGGTGATGCCGTGAACGCGGTAAGTGATCCACGGCTCCCGGGACACCGGAGGCCGGAGGGGACGGGGGGTCCGACGTGCCGACAGCGATCGCGGTCACCAGTGCCGACCTGGCGCTGCCGCCGACCGACCCCGGGACCCCGCACGCCACCGTCCTCCCGGCCCCCGACACCCAGTCGCTCGACGCCTCGATCGCCGACATGCAGCAGCTCCTCGCGCGGTACGGACACGTGGTCGTCGTCTGCCCCACCTCCGCCCCGCCCGCCGTCGAGCAACGACTGCGCGCCGTCCGCGCCCTGCTCGAAAGCGACCGGATCGCCCTGGTCGGAACCGACCTGCCACCCCTCGGAGCGGCCGTACTCGTCCGCCAGCTCCGGCAGTTGGCGGGCTGCGACTTCAGCCCCGGCGTCCTCGCCTCCGCCGCCCGGCTGCTCGCCCACTACATCTACGCCGGCGCCGTCCTCGGCTCCGTCTCCCGGCTCGACCGCGTCCCCGTCAGCCTCGGCTCCCACCTCAAGGGCTGGCTGCCCGGCGCCCACTTCGCCGTACTCGCCGGACCCACCGCGCAGATCACCCGCGTCGGCAGCGGGGAGGTGGCCCTTCCGGGACCGGAGTTCACCACCGAGCTCCTGCTCGCCCGGGGCCAGCTCCAGACCGACTGGCCCACGACCACGCTCGTGCCCGGGTGGCGGATCCAGGGCGCCGTCCTGGAGACACCGCTGCCCGAGGCCTCGCCCCGCTGGTGGGGGACGGGGAAGCTCGTCGAGTTCGCCGCGTACCTGCCCGACCTGCCCGTCCTCTACCAGCTCGTCTCCTCCGTACGGCGCGAGACCTGCCACTGGTGCGCGATGGAACTCATCGGCGACCGCTGCGGCTTCTGCGGGGCACCCCTCCAGGTCGGATCGGTGCCGGAGCAGGGCGGTCGCGCGCTGACCGGCGGCTCGGGGGGCGGGGGCGGGGGCGGCGGGCGCGACGGCGGCACGCGCGTACTCGGGCCCGGAGCGCAGACGACCCCACAGGCGGGCGCGCACCCGGCCCACCCGGCCTCGTCGTACGCCCAGCTCACCCCGGTGAACGTGCAGGTGAACCCGACCCGTGCCCTGCCGTGAGCAGCCCCGCGCCCCCTCCGCCCCCCCGCCTCGCCCCCTCCGACCCCCCGCCTCGCCCCCTTCGTGAACACTCCTCCTCCCGCCTCCGACCGCCCGCTCCCGTCCGCCCCGGACCCACGTCTCCGATCGAGGTAGTACGGCCATGAACTCCCGCCAGCGCCGCGGCGTGATCCTGCTGCTGCTGTCCGTCCTGTGCGCGATCGGCGCCTTCGCCGGTGTGCTCGCCGTCATCAGCGACGTGAACTCCAAGGTCGGCCCGGAGACCACCGCGTACCGGATCAAGCGCAACGTGGAGCCGTACGCCCCCCTGAGGGCGGACCAGTTCGAGAAGATCTCGATGCCCGAGCGGTGGCTCTCGGAGACCGCCGTCACCGACCTCCGCCAGATCGAGGGCCGGATCGCCGTCACCCGGCTCAAGGCCGGTTCGCTCCTCCAGTCCGACATGATCGTCGAGCGGCCCGAACTCCAGCCGGGCCAGCAGGAGATCGCGATCATGGTCGACGCCGCCACCGGTGTCGCCGGGAAGATCACCGCGGGCGCCACCGTCAACATCTACGCCACCTTCGCGGGCGACAAGAAGGGCGAGCCCTCCCAGTCCCGCATGATCGTCGCAGGCGCCCGCGTCCTGGACGTCGGCAAACTCACGTCGATCCGGGACAGCTCCCAGGGCTCGGCGCGCGCCAACGACGCCGTGCCGATCTCCTTCGCCCTCTCCACCCTCGACGCCCAGCGCGTCGCGTACGCCGAGTCCTTCGCCGAGCACGTACGCCTCGCCCTGGTCGCCCCCACCACCGGCGGCGCCCCCGCCGACCAGCGCGACCGCACCTACACGCTCGAAAAGGACAATTGAATCCTCCCCTCCCTAGCGGGAGGGGATTCCTGGCTCACGTTGGCTGTGGACCGGCGGTCCAACAGCACTTGCACGATCGGCACCAGCCGGGTTGAGACCAGCCCGGATCAGCATGACGCGGGCGGAGTTCTTGTCCCTGGGGGACACGGCTCCGCACGTGATGCAGTGATAGGTACGTTCTGAGAGAGGTAGCGCGTGCTTGGTTCTCGCTCCGCACTGTGCGCAGTCCATGGTGGAGTGCGCGGGATGCACGAGGCGGATGTCTCGCCCGTGCTTGCGGCCCATCTCGATCAGGGCTGCCTTGGTGGCGCCGATCGCAGCGTCCGCCGCCTTGCGTGCCATGGTCGTCTTCGCGAGGAACTTCGGCTGGAAGTCCTCAATGGCCAGGATGTCATGGTCGGCTACCACGCGCTTGGCCCACTTGCGTCCGGTGTCCTGCCGCTGGCGGGAGACCTTCTTGTGTACCTTGGCGGCCTGGCGGCTGGCTTGCCGGTATCCCTTCGACGCCGATTGGCCATGCTTGGGCCGGCGGCGGGCCATCATGCGCTGATAGCGGGTAAGGCGCTGCGCGGCCGCCCTCCCATGCTGCGCGTGAGCGAGGTCGTGGGTGTCCGAGGTGGTGGTGGCCGTCTCCCGGACGCCCCAGTCGATCCCGATCACACGGCCGGTGGTCGGCAGTGCCTCGACGGGCGCGGTCACGACGAACGAGGCGTACCAGTGGCCAAGGCTGTCGCGGTGAACGCGGACGGAGGACGGCGGGCCGGGGAGGTCGCGAGACCACACAACCGTCAGGTCGATGCCGCCTGCGAGTCGCAGGCGCCCGTCCTTCAGTCGGAACCCACGTTGCGTGTAGTTCAGAGTCGGGGCGGCCGCGCGCTTCCTCTTGTGCTTCGGCATCCCGGCCCGATGTCGCTGCGGCAACCCAGCTTTGATGTCCTTCAGCGCCTTCGCACGGGACTTGGCGAAATCGCGGATGGTCTGCTGCTGCGGGACGGAACTACCCTCTCGAAGCCAGCTGTTCGCGGAGCGGGCCTCTGTCAGCATCTTGTCCAGCCGGGCCGGGCCGCACGGCTCTTTGTCGGCGTACGCCCTCTTCGAGCGGGCGCAGCTCTCGTTCCAGATCCATCGGCACCGCGCCCACTCCGCGAGGAGTGCGGTACGAGCAGTCGTCGAGACGCGAAGCCGGTAGGTGTACCGGGCACGTCCGGTATTTCCGCCCACTCCGCCTCGTGTCGCCATGGTGTCATTATGTCACCATCTAGGCGTCGCGGGGTCATTACAGTGGAGCCATGGATGAAGAGAAGCGCATCACCCTCCGCCTGCCTGCCGACCTCCACGCGTGGTTGGCAGTCGAGGCGAAGTCCGCTCGCAGGTCTCTCAATTCCGAGATCGTCCACCGGTTGGAGTCCGAGCGGGACGTCGCCTCGCCAGGAGGCGAGCAGCCCTGACGGCAGCTCTTCCGTGCCCGCCCTGCTTGGCTGGTGCCGCAATGCCTCTCAGCTCCCAGGGCACCTTCGGATGAACCAGGTGAGGCCGGTATGACCACCAGGATCCTGCCGGCCGTCGGCGACCCCGACGCGGCCCGGTCCGTCACCACCCTCATCGGCCAGCTCCCCGACGCCGAGCCCGCCCTTCCGGTCACCGACTCCACCCAGCTCGTCGACACCCTCGCGCGGCTCGCCGCCGCATCGCTCGACGAACTCCCCGAGGTCGTCCTGGTCCACGAGCGGATCGGACCCGTCCCCGCGCTCGAACTCGTCCGCGAGGTCGCCCTCCGCTTCCCCGCCGTCGGCGTCGTCCTCATCACCGCCGACGCGAGCCCCGTCCTCTTCTCCGCCGCCATGGACTCCGGCGCGCGGGGGCTCGTCACCCTGCCCCTCGGCTACGAGGAACTCGCCAGCCGCGTCCAGGCCGCCGCCCAGTGGTCCGTCGGCGTCCGCCGCCACCTCGGCGCGGGGGCCGACCAGGTCACCGGCCCCGGCGGCACCGTCGTCACCGTCAGCGGCGCCAAGGGCGGCGTCGGCGCCACCGTCACCGCCGTCCACCTCGCCCTCGCGGCCCGCGCCTCCGGGCGTACCGTCGCGCTCGTCGACATGGACCTCCAGAGCGGCGACATCGCCTCCTACCTGGACGTCCAGTTCCGGCGCTCCGTCGCCGACCTCGCCTCCATCGCCGACATCTCGCCGCGCGTCCTCCAGGACGCCGTGTACGTCCACGAGACCGGCCTCTCCCTGCTCCTCGCCCCGGCGGAGGGCGAGCGCGGTGAGGAGGTCACCGACCGCGCAGCCCGCCAGATCGTCAGCGCCCTGCGCGGCCGGCACGAGGTCGTCGTCGTCGACTGCGGCTCCCAGCTCAACAGCGCCAACGCCGCCGCGATCGAGATGGCCGACACCGCCGTCCTCGTCGCCACGCCGGACGTGGTCGCCGTCCGGGCGGCCAAGCGGACCGTACGCATGTGGGAACGGCTCCAGGTCCGCAAGGCCGAGGAGACGGTGACCCTGGTCAACCGCCACCACCGCGCCACCGAGATCCAGCCGCCCCTCGTCCAGAAGATCACCGGCACCCGGGTCGCGGGCGTCGCCGTCCCCGCCCACTTCAAGGAGCTCCAGGCGGTCGTCGACGCGGGCCGGCTGCACGAGCTCGACGCCAAGTCGACGGTCAAGCAGGCGCTGTGGGCTCTCGCGGGCGAACTGGGCCTGGTCCAGGCCCCGTCGGCGGCGACGGCGGCCGGGCAGCCCGGCAAGCAGCTCGCGCGGGCGGGCGACCGGGGCTCGCTGGGGCTGCGGCGCCGCGCCGGAGGGCGCTGAACCATGCGTATCCACCAGGGCTCGGGCAGGGACGACAGGGGGCAGGTGGCGGTCGAGTTCCTCGGCATGGTGCCGCTGATCCTGCTCACCCTCGCGCTGCTCTGGCAGATCGTCCTGGTCGGCTACACGTACACCCTCGCGGGGAACGCGGCGGACGAGGCGGCGCGGGCGTGCGCCGTCGGCGACGACGGGCCGGCGGCCGCCGGCCGGCACATCGACGGCGCCTGGAGCGTCCGCGGCGGGGACTGCGGAGACGTGAGCGGCGGCATGGTCCACGTCCGGGTCTCCGTCGAGGTTCCGGTCCTCGTCCCCGGGATGGGAGGCCTCTTCCCGGTGGTGGGCGAGGCGGGAGCCGTGGACGAGGAGGGCCTCACGCGATGAGGAGAGACCTGAGCGAGGGACGGGGCTCGCAGCGGCGCGACCGAGGCCGGGCTGTCATCGCCGCCGTGAGCGGCCGCGAGCGAGGCCCGGCCGCCGTCGCCGCCGTGAGAGGCCGCGACCGTGGCCGGACCGCCGTCGTCGTCGTGAGAGGCCGCGACCGAGGCCAGGCTCCTGTGAGAGGCCGCGAGCGAGGCCAGGCCCCTGTACGCGGCCGCGACCGTGGCCAGGCTGCCATCGAGTACCTCGGCTTCCTGCCCATCCTGCTGATCGTCGGCCTCGCCGGGCTTCAGCTCGGCATCGCCGCGTACGCCGCCCAGCAGGCGGGCACGGCGGCCCGTGCCGCGGCCCGCGCGGAGAGCAGCGACGCGGAGGACGGGCCGGACGCCGGGGCGGCCGCCACGGCCGCCGTGAGCGGCTGGATCGATCCTGTCGTCGTCAGCTACCCGGGGGCCGACGAGTTCACCGTCTCCGTCACCGTCACCATCCCCTCCGTCGTGCCGTTCGTGGACGACTTCGGCGAAGTGACGAAGACCGCCACCATGCCCCTGCCCGACGAGGAGGACGAGTGAGAAGGGACGACGAATCATGAGTCTGCGGGCCCGGATCAACGCCCCCGAGGATCACGGTGGCGGCGCGGCGGCCAGGGAGGACGGCCATCTGGTCGCCGCCTTCCGCGCCAAGCTCCTGGAGGAGATCGACCTCACCGAGATGTCCGCGCTCGCCGCCGCCGAGCGGCGCGCACGGCTCGAACGCGTCCTCGGCCACATCATCAGCCGCGAAGGCCCGGTCCTCTCCACCGCCGAGCGGGCCCAGCTGATCCGCCGGGTCGTCGACGAGGCCCTCGGGCTCGGCGTACTCGAACCGCTCCTCGAAGACGCCTCCATCACGGAGATCATGGTCAACGGCCCCGACCAGATCTTCATCGAGCGGGCCGGCCGCGTCGAACTGCTGCCGCTCCGCTTCGCCTCCCACGACCAGCTGATGCAGACCATCGAGCGGATCGTCTCCACCGTCAACCGGCGCGTCGACGAGTCGAACCCGATGGTCGACGCCCGGCTGCCGTCCGGCGAGCGTGTCAACGTCATCATCCCGCCGCTCTCGCTCACCGGGGCCACCCTCACCATCCGCCGCTTCCCCCGGGCGTACACGCTCCACGAGATGATCGGCCTCGGCTCGCTCGACGAGCAGATGCTGCTCCTGTTGTCCGGACTGGTTCAGGCCAAGTTCAATCTGATCGTCTCGGGCGCCACCGGCACCGGGAAGACCACCCTCCTCAACGCCCTCTCCGGTCTCGTCCCCGACGGCGAGCGGATCATCACCATCGAGGACTCGGCCGAACTCCAGCTCCAGCAGTCCCACGTGATCCGCCTGGAGGCCCGCCCGCCGAACATCGAGGGACGCGGAGCCATCTCCATCCGCGATCTCGTCCGCAACTCGCTCCGCATGCGGCCCGACCGGATCATCGTCGGTGAGGTCCGTGGCGGCGAGACCCTCGACATGCTCCAGGCGATGTCCACCGGCCACGACGGTTCGCTCGCCACCGTCCACGCCAACTCGGCCGAGGACGCACTGATGCGGCTCCAGACCCTGGCGTCGATGTCTGAGGTCAAGGTGCCGTTCGAGGCGCTCCGGGACCAGATCAACAGCGCCGTGGACGTCCTCGTCCAGCTCACGCGGCATCCCGACGGCACCCGCCGGATCACCGAGATCTCCGTCCTCGCCTCCCACGGGCGCGAGCGTTTCCTGCTCGCCACGGTGTGCCGCTTCCAGGCGCAGCCGGTGGCCGCGGACGGGCGGGTGTACGGGCAGTTCACGTACCACCCGCTGCCGAGGCGGGTCGCGGAGCGGCTCTACCTGGCAGGCCAGCCCATTCCGCAGGCCTTCGGCGTGGCCGTGACGGAAGCCCACCTCACCACCCGCGAAGCGAAGTGACGATGACCGACCCCTTCTGGCTGACCACGGGCGTGACACTGCTCGCCTGCGTGCTGGGCATCGTCGGCGTCCAGCTGTACGCGAGCGGGGCCCGCCGGCACGCGGCGCTCGTCGCCCGGCTCGACGAGTCGGGCGCGCCCGAGGCCACCGGCCGCCGCAGGCGCCGCTTCCAGAGCGTCGACCGGCGGGTCCGCCGGACGGCCCTCGGCCGGAAACTGGAGCTGCGGATCGCGGCCACCGGCCTCGACATCACCCCGGGCGAGTTCACGGTGGCCCTCGCGGCGACGGTGGCCGTCCTGTGGGTCGTCGGCCAGGCGGCGCTGTCGCCGTTCTTCGGCCCGATCTGCGGACTGCTGGGCATCTGGGTCGCCATGGGCTATCTCGGCTGGCAGCGCCAGAAGCGCATCGAGAGGTTCATCAACCAACTCCCCGAACTCTCCCGCATCCTGGCCAACGCCACCCAGGCGGGCCTCGCGCTGCGGATGGCCCTCAGCCTGGCCGCCGACGAGATGGAGGCGCCGGCCGGGGACGAACTGGAGAAGGTGGCGCAGCAGTTGGCCGTCGGTACGTCGCTCGACGACGCCCTGGGGGAACTCGCCGAGCGGCTGCCGTCCCGCGAACTCGTCGTCCTCGTCACCACCCTGGTCCTCGCCAACCGGGCCGGCGGCACCGTCGTCTCCTCCCTGCGGAACCTCACCGAGACGCTGGAGGAACGCAAGGAGACCCGGCGCGAGGTCCGTACCCAGCTCTCCCAGGTGAGCATGACCGCGTACTCCGTCCCGGTCATCGGCGTCGGTTCGCTCCTGCTCATCGACAACATGCAGCCCGGCGCGCTGGACCGGATGACGGGCTCGGCCCTCGGGCAGTTCGCCGTCGTCGCCGCGTTCGCCCTGTACGTGGTGGGCTTCATCGCCATCCGCCGCTTCTCGAAGATCGACGTGTAGGGACGGACTGCCACCGTGGACCTCCTCCTCGCCCTCCTCGCCGGGCTCGCCGTGGCCGGGGCCGCGTACGGCGTCCGGCTCTATCGCGCGGACGCCAAGCTCCCCGACGACCTCAGGCTCGCCCTGGAGGTCGGCGCCACCCGCACGGGGGCCGTCGACTCGGCCGTCGACCGCCTGGGCATGCGCTGGTCGCCGACCGTGCTCCGGCTGATGGGCCCCAAGCGGGTCAACACCGTCCGGCGCCGCATCGACCTGGCGGGCAACCCCGGAGGCCTCACCATCGACCGGTACGGGGCGAGGCGGGCGGTCTACGGCTTCCTGGGCGGCCTGGGCGGCCTGCTGATGCTGAGCAGGGGCTCCTTCCTGGTGGCCGTCCTCCTCTTCGCGTTCGGCGCGTTCTGGACGGAGGTCGGCATCTGGTCGGCGGTCCGCATCCGCAAGGACCAGATCGAACGGACGCTGCCGGACTTCCTGGACGTGCTGGCGGTGGTGGTCTCGGCGGGCCTGGGCTTCCGGCAGGCGCTGGAAAGGGTGGCGGAGAAGTACGAAGGTCCGTGGGCGGACGAACTCCGCATCACGCTCCGGCAGATGGACATGGGCGTCAGCCGCCGCCAGGCCTTCGACGAACTGCGCCGCAGGAACGACTCGGAGCAGGTGGCGCAGTTCGTGACGGCGTTGCAGCAGGGCGAGGAGCTGGGCGCGCCGATCGTGGACACGTTGATACAGATCGCCAACGACATGCGGCGCACGGACGCGCAGAACGCGCGGAGGAAGGCGGCGAAGGCGGTCCCGAAGGCGACGATGGTCATCACGACGCTGATGGTCCCGGCGACGATGATCCTGCTGGGCGCGGGCCTGTTCCTGGGCACGGGGACGGACTTCGGGTCGGTGACGGGCGAGTGAGTTTCCGCCGAGGCGGCCGGTGACATATTCGGGGGAAAGACCTTCGCGCGCGCAACAGGATGTGCCACAGTGCGGACTGAGTGTGAGGGAGGGGGAGTGATGGACGTGGTCGCGACGAGCCTCGACAACCGTCAAACCGCCCCCCGCGCACGCGCCGAGGCCATAGCCTCCTGGCTGGGCACCAGGCCCACCCGATGACCAGGGCCCACACGGCCCACGGGCCCTGTCCGCCGACCCACCCGTCGGCGAACCGCGCCCAAGCACAGGCGTCTGAACGCGGAGGGGACCACGATGAACGACGCGATGCTGAAGGCCCTGACGAGGGCCAAGGTGGGAGTGACTGTGCGTCTGCTGCGAGGGGATCGCGGGCAGACGGCGGTGGAGTACTTGGGGATCATTGTGGTGGTGGTGGCGATTGTTGTGGCGATCACCGGCACGGACATCGGGCAGTCGATCAAGGATGCGATCGCCACAAAAATCACCGAGCTGACGGGCGGCTAGCAGTCGCGCTTCGGGGGCGGAGTGATGCGGGGCAGGCGTTCCCGGTGTACATCGCCGCTATCGGGGGCTTGCTGTTCCTGGCGTTCGTCTACTTCGTGGTGGGGCAGGCCGCGGCTACGCGTAGCAGCGCCCAGACGGCAGCCGACGCGGCGGCACTCGCCGCCGCAGAGGATGCCCGGACCCAGCTCCGCGAGGGGTGGCTCGGCGTGATTCTCGCCCCTGAGCAGTGGGACGGGTTTCTCCAGGGGAAGGCGTATGACACTTCCCCTGCGTGTCAGCAGGCAGCGGTCTTCGCAGCCAAGAACGGCGGAGCGCTCCCAGTCGACTGTGTACCTCTTGCGGGACAACAGGGTTTCAGCGTCACCGTGCGTACGCAGAAAAGCGTCGGTCTCCCGGGAACGGAGGCGCGGCAGGCCACGGCAACCGCGAAGGCCCTGATCGAGCCGAAATGCTTCTTCACACCTCCGGAGGAGCCGGAACCGGAGCAAACCGAGCCGGATCCCGATCCCACGGAACCGGAGGAGGAACCTGAGCCGGAACCGGAACCGGAGCCGATCACCGGGCTCACCTGCGGTGAGGAGGACTGGACGATCGACCCCGGAGACCCGGTACTGCCCAGCGCTGTAGATCTCTTCACTGTCCGACTGGCCGGCGACGACGAGTAAAGGAAGCGCGCTTCATGGATGTTCGGTACGCACGAAAGGGGCTGGCCTCCTTCGCGGTCGCGTCGGTGGCCCTCCTCGTGGTCGGCTGCGGGGCCGAGGAGAAGCCGAAGGCGGACAAGCCGGCCGCGACCACTGCCTCGCCTCAGAAGACCTCAGCCGGTCAGGAGCAGCCGAGTGCCGAGGAGCCGACGGAAGTACTGGCCCTCCTCAAGGGGCAGAAGGGCCTTGAGCTGGCCATCAACTCGGTGGAACGAGACGCCGGCGGTTTCCTTACGGTCAAGGGGCAGCTGAAGAACACGTCCAGCACCCCAACCATCATTTCCTCACGCTTGAGTGGTGACGAGACAGAGGTCGTGAAGCACGGCAACTCCCTTGGTGGAGCTACGCTGATCGACTCGCTGGGGAAGAAGCGGTACTACGTGCTGAGAGATACGGATGGACGTCCGCTGACCACGTCCGGACTTTCCAATCTCGGCGCGGACCTGTCGATCCCGGTCTTCATGCAGTTCCCTGCACCGCCCCCGGCCACCACCGAAGTCAGCTTCCAGCTCCCCACCTTCGAACCCGCCACCCTCAAACTCTCCTGAGGCGACGCCATGACGACGACATCCCGCCGCCTCGCCGCCCTCCTGGTCGCCTCCGTCGCCCTGGGGCCCCTCGTCGTGCCCGTGGCGTACGCCGACGATCCCCCCGGGTCCGCCGCCACGGCCTCCCCGCCCCCGGCCATCGACCCCAACTCCCCTGGGCTCATGCTCCCCGACGGTGCCACCCTCGCCGCCGCCAAGGTGCTCGACATCAAGCAGATCGTCGAGGACGAGGGCGGTGAGCAGCGGCGGCAGGACACCAACGTGGACGTGACGTTCGCGCTGCAGGCCGAGGTGCTGTTCCCGAAGAACAGCGCCAAGCTCTCGCCCGCCGCCAACGCCCGTATCGCCGCCATCGCCGCAGAGATCAACAAGCTCGGTTCCGGTCGCGTCCGTGTCTTCGGGTTCACCGACAACCTCGGGACGTACGAGCACGGGCTCAAGCTGTCGAAGGAGCGTGCCGTCGCCGTGCAGCAGGTGCTCGCGCGGAGCCTCGACGCGGGCACGACCTTCGACATCCGCGGCTACAGCGAGGACTACCCGATCGCCGACAACGGCTCCGAGGAGGGCCGCAAGAAGAACCGTCGCGTCGAGATCTCCTTCCCCCGCACCACGCCTCCCGTCGCGCCCTGACCCCGAGACCTCCTTCCACGCCTGCTGCTCCGTGGGCGACGACCGCCTGTGGGGCGTCAACCGCCGTCGCAAGGGCACCGCCAACACCCTGGCCGCGCTCAAGTCGATCCGCGCCGTCGACCCGACGGCGCCCCGATCCACATCATCCTGGAAGGCATCCGCTGGGGCGGACGCCCCGTCAGCACTGCAGCCTGACCACCTGCGAACCGCAGCCCCCGAGCGCCGAAGGGCAAGTTCAGGAGAAGGACAGCGACAGAAGGATGACTCAGGAGGCTGACGGCTCGATCTCCCCCGCAAAGACGATGACCTGGTCGATGAGGCTCCGCCGCAGATGGACGACGTCCGTTCCCGCCAGGCGGGGGCCTCCATCCGGCGTGGTGAAGACCCACTTGTACCGGGCCCACTCGTCAGGCATGTCCACCGCTGAGCAGCGCACCATCGTGCCGGTCCCCGCTGGGTGGCGCCGGATGTCCAGTACGAACCGCTCGACCGCCGCGATTCCTTCGCTGCGGCCCAACGGCCCCCAGAAGACCACATCTGAGGTCAGGGCCTGGGAGAGCAGGGCAGTCACATAGCTGTCGTCCGAGGCGTTGAACGCGGAGATGAACGTGTCGATCGCGGAGCGTGCGGTCTCATCCTGCATGCCCCAGTAATACCAGCCGCTTCGCGTGCGCTCGTCCCGCGAGCCGCCTTCCGGCCACGGTGGACCATCCCGGTCACAGCACGCGGGCCCATGGGTCCCACATGCCCAACGGGCATACTGGCGTGTCATGAGCACCGCCGGATTCACTCTCCGCCACACCGACCCCGAGGCCGCGTCCAGATGGCTCGCCCCCGCTCCCTCCTGGGCCGGCACGATCCCCGGGCTCGGGTTCGTGGATCTGCGGTACGGGAACGCCGTCGGGCGGGGTGACAGCTTCGCGCAGTTCTCGGTCACCGGAGAGCGCCTGCCGCAGGGGGTCTTCAGCGGCATCAGGTTCGGGCGGGCGCCGCTGCCCTCGCGCGCCAGGCTCCAGGTCGGTGAGTACGTCGGCACCCTGAGCCGTCGCCGCAGCGGGCTGTCCCGCGACGGCCGCGCCCTGCGCATCGGCCTCGCCGGCCGGGCGTACCGGTACCGGCGGGGGCACGACAAGAGGGTCCACGAGCTGCTGCGGCAGGGGATCGTCGTCCGGGTCACCCGCGACGACTGGAACAGGCCGGTGACGCTCGACGTCAGGACCGAGGGCCAGGCCGACGCCGTGGACCTCTCCCTGGCCCTGCTCCTCCAGGGCGTCTACACCCGGCACCTCGCCCAGGGCGGCCGCTGGTACTCCCTGCCGGGCCGGTTCCTGAACCGTACGCCCGACATCTTCTGAACGCCTCCGACGGTCAGGCGCCCGGCTTCCAGAGGGTGACCTCCAGGGAGATCTGGGTGGGCGGTGCGACCGTGGACTGGGGGTTGCCGCCGATGAAGCCGGAGATCACGACCCGGGCGATGTTCCCCTTGTCGGTCAGGACACAGAGGACCGTCTTGGCGGGGAGCTCCCACGTGGCCATCTCGGACTCGGTGAAGCCGCCGACCCGGGCCGCGCGGGCGCAGTCCGCGGCCTTCTCCGACGCGTCCGTGGGCTGGAGCTGGGCCGCGTTGCGGCCGTTGCGCAGGGACAGGTAGCCCTCCAGGGTGTCCTGGTAGGTCAGATCGGCCTCGACGGGGACACCGCTCTGCTCGGCCTTCTCCTTCGCCTTGTTCCACTCGTCCTCGGTGTACCGGCGTGTGGCCGGCGCGTCGAAGTCGATGGTGCCGAGGTCGGAACCGGGCGGCAGGCCGAGGGACATGGCCTGCTTCGTGTAGAAGGGCTCGTACGACACGGTCGTCGGTGTCGTCGCCGTCGAGGAGTCATGGGGGGAGGGGGCGTCGCTCTCCTGCTCCGACGGCCCCGATGGCGTCGTCGGCGCCGTCGGCTCTCCCGACGGCGTCTCCTCGGAGGACACCGGGGGCGTCGTGTCCGCCTCGGTGGCCGTGGGCGGCTGCGTCGGTGCATTCGCGTTCGACGTGCTCTCCCCCTTGTCCGTCAGCGCGGTCGTCAGGACGGCGCCGGCCAGGGAGAAGACGCCGGCGATCACCGCACCGATGATGGTGATCCGGACGCCCTCGCTCTGTCTGCCGAACCAGCCCTGCCGTCGGGGCGGCTGCGGGGGAGGCGGCGGGAACGACCCGCCGGGCGAACCGGCGTTCTGGTGCGGGTGGTTGCTCGGAGGCATGGGGGCCGTGGACACCGAAACTCCCTGTTTCTCTCTGGTGTTGGTGGAGAGGGGCTCCTTCCGCCCCGCATTCCGATGGCGGGATGGCGCGGCAGGGGCGTGCTGCGGTGATGATCGCGTCGCAGCCAACGGACTTTATCGTGCGTCTCGTTGGTCCCTCTCGTCAGAGAGCCAGAGAGCCAGGGAGCCAGAGAGCCAGAGAGCCAGAGAGTCAGGGAGTCAGGGAGTCAGGGAGTCAGCGCCGCCCTGATCGTGGCCGTCATCCGGTCCGGGTGCCGGAAGACCTCGCCCGCCGTGAACCGCAGCACCCGGCGGATCTCCGGGCAGGACTGCAGTGCGTTGAAGCGGGCCACGTCCCGTTCGTGAGCGCGGCGGGTGCCGTGGAAGGCGTAGCCCTCCACCTCCACGGCCAGTCCCTCCGCGCGGAACAGGAAGTCCGGGCGCAGCGGCGGTCCCGCCGCCGGTCGCAGGATCGGCTGGGACTCGGGGAACAGGCCCGCGTCCCCCATCCGCAGCCTCGCCACGGTCTCCGCCGGTGAGCCCGACGCCGGCTCGGCGAGCCGCAGCCACGAACGGGCGCGGGGCGCTCCCCGTCGGGGCGCCGCGAGTTCGGCGGTGAGGTCCTCGTACCGGACGAGTGCCTCGCGCCGCACCCCCTCGACCGCCCGCCGCGCGAGTGCCGAGTCGGCGGCCACCACCGCCTCCTCCCGGCTGCCGGCGGCCCGTATCAGGTCGCCGACCGTCCGCACGGCGGTCGTCGTCCGCAGGCCCCGTCGTATCGACCCGTCCCCGGCCGTCAGGAACCTCGTGCCGTGGACCCGTATCCCCTCGCCGGACAGTGATCGGGCCGGTGCCGGGGCCGTGAACTCCAGGTGGTCGACCCGTCCCGTCGCCCCCAGTCGCTCGATGCGGTGCAGTCGCGCCGCCGTCCCGTGGCTGCACATCCACTCCGGGCGCAGGAACTGGACGGCCGTCGCCCGCACCCGCCAGTCCACCTCCTTCCCCGGGGCCGCCCACGCGCCCCGGCAGATCCGCTGCCAGCCGTCCCCGCGCAGACGGCCGGTCAGGCGGCCCGGCGGCCAGCCCGCCGCGACCGCCCAGACCGTCAGGAGGACCCCGCCCCTCGCGAGGATCGCCAACTCGTACATACGCCCAACGATCCACGGAAGAGGGATACTTCGCACCCCCTGTGGAAAACCTGCCGAAAGCCGTCGTCAGGAAAACGCAAAGGCGGGGGGACATCCCCGCCGGCCAGGAGCATTCTGGACAGATGACGACGACGGGCGACACTCCGGGCGCGGCCCCGAGTGTGCAGAGCGCGCAGAGTGTGCAGTTGGTCAGTGACCTCGTCACCCGGATCCCCGAGTTCCGGGACGTGTACGAGAACCATGTCTTCCATCAGGGCGGTGTGCAGCCGCACGTGTTCTTCTGGGACGTCGTCCAGGACACCGTCCGCTCCTTCCTCGGCGAGTCCCCGTGCGCGGCCGACTGGCGCCGCACCCTCGCCTTCCTGGAGGAGCAGAGCTGTCGTGGTGTCCTCGGCGTCGACGAGGTCATCGTCACCTCCTTCCTCGGAGACCTGCCCTCCCCGCACGAGCCGGGGCACGCCATCGTCCGGCAGCTCGGTCCCGTCATGGCCGCGAGGTTCGGCCGCATAAGGCCGCTGGGCTGAACAAGGCAACAAGGCCGCTGGGCCGGAGCCACGCGCGCCGCCGGGATAATCGGACGCATGTCCCCGCCGTCCCCGCCCGCACTCAGCAGTCCCACCCGTGTCATCCGTCCCCTCCGTACCCTCCGCACCGTCGACCCCGTGGTCCTCGCCGTCGGCGGGTACGCCGTCACCCGCCTCATCGGCCTCGCGGTCCTCGCGATCGCCTCCGCCGTCACCGGCGAGGACGGGCTGCACCGGCTCAAGGGCCGCTGGGACTCCGTCTGGTACGTGCGGATCGCCGAGAACGGCTACGGGTACCAGACCACCCTGCCGAACGGCGACGTCCACCCCGACCTGGCCTTCTTCCCGCTCTTCCCGGCCCTGGAGCGCGGCCTCTCCGCCGTCCTCCCGCTGGACGCGGCCACCGCGGGACTGCTCGTGTCCTGGACCGCCGGGCTCGCCGCCGCCTGGGGCATGTACAAGTGCGGCGAGCAGGCCTTCGGCGCACGCGCCGGCGTACTGCTCGCCGTTCTGTGGGGCGTGTACCCGACCGCGTTCGTCCAGTCGATGGCGTACACGGAGACGCTGTTCACCGCCCTCGCCGCCTGGTCGCTCCACGCCGTCCTGCGCGGGCGCTGGATCCTGGCCGGCGCCCTGTGCGTGGCCGCCGGGCTCACCCGGCCGACGGCCGTCGCGCTGATCGCCGCCCTCGGGATCACCGCCCTCGTCACGCTCGTACGGGACCGGCGACTGCCCCTGCGGACGCTCGTCGGGGTCCTGATCGCGCCGCTCGGCTGGCTCGCGTACATCGCGTACGTCGGTGTCCGTGAGGGGAGCCCGACCGCGTACTTCGAGGTTCAGGCCGCCTGGGGCAACTCCATCGACGGCGGTGTCGCCCTCGCCCGGTTCATCCTGGGCCTGCCGTGGCCCGCCGCCCTCGGCCTCTGCGTGGCCCTCGCGCTGCTCGGCGGGCTGGTCGTCCTCTGCGTACGGCAGCGGCAGCCGCTGCCCGTGCTCGTCCACACGATCGGGGTCGTGTTCGTCTCGCTCGTCGGCGCCGCGTACTTCGGCTCCCGGCCCCGGTTGATGATGCCCGCCTTCGGGCTGCTGCTCCCGCCCGCCGTGGCCCTCGCGCGGCTGCGGACCAGGACCGCCGTGCCGGTCCTCGCCGGACTCGCGCTCGCCTCCGCCGGGTACGGGGCCTTCACCCTGCTGGGTTCGGGCCCGCCGTGAGGTCCCCGTCCCCGTCCCCGTCCCCGATCACGTCCCCGCCCGTCTCCACGCGCACGCGTACCCCCGGCCGCAGCCCCCAGTCCGCCATCGCGCCCGCCTCCGCCTCCAGGACGTGCCGGCCGCGCGGCCGGATCATGCCGAGCCGCCCCGGCCGCATCGTCACGACGGAGCGGACCGTGAACGAGCCGTCCAGATAGGCCACGTCGATCGCGAACCGCATCCCGAAGGTGTGCACGCTGTTCGTCCGGACGATGAGCATCGCCCCCGCGATCCCGTCCCGCCCGAGCAGTCCCCGCCGCCGCGCGCGGTACGAGGCCGCCACCTCCAGCGGCACCGCCCGGACCGTGTCGGTCGCCAGCGTCCCCGTCCCGTCCGCCCATTTCCCCATGTGCCAGACCGTAGCGGCCCGCCGACCCTAGGGTCGGCTCCGTGTACGTCACGACGATCATCCTCGCCGTCCTCTGGGGCGCCGCCGTCGGGCTGCTCGTGCCGCGTGCCGCGTACCGGCTCTCCGTGGCACCCGAGGAGCCGTGGCGCGACCGCTGCCCCGCCGAGCACGTCCTCGCCGGGCCCGCGCGCGGCTGGCTCGGTGGGCCGGGGCGGCAGGACTGCGCGACGACCGGAAGTCCGCACACGGCACCGCTGCTCACCGCGCTCGCGTGCGCCGTGCTCGCCGCCGCGACCGGCGGACCCCGGCCCGAGCTGGCGGTCTGGCTGTTCGTCGCGCCCTTCGCCGTTCTCCTCGCCAGTGTCGACGCGCGCGTGCACCGGCTTCCGGACGTGCTCACCCTGTCGCTGGCCGCCGTCGTCCCGCTGCTCCTCGGGGTCGCCGAGCTCCTCCCGTACGACGCGGGCTCCTGGCGCCACGCCGTGCTGGGCGCGCTCGTCCTCGGCGGCGCCTATCTGGTGCTCCACAGGATCAGTCCGGGCGAGCTCGGCCTCGGTGACGTCAAGCTGGCGCTGCCGTTGGGCGCGGCGCTCGGCTGGTACGGCTGGGACATCCTCTTCTTCGGAGCCTTCGCCGGGTTCCTGCTCGGCGCGGTGTACGGCCTCGGTCTCGTCCTCCTCCGCCGCGCCGACCGCTCCTCGGCGATCCCCTTCGGCCCGTTCATGCTCGCGGGCGGGCTGCTGGGGCTCCTCCTCGGCGCGTTCACCGCCTTTCCGTGAACCCCGTGCCCGTCGGCCCGTCGCCCGCCCCCCCCCGTCAACGCGGCGCCCGGCCCGGACGGTCCCTCTTCGGAGGGACGGAAGTCCGCCGCCGCGCCGGGGCGCAAACCCGCCACAGGTCCCTGCATCCCTTGTGCCGACTGGGCTCCGGAGAATTCGCCGAGGTTCGTTCGGCGTACGTGGCGCGCAACACGACTATCGAAGGGTTATGGTGGAAACCCCCCCTCGGGCCGGTCCGTATCCCCCCCCACGGACCGGCCCGTTTTTCTTTCCCGGGTCTCGCCAGGGCCTCCCGGGATCCCGTCAGGGCCTGCCCTGGATCCCCTCAGGGCCTGCCCCCGGTCACTCCGGGAGCGTCAGCCCCGGCCGGCCCAGATGTTCGTGCCCTGGGTGTCCACGGCGAACGAGTCGATCTCCGCCAGCTCGTCCGAGGTCAGCGGCGCACCCGCGAGCGCGGCCACGTTCTCCTCCAGCTGGGCGACGCTGGACGCGCCGATCAGCGCCGAGGTCATCCGCTCGTCGCGCAGCACCCACGACAGCGCCAGCTGCGCCAGCGACTGCCCGCGCCGGCCCGCGATGTCCGCGAGGCCGCGCAGCCGCCGCAGCACCTCGTCGGAGAGCAGGTCCGGGTCGAGGGACTTGCCCTGGGTGGCCCGCGAGCCCTCCGGGATGCCCTTCAGGTACTTGTTGGTGAGCAGCCCCTGTGCCAGCGGCACGAAGGAGATGCAGCCCATGCCGGCGTCCTCCAGCGTGTCGAGGAGGCCGTCGTCCTCGGTCCAGCGGTTGATCATCGAGTACGAGGGCTGGTGGATGAGGGCCGGGACACCCAGCTCACGCAGGATCCGCGCGGCCTCGGCGGTCTGCTCGCTGTTGTACGAGGAGACACCGACGTACAGCGCCTTGCCCTGCTGGACGGCGGAGGCCAGGGCCCCCATCGTCTCCTCCAGCGGGGTGTGCGGGTCGAAGCGGTGCGAGTAGAAGATGTCGACGTAGTCGAGGCCCATCCGGTTCAGGGAGGCGTCGAGCGAGGACAGCAGGTACTTGCGGGAGCCCCACTCGCCGTACGGGCCGGGGTGCATCTCGTATCCGGCCTTGGTGGAGATGATCAGCTCGTCGCGGTAGGGCGCGAAGTCCTGGGCGAAGAGCTTGCCGAAGTTCAGCTCGGCGGAGCCGGGCGGCGGCCCGTAGTTGTTCGCCAGGTCGAAGTGGGTGACGCCGAGGTCGAAGGCGCGGCGCAGGATCGCGCGCTGGGTGTCGAGCGCGCGGTCGTCGCCGAAGTTGTGCCAGAGGCCGAGGGAGATCGCGGGGAGCTTGAGGCCGCTGCGGCCCGAGCGGCGGTACTCCATGGCGTCATAACGGTCCGCGGCGGCGCGGTACAGGCGGGAATCAGTCACGTATCTCTGCTTATCACGGACTTGTGACAGTCCCGGGCTGGGAGCCTGTCGCCCGTGCGCAGTAGTGTGGCGGCTTGCGGACCGCCGCTGCCGGGTGGACCGCCGCTGCATGGAGAGGTATAGAACAGTGAACCTGCGCGACCTGGTGTACGGGCTCTACGCACGCCGGGTGGAAGGCCGCCTCGACCATGACCAGGTGCCCAAGCACATCGGGGTCATCCTCGACGGGAACCGCCGCTGGGCCAAGGCCTCGGGCGGGACGCCCGAGCAGGGACACAAGGCGGGCGCGGACAAGATCCAGGAGCTGCTCGGCTGGTGTGCCGAGACCGACGTCGAGGTCGTCACGCTCTGGATGCTCTCCACGGACAACCTGAACCGGCCCGAGGAGCAGCTCGTCCCGCTGCTCGGCATCATCGAGAACGCCGTACGCGCGCTCGCCGCCGACGGCCGCTGGCGCGTCAACCACGTCGGCACGATGGACCTGCTGCCCGCCCGTACGCAGTCGGTGCTCAAGGAGGCCGAGCAGGCCACCCACGACAACACGGGGATACTCGTGAACGTGGCCGTGGGCTACGGCGGCCGGCAGGAGATCGCGGACGCGGTCCGCTCGCTGCTCCTGGAGCACGCGGAGCGCGGCACGAGCTTCGAGGAGCTCGCCGAGATCGTCGACGTCGAGCACATCTCGGAGCACCTCTACACGCGCGGTCAGCCCGACCCGGACCTGGTCATCCGCACCAGTGGCGAGCAGCGGCTGTCCGGATTCATGCTGTGGCAGAGCGCCCATTCCGAGTACTACTTCTGTGAAGTGCACTGGCCGGCCTTCCGCAAGGTCGACTTCCTGCGGGCGCTGCGCGACTACGCCGCCCGGCACCGGCGTTACGGAACCTGAGTCCCAAGGGCCCCGGAGGGGCCCGGGGACACCGATCGGAACCGATCACCTCGTGTTCATGAACACGTCGTCATATGCCATGGCATGGCAGAGCCTGTTCGAGGGCATATCCCTGGTGAAGTGAGCGGCACGGAGACCGCCACCCGGGAGGCCCGTTGCACCAGGACGACCGTGCGGGACACGTACGGGAGAAGCGGAGGGCCGTGGTTCGGCCCGCGCATCGCGGCCTGAACCCGGTCCCATTCCGTTGCGACACCGGTTCCGTCGCGCCCCGACCTCTATGGGGTCTTCAGAGGGGGTCTGTCCTTCCGTGGTGACAAGCACGAAGCGCCGCCTTAACGACCGGCGCACCTATGTTCTCGACACCAGCGTCCTGCTGGCCGACCCCAACGCCATGTCACGCTTCGAGGAGCACGAGGTAGTGCTCCCGATCGTCGTGGTGACGGAGCTCGAGGCCAAGCGGCACCATCCCGAACTCGGGTACTTCGCCCGGCAGGCCCTGCGCCTCCTGGACGACTTCCGGGTCAGGTACGGGCGCCTCGACGCCCCGCTCCCCATCGGGGAGCTGGGCGGCAGCCTGCGTGTCGAACTCAACCATTCCGACCCCGGCGTACTGCCCGCCGGCTACAGGTTGGGGGACAACGACTCACGGATCCTCGCGGTCGCGCGGAACCTCCAGGCGGAGGGGTACGACGTCACGGTCGTCTCCAAGGACCTGCCGCTGCGCATCAAGGCCTCCTCGGTCGGGCTCCTCGCCGAGGAGTACCGGGCCGAACTGGCCATCACGGACGCCAACGGCTGGACCGGTATGTCCGACCTGGCGCTCTCCGGCGAGCAGGTGGACCTGCTCTACGACCAGGAGTCGCTGTACGTGCCGGAGGCCGCCGGGCTTCCGGTCCACACGGGCCTGGTGCTCCAGTCCGAGCGGGGCAAGGCGCTCGGCCGGGTCACCTCCGAGGGGAACGTACGGCTGGTCCGCGGCGACCGGGAGGCCTTCGGGCTCCGCGGCCGCAGTGCCGAGCAGCGGATCGCGCTGGATCTGCTCCTCGACCCGGACGTCGGCATCATCTCCATGGGCGGACGGGCCGGCACCGGCAAGTCCGCGCTCGCGCTCTGCGCGGGCCTGGAGGCGGTCCTGGAGCGCCGTCAGCACCAGAAGGTGATGGTCTTCCGTCCGCTGTACGCGGTCGGGGGCCAGGAGCTCGGCTATCTGCCGGGCAGCGAGGCGGAGAAGATGAGCCCGTGGGCTCAGGCCGTCTTCGACACGCTGTCCTCGGTCGCGAGCCGTGAGGTGGTGGAGGAGGTGCTCGGCCGCGGGATGCTGGAGGTCCTGCCGCTCACCCACATCCGGGGCCGTTCGCTGCACGACGCGTTCGTCATCGTGGACGAGGCCCAGTCCCTGGAGCGGAACGTCCTGTTGACCGTTCTGTCACGAATCGGGGCGAATTCGCGGGTCGTTCTGACCCATGATGTCGCCCAGCGCGACAACCTCAGGGTCGGCCGGTACGACGGAGTCGTCGCCGTGGTCGAGAAACTGAAGGGGCATCCGCTCTTCGCCCATGTCACCCTCACCCGCTCCGAGCGCTCCCAGATCGCGGCGCTCGTGACGGAGATGCTGGAGGACGTTCAGATCTGACCCGTTTCGTACGCGTCCGTACGCGTACGGAAGTTGGCGCCGCCCGGCAGAGCGCAGGAGCTTAGCCGGGCGGCGCCCCCATGTCCGCCTTATCTTCAAAAACACCTGCCCCCGCCCAGGTGTGAGCTTTCACACGCAACGCAGAATTGCCTTGCGCGGTCGCCGTCCGGCAGAGTCTTGCTTCCGTCAGGCCCCGCATACGGCACCCGTGCACCTTCAGGCGCACAAGCACCACATAACTCCACAGTCGTTCGCCGTATGCCGCCCACAGCACCACGGGCCCGTGTCTTCTGTGACCCCGTATGTCGAAGACCAGCGCCAGGGGCACGATTTCGGCCGCGTGGTCACCTGTGCGGACGATGCTGGAAGGAAACCGTGTGAGCCGGATCTCGGTCCGGGGATTCGCGGTGGCTTCGGCCACTGCGGTCACCACCGTCGGCGCCGTCATGGGCGTTGCGTCGGGTAACGCCGCTCAGTCCTCGGACGACAACTTCGAGGCCGCCGCGGCCGACGCCACGCTGCTCGCGGACATTCCCGTGGGCGAGCAGGCCCAGGTACAGGTCTCGTCCCTCTCGGAGCAGGCCGACGTCCAGGCCGCCGCTGCCGACTCCATCGCCAAGAAGTCCGCGGAGGAGACGGCCCGTCTCCGCGCCGCCAAGGACGCCGAGGCGAAGAAGGAGGCGGCCGACAAGGCCGCCGCCGAGGAGAAGGCCGAGAAGGAGCGCAAGGAGGCGGAGGAGCGCGCCAGTCGTTCCGCGGTCCGCGACGCCTCGTCCTTCAGCGCGCAGGGCTCGTACTCCGTCTCCGAGGTCAAGGCGATCGCCCGCCAGATGATCCCGGCCTCGCAGTTCCAGTGCTTCAGCAACATCGTGGACCACGAGTCCACCTGGAACTACAAGGCGGTCAACCCGTCTTCGGGCGCCTACGGCCTCGTCCAGGCACTCCCGGGCAACAAGATGGCCAGCGCGGGCTCCGACTGGCAGACCAACCCGGCCACTCAGATCAAGTGGGGCCTCAACTACATGAACGACCGCTACGGCAGCCCGTGTGGCGCCTGGTCGTTCTGGCTGTCCCACCGCTGGTACTAGTACGGCGTGCTCAACCTTGGGGAGCCCCTCACCGTCCTACGGTGAGGGGCTTCGTGCGTGTAGTTTCGAAGGCCCGCGGTCTCCGGGGGAACGGTGGGAAACGGGTGGGGAACCGGTGGGGAAGAGCGAGCGGGGGATGAGGAAAGCGATGTCGAGAGTGCCGGAGTGGCTGGGTCGGCTGGGCGCAGGCCTGAGCAGCATGGGTGAGCGCCTCGACGCGCGCAGAGCCGAGGCGGAACGGGAGGATCCGATCCACCCGCCGTACGAGGACCCGCGCGAGGCCGCACACGAGGCCGCCGCGCCGCAGGGCCCGGCCGACGGAACGTCCGGAGCGGCAACGTCCGGAGCGGCAACGTCCGGAGCGGGAACCCCCGGAGCCGGGACCGCCGCCGAAGGTGTGCACGCGACTGTGCCCGCCCGCCCCGACGTGGCCCCGAACATCGCCGCACCCGTCCCGGAGCCGGCCGCCGTCACGGCCGGCGAGCCCGGCCGCTCCGTCCCCGCACCCCCCTCGTACGCACCGGCCGTCGCCGCCCGGCCCGACCCCGCCGCCGCGATCCCCTGGGGCATGCGGGTGGCCGCCGAGGCGAGTTGGCGCCTGCTCGTCTTCGCCGGCACCGTCTGGGTGCTGATGAAGGTGATCAGCTCCGTCCAGCTGGTCGTCCTCGCCTTCGTCGCCGCGCTCCTCATCACCGCCCTGCTCCAGCCCACCGTGGCCATGCTGCGCAGGAGCGGCCTGCCGCGCGGGCTCGCCACCGCCGTCACCGCCGTCTCCGGCTTCGTCGTGATGGGTCTGGTCGGCTGGTTCGTGGTCTGGCAGGTGATGGACAACATCGACAACCTGACCGACCGCGTCAAGGACGGCATCGAGGAGCTCAAGCGCTGGGCCCTGGACAGCCCGTTCCATGTGACCGAGCGCCAGATCAACGACATCGCGAAGAACCTCAACGACACCATCGGCGCCAACGCCGAGCAGATCACCTCCGTCGGACTGCAGGGCGTCGCCGTCTTCGTCGAGGCGATGACCGGCATCCTGCTCGCCATGTTCTCGACGCTCTTCCTGCTGTACGACGGGAAGAAGGTCTGGGAGTGGACGCTCAAGCTGGTGCCCGCCCAGGCCCGGCCCGGCGTCGCCGGCGCGGGACCCCGCGCCTGGCGCACCCTCACCGCCTATGTGCGCGGCACGGTGCTCGTCGCCCTCATCGACGCGGTCTTCATCGGCCTCGGACTCTGGTTCCTCGACGTGCCGATGGCCGTGCCGCTCGCCGTCTTCATCTTCCTCTTCGCCTTCATCCCGCTGGTCGGCGCGGTCGTCTCCGGCGCCCTCGCGGTCGTCGTCGCCCTCGTCACCAACGGGCCGTTCACCGCGCTCATGGTGCTGGTCGTCGTCCTCGCCGTACAGCAGATCGAGGGCCATGTGCTGCAGCCGTTCATCCTCGGCCGCGCGGTACGGGTCCACCCGCTGGCCGTCGTCCTCGCGGTCGCGGCCGGCGGTCTGACCGCGGGCATCGGCGGCGCCGTGGTCGCGGTCCCCCTGGTCGCCGTCGTCAACACGGTGGTCGGCTATCTCCGCGCCTACAGCACGGAGCAGGCGCTGCGCAGCACGCCGGAACCGCGCGGGGCGACCGCGTTCGAGGTGGCGCCGATCCCGGCACCGGGCGCGTCCGTCGCCGCGGGGGACGCCAAGTGATATCGGAACCCGAGCTCGTGGGCGCGGTGGAGTTCGACGACCCCGAGGTGCTCACCGAGACCCCGCCGCCGCGTCCACCCCGGGCGCGGCGGCCCTGGCTGTGGGCGCTCGGCGGCGCGGTGGTGGCGTCGGCGGTGTGGGGCGGGGGACTCTACGCCGTCCAGCGGGGCGAGGAACCCGGGCCGGACATGCGGGGGTACAAGGCCGTGGAAAATCTCTGCGAGACGGCCGAGCTGGGGGCGCTCAGCACCATCCTGGGCAAGCGGTCCTCGGACACCGAGGGGGAGGCGACCGCCGATCCGGCGTTGGAGACGCAGCACTGCCCGGTGCTGTTCGGGTCGTCCGAGACCGGATACAGCGGGGGCGTCGAGTACACGCGGCACCTGGTGACCGACCCGGGGCCCGAGTTCGACGCCCGGGCCAAGCGGTTCGACATGGAGCTGTACGAAGGGCTGGGGGAGAAGGCCTACCTGCAGATCGACGGCGAGTTCGGGGCACAGCTTCTGGTGCTCGACGGGCAGGTCGAGATCGAGATCAACTTCAGCTCGATGTCCAGCTGGGACGAGGACACGGGTGAGGTCGTCCGGGAGACGAAACCGATCGACCTCTCCGGGATCGAGATCCCGCTCGCGCAGGACATGCTGGCCCTCATGGCCGCGCTCAAGAAGTGACCCCGCTGAAGAAGTGACCCCGCTGAAGAAGTGACCGCGCTCGGGGGGTGACCTCCGGACGTGACGGAAGGGCCCCGGGGCGCGCAGCCCCGGGGCCCTTCTCGTGCGTGCTGTGACGTCCTACTCGGCGGAGGCGAGGACCGCTTCCGCGTCGAGGGTGACGCCGACCGCCTGGATCACCGCGGCGATCTTGACGGCCTCCTGGATGGTGGCACGGTCGACCCCGGCCTGACGCAGGACCTGCTCGTGCGAGTCGAGGCACTGGCCGCAGCCGTTGATCGCGGACACCGCGAGCGACCACAGCTCGAAGTCGACCTTCTCGACGCCCGGGTTGCCGATGACGTTCATCCGCAGACCGGCGCGCATCGTCCCGTACTCGGGGTCCGACAGCAGGTGCCGGGTCCGGTAGAAGACGTTGTTCATCGCCATGATCGCGGCGGCGGACTTGGCCGCCTGGTACGCCTCGGGCTTCAGGTTGGCCTGGGCCTCGGGCTCCAGCTCCTTGAGGACCTTCGGCGAGCGCGAGGCGATCGCGCAGGCGAGGACGGTGCCCCAGAGCTGCTGCTGCGGCAGCTCGCTGTTGCCGATGACCGAACCGAGGTTCAGCTTCAGGTCCTTGGCGAAGTCCGGTATGGCGGACTTCAGTTCGTCGAGAGCCATGTCAGATCACTCGCCCGACAGGAGCGCGGCGGCGTCGAGGGTGCCCTCGCCCTTGTTCCAGTTGCAGGGGCACAGCTCGTCGGTCTGCAGGGCGTCGAGGACCCGCAGGACCTCCTTGGGGTTACGGCCGACGGAGCCGGCGGTCACCATGGTGAACTGGATCTCGTTGTTCGGGTCCACGATGAAGACGGCGCGCTGGGCGAAGCCGTCCTCGCCACGGACGCCGCAGTCGCTCATGAGCTCGTGCTTGGAGTCGGCCAGCATCGGGAAGGGCAGGTCACGCAGGTCGGCGTGGTCCTTGCGCCAGGCGTGGTGCACGAACTCGGAGTCGCCGGAGACGCCGAGGATCTGGGCGTCGCGGTCCGCGAACTCGTCGTTCAGCTTGCCGAACGCGGCGATCTCGGTGGGGCAGACGAAGGTGAAGTCCTTCGGCCAGAAGAACACCACGCGCCACTTGCCCTCGTAGGCCTTGTGGTCGATCTGCTCGAACTCCTTGCCGCTCTCCAGCGACACGCAGGCGGTCAGGTCGTAGGCGGGGAACTTGTCACCGACAGTGAGCACGCGCTCTCCTTGCAGACAGGAAGGGTCCCTTTTGGGGCTTCCATGGGGGTTGGACGGCTCACAGCATGGCACGGAGTGCATTGATCAGTGAAATAGCTAGAGTGGGTCGTGTTGATCGAAGGTGGTTATCAGTGATCCCGGCACGACGTGTGAAACAACCCAGCCTGTCCCAGCTCAGAGCCTTCTCGGCGGTGGCCGAACATCTCCACTTCCGCGATGCGGCGGCCGCCATCGGCATGAGCCAGCCCGCACTCTCGGGCGCGGTGTCGGCACTCGAAGAGGCACTCGGTGTCCAGCTCCTCGAGCGTACGACGAGAAAGGTGCTGCTCTCGCCCGCGGGGGAGCGGCTCGCGGTCCGCGCCCGGGTGGTCCTCGACGCCGTGGCGGAGCTGATGGAGGAGGCGGAGGCGGCCCAGGCGCCGTTCACCGGGGTGCTGCGGCTCGGGGTGATCCCGACGGTCGCCCCGTACCTGCTGCCGACGGTGCTGCGGCTGGTACACCGCCGCTACCCGGACCTCGACCTCCAGGTCCACGAGGAGCAGACCTCCTCCCTGCTCGACGGGCTGGCGGCCGGGCGGCTCGACCTGCTGCTGCTCGCCGTGCCCCTCGGTGTGCCCGGGGTCACCGAACTTCCTCTCTTCGACGAGGACTTCGTGCTGGTCACGCCCCAGGGGCACCCGCTGGCCGGCCGGGACGACATTCCGCGCGAGGCCCTCAAGGAGCTGCGGCTGCTGCTCCTCGACGAGGGGCACTGCCTGCGTGACCAGGCCCTCGACATCTGCCGTGAGGCCGGGCGCACGGACGGCGCCGAGGTCACCACCACGGCGGCGGGGCTCGCCACCCTGGTGCAGCTGGTGGCCGGCGGTCTCGGGGTGACCCTGCTGCCCCGCACCGCCGTCACGGTCGAGACCGCCCGTAACAACGCCCTGTGGACCGGGCTCTTCACCGAACCGGCGCCCGCCCGGCGGATCGCCCTCGCGATGCGGACGGGCGCGGCCCGGCACGCCGAATTCGAGGAGCTGGCTGCGGAGTTGCGCGGCGCGATGCGGGGCCTGCCGGTACGGGTGCTCGACGGGGGCTCCTGAGCCCCGGGACGCGCCGGTACGGGTGGTGGGCGGCGGTTCCTGAGGCCCGGGACCCGCTGGTACGGGTGGTGGGTGGCGGTTCCTGAGGCCCGGGACCCGCTGGTACGGGTGGTGGGCGGCCGTTCCTGAGACCCCCCGGGTGTCAGGAACCGCCGCCCATCTCCTCGTACATCCGCCCGGAGGGTTACTCCGTGCGCAGCCCGTCCGCCCGCATCAGGCGCCAGAGGACGGGCATGCTCAGCAGGGTCACGGCCGCGATCAGGCCGAGCCCGATCCCGACGACGGGCAGGAACACCCACCAGTCCCGGACCTGTTGCCCGCCCATCTTCAGCAGGACGACCCCGAGGCCGAGGCCGCCCGCGACCGCGAGGACCAGACCGAGGGTGATCGGCACCGCCGTCTGCCACAGGACCGACCAGCTCAGGGTGGAGCGCCGGGTGCCGAAGGCGACCAGCGAGGAGAGCAGCCGCTTGCGGTCCCTGAGCTGTTCCAGGGTCGCGACCAGCAGCGAGGCCGCCACGAGCAGCATCGTCAGGGTGGAGCCGACCAGGATGCCGGTGCGGACGCTGCTGAACGCGGCGTCCCGCTCGGTGTCCGCGAGGGTGCGGACCCAGGACGTCGGATCGATGGCCTCCGCCGTGTTCCGTACGTACTCGGCGGCGTCGGGCACGGCGGGATCGAGCCGGACCATGGTCTGCGCGTCGGGCCGGTCGAGCCGGGCGGCGTCGATCGCCGACGGGGTGGCGAGGACGCCGTACTGGTACATGCCCGTGGGGTCGGGGCGGGAGTCCACGACCCGGGCGGTGGTGGGGATGCGCCACTGCGGCAGCGGGCCGCCCCCGGCGCGCTTCGGCTCGCTCGGGTGGGGATGCGGGTCGCGCAGGACGACCGTGGCGCCGGGCCGTGCCGACCTGGTGACGAAGGAGTCGTCCGGGTTGCCCTGCGCGCCGTGCGCGAGGAAGACGAACACGTCGCCGTCCGTGCAGGAGGGCAGCGTGGCGAACTCCCCGAGGGAGGCGCAGTCGCCGACCCTGAGCGAGGCCCCCGGGGCGAACTCCTCGCTCCCCTTCAGGGGTCCGGGACGCCACACCCGCGATTCGACGATGCCGATCACGCCGGTGACGCCCTTGGTCCGCTCGAAGCGGGAGATCATCTCGCGGGCTTCGCCGGAGTCCGCGGCATGGGCGCCGATCGCGATCTGGGCACGGGACACGTCCTCGCCCGTGAACTCGGTGAAGTCGTTCTCCATCGCCTGGAAGAGCATCTGGAGCGCGATCGCGCCCGTCGCCGCGACGACGATGCCGCTGACCGCGCGGGCCGCCGTGCCGCTGCTCAGCTGGAGCCGGCGGACGGCGAGCTGCCAGGCCACCGGGCCCGCGTGCAGCCGCTTCACCCCGGCCTCGACGAGCCACGGCAGCAGCGTGGTCAGACCGATCAGGGCGAGGGTGGTGCCGGTCGCCACGCCCACGGTGTCGAGGCTCGTCTCGGTCACCCGGACCTCGCCCATGAGCGGGACGAGCAGGGCCACCCCGGCCGCGAGGAGCAGCAGGCGCCACCACAGCCGGCGGCGGCGGGGGGTGGAGGTCCGGACGACCCCGAGCGGCTCGATCACCACGCCGCGCAGCGCGAAGAGGGTGACCACGACCGAGGAGACCGGGACGGCGACGAGGGCGAGCGCGGCGAGCGCGGGCATCGGCACGACGTCGGACGGGTAGGCGTTGACGTCCCAGATGGTGAACGCCCCGGCGAACTGCCGGGCCACCGCGAAGAGTCCGAGGCCCACAAGGAGGCCGAGCAGCGCGCTCGCGAGGGACTCGCCGGCCGCGATCCGCCGGGTCATGGCGGTGTCGGCGCCGACGAGACGGAGCGCGGCGAGCCGTCGGTCGCGCTGTTCGCCGCCGAAGCGGACGGCGGTCGCGATGAAGACGAGCACGGGCAGCAGCAGGACGACGCAGGCGACGACGACGAGGAGGATCAGGAACGCGTTCATCGGTTCCTCGGGCACCGACCAGCCGTACCGGGTGCCGCGCCCGTCGAAGTTGTCGGTGGTGAGGAAGTCGACGTGGGCGACGTACCGCAGCTCGGCGGGGCCGATGAGTCCGGCCGCGCCGATCGTCCCGGCGACCTTGTAGGGGAGGCGCTCCTTGAGCAGGGCGCCCTCGGGGGATGCGAGCAGCTCGCGGAGCGCGGGGGAGACCAGCATCTCGCCGGGTGCGGGGACGCCGGAGGTGCCCGGGGGCGCCGGGGGCGCGTCGCCCTCGGGGCGCAGCAGCAGGCCGCTGATGACGTCGTCCCGGTAGCCGGTGGTCCTGCCGAGGTGGAGGAAGGAGTCGGCCCGCGGCGCGGTGACCTGCTCGCTGCCGTCGACGGCGCGGACGGACTCGCGTACCTCCCGCTGGAAGAGCATGTTCGGCAGGGAGGAGGCGAGCAGCAGCAGGGCCACGCCGAAGCCGATCCCGGTCGCGGTCAGCAGGGTGCGGAGGAGGCCCGAGCGGCCTCCGGTGACCGCGAACCGGGCGCCGAGCGCCAGGTCGCGGGTCCAGGTGCGGAGCGTCATGCCACCCACTCCGCGTCGCGCACGGCTCCGTCGCGTACGACGATCTCGCGGTCCGAGTAGGCGGCGACGCGGGCCTCGTGGGTGACGAGGACGACGGCGGCGCCGGTGTCCCGGGAGGCGTCGGTGAGCAGCCGCATGACCCGCTCGCCGTTGAGGGAGTCGAGTGCGCCGGTCGGCTCGTCGGCGAAGATCACCCGCGGGGCGGTGACGAGCGCGCGGGCGACGGCGACGCGCTGGCCCTGGCCGCCGGATATCTCGCCGGGGCGCTTGTGGGCGGTGTCGTCGACCTCCAGGCGGGCCAGCCACTCGGCGGCCCGGCCCTCGGCGGCCTTCCGCTTCTCGCCGTTGAGGCGGAGCGGGAGGGCCACGTTCTCGACGCAGGTCAGCTCGGGGACGAGCTGGCCGAACTGGAAGACGAAACCGAAGTCGGTACGGCGCAGGGCGCTGCGCGCGGTGTCGGAGAGCGCGGTCAGCTCGCGTCCGTCGTAGGTGATCGTGCCCGCGTCGGGGCGCACGATTCCGGCCAGGCAGTGCAGCAGGGTCGACTTGCCGGAGCCGGAGGGTCCCATGATGGCGACGACCTCGCCGGCCCGGAGGGCGAAGGAGGCGCGGGCGAGCGCCGTGGTCGGGCCGTAGGCCTTGTCGAGGCCGGTGGCGGTCAGGAGCGGGGTGGAGCTCATCGGCGGATCTCCTCGGCGAGCCGGTCGAGGCGGGCGGCGGTCAGTTCCAGCCAGCGCAGGTCCGCTTCCAGGTGGAAGAGGGCGTGGTCGCAGATGAGCTGGTCGGCGAGGTCGCCGTCCTTCTTGCGCCGGGTGAGTTCGCGCATCAGGCGCAGGTGCTCGGCGCGCTGGGCGTCGAGGAGTTCGGCGGCGCCGCGGCCGGTGAGCAGGGCCAGGACGACCTTGGTGTAGAGCGTGGACTGGAGGTACGGCTCGGGCTTCTCGGGGGTGGTGAGCCACTGGGCGACATCGGTGATGCCCGCCTCGGTGATGGCGTACCGCTTCCGTTCCGGGCCGCCGCCCGCCTCGATGCCGTCGACGACGACGAGACCGTTCTTCAGGAGCCGGGACATGGTCGAGTAGACCTGACCGTAGTGCAGCGGCCGGTCGTGGCCGAACTTCTCGTCGAAGGCGCGCTTGAGGTCGTAACCGTGGCGCGGGCCGGACTCCAGGAGTCCCAGGAGGGTGTGACCGATGGACATACGCGTCACTGTACATGGTGTGTATACCTACGATGTATAGCTTCCCTTGCGGGGCCGACGAGACCCTGCCGCAAAGCGGAAGGGCTCCTTCGCGCAACCATCGGCCCCGCCCGGGCGTCGGTTCCTCTGGGCATGGGTGCTGATTCTCACGTCCGGAAAAGGCGTGATCGGTTGTCCTTTGTCTGCATCGTCGGTGTTAGCTGACTAGCTGAGCCGATCCGGCGCGGGGACACGGGCCGAGGCACGCCGGGACACACGACGAGCGGAGCGACAGGACACATGGGCCGACCGGACAAGAGCAAGGTGAAGAAACGCGGCCTGCGCCGCTTCTTCTCCTGGAAGAAGCTCCTGGGCACCTTCTTCGTGGCCTGCCTGCTCGCCATGGGCGCCCTGTACGTCGTCTACCTCCTGGTCCCGGTCCCGACGGCCAACGCCGAGGCGACCATGCAGAGCAACATCTACAAGTACGCCGACGGCAAGGTCCTCGCCCGCACCGGCAAGATCAACCGCGAGATCGTCGGCCTCGACAAGATCCCCCTGAAGGTCCAGAAGGCGTTCGTCGCCGCGGAGAACAAGACCTTCTACAAGGACAACGGCGTCGACATCAAGGGCACCACCCGCGCCGCCTGGTCCACCATCACCGGCAAGGGCAAGCAGGGTGGTTCGACCATCACCCAGCAGTACGTCAAGAACTACTACCTGAGCCAGGACCAGACCGCGACGCGCAAGCTCAAGGAAATGGTCATCGCCATCAAGGTCGACCAGGAGTCGACCAAGAGCGAGATCCTCGCCGGGTACATGAACACCAGCTACTACGGCCGCAGCGCCTACGGCATACAGGCCGCCGCCCGCTCGTACTACGGCGTCGACGCCACCCAGCTCACCACCGCCCAGGGCGCCTACCTCGCCTCGCTGCTCCAGGCGCCCAACCAGTACGACTGGACCTCCGCGAGCCCCACCGGCCGCAAGCTCGTCGAGGAGCGGTGGAACTACGTCCTCGACAACATGGTCGGCGAGGGCTGGCTCCCCGAGGCCGAGCGCGCCGCCATGAAGTTCCCCGTCCCGCAGAAGCCCAAGCCGCTCCCCGGCATGGAGGGCCAGACCGGCTACATCGTCGAGGCCGCCAACCAGGAGCTGATGCGCCAGGGCGTCAGCGAGGAGGACATCAAGGCCGGCGGCTGGACGATCACCCTCTCCATCGACGAGAAGCGGCAGAAGGACCTCGTCAAGGCCGTCGACCGGCAGCTGGAGGCCAAGCTCGACCGCAAGGGCGACAAGAAGGACGCCACCGTCCAGGCGGGCGCCACCTCCGTCGACCCCAAGACCGGCGAGGTCGTCGCGCTGTACGGCGGCGTCGGCGCCACCGAGCACTGGACGTCCAACGCGACCCGCCGTGACTACCAGCCCGCCTCCACCTTCAAGCCGATCGTCCTCGCCTCCGCCCTCGACAACCGCTCGGTCACCCAGGACGGGCGGGAGATCGGCCTCGGCACGATCTACGACGGCACCAGCAAGCGCAAGGTCGTCGGCAGCGACATCCCCTTCGCACCCGAGAACGAGGACGACGAGAGCTACGGCTCCGTCACCGTCCAGAAGGCCACCAACAGCTCCATCAACTCCGTCTACGCCCAGATGATCGTGGACGTCGGACCCGCCAGGACCAAGGAGACCGCCCTCGCCCTCGGCATGAAGGACGGAGCCGACTTCGGCGAGACCCCCGCCATGTCCCTCGGCACCATGGGCGCCTCCACCATGGACATGGCCGGCGTCTATGCCACCCTCGACAACCACGGCAAGAAGGTCACCCCGACCCTCGTGAAGGGCGCCGTCCACAAGGACCGCACGCTCTCCGCCACCAAGGGGATCGGCGGGCAGGTCATCAGCCGCGAGGCCGCCGACACCGTCACCCAGGCCATGACGGGCGTCGTGCGGAACGGTTCCGGCTTCCGCGCCGCCGGCGAGTACGAGGCCGCCGGCAAGACCGGCACCTCCGAGAACAACCGCTCCGCCTGGTTCGTGGGCTACACCCCCGAACTCGTCACCGCCGTCGGCCTCTTCGGCGAGGACGCCAAGGGCAACCAGGTCACCCTCACCGACACCATCAACCCGGGCCGCGCCAACGGTGGCCGTACGCCGGCCCAGATCTGGGGCGACTACACCACCGGCGCCCTCGACGGCGGCTCCGACGCCTCCTTCGACCTGGAGACGGACCGCTGGACCCCCTACGACCCGGACCCGACGCCCACCGGCAGCAGCAGCAGCGAGCCGACCGAGGAGCCGACGGACGAGCCGACCGAGGAGCCGACCACGCGGTCCCCGGACCCGACGACCCCGCCGACCTCCACGACCACCACGCCGCGGGAGCCGACGCGCGACCCGGTCACCACGCCGCCGACGCACACGACCCCGCCGCCGGTCACCGACGAGCCGTCACCGCCGCCGTCGATCGAGCCGCCCGACCCGGGCACGAGCCAGGGCAGCACCGACCGCCCGCTGCAGTAGCGAGCGGCCGCCGCGCCGACGACGCGAAAGGGCCGGACCCCACCGGGGGTCCGGCCCTTCTCACTGCTTCCATGACCTCGCTGCGGCTACGACCTCGCTGCGGCTACGACCTCGCTGCGGCTACGACCTCGCTCCGGCTATGGCCTCGCCGCGGCTACGGGTGGCTCGGCGTGGCCAGTTCGAACCAGACCACCTTGCCGCCCGAGAGCCGGGTCGCCCCCCACCGCCGTGCCAGCCGGTTCACCAGGAAGAGACCTCGCCCGCCCTCGTCGGTGTCGCGCGCCCGCCGCTGCCGGGGCAGCTGCGGCGAGTCGTCGCCGACCTCGCAGCGCAGCACGTCCGTCCGCAGCAGCCGCAGCGTCACCGGCCGCTCCGCGTACCGCACGGCGTTGGTCACGACCTCGCTGATCAGCAGCTCGACCGAGTCCGTCAGCTCCTCCAGGTCCCAGCGGACGAGCGCCCGCCGGGCGAGCCGCCTGGCCCGCCCCGGAGCCGCGTCCTCCGGCTCCAGGAACCAGTACGCCACGTCGCTCGGCGCGATGCCGTCGAACCGCGCCGCGAGCAGCGCGATGTCGTCGTCCCGGTCCCCGGGACCCAGCATGTCCAGGACGTCGTCGCAGAGCGCCTCCAGGGGCGGCGAGTGGTCCGGCCCGGTCAGCTGCGCCGTCGCCGCGAGGCGCTCCCGCAGCTGCTCGATGCCGGTCCACACGTCCCGCAGCCGGGACTCGACCAGACCGTCCGTGTAGAGCAGCAGCGTGGCACCGGCCGGGGCGTCCAGCTCGACCGCCTCGAAGTCCACCCCGCCGACCCCGATCGGGGCGCCCGGCGGCACCCGCAGCACCTCGGCACGGCCGCCCAGGTGGAGGAGTATCGGCGGCGGATGACCGGCGTTGGCCACGGTGATCCGGTGCGAGACCGGGTCGTACACCGCGTACATACAGGTCGCCATCCGGTTCTCGCCGAGCCGCTGCGCCTGCTCGTCCAGATGGTGCAGGACCTCCTGCGGCGGCAGGTCGAGCCCGGCCAGGGTCTGCGCGGTCGTGCGCAGCTGGCCCATGATCGCCGCCGAGGTCATCGAGTGGCCCATGACGTCACCGACGACCAGCGCGACCCGGCTGCCGGGCAGCGGGATCGCGTCGTACCAGTCGCCGCCCACCCGGGCCGTCTCGGCCGCCGGCAGATAGCGCGAGGCGAGCTTGACGCCGGTCGGCTGCGGCAGCGAGTCCGGCAGCATCGTCCGCTGGAGCTCGTCCGCGATGTACGCCTCACGGCCGTACAGGACGGCCTTGTCGATGCCGAGCGCCGTGTGCGTGGCCAACTGCGCCGCGACGAGCAGGTCGTTCGGCTCGAAACCGGCCCGCTCCGGGCGGCGCAGGAACACGGCGGCGCCGATCACCCGGCGCCGGCCGCGCAGCGGCGCGAGAACGGCCCGCAGCCCGCCGGGCAGCGGATGGTCCGGGCCGAGCAGTTCGGTCAGCGCGGTCCTGGCGGCGGCGGAGTCGCCGAACACCGGCCGCACCCCCCGCAGTACCTCGGCCAGTGCCCCACCGGACCGCACCTCGCAGAGTTCGGCCGCGGGGGTCGGATCCGGATCGGGTACGAGGACGAGCTCCTCGCCCTCCAGATCGCTTAACCGGAGCCGGTCCGTGCGGCGCAGCCGCAACACGAACGGCGCGACCGGCCGCTCGTCGCCCACCGGCAGCGGATCGCGGAGATAGACCAGGATCTCGTCGGAGAAGGTCGGCACGGTCGCCCGGCACAGACCGAGCACGATCTCGTCCAGGTCGATGCCGCGCGCGATGCGCCGCGTCGCCGCCCCGACGAACCGGAGCTTCTCGCCCTCGCGCCGTGCGACGGTGTCCCCGCCGCGGCCGCCGCCCGGGAGCTGCGCCGACACGGCGACGGCCATGGTTCCCGGGCCGCCGGGGGCCGTGGGCGGCGGGGGCGTGGGCGCTTCCGCGCCCGGGGTCGCGGTGGCCGCCGGCCCGCCCGGCTGTGCGGGCACGTCGGAGGGCAGGCCGGCTGCCGCCTCCTGGCGAGGGCGCGCGCGTTCCTGCGACCGGGCAGCCAGGGGCTGCCGGCCTTCGTGGGAGGTGGGATGCTCCGTCACGCGTGGGATTCCGTCCGTCCGGGCCGGTGGTGCGATGCACTCGCTCTTCTCGCCGATGCCGCGCCTTCGGCGGGGCTAAACCCCTTGTGTGCGGTGGATGTGAGGGCTCCGCGAGCGGCGGCACCGGCGGGCGTCGGAACACCCGGGCAGACGTCCGGCACTGCTCTCCCCCTCGTGGATGACTTCTGGTCAGGTCCTGTGCTGCGTTCGGTCGTTGACGTGCTGCTCGATCGGTCTGACGTGCCGTTCGGTCCGCCTCTGCCGTGCGGAGGACGATCCTACGTTTGAACCCCGGGGGCGCATCAAGGGTCTCACGGTGCCGTGTGCGCCGGAGTGCGGTCCCAGTCGGCCGGCAGCTCCGGAACCCGCCATGCCGGATCCGGCCGCCAGTTCTCCCAGCCGTCCGAGAACGGCGCCCCCCACGCCGTGATGCGGTCCACCGCCAGCTGCCCGGCGCCACGCACGCGTGCGGCCTGTTCCGGACCCATCAGGCCGGACCGCTGCGCCTGCGCGAACTCGTCCTCGTCCCGCCACAGCCAGCTGCGGTCGGGGTAGACGGAGATGTCGAGGAAATGGTCCTCGGAGTCGAAGCCGCCGGACCACCGGACCCGCGGCTCCTCCAGGTTCACGTACCAGCTGCGGAAGCGCCAGCCGCGCTCCCAGAACAGCCACACCGACCACGGGTCTCCGGGTCTCGCCAGCTTCAGGACGCCGCTGCCGGACCACCGCGCGCGTTCCGTGGTGCGCGGCGCGGTGTAGCGGGTGGCGAGCGGCTCCTCGTGCACCGGCGTGCCGTCGGCGAGCACCGGGCGGACGCATTCCGTGCCGGGTGCCATCCAGACGGCGAGGAGGTCCGGCGTGTCCTGGACGACCGTCACCGGTCGGCAGATGTGCACGTCTCCGGTGCCGTTGCCGCGGTAGCGCCAGAGGATGTGCTCCCCCGGCGCCCAATGCTGAGAGCCGCCCGATCCTGTCATGCGCAGATCTTAGGGGCGCGCTCCCACGACCGCAGCGGCATGGATCACGGTTGAGTCATCCGAGCACGTCTCTCACGGGTGCGTCGTCCGAGCGCATCCGCGGCACATCCGCAGCGCATCCGCGGCACGTTCTCTCACGGGCGCGTCATCCGCAGCACGTCCAGCGCCTCGTCCAGCTGCTCGACCGTCAGGTCGCCGCGCTCCACGTACCCGGACTCCAGGACCACCTCGCGGATGGTCTTCCGCTCGGCCAGCGACTTCTTCGCGACCTTGGCGGCCTCCTCGTAGCCGATGTACTTGTTCAGCGGGGTGACCACGGACGGCGAGGACTCGGCGTACTCGCGGGCCCGCTCGACGTTGGCCGTGACCCCGTCGACCGTGCGGTCGGCGAGCAGCCGGGACGCGTTGGCCAGGAGTCGTACGGACTCCAGGAGGTTCTTGGCCATCACCGGGAGCATCACGTTGAGCTCGAAGTTCCCGGCCGCGCCCGCCACCGCCACCGTGGTGTCGTTTCCGGTCACCTGCGCGGCGACCATGAGGACCGCCTCGGGGATCACCGGGTTCACCTTGCCCGGCATGATCGACGAGCCGGGCTGGAGGTCGGGGAGGTTGATCTCGGCGAGTCCCGTGCGGGGCCCGCTGGCCATCCAGCGCAGATCGTTGGCGATCTTGGTGAGGGAGACCGCGATCGTGCGGAGCTGCCCGGACGTCTCCACCAGGGCGTCCCGGGCGCCCTGCGCCTCGAAGTGGTCGCGGGCCTCGGTCAGCGGCAGGCCGGTCGCGCGGGCGACCTCCGCGATGACGGCCGCGGAGAAGCCGGCCGGGGTGTTGATGCCGGTGCCCACCGCCGTACCGCCGAGGGGGAGTTCGGCGAGCCGGGGGAGTGCCGAGCGCAGCCGCTCGACGCCGTACCTGACCTGCGCCGCGTAGCCGCCGAACTCCTGGCCGAGGGTGACCGGGGTGGCGTCCATGAGGTGCGTACGGCCGGACTTCACCACCGACGCGAATTCGGCCGATTTTCGCTCAAGGGAAGCGGCCAGGTGGTCGAGGGCGGGGATCAGGTCGCGGGTGACGGCTCCGGTGGCCGCGATGTGGATCGAGGACGGGAAGACGTCGTTGGAGGACTGGGAGGCGTTCACATGGTCGTTGGGGTGGACCTCGCGGCCCTCGGGGAGTCGCTCGGTGGCGAGGGTGGCGATCACCTCGTTGGTGTTCATGTTGGACGAGGTGCCGGAGCCGGTCTGGAAGACGTCCACCGGGAAGTGCTCGTCCCAGCGCCCCTCGGCGACCTCGGCGGCCGCCGCGGCGATGGCCTCGGCGCGGTCCTTGTCGATCACGCCGAGCTCGGCGTTGACCTGGGCGGCGGCGGCCTTGATCCGGGCGAGGGCCTCGATGTGGGCGCGCTCCAGGCGCTGCCCGGAGACCGGGAAGTTCTCCACGGCCCGCTGGGTCTGGGCCCGCCACTTGGCGTGCGCGGGGACCCGCACCTCACCCATGGAGTCGTGCTCGATCCGGTGACCGTCGGCCTGGTCTGTGTCGTTCATGTTCCTCAACCTCCTGTAAAAGATGAGCACTTGTCTTGTTCGATGTATTCCCATCGGGCGTACCGGCCAGTAAAAACCGTGGGTAACCCCACTTCCAGGAGGCGCAATGAGGCGCACCAGGTACAGACTCCGCTGGCCCATCGCCGTCGTCGCCGCGGCCGCCGCCGCGCTCGGCACGATGACCGCCGCCGCCCCCGCCGGAGCGGCCGGCACCCTCACAGCATCGGTCGCCGCTTCCGTACCGCTCCCGCCGGAGCTGGAGGCGATCCGGGCCGCCGAGGCCACCAAGATCTACGGCAGCCCCGAGGAGCGCCCGCTCGCCCAGCGCAAGACCGGTCTGATCTCGCTCGGCGACAGCGAGATCTCCGGCGAGGGCGTCGGTACCTACGAGCCCCCCACCAACGGTCCCACCAACTGGTGCCACCGCTCGCCCGACGCCGCCATCCACCGCACCGGAATCCCCGCGGACCTCACGTTCAACGTGTCCTGCTCCGGCGCGTACACCGGCAACATCCGGATCGGCGGCTCGAAGCAGTACGCCGACGAGCTCGTCCAGAGCGACAACCTGGCCGTCAAGGCGCGCAACACCCGCATCAAGATGATCACGCTCGTCGCCGGCGCCAACGACGACCTGCAGTTCGGGCCCGTCATGACCGACTGCGTAACGCGCTACCTCCTCCTCCAGGGCGCCTGCGAGCCCAAGTACGCGGGTGGCTGGCAGGCCCGCGTCGACGCGCTCGTCCCCAAGGTCGAGCAGACCGTGCGCGACCTCAAGACCGTGATGCGCGACGCCGGTTACGCCGACGGCGACTACAAGCTCGTCGTCATGGGCTACCCCAGCCCCATCGGCCCCGACTTCCACGACAACCCCGACTTCCCCGGGAAGCTGATCTGCGGCGGACTCGGCTACGACTCCGACACCGTCTGGGGCCGCAACACCGCCGTCCCCGCGTTCGAGCGCGGGATGCGCGCGGCGGCCGCCTCCACCGGCGCCGTCTACCTCGACAACTCGCGGCTCTTCCACGGCCACGAGGTCTGCATGGAGGACGCCTGGGCCCGCGGCCTCTACATCGACCTCTCCAAGCCCGGGACCCCGGACGAGAACTCCGTACGGCAGTCCTTCCACCCCAACGCGCGCGGGCACGCCGCCTTCGCGTCCTGCCTCACCCAGATCTACGACTCGGGGGCGCGTGAGGCCAGTTGCGCCGACGTGAACTCCTCGGGCACGCCGACGCTCTTCCCGCTCGCCTGGGACGACGCGTACAAGCCGCTGAAGAACCAGGCGACGGGCAACTGTCTGGACGTCGACGCGGCCACCTCGTCCAACGGCACCGCCGTCCTCGGCTGGGACTGCCACGGCGGCCGCAACCAGGGCTGGTGGTACGACTCCACCCGTCGCACCGTCCACACCGAGCTGACCCAGGACCGCTGCCTGGACGTCCCCGCGTCCGGCTACCAGGCGGGCAAGGCGCTCGTCCTGTGGAACTGCCACGGCGGCGGCAACCAGAAGTTCGTCCGCGACGGCGCCACGATCCGCCCGGCCGAGGCGACCGGCCTCTGCCTCACCCAGAGCGCGGCGAAGCAGCCGATCAGGCTCCAGACCTGCGACGGCTCGGCGAACCAGAAGTTCGCGTAGCCGACGTACCGTCCCTTCAGGAAACGTGGCCCCCGTCCGGGATCGGACGGGGGCCACGGCCGTGCTCGGCACGGGGGGCGGGCTCACAGTGTCTTGAGCGTGCTCCTGGCCAGTTCGTAGGCCGGGATCATCGCCCGGTGCTCCGCGGTGTCGAGCCCGCCGAGGTGCACGATCACCGTCCCCTTCGGCGTCGAGACGGCGAAGGCGCGCTCCTCCTTCGACTCCTCCATCAGCTCGTTGTAGACGGTGTACGTCACCTCGGTGACGGGCCCCGCGCCGGACGCGCCCTCCTTGTAGGTGACCTCGGAGGTGTTCTGCTCGGCCTTCACGAACCCTTCGAGTGCCGTCCTGGCCGAGCCCTTCCCGGACGTCCAGACCCGCAGGAAGCCGACGTGACCGGCCGGCTTGGCGTCCACCTCGCAGCGCATGGTGGCCGGCCCCCGCCGGGTGAACGCCGCGAACTCCGGGTTCTCGGGGTCCTCGATCGCCTTGGGCGTCCACTTCTCCGCCACACCGAAGGAGACGGGCAGTGCGCAGGCCGTCCCCGGACCGCCGACGGTCAGGTGCGACGCGGCGGCCGCGGGCGCCTTCGTGGCGGGTGCCGCCGCCTCTGTGGCGGGTGCCGCCGTGGGGCGTGCGCCCTGCGTGACCTCGGGCATCGGCTCGACGTCGCCGCAGCCGGCGAGCAGCAGCCCCGCCGCCAGGGCGGCGGCGGCCGGGGCCAGGGTCCGTATGGGGTGTCTCATGCGCGTCAGCGTAGTGCGGGGCCGGCGTCCCCCGGACGGGCGTATCCAGGGCGGGCATCGCACAATGTGAAGCAGGTCCGAAGCAGGTCCGCAGCAGGTCCGAAGATCCCGAGGGGGGCTCCCCGCAGGAGGCAGGACATGTTCCGCAGCTTCAGGAGGATCGGCGTTCTCGGAGTCACCGCGGTCGCCGCAGGTGCCTTTTCCGCCGTCGCCGCCGTCCCGGCCTCGGCTGCCGACGGGTTCGAGTTCACGGTCTACGCCAAGGAGATCCCGACCGGTCAGGGTGACGACGACGCGACCGGGCCGCCGCCCGAGCTCGGGACCTCGTTCGCCTTCGCCGACGACCTCTTCAAGTCCAAGGGCGGAGAGAAGGTCGGCCGGGACGGCGTGGCCTGCACCGTCGTACGCACCGGGAATCCCAACGACATCATGTGCGTGGGCACCTTCGTGCTGAACGGTGGTCCCGGTGGGCAACTGACGGGGCAGACCCTGCTGTCGGTCGACCCGGCTTCCGAGGAACGGGCCGCGTTCGACATCGCCGTCACCGGCGGGACCGGTGACTTCAAGGACGCGCGCGGCACCATCCGCTCGACCCCGGACGGGGACTACTCACGACTGGAGTTCCACATCACCAGGTGAGCCGTGTTCGCGTGTTCAGGAGAGCTTGCCGCCGTAGTCCGGGAGCTTGAACGTCCGCTCGGCGTGGCCGCCGACCAGGTCGGTGGTGTTGTTGCCGATGTTCGCGATGATCGTGTAGCCCTTGCCCTCGATCTTGGCGCGCTGCTCCGTCTTGTACGCGCTGACCTCGGCGAACAGGTCGGGAAGCGAGCGCACGTACAGCCCGTCGACCGGGTAGCCGGCCTGCTTCAGGTTCCAGTCGGTGAGGGAGTGGATGATCCCCGGGCGGGCGGTGACGAAGAAGACGTCGACCCCGCGGTCGTGGGCGTCGCGGACGAGGGCGCGCACATCGGCGATGGCCGGGGTGGGCAGCTCCCAGAAGGGGTGGAAGTCCGTCTCCAGCGAGCTGTTGTCGATGTCGAGGACGATCGCCTGCTTCTCGGTGCCGGCGTTCTTGGAACGCTCCTCGATGTACGGGCGGGCCTGCGCGACCACGGCCGCCACGTCACGGCGCCAGGTCGTGTAGTCGACGTCCTTGAAGGCGGCGGTCGACGTGCTGTGGCCGTCCGGGTCGGAGGCGGAGGCGGTGGGGGCGGGGCCGACGACGAGGAAGGCGGTCAGCGCGAGCGTGGCGGTGGTTCCGGCGGCGGCGCGCCTGCGGAAGGGCGTGACGGGCATGGGGGGCTCCTTGGTCGACCAGCTCAGGACTTTGGCATGCTCGCGCTCAATACTGGACAGTAGGCAACGAATTGGCTACCGGTCGGTAGCGACTTTCTGAGCGGAGATCGACGAAGCCGCAGCCCCGGTCCCATGCGGTGAGGCTCACCAAGGACCGGGGCCGCGCCGTTGTGGAGTGTCCGTCAGGAGACGGTGGCCGTCAGCGTGTACGGGTTCGCCCACAGCGGGGACGTGCGCCGGGACTCCACGACCAGCTCCCAGACACCCGCGGCGGGCTTGTCGTACGTCCGGGACTTCGGGTCGCAGCCGTAGCCGTCGAGGTAGCCGTTGTAGCAGTAGATCGTGCCGCCGGCGGAGGTCTCACCGGAGACGCCGGTCGGCTTGAAGGCCCACCAGCGGGTCTGGCTGCCCTCGTCCAGGCCGTCCATCGAGACGGTCAGCGTGCTCGCCCCGGCCGGCACGGCCACCGTGTAGTGCACCGTGTCGTTGCGGTACGTGACGCCGGTGACGGTCAGCGGGGTCCCGCCGATCTCCAGCGGGACGGCGGCCTCGACCGCGAGCATCGTGTGCTGCTCGACGGCCCGGGTGTTCCCGTCGTCGAGGACGAGGACCGCGGAGTGGACGCCCTGGGTGGGCGGCTTCGCCGTCACCATCAGCGTGGTCGGCACGTTCTTGGCGAGGACCACGGAGGACGGCACGGAGTAGGTGTCGTCGCCGCCCTTCAGCCCGACCTCGTACCGTACGGGAAGGTCGGAGCCGGTGGTGCGGGTCACGGTCAGCGCGTACGCGCGCTCCTCACCGACGGCCTGGCCGCCCGCCCCGGGGGCGCAGCTGTTGAAGAGGCCGCTGCCCCGGTGCGGGGTGACGAGCTGGCCGGAGAGCGGGGTGCACACGGGAGCCGAGACGGTGACGGTGTCGGAGGTCGCCGCCTTGCCCTGACCGAGGACGGACCAGGCCTTCGGCACGTCGAACTGGCCGCGGCCCTGGGCGACCGCGTCGGCCTTGCCGTTCCAGCGGGCGGTGGAGTAGATCGCGGCCCGCAGCTCGGCGGGCGAGGCGGAGACCCCGGACTGCTTCGCGGCCGAGAGCAGCAGGGCACCGGCGCCGGCGGCCTGCGGGGACGACATCGAGGTGCCGTTCAGCATCGAGTAGCCGGGCGGCAGCTCGTAGCCGGTCTCGGGGACGGAGGAGGGAGCGATCCAGTCGGGGGTGGTGGAGACGGCCGAGCCGGGCGCGGTGACGTCCGGCTTGAAGCCGCCGTCCTCGCGCGGGCCGCGCGAGGAGAACGGGAACATGGCGCGGGCGTCCTTCGTCCGCGAGCCGTAGTTCGCCCACCAGGTGGCGTCCGAGACGGCCGCGCCGACGCTGACGACCTTGTCGCCGCCGGTCGGGTCGCCGACCGTGTTCGTCCCCGCGCCGGAGTTGCCGGCGGAGATGAAGAGCTGGACGCCGGTGGTGTCGATCAGCCGGTTGTAGACGAGCGCGCGGGCGCTCTGGCCGTCGTTGAGCTCGGGGCTCGACCCGATCGACATGTTGATGACGTCGACGCCGTACCGCGTGGCGAGGTCGATCATGCCGTCGGTGAGCGCGGCCGAGGAGCAGCCGGCCGCGTGGCAGGCCTTCATCGAGACGAGCTTCGCGCCCGGCGCCTGCCCGTCCATGGCGCCGCCGTACAGGCCGTGCGCGGCGGTGATGCCGGCGACGTGGGTGCCGTGCGCCTCGGTGATGACGTTGACGTTCACACCGATGGTGGTGGCGTTGACCTTCTTCCACTGGACGGTGAAGGGGACGCGCTCGTTGACCGGCGTCGCGGGGTCGTCCGTGCCGAGGTACCCGATCTGGCGGTCGACGCCGAACTGCCGCATCGCCTCCTCGTCGGTGAAGTCGAAGTCGCCGTCCGTGTCGACCCGGATCGAACCGTCCCCGTCACGGAAGAGGACACCGATCCTCCGCTGCTTGCCGCCGGGCATCGACAGCAGGCGGTTCTGCACCCGCAGGTCGGAGCCGGACGGACCGGTCCAGGCCTGTCCGTCGGGGGTGACGACGGTCGGACCGGACTGCTGCCGGCCCATCAGGAACCAGCTGGAGTCGAAGATCAGGTCGATGAAGTTGTTCGGGTCGGTGCCCGTCACCGACTCGACCAGCTTGTTCTCGCCGGTCGTCGTCCGCGCGAGCGCCGGGTGCGTCGGGTCGACACCGGTGTCCATGATCCCGATGGTCACCCCCCGCCCGTCGAAGGTCGGGTGGTCGCCCTTGAAGTCCGTGGACCCGGTCTCACGGGTCGGCATGTACGGATTGGCGTCCGGCGTGGCGGCGGAGGGGGCGGCGGGCAGCGCGGCACCGGGCGTGCGGGCGGCCGTGGCGCCCGCCGCGGCCGCGCCGTCCACACGTGTGTCCTCGATCTCGAGGAGCTCGTCGAGGTCGACGGCGGCGACGGAGTCGAGGGCGGCGACCTGCTCGACGAGACCGAAGGGGACATTGGCCTTGAGGTAGCCGACGGAATCGTCGGTACGGACCGTCTTCACGCCCGCGCCCAGCTCGGCGAGCGCGGCCTCCGCCTCGGCGGTACGGCCTTCGGCGACGGCGACGATCAGGGTGGCGAAGCCGGGCGCGGCGGCCGCGCTCCGGGCGGTGGCGTGCTGCCGCTCGTACCGCGCGAGCAGGGCGCGGTCGTGGGCGCCCAGCTTGTCGGCCACGGGGGCGGGGGCGGGGTCGGCGTCTGCCGCTGCGGGGCCCACGGTGAGGGCGAGAGAGGCGGCGGCCAGTGCGAGGGCGGTGGATATCGCGGTCGATCTGCGACGGGACATGGATGTCCTTCCGGCGGCGTCCTGTTGTGCGAACGGCGGACACGTTGCCACGCGTCCGCCGTCCCAACAGGCCCTCGCCCCTGTCGCCTTACCGCCGTGTCGTGAACCCGACACCGCCGCCGTCCCGTCGTGCCCTGCGGCCAGGGCCGGTGTACGCCGCACTCGGCCGGGCGGGCGCGGCCCGTACGGGCTACAGGCCGGCGCGGCACGCGCGGTGTGGGCGGTTCGCAGGGGGTCAGAGCCAGTGGTGACGGGCCGCGTGCCAGCCGAGCTGCAGCCGACTCCGAACCCCCGCCAGCGCCAGCAGCCTCCGCACCCGCCGCTGCACCGTCCGTTCCGACACGCCCAGTTGGGACCCGATCGCCTGGTCCGTGTACCCGTTGAGCAGCAGTGTCAGCAGCCGTCGGTCCTCCGCGGTCAACGGCCCGTCGACCGCCGCCGCGAGCGCCACAGGCACCGGCAGCGCGCTGTCCCAGACCCGGTCGAAGATCCAGCCGAGCGCATCGATCAGCGGTCGCGACCGCAGCACCGTGGCGGTCGGCTCGTCGTCCTTCCCCGGGGCGCCCTCCCGCTCGTCGTCCACCAGCGGGACGACGAGCGCCCGCGCCCGGTCCACGAGCACCACCTTCAGCGGCAGTCCGAACGCGACCCGCATCTCCTCGCCCAGCGAAGCCCAGTGTTCGAGCAGCGGCGGGGTGTCGGAGTGGGTGAGCGTGTCCCGCTCGTACACCACCCGGTACCGCACCCCCGCCCGCATCGCCTCCCGCTGCCCGGAGTTGGCCGCCGCCGGCACCGCGACGGCGGGCCCGGCGGAGAGCGCGAGGATCTCGCGCCGGGCCGAGCGCTGGAGCGCCGCGTACCGTTCGGCGATGGCCGGCGCCCCGGTGACGACCTCCACGTCGGTCCCGGCGAGGGTCCCCGGAGGCGGCGGTCCGGTCTCGGCGCACCGCAGCGCCTGCCGGATCTCGTCCAGGCGTCTGAGGACGAGCCCCTCGAAGGGGTCGGGGCCCTCCCCGCACCGGTTCTGGACATCCGTCATGTGCGTCACGTCCGCCACCCCTCCCGCCTGCCCGCCCCGTGCCCATCCTGGCGGAGGGCCGACGCGTCGGAGCGTTTGCGGAACGGCGGGTTCCCGCCGCGACGCATCTCGCCACCCACGGGCCCGCCCCCGGCGGGGCGCCGGGGGCTCTGGTGGTTCTGGGGGCGTCTCAGCCGAGGCCGGGGCCCCGCACCGGGATGTGGGTGAACGTCGGCTCCGGGGCCGGGTTCTGGAAGAAGTCGTTGCCCTTGTCGTCCACCACGATGAACGCCGGGAAGTCCTCGACCTCGATCTTCCAGACCGCCTCCATGCCGAGCTCCTCGTACTCGACGACCTCGACCTTCTTGATGCAGTCCTGCGCGAGCCGCGCCGCCGGGCCGCCGATCGAGCCGAGGTAGAAGCCGCCGTGGCTGCCACAGGCGTTCGTGACCTGCTGCGAGCGGTTGCCCTTGGCCAGCATGACCTTGGAGCCGCCCGCCGCCTGGAACTGCTCGACGTACGAGTCCATCCGGCCGGCCGTCGTCGGACCGAAGGAACCGGAGGCGTACCCCCCGGGGGTCTTCGCCGGGCCCGCGTAGTAGACCGGGTGGTCCTTCAGGTACTGCGGCATCTCCTCGCCCGCGTCCAGGCGCTCCTTGATCTTGGCGTGCGCGATGTCGCGCGCCACGACCAGCGGGCCGTTGAGGGAGAGGCGGGTCTTGACCGGGTACTTGGTCAGCTCGGCGAGGATGTCGTCCATCGGCTGGTTGAGGTCGATGGTGACGACATCGCTCTCCTCGGAGAGGTGCGCGTCGGTCGTCTCGGGCAGGAAGCGCGCCGGGTCGGTCTCCAGCTGCTCCAGGAAGACGCCCTCGGCGGTGATCTTCGCGACGGCCTGGCGGTCGGCCGAGCAGGAGACGGCGATCGCGACGGGCAGCGAGGCGCCGTGGCGGGGGAGGCGGACGACGCGGACGTCGTGGCAGAAGTACTTGCCGCCGAACTGCGCGCCGATGCCGATCTTCTGCGTCAGCTCGAAGACCTTCTCCTCGAGCTCCTTGTCGCGGAAGCCGTGGCCGGTCTCGGCCGAGCCCTCGGTGGGCAGCTCGTCCAGGTAGTGCGCGGAGGCGTACTTCGCGGTCTTCAGCGCGAACTCGGCGGACGTGCCGCCGACGACGATCGCCAGGTGGTACGGCGGGCAGGCCGCCGTGCCGAGCGAGCGGATCTTCTCCTCCAGGAACTTCATCATGCTCGCCTCGTTGAGGACGGCCTTCGTCTCCTGGTAGAGGAAGGACTTGTTGGCGGAGCCGCCGCCCTTGGCCATGAAGAGGAACTTGTACGCGCCGCCGTCGGTCGCGTACAGCTCGATCTGCGCGGGCAGGTTCGAGCCGGTGTTCTTCTCCTCCCACATGGTGACCGGGGCCATCTGCGAGTACCGCAGGTTGAGCTTGGTGTACGCGTCGTAGACGCCCTTGGACAGGGCCTCCTCGTCGCGGCCGGAGGTCAGCACGTTCTGCCCGCGCTTGCCCATGACGATCGCGGTGCCGGTGTCCTGGCACATGGGCAGGACACCCGCGGCGGCGATGTTCGCGTTCTTGAGGAGGTCGAGCGCGACGAACTTGTCGTTGCTCGACGCCTCCGGGTCGTCGATGATCCGGCGCAGCTGGGCCAGGTGGGCCGGCCGCAGGAAGTGCTGGATGTCGTGGATCGCCTCGGCGGCCAGCGTGCGCAGCGCCTCCGGCTCGACCTTGAGGAACGTACGGCCGTCGGCCTCGAAGGTGGAGACACCTTCGGAGGTCACCAGGCGGTAGGGCGTGGTGTCCTCTCCCAGGGGGAGCAGATCGGAGTACGCAAACTCTGGCATGGGGGCCATTCCTCACTCGGCAAGACGGCGCACCGCCTCCGTTGGCAGTGCGCCCTCCAGCGTAGAACGCGGGCCCGGGCGCGGTCCTGTGAGGTAAGGCTCACTTGGGGCGGGGACCGTGCCGGAGTGGCGTGTTTCGGCTTCCGGTTCGAGACCTTGTCCACAGGGCCCGGCCCGCCCCCTGGTCGCGATCTATCGCGTTTCGCTAGGCTGGCGACGTGGACCTCGAAAAGAAGCCCGAACCCGAAATGCAGCCGGAGCCGCAGCGGCAGGCCGCGCCCGCCAAGCCTGCCGAGCCCGCCTCCGCGGAGACCGTCTTCGCCGACCCACAGGGCTCGTTGCGGGCCTCGGACGCGGACCGGGACCGGATCGCGGACATCCTCAGGGACGCCCTGGCCGAGGGGCGGATCGACGCCGAGGAGCACTCGGACCGGATCGACGCGGTGTACCGGGCGAAGACCGTCGGGGAGCTGGAGCCGATCGTCCGTGACCTGCCGGGCGCCCGGACCCGCCAGGAGCCCGCGCCGGACTACGGCTACGGCCCGGAGGGAGCCGACGGCCCCCCGGCCAACCTCGTCGCGATCTTCTCCAGCACCACCCGCAAGGGGCGGTGGCGCGTGAGCCGCCGGACGAACGCGTTCGCGCTCTTCGGGAACATCGAGATCGACCTGACCGAGGCGATCTTCGCGCAGCGGCTGACCACCATCAATGCCACGTCGATCTTCGGCAACGTGGAGGTGCGGGTCCCGGAGAACATCAGCCTGCGTGGCAACGGCAGCGGGATCTTCGGCAACTTCGAGGTCGTGACCCTGGAGGGCGTCGACCCGCAGGCCCCGGTCGTCGTCATCAACGGCTACTCGGTCTTCGGGAACGTCGAGGCGAGACCCAAGCGCGGCAAGTGGATCACCGACCTCCAGGACAAGCTGCGCAAGCATCTCGGTCACTGACGCGGCGACGGCGACGCGGCGACGGTGACGCGCGAGGCGGCGTGGGAGTGACCGGAATTCGCCCTGGGGTATCCGCAGTGCGGAACGGCGCGGCACGCAGTGCATAGGCGCGCGCACAGCGGGTAGGGCTGGTGCATCGCCGCTCGCTCGCGAAGCCGTCGTCAGGAGTAGACCGTGCTGCAACTGCCGCATCAGCCCCTCCAGGTCGCCGCCGTGCCCTCTCAGCGCGCCCCTGCACGGGAGGACGAGGCCGGTCCTTGGCATGCGGAGGCGGTGTGCCGCCGGGACGAGGCCGGACTGTTCTTCGCCCCCTCCAAGGAGCCGACCGCCGCCCGGCTCGCGCGTGAGGCGGCGGCCAAGCGGGTCTGCGGCCGCTGTCCCGTGATGGTCGAATGCCGGGAGCACGCGCTCCTCCAGCCCGAGCCGTACGGGGTGTGGGGCGGGCTCACGGCGGCGGAGCGCCGCGTCGCCCTGGCCCGCCGCCGGCGGCGCGAGGTGGAGCTGCGGAAGGCGGCCGCGACCGACCGCATCGCCCAGGCGGGCTGACGGGAGCGCGGTCCACCACCGTCGTTCCGTACGGGAAGGGGCGCCCCCACCGCACATGGGGGCGCCCCTCTTCGTGCCGTCCGACGGACGGCTTCCGCGTGGACGACCGCGCGGACCACTTCGCGCGGACCACTTCGCGCGGACTACTTCGCGCGGATCACTTCGCGTGGATCACTTCGCGCGGTCGAAGTCGATCTTGCTGTACGCGCGCAGCTTCGAGAGCCGGTGCGTGGAGTCGATCTGGCGGATCGTGCCGGACTTCGAACGCATGACGAGCGACTGCGTGGTCGCGGTCTCGGCGCGGTACCGCACCCCGCGGAGCAGTTCGCCGTCGGTGATGCCGGTCGCGACGAAGAACACGTTGTCGCCGCCGACCAGGTCGTTCGTGGAGAGCACCCGGTCCAGGTCGTGGCCGGCGTCGAGGGCCTTCTGGCGCTCGGCCTCGTCCTTCGGCCACAGCTTGCCCTGGATCACACCGCCGAGGCACTTGATGGCGCAGGCGGAGATGATGCCCTCGGGGGTGCCGCCGACGCCCATGAGCATGTCGACGCCGGTGCCCTCGCGGACGGCCATGATCGAACCGGCGACGTCGCCGTCCGAGATGAACTTGATGCGGGCGCCGGTCTCGCGGATCTCCTTGACGATGCCCTCGTGACGGGGGCGGTCCAGGATGACGACCGTGATGTCCTCGGGCGAGGAGTTCTTCGCCTTGGCGACCCGGCGGATGTTGACCGAGACGGGGGCGTTGATGTCGACGAAGTCGGCGGCCTCGGGGCCGGTGACCAGCTTGTCCATGTAGAAGACCGCGGAGGGGTCGAACATGGTGCCGCGGTCGGCGGCGGCGAGGACGGCGATCGCGTTGGGCATGCCCTTGGCGTTCAGCGTGGTGCCGTCGATCGGGTCGACGGCGATGTCGACCTCGGCGCCGGTGCCGTCGCCGACCCGCTCGCCGTTGAAGAGCATGGGCGCTTCGTCCTTCTCGCCCTCGCCGATGACGACCACGCCGTTCATCGAGACGGTGGAGATCAGGGTGCGCATGGCGTTGACCGCCGCGCCGTCCGCGCCGATCTTGTCGCCGCGGCCGACCCAGCGGCCGGCGGCCATGGCGGCGGCCTCGGTGACGCGGACCAGCTCAAGGGCGAGGTTGCGGTCGGGAGCCTCGGGGGAGACCACGAGCTCGGGCGGCAGATTCTGCTGCTCGGTCATCGGAACGCACCTTTCTGTACGGCGACGGCCGGTTAAGGGAGGGTGCTGCGACTCTATCGGTACGTCGACAAAATGAGCAGAGGGGCCCACGTATGAGCACGGACCCTTGATGCGACCATGGTGCGCGTGGCAGGTATGCGAGGCAGGCAGACGGTACGCGGAATGTTCCAGTCGCTCGCGGTGATCTTGGTCGCCGCGGGAGTGATGTATCTCTTCATTCCGCATGATGAGAGCGCCGAACCGGTCAAGGCGAAGGACTACCGGGTCGAGCTCCTGACGGCTCAGCGGGCGGCACCGTATCCGGTGCTTGCCCCCGAGGGCCTCGGCGAGGGGTGGAAGGCGACGGTCGTCTCGTACAAGCGCGAGAACTCCAACGCCTGGCAGCTCGGTTTCCTCTCGCCGGACACCCAGTACGTGGCGATCCACCAGTCGACGGCGGCGCCGAAGACCTTCGTGCCGGACGTCACCCAGCGGGCGAAGAACACCGGGAGGACCGAGACGGTGGCGGGCCAGGTCTGGCAGCGCTGGGAGGGCCCGAAGTACGACGCGCTCGTCCGGGTGGACGGCGGGGCGACGACGGTGGTGACCGGCACGGCGTCGTTCGAGCGGCTCACCGAGATGGTGGGCTCGCTCCAGTCGAAGAAGGTCTGAGCCGCGGAGTCCGAACCGCGGAGTCCGAGTCGCGGAGTCCGAGCCGTGGGGAACGCGAAACCGCGGAGAACGCGAAGAAGGCCCCGCACTCATGGAGTGCGGGGCCTTCTTCGCGTCATTGTCGCGTCAGCGGACTCAGACGGTGGTGACGACCTCGTCGAAGGAGAGGCGCGGGGAGCGCGGGAACCAGGCGTCCTCGCCCGGCTTGCCGATGTTGATGACCATCAGCGGGGTGTGGTCGGCGTCCAGGAACTCCTTCTGGACGCCGGCGAAGTCCAGGCCGGTCATCGGGCCGGCGGCCAGGCCGGCGGCGCGGACGCCCACGATGAAGTACGCGGCCTGGAGGGCGGCGTTCAGGACGGCGGACTGCTCGCGGACCGGACGCTCGGCGAAGAACATGTCCTTGGCCTGCGGGAAGTGCGGAAGCAGGGCCGGGAGCTCCTCGTGGAACTCGTTGTCGGCCGAGAGGATCGCGACGAGCGGGGCGGCGGCGGTCTTGGGCTGGTTGCCCTCGGCCATGTGCTTGACCAGGCGCTCGCGGGCCTCGGGGGAGCGGACCAGGGTGATGCGCAGCGGGGTCTGGTTGAAGGCGGTCGGGCCGTACTTCACCAGGTCGTAGATCGCCTGGACCTGCTCGTCGGTCACCGGCTCGTCGGTGAACGTGTTGGCGGTGCGGGCCTCACGGAAAAGGAGATCCTGAGCGGCGGCGTCAAGGGCGAGAGACATGCTGCGTACCTTCCGGACTGCAAAGGGGGTTCGCTCGTACGGGGTTCAAGCGATGTCCTCGACAGTACGCCGAGGATTGGTGAAAGTTCAACCAATCCATCCGGATAGTGATCCGCTTCACTCGCCAGTCTACGCCGCCCCGATGAGTCGCCGCACGGCGGCGGCGCGGGCGGCCCGTGGCGGACCGGCGGCCCGTGCGGACCGGCGGCCCGTGCGGCCCGTGCGGACCGCGCGGGGGCTAGGCGTCCCCGTCGTCGCCGCCCGAGGCGCCCTCCGCCTCCTCCGCCGCACGCTCGGCGGCGAGCGAGGCGTCCAGTCGGGCCCGCGCCCCTTCGAGGCGGCGCCGGCAGACCTTCGCCAGCTCCTCGCCGCGCTCCCAGAGCGCGAGGGACTCCTCCAGGGACGTTCCGCCCGCTTCGAGCCGCCGAACGACCTCGATCAGCTCGTCCCGCGCCTGCTCGTACCCGAGCGCCGCCTCGTCCGTACCCGTTCCCGCTGCCATGTGCTGCTCCACCCTCCGTAACCGGTTCTTATGCGTCTTGCGTGGTCCCGCTCAGGCCGGGTCGGCCACGCGCCGTACCGCGAACTCGCCCTCCGCGACCCGGGCACGCAGCTCCTCGCCCGCCGCGACCTCCTCGGGGGAGCGGACCACCGAGCCGTCGGCCCGCTGGAGCACCGCGTACCCCCGCTCCATCGTCGCGGCGGGCGACAGCGCCCGGACCCGCGCCCGGGTGTGCGACAGCTCGGAGTCCGCCCGGTCCAGGAGGTGCCCGAGGACCCGACGGCTGCGGGCGAGCAGTGCGACGAGCTCGTCCTCGCGGACCTCGACCATGCGCTGCGGATGCTCCATGACGGGCCGGGCGAGCGTGTGCGCGAGGCCGCGCTCCTCCCGGTCGAGCAGGCCGCGTACGGTCCGCAGGGCGCGGTCCCGCAGCCCGCGCACCCGGTCCAGCTCCTCACCGACGTCCGGGACGACCTTCTTGGCCGCGTCCGTCGGCGTCGAGGCGCGCAGGTCGGCCACCAGGTCGAGGAGCGGCGAGTCGGGTTCGTGCCCGATGGCCGAGACCACCGGCGTACGGCAGTCGGCGACGGCCCGGACGAGCTGCTCGTCCGAGAACGGCAGCAGGTCCTCGACGCTGCCGCCGCCCCGGGCGACGATGATCACGTCGACGTCCTCGTGGGCGTCGAGCTCCTTGACCGCCTGGACGACCTGCGGGACGGCCTTCACGCCCTGCACCGCGACGTTCCGCACCTCGAAGGCGACGGCGGGCCAGCGCCGGCGCGCGTTCTCCAGGACGTCCCGCTCCGCCGCGGAGGCGCGGCCGCAGACGAGCCCGATGCGGTGCGGCAGGAACGGCAGCGGCTTCTTCCGGTCGAGCGCGAAGAGTCCCTCGGAGGCCAGGCTCCGCTTCAGCTGCTCAAGGCGGGCGAGCAGCTCGCCGATCCCGACCGGCTTGATCTCCACCGCCCGCAGGGACAGCTGGCCGCGCGGCGCGTACCACTCGGGCTTGGCGCGCACGACGACCCGGGCGCCCTCCGACACGACGTCCGCGACGGCGTCGAAGACCTGGCGGTAGCAGGTGACGCCGATGGAGATGTCGTACGAGGGGTCCCGCAGCGTCAGGAACACGACCCCGGCGCCGGGGCGCCGGGACAGCTGCGTGATCTGCCCCTCGACCCAGATCGCCCCGAGCCGGTCGATCCAACCCCCGATCAGGCGGGAGACCTCACCGACGGGAAGCGGTGCTTCGGCGGACGTAGTCAGAGCCATGGACCGAGCGTAACCGCGCGGTACGACAACGTCAGGGGCACGCGCGCGTGCCCCGCGCCGAGGACCGGTCGCCCCGGCCGTGTGCCCCGGCCCCCGGCCCTGCGGCCAGGCCCCGGCCCCGTACGCCTCGCCCGGTCCCGTACGCCTCTGCCCCGAGGCCTGGCTTCGGCCCCGGCCGCGTACGCCTGCCCCCTCGTCCCGAGTACCGGGTTCCGGCACGGGCTGCGCGTGTACCCGGGGCCCCAGGGGCCGCGGGCACGCTCGCGCGCCCAAACCCGTCCCGCACCCGGCCTCGGCCTGGTAGCCCAAGCCCGACGCGGCCCGCCCCGCGGCCCGTAACCAGACGCCGCGCGCGAAGTTCCGGGCGGCTCGGCGGCTCGGCGGCTCGGCGGCTCGGCGGCTCGGCGGCTCGGCGGCTCGGCGGCTCGGCGGCTCGGCGGCTCGGCGCGGCTCAGTCGCGCGCCGGGGTTCTCGTCGCTCCCTGTACGGCCAGGACGATCAGGCCCACGCCCAGCCACACCACGCCCACCACCTGCGCCGACACCGAGGCCTCCACGATGACCGCGATCAGGATCGCCGCGCCCACCACCGGGAGGACGATGTGCTTCAGCCAGTGCGGCGGGCCCTCCGCCCGCCGTACCGCGAACCAGCCCACCACGCTCGCGTGCAGCAGGACGAAGGCCGTCAGCGCGCCCACGTCCACGACCGACACCAGGTGGTCGAGGCCGTCGTCCCGCCGGGCCGCCCACACCGCCGCGATCATCGTCACCGTCGCCGACACCAGGAGCGCCACCCGCGGCACGCCCCCGTCCGTCCGGGCGAGCACGTGCGGCAGGCGCCGGTCGCGGCCCATCGCGAAGAGGAGACGGCCACCGGCCGCCTGCCCCGCGAGCGCCGCGAAGGCCGCGCCGATCGCCTTCGAGACGGCCACGAGGTCGTGCAGCCAGCCGCCGACCGCGCTCTCGACGGCGTCGTAGAAGGCCGACCCCTGCTTTCCCGGATCGGCGGCGAGCTCGGCCGACGAGACCGGTTCGAGCAGCGCGACCAGCCAGGTCTGCGCGATGAACAGGACACCCGCGAGGGCCAGGCAGAACAGCACCGCGCGGGCCACCTTCGCCGAGCCGCCCGTGACCTCCTCCGCGAAGGAGGCGATCGCGTCGAAGCCCAGGTAGGACAGGACGGCCACGGACACCGCGCCGATGACGGCGGCCGGCGAGAACGAGGCGTCACCGGCGAGCGGCGACCACCAGTCGCGCCGCGCCCCGTCCTGCGCGAGCACCACGATCGCGGCGACGACGAAGACGAGCAGGACGACGATCTCCATCGCGAGCACCGCGAAGCCGACCCGGGCGGCCGCCCGTACGCCCCAGAGGTTGAGCAGGGTCGTGACGACGACGGCGATCCCGGTCCACACCCACCGGTCGACCTCCGGGACCAGCGCCTCCATCGCGATGCCCGCGAAGAGATAGGCGACCGCCGGGATCAGCAGGTAGTCGAGCATCGCCATCCAGCCGGCGATGAATCCCGGCCCTTCGCCGAGGCCCTTGCGCGCGTACGTGAAGACGGAGCCGGCCTGCGGGGCGACCCGGACCATCTGCGCGTAGCTGAAGGCCGTGAACGCCATGGCCACCGTGGCCACGACGTACACGAGTGCGACCGCGCCGCCGGACTTCGCGTCGAGCGTGCCGAAGACACCGACGGGCGCCATGGGAGCGATGAAGAGGAGCCCGTAGACGACCAGGTCCCGGAACCCGAGGTTCCGTCGAAGTCCCGTATGTTCCGCGTCTTTCCCGCGCGCCGCCACCTGAGATTCCTCGGCCATGGCCACAGTTTCGGCCACGGCGCCGATCAAACCGCTCACCGACGCGGCCTTACGATGGGACGCATGACTGCAACGCCCGCGTCGACGCCCGATTCCGCCTCCGCGACGAACCGCCCGAAGCGTGTCCTGCTCGCCGCCCCCCGCGGCTACTGCGCGGGCGTGGACCGTGCCGTGATCGCGGTGGAGAAGGCCCTGGAGCAGTACGGGGCCCCGATCTACGTCCGGCACGAGATCGTCCACAACAAGTACGTCGTCCAGACCCTGGAGCGGAAGGGCGCCATCTTCGTCGACCAGGCGACCGAGGTGCCGCCGGGCAACATCGTGATGTTCTCCGCGCACGGCGTCGCCCCGACCGTCCACGAGGAGGCCCGCGAGGGCCGGCTCGCGACCATCGACGCCACCTGCCCGCTGGTCACCAAGGTCCACAAGGAAGCCGTCCGCTTCGCCAACGAGGACTTCGACATCCTCCTCATCGGCCACGAGGGCCACGAGGAGGTCATCGGTACGTCCGGCGAGGCCCCCGACCACATCCAGCTGGTCGACGGCCCCGGCGACGTCGCCAAGATCGAGGTCCGCGACCCGTCCCGGGTCGTCTGGCTCTCCCAGACCACGCTCTCGGTCGACGAGACGATGGAGACGGTCGACGCGCTGAAGGAGAAGTTCCCGCAGCTGATCTCCCCGCCGTCCGACGACATCTGCTACGCCACGCAGAACCGCCAGATCGCGATCAAGGAGCTGGCCGGCCAGGCCGAGCTCGTGATCGTCGTCGGCTCGAAGAACTCCTCGAACTCGATCCGCATGGTCGAGGTCGCCAAGCAGGCCGGCGTCCCCGCCGCGTACCTGGTCGACTTCGCGAGCGAGATCGACGAGGCCTGGCTGGAGGGCGTCTCCAGCGTCGGCCTCTCCTCCGGCGCCTCCGTCCCGGACGTCCTCGTGCAGGAGGTCCTGGAGTGGCTCTCCGAGCGCGGCTACGCGGACGTGGAGATCGTCAAGACGGCCGACGAGTCCCTCACCTTCTCGCTGCCCAAGGAGCTCCGCAACAAGGACCTGCGGGCCGTGGCGGAGAAGCTGGGCGCGGGCGCGCCCGCCCCGTCCGCCCCGTCCGTCAAGGAGTAACTCGGCGCCACAGCCCTTACCGTGGGTTCCATGAACGTCTTCGGAGTGGACATCGGCGGCTCGGGCATCAAGGGCGCCCCTGTGGACCTGGAGCGCGGAGCGCTCACCGAGGAGCGCCACAAGGTACTGACCCCGCAGCCCGCCACACCCGACGGTGTGGCAGGCTGCGTCGTGGAGGTCGTGGAGCACTTCGGCTGGACGGGACCGGTGGGGGTGACCTTCCCGGGGGTGGTGACCGGCTCGACCATCCGTACGGCGGCGAACGTCGACACGTCATGGATCGGCGTGGACGCGGGCACCCTGCTGAGCGAGCGCCTGGGCGGCCTCCCGGTGACCGTCCTGAACGACGCGGACGCGGCCGGAGTCGCGGAGATGACCTTCGGCGCGGGCCGGGGCCGCAAGGGCACCGTGATCATGCTGACCTTCGGCACGGGCATCGGCTCGGCCCTCTTCGTCGACGGCCGCCTCGTCCCGAACACGGAGCTGGGCCACCTGGAGCTCAAGGGCCACGACGCGGAGACCAGGGCGTCGACGAAGGCCAAGGAGGACGAGGGCCTCTCCTGGGAACACTGGGCGACGCGCCGCGTGCGGAAGTACCTCGCGCATGTGGAGATGCTGTTCTCGCCGGAGCTGTTCATCATCGGCGGCGGCGTGAGCCGCAAGGCGGACAAGTTCCTGCCGCTCATCGAGGGCATCAGGGCGGAGATCGTCCCGGCGGAACTCCAGAACAACGCGGGGATCGTGGGGGCGGGGATGGCGGCGGGGGCGTCGTAGAAGGCTCTACGGCCGGGGCGGCACCGGTGATCTACGCGATCTCCGAGATCCGGTGGATCCGGTGGATCCGGGGGATCCGGGAGATCCGGTGGATCGGGGAGATCGGGGAGATCTAGGCGACGGGGCGACGGCGGGCGGTACGACCCGACGAGGCCCCCCTCCCACCGGCCGCGGGCGCCTCCCCGGCCCCGGCTCCGGCGGACGGGGCTCCGGCGGACGCGGCAGCCGCAGCGGCGGCGGACCGCACGAGGTGCTGGCGCCGCCCCATCTCCCGCACCTTCCGTACGCTCGCGATGAGCCCGGCGACGAGGGTGCCGCCGTACAGCCAGCCGGCGTGCACGGCGAGGGCGGTCACGACGGCCATGGCCTGGCCCCCGAAGCCGCCCGTGCCGCCCGCGATGGGAACGACGCCGACGGCGAAGGCGATGGGGACGCCGATGGGGGCGGTGACGAGGTCGGCGGTACGGACCCAGAGCGCGGTCAGGGCGCTGACCGGCAGGAAGAGCAGTCCGTAGACGACGGGGGAGCCGTCGAGGAGCAGCAGGTCGAGGAAGCCGAGCGTCAGCATGACGGCGGAGGCGAAGAGCCCGGCGCCGAGCCCGGTGAGGCGGGGCTGGGGGAGGCGCCGCAGCGCGAGGACGACGGGCGGCACGGGCCGTCCCGTCGGCTTCCCGGCCACCGCTCCGGGTGCTCCGGCGCGCTGGACGCGGGGGCCGCCGGGGCCCCGCCGGGTCCGGCCGGTCACGCGGTACACGGCCGCGCCCTCCACGAGCGCGGCGGGCGGGGTGACAGGCGGCGTGACGGGGGTTTGCGGCCGTCGGCGGCCTTGCGGCTGACTTGTCCTGTGCTGCTCCACTCCACCAACGTAGGTCGGGAAGGGGCGGGAACCGGGTCCGGGACACGCCCTTTGGGTGACCTTGCCCCCGAGAACGACCGAAGGTCGGCGTCACTGGCCGGTTCGGCCCGCCCGTAAACTGGGGGATCGGCCCACCATCCACACTTCAGGAAGTCGCCACCGTGTCGCTCACGATCGGAATCGTCGGTCTGCCGAATGTCGGCAAGTCGACCCTGTTCAACGCCCTGACCAAGAACGACGTGCTGGCGGCCAACTACCCGTTCGCCACGATCGAGCCCAACGTCGGAGTCGTCGGTGTCCCCGACGCCCGCCTGACCAAGCTCGCGGAGATCTTCTCCTCGCAGCGGATCCTCCCGGCGACGGTCGACTTCGTCGACATCGCGGGCATCGTGCGCGGCGCGAGCGAGGGCGAGGGCCTCGGCAACAAGTTCCTGGCGAACATCCGCGAGTCGGATGCGATCTGCCAGGTCATCCGCGCCTTCAAGGACGAGAACGTCGTGCACGTCGACGGCAAGGTCTCGCCGAAGGACGACATCGAGACGATCAACACGGAGCTGATCCTCGCGGACCTCCAGACGATCGAGAAGGTCCTGCCGCGCCTCCAGAAGGAGATGCGGATCAAGAAGGACACGGCGCCGAAGGTCGCGGCCGTCGAGGCCGCCCAGGCGATCCTGGAGAAGGGCGACACCCTCTTCTCGCAGGGCATCGTGCAGGGCTCGGAGAAGGCGGAGCTCCTCCACGACCTGCACCTCCTCACCACCAAGCCGTTCCTCTACGTCTTCAACGTGGACGAGGACGAGCTGACGGACGACGCGTTCAAGGCCGAGCAGAGCGCGCTGGTCGCCCCGGCGGAGGCGATCTTCCTGAACGCGAAGCTGGAGCAGGACCTGGCGGAGCTGGACGAGGAGGACGCCATGGAGCTCCTCCAGTCGGTCGGCGCCGAGGAGCCGGGCCTGGCGACCCTCGCCCGCGTGGGCTTCGCGACCCTGGGCCTCCAGACCTACCTGACGGCCGGCCCGAAGGAATCCCGCGCCTGGACGATCAAGCAGGGCGCGACGGCCCCCGAGGCGGCCGGTGTCATCCACACCGACTTCCAGAAGGGCTTCATCAAGGCCGAGGTCATCTCCTTCGCCGACCTCGTGGAAACCGGCTCGGTCGCCGACGCCCGCTCGGCGGGCAAGGCCCGCATGGAGGGCAAGGAGTACGTCATGCAGGACGGCGACGTGGTGGAGTTCCGCTTCAACGTCTGATTACGTCCGGCGAAAGGCCGTCTGACCTGCGACGGAGCGGGTTGGGCGGCCTTTGCGGTCCGCACGGAGTCCGCGGCGTGCTGACTTCGGTCAGCGCATGGGGGAGCGGCTACGCCGCTTCTTCGACCTGCGGCCGGGTATCGGCGGACTGGTCCGCGTACGCCTCGTCGACTGCGGCCCGGGTCCGCTCCTCGGAGTCGGGCCACAGGTGGGTGTAGATGTTCAGCGTCATGGCCGCGCTGGTGTGGCCGAGGCGCTCGGAGACCGTCTTCACGGACTCGCCGTGCTTGATCAGCAGGCTGGCGTAGTGGTGCCGGAGGGCGTGGGGTCCGGTGCCCTTCGGTATGCCGGCCTTCGCGCGGGCGGGCCGCCAGGATGCGTCCATGAAGTGCGTGTAGACCACGGGCCCGCCTTGCGGCGCTGTGAAGATCCAGCCCTCGGGCCCATCGGCGGCCCTCCGAGTCGGCGTACAGGACGGGCCTCTCCTCGGCCCCGGCTTCCCCGCACAGGAAGTAGGTGCCGCCAGCGCCGCAGCCGGCTATCGGGTGCAGGGGAGGGAAGCCCGGCGGGAAGGGCAAGGTCCTCAATGGGGTCCCGGCGCTCGATGTCGAAGTCGCCAGGCCAGGCGAGCGCGGCAGCAAGGGAAGGCTCCTGCTCGATCCGAAGGAGTAGATCGTCTGGTGCGGTCATGGGCGGAACGGAACAGCTCCCTCGGACGTCTGGTGCGGCTGGCCTGCTGATCGACGCCAAGCGGTACTGTCAGTAGGGCGTGGCACAGTTCGCCCATGAGCTACGACCTGGCGGTGTGGGAAGGCAGCAAGCCCGCTGACGATGTGATCGCGGGCGAGGTCCTCACCCAGCTGTACGACCGCTACATCGACACGGAGGAAGAGTTTCCACCGTCACCGCGTATCGCGGAGTACGTTGCTGGGCTCTTGGCGCGATGGGTGGATCTCACGGAGGACGAGGAGGGCACCTCCCCTTGGTCGACGGGGCCGTTGATCGGCGAGGCGGCCGGGCCTCTACTTCCCAATGCGGTACAGCATGGCCGAGGAAGCGTCGGCCTACGCTGCGGACCTCGCGGCATCGATGGGGCTTGTCTGCTTCGATCCGCAGCTTCGGCTGCTGAGGCCGTGACTGCTTCCGCCCGTAAGCGTGTGTAGCGCCCCGGGAAGGCAGCCAGTAACCCGCTCACTCGTGCTGGCGGGCGGGACAGTACGGAATGGAATTCTGCCGTCCTCAATACCGTGCTAGAGGTTGCGAAGCACAGTGCGCAAAGCGGCAGGAAGGCTGTCTCGTTGGAGTCCGCTCTTCTCGTGCTGGCGTGCTCGCCGGCCTGTCTCGTGGCGCACCTCGACGCCGTAGCGCCCACGTGCGTCCTGTACCGCGCAGACCGAGACTGCCTTCGCCGTGTTGGTGGCGCCCCCTTCAAAGCATTGGTCGTGACCGTCGTGGGGTGTGACGCGGCGCCAAGGTCTGTGAGGGCGTACACATTGAGCGAGTTGGTTTGCGAGAGCTTGCGCGCTGCTGGGACGAGCAACTGGATCGAGAGAGAGTCCTCGCTCGACGACGCTGCCGAGGCCCTGGGAGACATGCGGGGCGACATCGCGCAGTTTGTCGAACTGGCCGTGGAGAATTCGCTCCCTGCGGGCGCTTCGTCCCAGGGTTATCGGCCCGTTCGGGTACTGCCCGGACAGGAGGTAGAACATGGTGGCAGCCAGCGAGTAGACGTCTGAGGCCACCGAGCATTTGCCTGTACTCAGTACCTCCGGAGCTACGGTGGCGTATGTTCCGTTCGCGGCGGTATAGCCGTCGGCATCCATCCGCGCGGCAAAACCAAGATCTCCCAGCAGGACGTTGTTGCCGGTGTCGACGAACGCGTTGCCTGGTTTGACGTCGCGATGCAGTAGGCCGGCGGCGTGGACGCGCTCAAGTCCGTGCCCGAGCTGCTGGCCCCAGCGCACCGCCTTGGCGATGTCGATGCCGAACGGTACTGAAGCTGTTTCAAGATCGCCGTCCATGACGGGCATCGTGATGTAGCGGATGTCGGTCCCGCTGGCGATGTCGGCGTTGTAGACGGGGAGGAGGTACTGGCTCTGCAGCTCCTTGAGCGCCTGGGCTTCGTCCCACGTGGCTGGCTGACCTGACTGCGGTTCGAAGAGCTTGAGCGCCACCTCTGCGCGCAGATGCTCGTCCTCGACCCGATAGACCTGGCCACCAGCCCCGCCCCCGAGGTGTTCCAGCACCTTGTAGCGATCACTGATGCGGTTCCCGACCTGGTGGTTGCCGACCTGGGCGATGACCGTTCCCGACATGCCTGTCACTCTATAGTGCTGTGCATGGAGGTACTTGGGATCAGTGTGGGCTTTCCAGCGGCAGGGCGAGGCCCTGTAGTTACCTGCGTTGTCCTGGGAGGATCGCAGGACGAGCCCCAGATTCAGGAGGCTTGTGAGCTTCGAACGGCGGCGTTGGAGGTCATCGACCAGGTTGAAGACCTGGGGCGCATGCTCAGTAGCAAGCTCTCGGCCTTGAATCCCAACGCCGTGGTGATCTGCGTTGCGGACGTTAGTCCCGCCGGGAACCGCAAGGCGGCACCCCGACATCGCCTCATGATCGAAGGTGCTCTCGGATACGTGTGTCGCGATCACAAGATCCAGCAGGTTGTGTACCGCAACGGCAAGGAAGTCGGCGAGGCGCTTGGCCTGAGCAAGGCGGAGGCACTGGCACGCGGTAAGACGCTGGACTCTAGGCGATCGGTGGCCGCTGCTGCGGCCCTTACGGGTTTGCCCGCTGCATCTACTACAGACCCGAATCTGTCGTAGACAAAGAGCGGGTCGGCGGTCGTTCTCCGAGGACGTCCAATGCATCTACGCCGCAGTCTGCGGCCTGTGCTGCAACCGCGGTCAGTTGATGGAGGACGACTGCGTGGATACGCCGTGCTCCGCGGCTGCGGGCGTGGCGGGCGGCCTGCGCCACCGTAGTGCCGCTGGCAAGGTTGACGTCCACGATCAGTACGTTCTGTGAGGCTGCGGCTGCCTGCGAGGACAAGCTGACCAAGTCGCTGCATGACGACAGGAGCGCGCCGACCAAGCGTTCGGCAACGGGGCTGGCGGCAAGGACCGCTTGGGCGCCGCACTGGCGAGCGACAGCGATCACTTGCTCGGTGGCGTCGCGTAGTGCACCCGGATCGGTGAGGCGCTCGATGTTGCTGTGAGCCGTGTCCACGGCGTCCAACAGATCGCTCATCGGTACACCCCCATAGGATCGCTGGCTTTCGGTATGTGCAGTCTTGATGGGCAACGGCGGCGTGCCAATACCGACGCTGATTCCGTTACCAACGACACTGCCTTCGGCTGCTGCGCGCGGCAAGCCGAACGGCTACCCATCACCCGTCCTGAGGTGTAACACGTCTCCGGGGAGAGAGTGGTACCGATTGCCGATCAAGCACGTGAGCGCAGCAGCATCCAGAAGACATCCAAGGGCAGCTACTCCAGGGAGTGGCACTCGTAGAAGGGCTCGGGCGCCATGAAGCTCAGGCCGTTCTCGTCGAGCGCGTTGAAGACGGTGACCCGGCCGTGTGGGAAGACGAACCCGATGGCCACCATCCCTTGCGCCGCATCGTGGCTCCAACGCAGGTCGAACCCAGGCCAACGGACGGGCCCGGTGATGGTCTCGCAGGACAGGAGAGGCTCCCCTGCCGCGGTGTGCGGTGAAGGGGAGCCTCGGCGAGCTGACCGTCTACCGGATCAGACCCCGTTCTCGTCGTCCTCGTTCCATGGGCGGGGTTCGGCGGGCCGGTGCGGGCTGTGCGACGGGTCCCAGAAGTGGGGAGGCGGAGTGTCGTCCTCGCTCGTCTCCCACCGATCCTGGTCCCGGTCACCGGCGTTCGCGCTGCCCTCCGCCGTCCTCGGTGTGAACGTGCTCGCACCGGGGGCCACGTCCGGGTCGGTGAACGGCGGGCCTTCGGGGGCCGGGGAGCGGGGCGGCCAGGGGCCGGTAGTGTTCCCCTCGCTCGAAGGCTCGTCCTCCGGGCCATCGCCGGGAGCCAGGCCAAAGGCCTGCCTGATCTCGGCGGCGGCCTCGTCCAGCCCCTCCGTTTTCAAGAACCTCATTACGCGGTGCGCGAGCACCGTGTACCCGTCCATGTCCGGCTTCAGGCCCGCCTCCGTCAGCAACAGGCGCAGTCGATCCGAGACCCCTACTTCCTCCTCGCGGTCGAAGACCCCTCCTCCGTGGTCGTCCCCGTCCCACAGCGGGCCCCCGACGGTCGCTTCGCTCCGTGCGCTCACGGGTGGGACGAGCAGGTGGCGGAAGAGCTCGGGCACTTCCTCGTCGTTGGCCGCCGCCGCGACCTGTGCGAGCGGGCCGATCATGTCGACCGCCTTCTCGATTTCGTTCTCGTGGCGGGCGAGCCACCACACCACCGCGCTGCCCGCGCTCTTGAGCACGTCGTCACCGAGGTAGCGCCGCTTGTTGCGCTCGTGCTGACGCTCGTACTCCCAGATCTCCTCGTCCTTGCGAAGGTCGTTCAGCTTCTGCAGGCGTTCGCGGTCGGCGGGGGCGAGGGTCAGCGTCACATCGGCCGCCATGGCCTTCACCCGTCCGCTCAGGTCGGGGAGCGGGATGCCCAGCTGCCCCTCCAAGAGATACCGTGCGAAGCTGGCCCGGCCGGGTTCCTCGTGACGGACGACCTCCAGGGCCCGGCTGACGACCGAGGACACGGCGAGGGCTGAGGAGGCACTGTCTGCCTGGCCGGCGTGGTCGGGGACCGGCCTCCACCACACGGTGGCGGAGAAGAGGAAGTCGTAGCCGTTCGTCGCGCTCGACAGCGCCGCGTCGACCACCCGTGCCTCCTGGTACGGCTGCTCCGTCGGCACCGCGGGCGGCTCGGGCTCCCCGGGCTCGTACGGGTCGGCGGACGTGTGGCCACTGCTGAGGACCGTCATCACGAGCAGCAGGGAACCGGAGGCCGTGACCATGGACATAAAGCCCCACAACCATGCCGACCAGTCCAGAAAGTGTCCGAGCACAGCCGGTGCGAGGCCGCAGAGAGCGACGAACAGCAGGCTGGGAAAACGGTGTTTCATCGTTCCTCTTCCGTGATCCGTGGTTCGGCGCCCGCACGCTCCTTACTCTCCGGGCGGGCGTACTGCGCTTGGTCGATGTGCCGCCAGAAGAGGGCGGCGACGGCTGCCCGGGACGGGTGGCGCGCAGACCGTGCCCAGCCGCAGGCGATGACGTAGAGGCGGTGGAGGGCGGCCGTGCGGCCGTGCGTCGCCCTGACCATCACGTCCAGCGCCATCTCTTGCGTGCGGTCGTCCGCCACGGCGTCCAGCCAGCTGCTCACCAGCGGGTTCCAGAGTTCCGTCGGCGGTTGCGAGAACACCGTCTTCCAGCCCAGGAACAGGTCCGGCCAGCGGGGTGGGTCCGGCGCTCGGTCGCTCCTCAACAGCTCTGCGAGCAGGTGGAGATGGGAATGTGCCCCGGGTTGTTCCGGACGTGCCCGGTCCCGCAGGCGGTCGATCAGCAGTCGGTAGAGCCGACGGTCACGGCCGGCGAGGTCGAGAAGCGCTTCCCGGGCCCCGTGCGCTGCCCCCTCCCTCCGTACGGCGAGGTGGTGGAGGCGCACCACTGCTTGATCTGGGTGCGTCGCGCCGAGGCTCTGGTGACAGGCGGTTGTCAGGACACGGGCCAGGCCGTCAGACAAGGAGCCGGACCTCGTGACGCACTCGTACATCCGCCTGCGGAACCGCCCCCCGAACTCCTCGTGCCGAAGACCGAGTTCGAGAGCTGTCGCGGCTCGCGGATCGCTGGACGCCCTGGCCGCGTCGTTCGCCCAGCGCACCACGAGGCCGAAGAGGTCGTCGGGCCGCCGGACGGCCAGAGACCGCTCGCCGAAGCGGACGACGACGTCCACCTGGTCGTCGGTGGTCAGGCCGTCCAGCTCGGCGGCAGAGCCGATCCAGTCCCTGAGGCCGTTGCGTACCCCGGGGAAGTTCGCCCAGAAGTACGTCCGCACCGCGTCGGCGTAGGCCAGCCGCTCGAAGCGGAGTCGTCCGTCCGGGGCCCGTTCGATCCCGAGCGCTTTCAACCGCTCCCCGAAGTCCGTCTGCGCGAACTCGGAGGTCACCTCCTCCTTGTGCCCCACTTCCTTCAATAGGCGTTGCCATGCCTCGTAAACGGTGTCTGCGCGAGATCCTTCGAACACTGCCGCCGCGAGTAGCAAGGCCCGCTCGGGCGCGGTGCGGACCGCGACCATCTGCTGACCCACCTCACCGGCACGGTCGGTCACCGCGTGCATCGCCTGGTCGAGCCATCCCGCGAAGTCGGATCCGAACCGGCCACTGTCGCGAGCGGCCTTCACCAGCCTCGCGAGCCGCGCCAGTTCCCGCATGGGGGAGCGGTCACACAGGTGCTGGAGGCCGGCGCTCCTCAGATCCGCAGGGTGGAAGGCCATCCGGTCCATGCGGAGGTACCGGGTGACGACAGCGACGCCCCGGGGGCGCTCCAGCTTCACCCTGTGCGGTTCGAAGTCCGGCGCATGGGCGTACTCCATGACCGACGGCAGGACGACGACCATGTGGGCCCCCGCCTCCTGGACCTTCGACCGGTGCACGGCCAGACGGCGCTGGGCCCTGGTGTACTCCTCTTCGTCGGTGATCCCGGAGAGGTCGAGAAGGAAACGGTCCCCCTCGCCGGGGGTGAGTGGCTTGTCGTTCCTGTTCTCGTCCTTGGCTGTGGCGGGAAGCTCCTCGACCCGAACCCTCTCCTCGTCGGTGTTCCTGTCATCCCCGACCCCGTGCAGCAGCATGATTGCCGCGGCACGGCGGCCGCTGCCGGGCGGTCCCTCCAGCAGCACCACCGATCCTGGTTTCTCCAAGTGGTCGGCGGCGATGCGGTAGCCCCTAGGGGGAACGAACCGGTCGGCCAGGCGCACCCGGTCCTCGAGGGCGATCCGGAGGGACTCGACCCCTTTGCGGGTCATCCAGTCCGTGGCAGCGCCGTAGAAGACGTACTGATGCCCCTCGCCGTTGTTCACCGGGCCGTGCGGATCGCTGACGGTGACGCGGTCCTGCTCGGTCATCGCCCGTCGTCCCAGCGTCGGCGCTCGCGCTCGAAGCGCTGGTGGACCGTACCGCTGTTGTCGCCGGCGGTGAACTGGACCCCGGTGTTGTCGCCCTCGAAGTGAGGCGCGTTGTACTGGTGGCCCCGGCCGGTGTTCACGGGCCCCTGCGGCTCGTTGACGAAGGTGCCGGACAGGTCTCCGTTGAGGTTTCCGATGCCGCCGCGCACGCGCTGTTCGACGTCACGCGTCCGCATCCTGATGTGCCCGGTGTCCCGGGCCGACTTCTCGTGTGACTTCGCCTCCGTCCGCTCCCTTGCCGCACGGCCGTCGCGGTCCACCCTGCTCAGCTCGGGCAGCAGCCGGGCGAGGGTGTCTCCGAGCGTCGTCAGGTCCGATTCGGCGTTGCGGTGGTCGAACCGCCTGTACTGGAAGTCCGCCAGCTCCAGCAGATCGTCCGGAAGGACGGTGCGGTCGATCCGCGTGGCCTTTCCGACGAGCACGGGGATCACCAGGATCCCGCGGTCGAGCGCGGTCTGGATCTCGCGACGGGTCCAGTCCTGTTCGGCTTCGAGCGCGGGGCGGCCGTCGGTCCCCCGTACCTCCGCCCAGCGCGGGCCGATCACGGCGAGGAGCGCCTCGCACTCCTCCACCGCCCTGACCAGTTCCGCCGGGAAACGGCGTCCGGGATCAATTGAGTTGCTGGCGAAGAAGATCCGCTCGTCGCCGAACCTCCGGGTGAGCTCCCGGGCGATCATGGTCGCGGCGGATTCCTCGTCGCCTGTGCGGTAGTTGACGAAGACGTCGGGCATGAAGGTTCCCTTCGTGAGAGAAAGACGAGTGAACGGGCACAGGGCTGTGGACCGGGGTTTCGGTTCACCCGAGCCATGGGGTCCCGACCGTGTGACGGCATGGCGCGTCCACGGGAGGGCATGCGAATGGAGGGGCACCGCCTGTGCGTCACTGGCTGCGGGCAGCCCGGAGAAGCCGGGGGGCGCGATGCGACGCGTCGGGCGGGAATCAGAGAGGCCGCGGGGGATCATGGGATCCGGAGGGCCCGAGGGGGCGGTAGTGGGGCGAGCCGGGCGGCTCGAGTCCGTGTCGGTCGTGGAGAGGCTGTCAGTCGTGCGCGGGAGCGAGTACGCGCGCCAGCGCGGGTTGTAGATCACGTACGGCGCGGCTGCTCCGAAACCGGGACAGTTCCCGTGAGAGGCGTCGGACGTCGCTGTTCACCGTCGCCGAGGGCACGGCCGGCATCACTCCCAGGAGCTCCCCGGCGATCGCGCACGCGTGCTCGACCTCCCCGGAGGCGGCATGTGCCAGGGACCTGCGGAAGCCGTACCGGGCGCGGGTACGCAGCGCGTGCGGCGGGAGGCGGCGGTACTCTCGGTCGAGTACCTCGGCAGCAGTCTTGGGGCGCCCGAGGTCGTGCAGACACCAGCCGGTCGACATCGCCGCCGGATCGCTCACGTGTGAGGTGCCGATCACGGGCTCGGCGCCGTTGAGGGCGTCATCGTCGGCGAGCAGTTCCCGCGCCCTATCGAGGCTGCGGAGGCAGTCCACTTCGTTGCCGACGAGCGCGTGCCCTTGGGCCTCTCGTTGGGCCGCGAGTCCCCTGATGCGCGGTGGGAGTTCGCTGCTCTGGGCGCGGCGGGCCAGGGCGACGGTGCCAGCGGCGTCCCCGCCGTACATTGTGACCAGGGCGCGCCGCACCAGTGCGTAGGAACCGAGGTACGGGTCACCCCCGGCGCGCGCCAATTCGACGGCCTCGCCCGTCCAGCCGAGTGCTGCGTCGCTGTCCCCGGCCTCCTGGGCCATCCAGCCGGTGAACTCCGCGAACCGTGAGGCGAGCAGGAACGCAGGGGCCCGGGAGGTGGACCGGGCGTCGGAGGCGAGCCCGGCGACCATGCGGGTCTGCGCCTCCAACAGGGGGAGCAAGATCTTGGGAGCGGTGGACTGGCCGAGCTTCCGCAGCTGGTCGAATTGCATGCGGTAGGAGCCCAGGAGGGGGTCGTCGGCGTAGGACAACGCCTGACCGCCGAGTTTCAGGCCGAGGTCGATCAGCACTCCCGTGCCCGCCGAGAGGACTGCCCGACGCCCGACTAGCCAGCGGCAGGGACCGGCGGGGGAGGCGGCGGAGCCCGAGTCCGAGTCCGCTTCGGGGCGGACGACCAGGCGCTGCAGTTCGCCGTCCGCGCCGAGAAAGGCGTCACACCGCCGGGCCAGTTCGGGGGACGCGGAACGCTCTCCGCGCTCGACCTTGCTGAGGTGCCCCTTGTCGTAGTTGAGCGCCACGGAGAACTCGGTAAGAGTTAGCCCCGCTTCCACTCGTAAACGGCGAAGTTCCGGGCCAAAACGTAAAGTCGTGCTCATCATCAACCTCCCCTTGAACAGTGACCGCGAGAGCCGTCCGCCCTCACGGGAGCCGTCATCAGACGACCACCGGTCGACGCGAAACCCGATGGTGAACACTTGCTGTAACGGTGTCGTTTCGCTTCGCGTCCGAAACTGAGTCTGGCACGACCCTCGTTTGGAGAATCGGGGTTCGACGGTGTTGCCCGTTGCCTCTTTCGTTCTTCGTTGTTCCCTGCCCGTTCCTCGGGGCGACCGGGATTGACCATGATCGGAACAAAGTGTTCGAGAGCGACAGGCCCATGGGCGGGGTCCCGTCCTTCGCGAAGACACAGCGCTCGACTACGTAGCCGCAGCTGGTCTCCGCGGGTGCCGGAACGGCATCGGTCACTTATCCGGGTACAGGTCGGTACAGTCGATCCAGGTGGGGACGACGAAGGTGTTGTCGCCGACGGGGGCTTCGGAGGCTTCCCGCAGGGACCAGGTGCGGGACTTTTCGACCAGGTGCTCCCAGGGCGCACTCCAGTCGAGTTCCCAGTCCAGGCCGGGGTCGGAGACGCCGTACGTGCGGCCGGCGTCCACCTGCCAGAACTTCACCGGTCGGCGGGGCAGGCGACAGCGGCTGGAGGTCTTCTTCGCCCTGCGTCAGCGTGGCAAGGGTGTGATGCCCACCGCCTCCACCTACGGCTACCACTTCAGGAAGGCGTGCGTGTCGGCCGGCCTGGTCGATGTGGACGGCAAGGCCAAGTACACGCCCGGCAGTCTCCGGCACTTCTTCGCCTCAACTGCGCTGGCCGCCGGCATCCCGATCCACGAGGTCTCGCGCTGGCTCGGCCACAAGTCGATCAAGACCACGGTGGACATCTACGGACACCTGGTCCCCGAGTCGTGGGATCGTTGTCGGGACATCATGCAGACGGCCTTCGCGCCTGCGGCGTGAGGCCCTTGTGCTGGGATGAACCCCCCGTGCTGGGATGGTGCTGGGATGGATGACCCAGATGAAACGTTTCCGCAGGTGGGAGGGCCTTGCTCGACGTTCCGCTTCAACGTCTGATACGTCCGGCGAAAGGCCGTCTGACCTGCGACGGAGCGGGTTGGGCGGCCTTTGCGGTCCGCACGGAGTCCGCGGCGTGCTGACTTCGGTCAGCGCATGGGGGAGCGGCTACGCCGCTTCTTCGACCTGCGGCCGGGTATCGGCGGACTGGTCCGCGTACGCCTTGTCGACTGCGGCCCGGGTCCGCTCCTCGGAGTCGGGCCACAGGTGGGTGTAGATGTTCAGCGTCATGGCCGCGTTGGTGTGGCCGAGGCGCTCGGAGACGGTCTTCACGGACTCGCCGTGCTTGATCAGCAGGCTGGCGTAGTGGTGCCGGAGGGCGTGGGGTCCGGTGCCCTTCGGTATGCCGGCCTTCGCGCGGGCGGGCCGCCAGGATGCGTCCATGAAGTGCGTGTAGACCACGGGTCCGCCTTGCGGCGCTGTGAAGATCCAGCCCTCGGGCCCATCGGCGGGGAAGTCCCGCAGGTGGGCCTTCATCGCATCCACCGCCACGCGGGGGAGCGGGACTGTGCGGTGCGAGCGAGCGGTCTTGTTTTTCCGCCAGATCCTCAACTGGCGCATCACTGCTCAACCGAACAGGCGGGCTCAAGCGGCTCGCACGCGAAGCACCGTCAGCGGTGCCTCGTCCGTGTCCGCCACACTGCACCCTCCGGCCACACCAGTGGCCAAGAGGCTCGAAGTACGCGGTCGGCACCGCTGACACAGTCAGATGCCCTCGCCACGCATCGTGGCGAGGGCATCGACTCCTCTGCTGCTGGTGAGGCGGGCCCGGGCCCGTCCTGCTGTCGTTCGGCCGTCACCCGATCCGCCGTGCGTCTGCCGATGCCAGCAGGCGGCGCAAGGCAGTCGGGGTGTGGCCGAGGTGGTGGCGGAAGGTGCGGGTGAGGTGGGCCTGGTCGGCGTAGCCGAGGTCGGCGGCGAGGGTGCTGAGGCTGGTCTCGCCGCCCTCCATACGGTCCAGGGCGCGGCCGATGCGGACACGGTGGCGGTAATGGGTCACGGAGACTCCGAGTTCGCGGGGAAAGGCGCGGCTCAGACGGTAGGGGGAGGTACCAAGGAGTTCGGCGAGGGAGAAGAGGGTGGCGGCGGCCGGGTGATCGTCGTTGATCGCTTCGCGGGCCGACGTGACGAGGGCGCGGTCGCGGGCGGCGGGCCCGCCGCCCGCGGAGGGCGTCGGTCCGGGGACCGCACGGGTGACCGCGGTCGCCAGCAGGGTCAGCAGCCCCTCGGTGGTGGCATAGTCGATGTCCCCAGAGCGGGCGGCCGCGAGCAGGCGCCGGTGGGCCAGGTCGAGGGCGGGATCGACGTAGATCGCCTCCGTCTCGACCCGGGGCCCGTCACCGGCCAGGGAGCGCCAGAGCGCGGGAGTGACGCTGATCGAGGTGCAGTGGTCGCCGCCGGAGGGGTGGGCGAAGCTTTCCTCCTCGCCGGGGGCTCCGAGGTAGGCGAGGCTCGTGTCCAGGTCGAGGGCCGATCCGGCGGCACGGCGGCGGAAGCGGCCGCGCCGCACCAGCACCACGCGGTAGGAGCCGCAGACCTCGGGGGCCGACCAGCGGGTGTGATCGCTGCGGCAGGCGACCGCGCTGATGTCGAAGTCGGGCCGTCTGGCGACGGGTTCGGCGGAGAGCATGGTCCGCACCGTACGCGGCGGGTCTGACAGCCCCGCCGCCGCAAGGATGTTCAAGACCTGGTCGGGGAGACGAGGGCAGGCTCTTCTCCGAAGCCCGTGAGGCTTTCGATCATTCACGATTCTGGGGAGTCCGCTCATGCCCGTTCTCGAACAGCTCACCACCGTGGTCGTCGACTGCGCCGACCCGGTCGCGCTCGCCGCCTTCTACCAGAAGGCAACCGGTCGGGAGCTCACATACAGCGCCGAGGACTTCGCCTCCCTCGGCGGGGACAGCACAGGGCCGGGACTGGCCTTCGTCCGTGTCGAGGGATACCAGGCGCCGCAGTGGCCTGAAGGGGACAAGCACCTGCACCTCGACTTCACCGTCCCCGATCTGGACCACGCGGTTGAGGAACTGCTCGCCCTCGGAGCGTTCCGCCCCGCCTTCCAGCCGGGCGAGGGCCAGTGGGTCGTCCTCACCGACCCCCAAGGCCACCCCTTCTGTCTGATCCCGGCCACGACCGCAACCAACTGACCCTCCAAGAGAAACGGAGAGCCACCCATGGCAACCGTTCACCGAGACGTCCTGATCGATGCCGATCCCGAAGAGGTCTGGGCGGCGATCCACGATTGGGGCCAAGTCCACCGCAGACTCGTCCCGGGCTTCGTCGTCGACACGCGTGTCGAAGGCGACGTCCGGGTGGTGACCTTCGCAGACGGCACGGTGGTGCACGAACTCATCGTGTCGCTGGACGCCGACGCCCGGCGCATCGCCTACTCGGTGGTGGGCGGATCCCTGGACGTCGTCCACCACCACGCCTCCATGCAGGTGTTCGCCGAAGCCAGCGGTCGCAGCCGCTTCGTCTGGATCACCGACGTACAGCCGCACAGCCTGGCGGAGCCCATCGCCACGATGGTCGGTCAGGGGGTACAGGTGATCCGGCGGACCCTGAGCACCGCATCCGCCCCCGCTTCCTGACTCCTTCGAGGGCCTGCGCCGGGCCGGGCGTGCCACATGGTCTGCCTCTGGTGCCGGGCCCCCGGTTCATCGACAGAGCCCCCATCGCTCGGCGCTGCCCCCCCAGCGCCCCCCAATCCACCGGTGGAAAGGAGACGGCCATGGCTGCTGCCGTTGAGCTCATCACGGCCCCCTGGAATCTCGGCCTGCGGCCGCCCAGACCGAGCTCCCCGAGGACCTGAGGAGCGTGCCCGCCCTGGAAAGCCCGGAACACGCAGACTGGCAGCAGCGGTGGGCGCAGTTCGTCACCCGCAGGATCTGAGCACGGCTGGTCGCAGGCGCTCCCGGATGTCCGGCGATCGCCGGTCGTGGTCCATCCCGGTCATTCACTGAGCCCGAGCACCGAATGCTGCCGCGGCGCCGACTTGATCGAGGTCGGCGCCGCGGTGGTTTCAGCGCAGCTTGCGGAAGAACTCCCGGACGTCGCCGACGAGCAGGTCGGGAGCCTCCATGGCGGCGAAGTGGCCGCCGCGGTCGAACTCGGACCAGTGCACGACGGTGTGTTCGAGCTCGACAGTGCGCCGGATCGACACGTCCATGGGGAACACCGCGACCCCGGTCGGCACCGTGGAACGCTCACTGGCGCCCCAGGCTCCGGCATGCGCGGTCTCGTAGTAGCTGTTGGCCGAGGACCCGGCGGTGCCGGTCAGCCAGTACAGCATCACGTTGGTGAGCAACAGATCCCGGTCCACCGCGTCCTCGGGCAGTTCGGCGGTGGGATCGGTCCACTCCTTGAACTTCTCCACGATCCAGGCCAACTGCCCGACCGGGGAGTCGTGCAGGCCGTGCGCCAGGGTCTGCGGCCGGGAGATCTGGATCATCGCGTAGCCGGACTGCTCGGTCTCCAGGTACTGCAGGTTCTCCAGCCGCGCCCGCTCGGCCTCGGTCAGCTCTCCCACCTCGTCCGGGTTGACCTCGGTGAACGCGGTGAGCCCGTTCGCGTGCACGCCGACGACCTTGTCGGGGTTGAGCCGGCCGAGTCCCGGGGAGATGACCGCGCCGGTGTCGCCGCCCTGCGCGCCGTAGCGGTCGTAGCCGAGCCGGTTCATCAGCTCGGCAAACGCCCTGGTCACCCGGTTGGTGTCCCAACCGGCCTCGCGGGTCGGCCCGGAGAACCCGCTGCCGGGGATCGACGGGATCACCAGGTGGAACGCGTCCGCCGGGTCGCCGCCATGTGCCCTCGGGTCGGTCAGCGGGCCGATGACGTTCAGGAACTCCACGATCGAGCCGGGCCAGCCGTGGATCAGGATCAGCGGCAGCGCGTCCGGTTCGGGCGAGCGCACGTGCAGGAAGTGGATGTTCTGCCCGTCGATCTCGGTGGTGAACTGCGGGTAGGAGTTCAGCTCCCGCTCGTAGACGCGCCAGTCATAGCCATCGCGCCAGTACTCGGCCAGCCCCTTGAGGTAGTTCACCGGCACCCCGCGGCTCCAGCCGGCATCGGGCAGGTCCGCGGCCCACCGGGTCCTGGCGAGCCGGTCCCTCAGGTCGTCCAGGTCGGCCTGGGGAATGTCGATGGTGAAAGGCCGGATCTCGTCGTTGTTGTCCATGCCGGCAACCCTAGGAGCCGGTTAGGACAGATCCGGTCCTAGGTTGATGGCAGGCTTCACACCATGTGGGAAACCTCGACACGACTACTGCGACTGCTCTCGCTCCTTCAGACCCGACGCGACTGGTCCGGCGGCGAACTGGCCGAGCGACTGGAGATCACTCCGCGCACCGTACGCCGCGATATCGACCGGCTGCGCGACCTCGGCTACCCCGTGCTCGCCACCGCGGGCACCGCCGGCTACCGGCTGGGTGCCGGCGCGGACCTGCCACCGCTGCTGCTCGACGACGACGAAGCCGTCGCGGTCGCGATGGGCCTGCGCACGGCCGCCGGCGGTTCGATCACCGGCATCGAGGAGACCTCGGTGCGGGCCCTGGCCAAGCTCGAACAGGTACTGCCGTCCCGGCTGCGCCACCGGATCAACGCCCTGCAGTCGGTGACGGTGCCGATGGCCAACACCGGCCCCACCGTCGACCCGAGCACCCTCACCGCCATCGCCGCCGCCTGCCGCGACTCGCTGCGCCTGCGCTTCGACTACCGCACCCACGACGGAACCACCAGCATCCGCACGACCGAGCCCCACCGCCTGGTGCACACCGGCCGGCGCTGGTACCTCATCGGGTGGGACACCGACCGCGAGGACTGGCGCACCTACCGCGTGGACCGCCTCGCCCCGCGCACACCCACCGGCCCCCGGTTCACCCCGCGCACCCCGCCAGACCCCGATCTCAGCGGCTACACCTCACGGGCGATCTCCACGTCGGCCTACCGCTACCAGGCCCGGTTCACCCTGTACGTCAGCGCCGAGACCGCGGCCGAGCGGATCTCCCCCACCACCGCAGCGCTGGAAGCGATCGACGAGCACAGCTGCACCCTGCGGGCCGGATCCAACTCGCTGGACGAGCTGGCCATCTACGTGACAACCAAAGGCTTCGACTTCCACGTGCACGAACCCCCAGAACTTGTCGAGCACATCAAGACGCTGGCGGCCCGGCTCACCAGCGCGACGGATCAGCACCACGGTCGGGTCGAGACAGCAGAGAGGGGTGGCCACGAGCAGGCCGGCGCACAGTAGGCGGCGCGCTCGATGACCGGCTTCGGCCCGAATTTCGGCCAGCTGAACAGGAAACACACTCAACGGGTAGCTTTGTCACATCGGCCCCGCAATGGCGTGGCCGGGCCGGGGTGGGGTGGTCGGTGGGGTGTCGGAATACGCCGGTCGGCTCGTGGTTGGTCAAGGAGGGTGCTGCCACGTCCGGCAGGGCCGTCGATCAAGGGGGATCCGATGTCGTACCCGGAGTATCCGGAGCAGGTCTACCACCGCGAGGAGGGCGAGGTCAGTGCGGTCTTCCGGGCGGTGGACACCCCGCCCGAGTTCGGGGTCGCGGGCAAGGACGCGATTCACTACCTGGCCACCAAGGCTTCCACGCAAGGGGAGTTCGGGCTCTACCGGGTGGAGATGAGCGCCAGGGCCGGTGGGCCCAAGACGCACTTCCACAAGACGATCTCGGAGTCGTTCTTCGTCCTCGACGGCACGGTGCGGCTGTTCGACGGCGAGGACTGGGTCGACGCCAGGAAGGGCGACTTCCTGTACGTGCCGCAGGGCGGGCTGCATGCCTTCCGCAACGACTCGGACGTACCCGCCGAGATGCTGATGATCTTCGCCCCGGGCGCCCCGCGTGAGGAGTACTTCGAGGGCCTGGCGGCGATGGCGGACGCGACGGACGAGGAGCGGGCGGAGTTCTTCGTCCGCCACGACTCCTACTTCGTGGAGTAGAGAAGGAGCGCCCGCGGCACCACCGCGTCACCGCTGCCGTAACCGGTCCGCGGTGGTGGTCGGCGGCGGGCATACTTTCAGCCGGAATCGTCGTGGTGGAGGTGCGGGGTCTTGAAGCTTGCCGAGGCGTTGGTGTTGAGGGCGGATGCCGCTCGGCGGGTCGAGCAGTTGCGGGCGCGGGTGGTCGGCAGCGCCCGGTATCAGGAGGGCGAGGAGCCTGCCGAGGACGCGGCCGCCCTGCTGGCCGAGACCGGCGAGGTCCTGACGGAGCTGGAGGAGCTGATCCGGCGGATCAACCGGACCAACGCCCAGGCCGTCGTCGAGGGCGGGGGCACGCTCACCGATGCGCTGGCGCGGCGCGATGTGCTGCGGCTGCGGCATTCCGTCGTCACGTCGGCCGCCGACGCCGCCGCCGGGCGGGACCAGCAGGGACGGGTGCGGCAGCTGCGGTCCGAGCTGAAGATGCTGTCGGCGTTTCCCGTGGCCCCGCTGCGGGCGCAGGCCGATGTGCTGGCGCGGGAGATCCGTGAGGTCGACGTGCTGATCCAGCGGTCGAACTGGGAGGTCGATCTGCTGGACTGAGCGAGTCGCTCGACGTGGAGCAGGTAGTCGTCCCGAAGGCGTGCACAAGCCGTGACCGGCGGTCGATCCGGTCATCTTGGTGCGTGGGGAGCAGCGCAGGGGTTCGATTCCCCGTTTTACACAGCCGCTCAGCACAGCGCACAGGTAACGGTGCACAGCGCACAGTTCATGACCATGTGCAGATTCGGACGATGAGGGCGGGATCGGGGATCTCCACGTCACTTTCGACCCGTCCACCCCACGTATCCTCGACTGCTGGGGAAATGGGGGAGACGGATCGCGGAGGTGTACTGGTGGAGTTCCGGCTGCTCGGCTCCGTTGCGCTGGTGACGGAGGACGGGGACGTAGCCCTGGGGCCCGCCAAACGGTCCAGCCTTCTCGCCGTCCTGCTGCTGCGGCCCAACAGCGCGGTGAACGTCGGTCAGCTGATCGACGCGCTCTGGGAGGAGGAGCCGCCCACCCACGCCAAGACCGTGCTGCAGGGGCACGTCTCGCGGCTGCGGGCGCTGCTCGCCGAGCACGGGGCGGAGGCGTACGGGGTCGAACTGGCCACGCAGGGCTCGGCGTACGTGCTGCGGATGCCGGAAACACTGGTGGACGCGCACCGCTTCGAGGAGCTCGTGGCGCTCGCCGGGGTGCAGCGGCGGCCCGCCGACGCGGTACGGATGCTGCGGGAGGCCTTGTCGTACTGGCAGGGGCCCGCGCTCACCGGGACCGTGCACAGCCGGCCCCTGGAGGCGGCGGCCGGGGGGCTCGAAGAGCTGCGGCTGGCCTCGGTGGAGGCGTTGGCGGAGGCGTACGGGGAGCTCGGCGAGCATGCCAGGGCCGCCGCCGTGCTGCGTACCGAGGCCGTCGCGCACCCGCTGCGGGAGTCCCTCGCGGCCGCGCTGATGCTGGCCCTGGGCCGTTCGGGCCGGCAGTCGGACGCGATCGACTGGTACCACCGCACCCGGCGGCTGCTCGCCGAGGAACTGGGCGTCGATCCCGGCGAGACGCTCAGCGAGGCGTACGCGACGCTGCTCCGCTCCGCCGAGCCCGTGACCGTGCCCCGGCTCGTCGCTCCCGTCGCGGTCCCGGCGCCGGAGGGGCTGCCCCGCGCCCCGCGCGGGTTCACCGGGCGCGGTCCCGAACTCGCCGCCCTCGACCGGGCGGTCCGGGGCGGCGACGGACCCGTCTGCCTGGTCACCGGGCCCGCCGGCGTCGGCAAGACGGCCTTCGCCGTGCACTGGGCGTACGAGCGTCGTGCCGACTTCCCCGACGGACGGATCTTCGCCGACCTGCGCGGCTTCAGCGACACCCCGGCCCCCGAGACCGCCGCCGTCCTCCGTGAGTTCCTGCTCGCGCTCGGCGTGCAGCCGCAGCGGATCCCGGAGGCCGTCGAGGCGCGTGGTGCCCTGTTCCGCTCCCTGACCGCCGGCCGCCGGCTGCTCGTCGTCCTCGACAACGCCCGCTCCTCCGAGCAGGTCAGGCCCCTGCTGCCCGGCGGCGACCACTGCACCACCCTGGTCACCAGCCGCGACCGGCTGGGCGGCCTCATCGCCTCCGACGCGGCCCGGCCGGTACCCCTCGGCCACCTCCCCCCGGCCGATTCGGCCGCCCTGCTCACCACCGTCCTCGGCGAGACACGCGTCGCCGCCGAACCGGCCGCCGCCGCACGGCTCGCCGGACTCTGCGACGGCCTCCCGCTCGCCCTGCGCGTGACCGCCGCCCGGCTCGCCGAGCGCCCCCAGTGGACGCTCGACGCGATGGTCGGCGAACTCGCGGACGAGCAGAGCCGGTTGATGCTCCTGGACGTCGAGGACCGGGGCGTCTCCGCCGCGCTGCACCTCACCGTGCAGCAGCTGCCCGACTCCGCGGCCCGGCTGTTCCGCGTGATCGGCCTGCACACCGGCTCCGACCTGGACCGGTTCGCGGCCGGCGCGCTCGTCGGCACGTCCCCGGGGCAGGCCTCCGCGGACCTGGACCGGCTGGCCGCCGCCCATCTGCTCACCGAGTCCGTCCCGGGCCGCTGGATGCCGCACGACCTGGTACGGCTCTACGCCCGCCACCTCGCCGAGGACGCCGACCCCGAGGGCCTGCGCCGCCTCTTCGACCACTACCTGTTCACGGGGCTCGCGGCCGACGCCGCCGCCGAGCCGGGCTCCCAGCCCTGCTACTCGCTGCCCGCCGACGCCCGCCGGCCCGCCGCGACCCGTGAGTTCGAGGACCGTACGGCGGCCCTCGACTGGTACGTGGCCGAGCGCGCCGCCCTGGAGGGCGCCGTCACCGCCGCGGCCGCCCTCGGCCTGCACGACAGGGCCTGGCGGCTCGCCCTGGTGCAGTGGCCGCTGATGCTCATGAGGATCGGGGACGGCTGGACACCGCTCCTGGAGGCCGGACTCGCCTCGGCCGAGCACGTGGGCGACTTCGACGCGCAGTCGCGGACCAGGGCGCTGCTCGGCTGGATCCTGCACGAGGAGGGCCGGGACGCCGAGGCGCTCGTCCATCTGGAGAAGGCGCCCGGCCTCGCCGCCCGGGCCGGCGACATGATCAGCGAGGCGATCGCGTACGTCAACCACGCGGCCGTCCTGGATGCCACAGGGGAGCACGAGCGGGCCGGGCTGCTCATGGTGCACGCCGTCTCGCTCGCCGACCGCACGGGTCATCCGTCCACCCAGGTGCTCACGCTCCATCACCTGGCGGGGCACTGCATGAAGGCGGGGGACTACGAGGCCGCGCTCGCGCACACCCTTCGCGCCGGGGAACTCGTCGCACCCGACGCGGTGGTCGTCCAGGCACAGCTGCAGATCGTGCGGGGTGAGGCGCTGGCCGGCATCGGTCGCCACCAAGAGGCCGCCGACCAGCTGGAACGCGCGATCGTGGCGGCCGAAGCGGCCGGTTTCACCGAGGGTTCGGCGCGGGCGGCGGCGGGCCTCTCGCGCCTGTCAGCGGATCGTTAGCGGTACGCAAGCGGGACGGCAGCGGGGGGCCGGAAGCTGGATACAGCACCGAGTACACGACGTACCCGGAGCCCTCGCGCCGGGGCAGTCGCCCCGGCGCACCCGCACCGACCGAACGCTTCACGGGGGAGAACCACCATGCGTACCCACCACAAGTCCACCGTCCTCGCCGCCGCGGCCGTCGCCGCCCTCTCGCTCGGCCTCACCGCCTGCGGTGGTGGCGACAGCGCCACCGGCGCCAAGGACGCGGGCAGCGCGAGCGCCTCGCAGCAGGGCTCCGGGAACGGCGACACCGGGACCACCGACAACGGGACCGCCGCCGCGGGCACCGCCGACCAGACCGCCGCCAAGAGCGGCTCGGGCTCCACCGGCGGATCCACGGCCACCGGCGGTACCGGAGGCACCGGCACCAAGGGCTCCACGGCCACCGGCAGCACCTCCGGCGGCAAGACCTCCGCCAAGGCGCCCGCCTGCGCCTACGGCGACATCACGGTCACGGCCGCGAAGGCCGACGAGGTCCCGACCGAGCACATCGTCCTCACCGCCACCAACACCTCCGGCAGCGCCTGCACCCTGCTGGAGTACCCGCTGATCGCCTTCGGCCCGATCCAGACCGCCAAGGACATCCCCGCCGTCGCCAAGAGCAAGCCGGCCGCTCCGGTCCTCCTGAAGCCCGGCGCGCCCGCGTACGCCAACGTGCGCGTCTCGCTCGGCGGCGTCCACGAGAACAACAAGGTCGTGAAGAGCTTCAACGTGAACCTCTTCGCCGCCGGCGGCCCGGCCGAGGGCAGCATCGTCGTCAAGGCCCCCGCGGGCGGCCTGGCCGTCGACGAGGCCGCCGCGAAGACCGGCTACTGGACGGACCAGCTCCGCAACGGCGCCGACGAGTTCTGATCGGCCTCGCCCCCGACGCCCGCCCGGCCGTTCCCGAGGATCACCGCGCCAGGCCCGTCTTCGCCCCCGCCCCGCACAGGGGCACCACGGTGAGGCCGGGCCTCGGCGCGGCGGCCCTGACCGCCGCCCAGCAGGCCACCCCGGTGGATTCGACGAAGAGGCCGCGGCCGGCCAGATCCCGCTGGGCGGTGCGGATCTGCTCCTCCGTCACCGTCAGGAACGTGCCGCCCGTCGCCCGTACCGCACGCAGGATCTGGCGGGCGCGGGGCGGCGCCGGGATCGCGATGCCCTCGGCGAGGGTGGGGCGCGCGGGGGCCGCCCCGACCAGGTCGTCCGCCCCTGCGTGGAAGGCCGCGGCCAGCGGGGAGACGGCCTCCGCCTGGACGGCGACGAGGGCGGGGCGGTTGTCCGTGAGCCCGTGGCGGTGCAGCTCGTCCAGTGCGAGGGCGGCGCCGAGAAGCAGGGTGCCGTTGCCGACGGGGACGACGATCGCGTCCGGGAGGCGGCCGCCGAGCTCCTCCCACAGCTCGTAGACATAGGTCTTGGTGCCGTGCAGGAAGTACGGGTTGTAGACGTGCGAGGCGTAGAAGGTGCCGGGCTCGTCGGCGGCCGCCCGCGCGGCGCGGGCCGTGGCCTCGCGGTCGCCGGGGACCTCGACGACCTGGGCCCCGTGCGCCCGGATCTGCTCCAGCTTCTTGGGGGAGGTGCCCTCGGGGACGTACACGAGGCAGTCGAGCCCGGCCCGCGCACCGTAGGCGGCGATCGCCGTGCCGGCGTTCCCGCTGCTGTCGGCGACGACCCGGCGGAGAGTGCCGTTCCGTGCGAGGCGGAGGGCGTGGGCGGCGAGCATCACCGCGCCGCGGTCCTTGAAGGACAGGGTCGGCATGAGGAAGTCGAGCTTGGCGGAAATCGATCCCTCCTCCCCTTCTTCGAGGGGGACGAGTGGCGTGCGTCCCTCCCCGAGCGTCACCTCCGGCGCGCACGGCATCGGCGGCAGCGCCTCCTCGTAACGCCACAACGAATTTCGTCGTGACGCGAGTGACGTGAGTGACGGGAGTGGAACCGGGCCGCCGGTGAACTCCAGGTCCCAGGGGCCGCGGCACTTCGGACAACACCAGGTGAGGGTGTCCGTGGGCGAGTGAACCCGGCAGTCGGGGCACACGTACGAGGTCATGGTGATCAGCATGTCAGCTGTGTGGCGCGGGTGTTGCGGGGTGTCGAGAACCCTTGTGGGATTCCTATGGATCAGTCAATCTTTCGCTCGGCAGCCAGATGTGCGAGACGGTGTGGAGCCACATCATTTTGTCATGTCCCTGCTAATCCCCCACAGCAACGCACCACCAATGAGGAGGACCCCTCACATGTCAGTGATGCGTGAATCACGGCGTCGAATCGCCACCGCCGCGGCCGTCGCCGTCACCGCTCTCACCCTCGGCACCCTCTCCGCCCTCCCGGCGGCCGCCTCTCCGGCCTCCCCGGAGGGCGTCATCGAGAACGCCGGAGCCGAGGGCACGATCGCGGGCAGCTACATCGTCACCCTCGACGAGTCGGCGCAGGCGGAGACCGCCAAGGGCCGGGCCGTGGCCGCCAAGTTCGGCGCGAAGATCGAGCGGACGTACACCTCGGCGATCAACGGCTACGCCGTCGCACTCTCCGAGGCACAGGCGAAGAAGCTCGCGGCCGACCCCGCCGTGACCTCCGTCGTCCAGAACCGCGTCTTCACGATCGACGGTACGCAGCCGTCCCCGCCGTCCTGGGGTCTGGACCGGATCGACCAGAAGGCCCTTCCGCTGAACCAGAGTTACACCTACCCGGACACCGCGGGCCAGGGCGTCACCGCGTACATCATCGACACCGGTGTACGCATCTCCCACAGCGACTTCGGCGGCCGGGCCTTCAACGGCTACGACGCCATCGACAACGACAACGTCGCCCAGGACGGCCACGGCCACGGCACCCATGTCGCCGGCACCGTCGCGGGCACGTCGTACGGCGTCGCCAAGAAGGCCAAGATCGTCGGCGTCCGTGTCCTCAACAACCAGGGCTCCGGCACGACCGCGCAGGTCGTCGCCGGCATCGACTGGGTCACGCAGAACGCCGTGAAGCCGGCCGTCGCCAACATGAGCCTCGGCGGTGGCATCGACTCCGCCCTCGACACGGCCGTACGCAACTCGATCGCCTCCGGCGTCACCTACGCCGTCGCCGCCGGCAACGACAACTCCAACGCCTCCAACTACTCGCCGGCGCGGGTCTCCGAGGCCATCACGGTCGGCTCCACGACCAACACCGACGCCCGCTCCAGCTTCTCCAACTACGGCACGGTCCTGGACATCTTCGCCCCGGGCTCCTCCATCACCTCGTCCTGGAACTCCAGCGACACCGCCACCAACACCATCTCCGGTACGTCCATGGCGACCCCGCACGTCGCGGGCGCCGCGGCCGTCTACCTCGCCGGCAACCCGACGGCGACCCCGGCACAGGTCTCCACGGCCCTGACGACCGCCGCCACCCCGAACGTCGTCACCAACCCGGGCTCCGGCTCCCCGAACCGGCTGCTGTACGTCGGCGGCGGCACCACCACCCCGCCCGGCCCGAAGTTCGAGAACACCGCCGACTTCGCCATCGCCGACAACGCGACCGTCGAGTCCCCGGTCACCGTCAGCGGTGTCACCGGCAACGCCCCCTCCGCCCTCCAGGTGCCGGTGAACATCGTCCACACCTACATCGGTGACCTCCAGGTCCAGCTGATCGCCCCCGACGGCTCGGCGTACACGCTGAAGGGCTTCGGCACCGGCGGCAGCTCGGACAACATCAACACCACGTACACCGTGAACGCCTCCTCGGAGGTCGCCAACGGCACGTGGAAGCTCCGGGTCACGGACAACGCGTCCATCGACACCGGCAAGATCGACTCCTGGGGTCTGCAGTTCTGACCCGACCTGACGCTGGTCACGACGGTCGTGAACAGTACGGATCGTGAACAGTACGGATCGTGAACAGTACGGATCGTGAACTACGGATCGTGAACTACGGATCGTTAACAGTACGGATCGTGAGCGGTGAGGGGCGGTCGCCTGAGGGCGGCCGCCCCTTCCGGTCGTTCACCCGTCGCTGTCGGGATCGTCGGAGTTGTCCCCCGCATGTCGCCCCCGCCGCCGGGGCGCGTACGATGCGCGACCGATCGTTTGTTCGCACCGTTCGCATCGTTCGCCCCGAACAGGAGCACCGCACCCGTGGAGCCGACCCCGCCGACCCCGCCTCCTCCGCCGCCGTCCCCTCAGGGCGGCCCGCAGCAGGGGGGTTGGCCCGCGCCGGGGCCGTACACCTCGCCGGGGATGCCGTACACGGCCGGGCCCTACGCCGGGATGCCCGGCGGGCCCGGTGCGCCCGGCGTGCCCGGGGCCGGTCCGTACGGGCAGCCGCCCCGGCGGACCACCAACGGGCTCGCCATCGGCTCCCTCGTCACCGGCGTCGTCTGCTGCCTGCCGCCCCTCGGCCTGATCCTCGGTCTCGTCGCGCTTCCGCAGATCAGGAAGCGGGACCAGGCGGGCAAGGGGCTCGCCGTCGCGGGCATTCTCCTCTCCGTCCTGAGCTGTCTGCTGCTCCTGATCGGCATCGCGACCGGCGGCATCAGCTCGTTCTGGGGCGGCTTCAAGGAGGGCATGGACGAGGCGGCCCGCACGAAGTCGCCGTTCTCGCTGCGGACCGGCCAGTGCTTCACTCCCGAAGGCAAGCTGGAGGCGTACGCGACGGACGTCACGGTCGTCGACTGCGACCGCCCGCACATCGGTGAGGTCACCGGTGGCTTCAAGGTGACCGGCTTCGACAAGTGGCCCGGCGAGGACGCGATCGACAGGATCGCGGAGAAGCGCTGCGAGACGATCAACAGCGGTTACGCGATGGACACCTGGGCCGTCCCCGCGGACGTCTGGGTGTACTACTACCTTCCCAGCAGACAGAGTTGGCGTCTCGGCGACCGTACGGTGACCTGCGCGTTCGCCAGCGAGAAGAAGCCGTTCAAGGGTTCCGTGCGGTCCGACGCCACCCAGCTCACCGACGACCAGACGGCCTTCCTGAAGGCCGTCAACCCGATCGAGACGGTGAGCTACCGGGAGCCGGATGCGGACCCGGACGAGGACTTCACCGCCAACAAGGTGTGGGCCATGGAACTCCTGGCGGCGATCAACACGGCGCACGCGGGACTGGGGCAGCGCACCTGGCCCGCCGAATCCGCCCCCTCCGTCGCGGCGCTCCGCAAGGAGCTCGCGGCGGCGTCGAAGCAGTGGCTCAAGCTGGCGACGGCGGCCGACGCGGACGCCTACTGGGAGGCGTACGACCCGGCGTGGGACGCCCTGCCCGAGGACCTGGGCGCGGACGCGCGGACCGCACTCGACCTGACGGACACTCCGCCGGTGGGCGGCGGGGCGGGCGAAGGCACCTCGGCCTGATTCCGCGCGTCTGGAGGGCGCGTACGGGACTCCGTACGGGACTCCGTACGGGACTCCGTACGGGAAACGGGGCCGGGTCTCCTTCGGGAGACCCGGCCCCGTCGTGTGCGGACCGGGCGGTGGTCCGGGGGAGCGGCGGCCCGTGACCGACCGCCGCTGCCCGTCCACCGCGAGCGGCGGGGCCGGTCCGCGGTACAGGGCCCCGGCGCCGGCCACCGTCGAACGGCGGCCGGGGCGGGGGTGTCAGCGCCCGGTCAGGCCCCGGTCGATGGCGGTGATCAGCTCGCCGTCGGGGGTGTCCCCGTCGAGGGACCAGACCATGGCGCCGCCGAGCCCGTGCTGCCGGACGTAGGACGCCTTGGTGCGCAGCACGGTCGGGTCGTCGTACGTCCACAGGTTGGTGCCGTCGAAGAGCCAGGCGTGGCCGTTGCGGTAGCCGCGGTGCAGCTTGTACGTCCCCGAATCGGCCAGCGTCTTCAGGTGCTTGTAGTCCTCGGAGCCCGCCACCCAGGTCGCGGGGGCGGGGCCGGTCGCCGGCTGTCCGAGGCCGTCGCCGCCGCCGGTGACGCCGGTCCAGCCCTGGCCGTAGAACGGCATGCCGACCACGAGCTTGTGGGCGGGGGCGCCGCGTCGCAGCCAGGCCTTGACGGTCTGGTCGACGCTGAAGTCGTTCTTGGCGAAGAGCGCGGACTGCTGGGCGGTGGTCTTCTCGCCGGAGACGTGGAAGTCGTAGCCCTGGAGGTTCACGAAGTCGAAGTCCCGCATGATCTTGGCGACTTCGAAGCCGGCGTCGATCTTCGCGGGGGCGGTGGGCACGTACGCGCTGAGCTCGTAGTGCTTGCGCTGCGGCTTCGGCAGCGAACGTCCGTAGGCGTCGAGCTGGGTGCGGAACTCCCGCACCAGCTTGGTGAAGTTGGGCTTGTCCTCGGGGCGGATCACGTTCCCGGGGGCGCCGTCCGAGCCGGGCCACTCCCAGTCCAGGTCGACGCCGTCGAAGATCCCGGCGGCGGCTCCGGCGCCGCCGCGGGCGCCGTCGACGGGCAGGTTGCCCTTGATGTACGTGTCGATGCAGGAGGCGACGAGGGTCTTGCGGCCGGCGTCGGTGCGCACCGCGTCGGAGAAGTGCGCGGAGCCGGTCCAGCCGCCCAGCGAGATCATGACCTTGAGGCCGGGGTTCTTCGCCTTCAGCTCGCGCAACTCGTTGAAGTTCCCGGCCAGTCGCTGGTCGGCGGTGTCACCGACGCCGTCCACCGAGGTGGCGGCGTCGACCGGGCGCACGTAGTCGGCCCACGGGTCGGAGCCCGGTGCGTTGCCCATGAGGCACTTGCCGTCCGAACCGATCACGCCGAAGGCGTAGTTGATGTGGCTGAGCTTGGCGGCGGTGCCGCTCGTCTCCAGGTCCTTGACCTGGAAGTTCCGTCCGTAGATGCCCCATTGGGTGAAGTAGCCGATGCGCTTCAGTTCGGGCTTGTGCCCGGACGGCTGGTGGGCGTCGGCGGTGGGGGCCAGGGTGGCGAGGAGACCGAGAGTGGCCGCGGCGGCCGCACCGAAGGTCAGCTTGGTCATGGCTCTGGGACGCATGGGCTCGTTCCTGTGCGAGGCGGGATGGCGCGTGCGGTGGAGCGTGCGGAGGGCGCGCACGGTGGAGCGTGCGCGGTGTGGAGCGTGCTGGCAGGAACGTATTGGTCTGTACCAATGCTGGTCAAGAGGGTCGACGTCGCCTATCCGGGGTGACCGTGGGTAGCAAGAGGTGTGATCTCGGTGTCATCACTTCGAGTGAAACTTTGGCCCATGCTTGCGAATCGCGACCGACGGTTGTCAGTCTGTAGCTGTAAGTCAACCTGAGGGGAGTGTCCAGTGACGTTCGGTGAGCAGCCCGCCTATCTGCGCGTGGCGAGCGATCTGCGGGAGAAGATCGCGAACGGCTCGCTGCCGCCGCATACCCGCCTCCCCTCGCAGGCGCGCATCCGCGAGGAGTACGGGGTGTCGGACACCGTCGCGCTGGAGGCCCGCAAGGTGCTCATGGCCGAGGGGCTGGTGGAGGGCCGCTCCGGCTCGGGTACCTACGTCCGTGAGCGTCCGGTGCCGCGCAGGATCGCCCGCTCCGGCTACCGCCCCGCGTCGGGCGCCAGCCCCTTCCGGCAGGAGCAGGCGGCGGAAGGCGCCCGTGGCACCTGGGAGTCGAGCAGCGAGCAGGAGCCGGCGGGCGGTGAGGTGGCCGAGCGGCTCGGCATCGAGCCGGGGGAGCGCGTGATGCGCACGCGGTACGTGTACCGGGACGGCGGCGAGCCCATGATGGTCGCCACCTCCTGGGAGCCGCTCGCCGTCACGGGCCGGACGCCGGTCATGCTGCCCGAGGAGGGCCCTCTGGGCGGCTGCGGTGTCGTCGAGCGGATGGCGGCCATCGACGTGGTCGTGGACAACGTGGTGGAGGAGGTCGGTGCCCGACCGGGCCTCGCCGAGGAACTCCTGGCGCTCGGCGGGGTGCCGGGCCATGTCGTGATGGTCGTGGAGCGCACGTACTACGCGTCGGGCCGGGCCGTCGAGACGGCCGACGTCGTGGTCCCGGCCGACCGCTACCGCCTCTCGTACCACCTGCCGGTGCGGTGACCGTTCAGCGGACCCCGCCGTCCGGGCGGGTTTACCGCGAGTTGACGCGACCTCAAGTCGCGTAACCCCGGCGCAACCGCGCGCCGCCGCCGTCCGTCACGACCGGCTCCTACCTTCCTCGTCCGTACCCGCGAGCCGGTCGGACGACAGGAACCCTCATGACGGACACGGTCACCACCCCCACCCCGGAGCCGGGTGGGGACACCTCCCAGGCCCCTGAGGCACGGGGGGAGGCAGCGCCGCCACCCGCCCGCCCCCGCCGCAGCTACGCCAAACTGGCCGCCGACGAGAGCCGCGAGGACTACTCGCTGCGCTACGCCCCGCACTCGTTCCGGCGCTGGTCGCCCGGGACCGTGGCGGGGACCGCCCTCGGCGGCATCGCCTATCTCGCCGACTTCGCGATCGGCGCCTCGATCGTCTTCACCTACGGCTTCGGCAGCGGTCTCGCCTCGATCCTCACCGCGGCCACGCTCATCTTCCTCACCGGCATCCCCATCGCCCGGGCCTGTGCGACGTACGGCCTGGACATGGACCTCATCACCCGCGGCGCCGGCTTCGGCTACTTCGGCTCGACGCTCACCTCGCTCATCTACGCCTCCTTCACCTTCATCTTCTTCGCCCTCGAAGGCTCGATCATGGCCCAGGCCATGCATCAGGCCGTCGGCCTGCCGGTCGAGATCGGCTACCTGATCACCACCCTCATCGTCATCCCGATCGTCTTCCGCGGCATGGGCGCCCTGGCCAAGGTGCAGGCCTGGACCCAGCCGGTCTGGATCATCGGCATGGTGCTGCCCTTCGTCGTCCTGGCCTTCGAAGCCCCCGAGGCCTGGGGCGCCTTCTCCTCCTTCGGTGGTACGGAGGGGGCCGGTGCCGGCTTCTCGTGGATCGGCTTCGGCCTCGGCACGGGCGTCGCGCTCTCCCTGATCGCCCAGATCGGCGAACAGGCCGACTATCTGCGCTTCATGCCGGCCAGGACGGAGGCCACCAAGCGCCGCTGGAACCTCGCCGTACTCGCCGCCGGCCCCGGCTGGGTCGTCATCGGCGCGGCCAAGCAGCTCGGCGGCGCCTTCCTCGCGTTCGTCGCCCTGGAGGCCGTCGGCAAGACCCATGCCCTGGAGCCGATCGCCCCTCAGATCGAGGCGCTCAAGCCCTGGCTCGGGACGTTCGCCCTGCCCGCCGCCGCGCTCTTCGTGATCGTCTCCCAGATCAAGATCAACGTCACCAACGCCTACAGCGGCTCACTGTCCTGGTCGAACTTCTTCTCCCGCGTCACCCACCGGCACCCGGGCCGCGTCTGGTACATCTTCCTCAACCTCGCCATCGCGCTGACGCTGATGGAGATGAACATGTTCGCGGCCCTGAACAAGCTGCTCGGGTTCTACTCCAACGTCGGCATCGCCTGGATCACGGCCGTCGCCGCCGACCTCGTCATCAACAAGCGGGCCGGCTGGAGCCCTCCGTACATCGAGTTCAAGCGCGCCTATCTGTACGCCGTGAACCCGGCCGGCTTCGGTGCCATGGTCATCGCCTCCGTCGTCTCGATCCTCGCCTTCTTCGGTGCCTTCGGTACCTACGCCCAGGCCTTCTCCACCTTCATCGCCGCCGGCCTCGCCCTGGTCCTCTGCCCGCTGATCGCCTGGGCCACCAAGGGCCGCTACTACCTGGCCCGCCCCAACACGGTGAACGGTCCGGCCGCCGGAGTCGTCGACGAGCGGGCCACCCATATCTGCGCGGAGTGCGAGACCGCCTATGAACTGCCCGACATCGCCGACTGCCCGGTGCGGTCCGGCCCGGTCTGCTCCCTCTGCTGCTCGCTCGACGCCACATGCGGCGACGTCTGCCGCAAGGACCCCGAGGGCGCCGGCGGTCCCGTCCTGATGCCCGTACCGACCGTGCCCGGGGCGGCCCCTGGGGCGTGACTTCGGCCTCCCTCCGTCGGTTCCCGGCCGATCCGTATCTCTTTGTGCAATTGCGTATCCGCTGTGTGAAGGTCAGGCGTAAGCTCCGGCATATGCGCATTGCGGTTTCATGGAGATCCTCAACGGCGCCCGAACCGGCGGAGGGAGAAGCCTGATGGCCGAGAGCGGCCCTGTCCTCACCTGGCTCGTCATTCGGCAGGACGACAACGGCAACCGCTACCGGGTGGGGCGGTACGCGACCGAGGACGAAGCGCAGAAGGTCGCGGACAGCCTCGACGATCGCGGCCACAAGCAGCTCTACTGGGTCGAGCGCATCGGCACCCCCGCGCTCTGAGCCCGACGGGCGCCGGCGGGGCCGGGCTAGGCTCGCGCCCATGACCGAACGCCCCACCGACCCCGCCGCGCCCCACCGACCCGTCGTGGTCGTCGTCGCGGGCGCCCTGTACGACCAGGGGCGGCTGCTCGCCGCACGCCGCAGCGCCCCCGTCGAGCTCGCCGGCCGCTGGGAACTGCCCGGCGGCAAGCTCGAACCGGGCGAGAGCCCCGAGGAGGCCCTGGTCCGCGAGCTGCGCGAAGAGCTCGGCGTCGAGGTCGAACCCGGTGAGCGGATCCCCGGCGAGTGGCCGCTGAAGCCCGGATACGTCCTCCGGGTCTGGACCGCCCGACTGCTCTCGGGCGAACCGCGCCCCCTGGAGGACCACGACGCCCTGCGCTGGCTCGCCCGGTCCGAGCTGGACTCCGTCGACTGGCTCGACCAGGACCGCCCCGCCGTCGCCGAGGCAGCCCGGAGGCTCCCGGCGGCGCCCGACACCGGAGCGCACGGCTGACTTTCTACGCCGTTCGTGCCACCGTGCGCCCGCTGCTGCGCCCAGCGCGATATCTCGCCCCATATTTCGGGTATGTCCTGATTGACCCGTTGAAAGAGGACGTGGGCCTTCCTGCTGACGCACGGCTGGGGAAGTGATCGGGTGTGATCGACACCGACGGCGACCGCGCCGAGTGGCACTTCCCGGCGGAGGCCAATGCCGTGCGCACGGCTCGCCATGCCGTGCGCGAGACGCTGCGTGCCTGGGACCTCGACTCGGCCCTCGGTGATGTGACCGTCCTGCTGGTCAGCGAGCTGGTGACCAACTCCCTGCGGTACGCCTCCGGACCGATCGGAGTCCGGCTCGTCCGCCCCCGACCCGACGGCACCGACCTCGCGCCCCCGACCGCGCTGCTCGTGGAGGTTTCCGATCCGCTTCCGGATCCCCCCACCGAGCGTGCCCCCGGACCCGAGGACGAAGGGGGACGCGGACTCGGTCTGGTGGCCTGTTCCGCACGCCGCTGGGGCACTCGTAAAGGAAGGACCGGCAAAACCGTATGGTTCGAGCTGGCTCTCCCTGGTGAGTAAACAGGGTGGGACAACGATCACCGGTACTCGGCGCGAAGCGAACGAGACCACCCTGTGATCGTGAACGTCGTGCCGTCGGGGCCTGCCGTATTGAATACTGCGGGCATGGCCGGTCCGGTGCGGTGAGCTGGAGGGGACGGTCGCGTGAGCGAGATACCTGAGAAGGCGAGTGGCGGCGTCGTGTGGCAGAGCAGCCCGCCCGGCTCCATCTATGACTACATACGGGTGGCGTCCTTCTCCATCGGGCCCGACGGACTCGTCGAGCAGTGGAGCCGACGGGCCGTGGACCTCTTCGGGGTCAGCGCGGAGGAGGCCAGGGGCAAGGACCCCGTCGAGGCCTTCATGCCCGCCGACCTGCGCGAGCGCGGCCACCGGCGGGTCCGGGAGATCCTCGACGGCAAGGAGTGGACAGGCCTCGTCCCCTTCCGGATCCCCGGCGAGGACCGACCCCACGGCATCGCCGAGATGTACGTCATGCCGAGCGAGACCCAGTCCGGGGAGCGGGCCGCGCTGTGCATCGTCGTCGACGTCCGCGCCCTGCGCCGCATCGAGACGGACCTCGCCGCCTCCCAGGCGATATTCGGCCAATCCCCCTTCGGCTTTCTCCTCTTCGGCACCGACCTCACCGTGAAGCGGGCCAACCGGCGCTTCGCCACCGTCTTCGGCGGCTCCGCCGACGACCACCGCGGCCGCACCGTCCACGACTACCTCAACCTGACCGAGGCCGACCGGATGACCGCGGCCCTCCGCAGCGTCCTGGAGACCGGGGAGTCCGTCACCGACTTCGAGATCGTCGGCGCCGCACCCGGCTCCCGGGACCGCCGCCACTGGTCCATCAACCTCTACCGCGTCCACAGCGGATCCGGCCGCCCGATCGGCGTCGCCGGCCTCGGCATCGACGTCACCCGCCGCCACAACGCCGCCAGGGAAGCCGCCAACGCCCGCCGCAACCTCGCCCTCCTCAACGAGGCCGGCGCCCGCATCGGCAACTCCCTCGACCTGGAGGCCACCGCCCGCGAACTGCTCGACGTCGCCGTCCCCGGCTTCTGCGACCTCGCCTCCGTCGACCTCTACCAGGGCCTGCTCACCGGCGACGAGGCACCGCCCGGCCGATGGGGCAGCTCCCACGACGTCGGCTACGGAGCCGGCAGCGCCGAACTCCGCAGGGTCGCCTTCGCCAGCGCCGTCTCCGACACCCCCCTGAGAACCGACGAGAGCCACGGACCGGGCAGCGGCTGTTGCGGCCCCGAACCGATCGAGGTCGGCGCCGTCCACCGCTACCCCTTCAACTCGCCGTGCGCCGGGGCCCTGCGCACCGGCCGCCTCCGCACCGTTCCCGGCGCCGACGGCGAACTCGTCCAGACCACCCTGGTCGTCCCGATGGTCGCCCACGACACCGTCGTCGGACTCGTCCAGTTCTCCCGCACCAAGGGCAGCGAGCCCTTCGGGGAGCGCGACCGCGCCCTCGCCGTCGAACTCGCCGCCCGCGCCGCCGTCTGCATCGACAACGCCCGCCTCTACCGCCGCGAGCACGAGCGGGCCCTGATCCTCCAGCGCAGCCTGCTCCCGCCCGGCGACCCCGAGGCGGCCGGGCTCGACATCGCCTGCCGCTACCTCCCCGGCACCGCCGCCACCGAGGTCGGCGGCGACTGGTTCGACGTCATCGAACTCCCCGGCCACCGCACCGCCCTCGTCATCGGGGACGTCATGGGCCGGGGCCTGCGCGCCGCCGTCGCCATGGGCGAACTGCGCACCGCCGTCCGCACCCTCGCCCAGCTCGACCTGGAGCCGGCCGAGGTCCTCTCCCACCTCGACGAGATCGCCCGCGGCCTCGGCGCCCCCATCGGCGCCCAGCAGTCCCGCGGGCACAAGTCCCGCGGCCCCGAACTCTCCGAGGTCTACCTCGCGACCTGCGTCTACGCCGTCTACGACCCGGTCACCCGCCGCTGCACCTTCGCCAACGCCGGACACCTCCCGCCGGTGCTCGTCGAACCCGGTGAAGAGGCCCTGCTGCTCGACGTACCCCCCGGGATGCCGCTCGGGGTCGGCGGCGAACCCTTCGAGGAGGTCGAGGTCGAACTCCCGGAAGGCGCCCTCCTCGCCCTCTACACCGACGGGCTCGTCGAATCCCGCGACCATCCCCTCGACGAGGGCCTGAGCGCCTTCCGGCGGGCCCTCACCGACCCCGCCCGCCCCTTGGAGGACGTCTGCGACCGGGTCCTGACCAGCCTGGACACCGGACACGGCGAGGACGACATCGCCCTCCTCATGGCCAGGATCCAGGGACTGCCCAGCGAGGCGGTCGGCGACTGGCGGCTGCCCAGGGAACCCCGCTCGGTCGGCCGGGCCCGTGAACTCGCCCGTACCCAGCTCAAGGCCTGGGGCCTCGAACCGCTCGTCGACACCGTCGAACTCCTCGTCAGCGAACTCGTCACCAACGCGCTGCGGTACGGCGAGGGGGAGATCCGGCTGCGGCTGCTCCGCGACCGCACCCTCGTCTGCGAGGTCTGGGACGCTGGCCTGGTCCAGCCCCGCCGCCGCCGCGCCAAGGACACCGACGAGGGCGGCCGGGGCCTCCAGCTGGTCGGGCTGCTCAGCTCCTCCTGGGGCTCGCGCCGCACCCCGCGCGGCAAGACCGTCTGGTTCGAACTGGCCCTGCCGGACGGCGAGGGGGCGGCGGAACCCACGGTGGAACAGCTCCTCAGCATGTTCTGACGCACGCCGGAGCCGCGCCCCGATCCCGGCCAGACGGGCGATCAGCCCTTGAGCGCCGCCAGCCGGGCCTCGATCTCGGCGCTGTCGCCCAGCCCGTCCAACTGCTCGAACTGGGCGTCCAGGGAGGACGCGGCGAGCTCCTGCTTGCCCATCGCCCGCGCCTCCTCCCGGCGCACCTTGTCCTCGAACCGGCTCAGCTCGCTGGTCGGGTCGAGCACGTCGATGGTCTTCACGGCGTCCATCATCGTGTTCTGCGCCTGGGCCGACCTGGCGCGGGCCACCAGCTCGTCGCGCTTGGCCTGCAACTCGCCGAGCTTGGCCTTCATCTGGTCGAGGCCCGTCCTGAGCTTCGACACCACCTCGGTCTGCGCGGCGATCGTCGGCTCCGCCGTCCGCGCCTCCTTCTCCGACTGGAGCTGACGGCCGAGCGCCACCTTCGCCAGATTGTCGAAGCGGTCCGCCTCCGACGTCCGCCCACCGCCGCGCAGCTCGTCGCCCTTCCGGCTGGCGGCCAGCGCCTTGCCGCCCCACTCCTTCGCCGCCTCCACGTCCTCCTGGTGGTCCTGCTCCATCAGCCGGAGGTTGCCGATGGTCGCGGCCACCGCCTCCTCCGCCTCCGTGATGTTGTTCGAGTAGTCGCGGATCAGCTGGTCCAGCATCTTCTGCGGATCCTCCGCCTGGTCCAGCAGCGCGTTGATGTTGGCCTTCGCCAGCTGGGTGACCCGGCCGAGGACGGTCTGCTTGCTCATGACTCTTCTCCTTGAGAGGGACAGAAAGGGGGAGGACGCGCATCGCGCCGCCCTCAGAAACGGCCTCCGCCGCCCAGCCGGCCGCGCGTGCCGCTGCCGCCGAAGCTGCCGGGCCCGCCGCCGAAACCTCCGCCCCCGAAACCCCCGCCCGAACCTCCACCGAACCCCCCATGTCCGCCTCCCCTTCCCCCGCCGAACAGTCCGCCGAGGATGATGCCGCCGAGCACCGCACCGCCGAGCCCGCCGCCACCGCCCCCTCCTACCCCTGATACACCGCCCAGGCCGTTCGGGTTCCCATACGTCCGGACGTCCCGCTCGGCGAGGTCCTGGGCCCGTCGGGCGAGGGCATCCGCCTGCCGGGCCTCCGCGAGGGCGGCCTGAGGGTCGTCGGCCTCGGCGAGCCCCCGCGCCTTCTCCCAGCGCCGCTGGGCCTCGGCAAGACGCGTACGGGCCTCACTGCCCACGGCGCCCCGATGGGTGGTGACGTAGTCCGAGGCCGCCCCGATCGCCGAGCGGGCCGTCAGCATCGCCTGGTCGAGGAGCGCGCGGGCGCGCCGGCTGCCCGACTCGCGCTCCCGCGCGCCTTCCAGCGCCTCGTCGAGCACCGCGTCGGCCTCCTCCACCCGGCGCAGGGAGTCGAGCGGGTCGTACCGTCCGGTGTCCATGACCCGCCGCACCTCGGCGAGCACCGATTCGGCGCGGGCGACCCGGCCCTGGAGATCGGCCGTCGACACTCCTTCGGCGGTCCCCCGCAGCAGCCCCCGGGCCTCCGCCAGGTCGGCGTCCGTCTCCGACAGGGCGCCCGGCAGCTTGCCGACCGCCTCGGCCAGTTCCTGCGCCCGCCGGTCCACCGCCTCGACCAGCCGGGCCGCCTGGTCCACGGCGCCCTCGGCCGCCCGGATGTGGACGGCGGCCCCGCCGTTGTCACCGGTGTCGATCCGCTGGCGGGCCTCGTTGATGTGGGTCGTCGCGAAGACGAGCCGGTCCTTGGCCTGCTCGACGTCGCCGGCGACGGGCGCGGCGGCCGTCTCGGCGTACCGCTCGCGCATCGCCGTCAGGGCCGCCTCGGCCATGCCCATGCTCCCGGTCCGGTCCCGGAAGGCGGCCTCGACGGTGGCCAGCGCCTCGGGCGCGGTCCGCTCCAGGGCCCGCAACCGGTCGAAGTCCTCGCTCTCGGCATCGAGACGGGCGTTCGCCTCCGCGCAGCGGCGCAGGATCTCGTCGAGCATGGACCGCCGGGTCGAGTCGTCCTCGGCGAAGGCGTCGTCGAGTTTCTGCCGCAGCCGGAACGAGGCCGTCAGCTGCTCCTTGGCGAAGGCGACCGCCTCGGTGAAGGGCCGTACAGCCTCGTCGCCGAACTGGGCGGACGCGAAGCCGAGTTCCTCCTGGCTGGTGCGGACGGCGTCGTCGGTGGCGACCAGCGTCTGCCGGGCCTGCCCGTCGAGCTCGTCGAGGGACGGCGGGGCGGGTTCCTTCGGGGCGCCCCAGCCCTGTCCGCCCTGCGGCGTGGTGCGGGTCTCGGTCCGCCGGCGCCGCTTGGTGAACGCGTAGGCCGCCACGGCCCCCGCGCCGCCGACCAGGACCACGGGCAGCACCAGATCGGTCGCCGAGGCGCCGTCGTCGACCGCCCCGCCCGGATCGGCGGGACCGGGGGTGATGGCCGGTGTGGGGACGGGCCGCCCGGCGAGGGCGGCGGAGTAGCCGTCGGCCGCGCCGATCGCGGCGCCCGCCCAGTCGTTCTGCCGCAGCGCCGGTTCGATCGCGGTCCGGGCCACGTCGTCGAGCTGCCCCTGGGTGAGGCGCGCGTCCGGGTCGGCGGAGTAGCCGTACTGGCGGTCGTGGGTGGCGACGGCGAGCAGCACGTCGTCGACCCCGAGGCCGTTGCGCTCGGCCGTGGCATCGGACCAGGCCTGGCCCGTACGGCCGGAGAAGTCCCGCACGTAGACGACGAAGAGCTGGATCCGCCGGTCGTCGTAGAGCCGGTCGAGGGCCTGGACCACGGAGGCACGACGGTCGCCCAGGGCGTCCACCCGGTCGGTGATCTGCCCGTCACGGGACAGGACGACGGGGTCGTCGGCATGGGCACCGTGAACGGCGGGCACGAGGAGCCACCACGCCGCCACCAGTACCGCGAGAAGGGCTCGGGTGGCTATTCGCGTCACAATGGGGAGGTTATGTCCGTGTATGCCGCCCCGCGACCGGACGATCGTGCCCCACGGAAACCATTCTCCACAGCCCCGCGTCACTGTCGGTAGCCACCGCTACGGTGAGAAGCGGTGGGAGACGTGACACCACGGCACGAACGACGGCACGAGGGGGCTCGGGTGAGTGGACGACTGAGGAGAGTGTGGCGACGGGGGCGCTGGTTCCTGCTCGGCCTTGTCCTCGTCCTCGTGGTGCCCCCGCTGTTCGGCGCGCTCGCCCTGCGTGTCAACTACGCGGGCGACCTCAGGGACGACGCGAAGACCCGGGACAAGGACGCCATCTGGCTCGGCCACGCCTGGGTCGACGGGCGGAAGAAGGACGCCGACCTCGCCGCGTTCGCCGCGAGGATCAAGGACACGGGCATACGCGACCTGTACGTCCACGCCGGGCCCCTGGAGCACGACGGCACCCTGCCCGCCGCCAAGTACCCGCGCGCGAAGTGGTTCATCGACGCCGTGCACCGCACGATGCCCGGGATACGGGTGCAGGCCTGGCTCGGTGACGTCCTGGCCAACGACGGACCCGACGGACTGCACCTCGACAAGGCGGAGTCCCGCGCGGCCGTGGTGACCTCGGCCCGGCAGATCCTGGACGTCGGCTTCGACGGGGTCCACTTCGACCTGGAGCCGCTGCTCTCCGACGACACCGACTACCTCTCCCTCCTCGACGACCTCGGAGAGGTCACCCGGCCGCGGAAGGCGCAGCTCTCCATCGCCGCCCACCAGATCGACCCCTTCCCCGGCCTGCACTCGGCCAACAGCCTGGTCACGGGCAAGGAGAAGTGGTGGTCGCAGGAGTTCTTCGGACAGGTCGCCCGGCGCGTCGACCAGATCGCCGTCATGTCGTACGACACGTGGATGCCCCTGGAGAGCCTGTACGGCGGGTACGTCGCCCAGCAGACCAGCCTCGCCCTCGAAGTGACCCCCGAGTCGACCGACCTCCTGATGGGGCTCCCCTTCTTCCACGAGGACGACCTGGGTCACCACGAGAACGCGGAGACCGTCGAGGCCGCCGTCCGGGGCGTCAGACTCGGCCTGGGGCGCACCGACCCCGACCGCGCACCGTTCGGCGTGGCACTGTACGTCGACTTCGCCGCGGAGGAGGGCGACTGGGCGGCCTACCGCGCCAACTGGCACTGAGCTGCGCGGGCACCACCCGCGCACCTGGAAGCGACCCCGCGTACCGGGGGCGGCCGGGCCGGAGGAGGATGGGGCCATCGGCGCGAACCGTCGCCGCGCACGGGGGAGCCCACCATGACGAGCCGTCTCTTGATGCCCTTCCGGACCGCCGGCGCGGGTTCCGCACCGGACGCGGAGACCGCCGGGTCGACCCGGCCCACGCAGATCCTGGACCTGGCGCACCCCCGGGTCGCCGCGCTCGTGACCAGGGTGCGGCGTGTGGCGGACGAGCGGGGCGCGACGACCGACCGCGACCGGCTGCGGACCGCCCACGGCATCATCGCCGCCTCCGTGCGGCCGGTGTACTCCGTGGAGGACCTGCGCCGGGTGTCGCGGACACTGCGGCTCGGGCGCGGCTCGTGCAGTCAGCGCATGGCGGTCCTGGAGGCGGTGGCCCGGTCCCTCGACGTGCCCACCCGGGTCCGGGGCCTGCTCGTCGACGGCGTCTTCTGGTACCCGCGCTTCCCGAAGCTGCGCCCGTTCGTGCCCGAGGAGGTGCTGCTCGCCTGGCCCGAGTTCCTGCTGGACGACACCTGGGTGCCGGTCGCGGAACTCTTCGCGGGTCAGATCACCGGCCCCGCCCCCGCGGACGCCTTCACCAACGACGGTGCGGAGACCCTCTTCGAGGCCGTGGCCCGGACCACCGTCGACTGGGACGCCCCGGCCGCCTGCGCCGGATCGGCCCCTTGCGACCTCTCCGCCCACCTGCGGACCGACCTGGGCCGCTTCACCTCCCGCGACGAGTTGTTCGCCCGGCACGGTCAGACCCTCTGCCTCCCCGCCCGCACCCTCGCCGAGCCGCTCCTCGGCCGCTGGAGCGCGGGCGCGGGGGCAGGGGCAGGGGCAGGGGCAGGGGCAGGCACAAGTCCTACGTCTTCCGCCGCCTGATCGTGTTCCCGAGCCACACCAGCGGGTCGTACTTCCGGTCCACGACCCGCTCCTTCATCGGGATCAGGGCGTTGTCGGTGATGTGGATGGACTCGGGGCACACCTCCGTACAGCACTTGGTGATGTTGCAGTAGCCGAGTCCGTGCTCCTCCTGCGCGGTCCGCTGCCGGTCGAGCCCCGCCTCCTCCGCCGCGTCCAGCGGGTGCATGTCGAGCTCCGCGACCCGCATGAGGAACCGGGGCCCGGCGAAGGACTCCTTGTTCTCCTCGTGGTCGCGCACCACATGGCAGGTGTCCTGGCACAGGAAGCACTCGATGCACTTCCTGAACTCCTGCGAGCGCTCCACGTCCTCCTGCCGCATCCGGTACTCGCCGGGACCCACCCCGGCGGGCGGCACGAAGGCCGGGATCTCCCGGGCCTTCGCATAGTTGAAGGACACGTCCGTGACCAGGTCGCGTACGACCGGGAAGGCCCGCAACGGGGTCACGGTGATCACCTCGTCCCGGGCGAAGACCGACATCCGGGTCATGCAGAGCAGCCGCGGCCTGCCGTTGATCTCGGCCGAGCACGAACCGCACTTGCCCGCCTTGCAGTTCCACCGCACCGCGAGATCCGGCGTCTGGGTGGCCTGCAGGCGGTGCACCACGTCGAGGACGACCTCGCCGTCGTGGACCTCCACCGTGTAGTCGGTCAGTTCGCCGCCGTCGGCGTCTCCCCGCCACACCCGGAACCGCGCGTCGTACGTGCTCATGCGCCCTGCTCCCCTTCCAGGCTTACCAGCTCGTCCTCGGCGAGGTACTTCGCCAGCTCCTCCTGCTCGAACAACGCGAGCAGGTCGGGCCGTACGGGCTCCGTGCGGGTCCTTTCGAGGGCGATCCCGTCGCCGTCCAGATGGCACAGCAGGTTCACCGGGCGCCAGGCGCGGTCCATCGCCGGGTAGTCCTCGCGGGTGTGTCCGCCGCGGGACTCGGTGCGTTCCAGGGCGGCGCGGGCCACGCACTCGCCGACGAGCAGCATGTTCCGCAGGTCGAGGGCGAGGTGCCAGCCGGGGTTGAACTGCCGGTGGCCCTCGACCGCGACCCGCCGGGCCCGGGCGCGCAGGGCGGCGATCCGGTCCAGGGCCTCGGCCATCTCGCCCTCCCGCCGGATGATCCCGACGAGGTCGTTCATCGTCTGCTGGAGTTCCTGGTGGAGGGTGTACGGATTCTCCGGAGGGCCCGCGTCTTCCTCGGGCCCGCGGGCGCCGTCGCTTCCGCCGGACGCCGACCCGAACGGAGCCAGCGCCTCCGCCGCCGCGGCCTCGACGTCCGCCGCCACGATCCGGCCCCCGGCCCCCGACAGCGCGTACTGCGCCGCGTACAGACCCGCCCGCCGGCCGAAGACCAGCAGGTCGGAGAGGGAGTTCCCGCCGAGCCGGTTGGAGCCGTGCATGCCGCCGGCCACCTCACCGGCCGCGAACAGTCCGGGAACGCCGACCGTCGCCGCCGTCTCGGAGTCGACGTTGACGCCGCCCATCACGTAGTGGCAGGTGGGGCCCACCTCCATGGCCTCCGCCGTGATGTCGACATCGGCCAGCTCCTTGAACTGGTGGTACATCGAGGGCAGCCGACGCTTGATCGTCTCGGCCGGCATCCGGGTCGACACGTCCAGGAACACCCCGCCGTGCGGGGACCCGCGGCCCGCCTTCACCTCGGAGTTGATGGCCCGCGCCACCTCGTCGCGCGGCAGCAGCTCGGGCGGGCGGCGGTTGTGGTCGGGATCCTCGTACCAGCGGTCGCCCTCCTCCTCCGTCTCCGCGTACTTCTCCTTGAAGACGTCGGGGACGTAGTCGAACATGAAGCGCCGGCCCTCGGAGTTCCGCAGCACCCCGCCGTCCCCGCGGACGGACTCGGTGACGAGGATGCCCTTCACCGACGGCGGCCAGACCATGCCGGTCGGATGGAACTGCACGAACTCCATGTTCACCAGGGGCGCGCCCGCGAGCAGGGCGAGGGCGTGCCCGTCTCCGGTGTACTCCCAGGAGTTCGAGGTCACCTTGAAGGACTTGCCGATGCCGCCGGTCGCGAGGACGACGGCGGGCGCCTCCAGGACGAGGAAGCGCCCGCTCTCCCGCTCGTAACAGAAGACCCCGGAGACCCGCCCGTCACCGTCCTTGAGGATCCGGGTGACGGTGAACTCCTGGAAGACCTTCAGCCGGCCCTCGTGGTCGCCGGTCTCGCGGTGGTCCTCCTGCTGGAGTCCGACGGACTTCTGCTGGAGGGTGCGGAGCAGTTCGAGGCCGGTGCGGTCGCCGACGTGCGCGAGCCGCGGGTACTCGTGGCCGCCGAAGTTGCGCTGCGAGATCCGGCCGTCCGGGGTGCGGTCGAAGAGCGCGCCCCAGGTCTCCAGCTCCCAGACCCGCTCGGGGGCCTCCTGGGCGTGCAGCTCGGCCATCCGCCACTGGTTGAGGAACTTCCCGCCGCGCATGGTGTCGCGGAAGTGCGTCTTCCAGTCGTCCTGCGGGTGCACATTGGCCATGGAGGCGGCGATTCCGCCCTCGGCCATCACGGTGTGGGCCTTGCCGAAGAGGGATTTGCAGATGACCGCCGTACGGGCTCCGGCCCGGCGCGCCTCGATCGCGGCCCGCAGCCCGGCGCCGCCCGCGCCGACCACGACCACGTCCCACTGCTCTCGCTCGACGTGCGTCATCTCAGAAGAACCTCGGGTCGTCGAAGGTGCCGGTGGCGAGCAGGTACACGTACAGGTCGCAGAGGGCGACGCTGATCAGGGAGGACCAGGCGAGCAGCATGTGGCGGGCGTTCAGCCGGCCGACCCAGGTCCACAGCCGGTAGCGGACCGGATGCTTCGAGAAGTGCTTGAGCCGGCCGCCGACGATGTGCCGGCAGGAGTGGCAGGAGAGGGTGTACGCCCAGATAAGGGCGATGTTGATGAGGAAGATGAGCGTCCCGAGACCGGCGTGGCCCCAGGCGTAGTCGGCGTTCCGGAAGGTGAGCACCGTGTCGTACGTGAGGATTCCGGCCACCGGCAGCGCGGCGTAGAAGAAGTACCGGTGGAGGTTCTGCAGGAGCAGCGGGAAGCGGGTCTCGCCGGTGTACGACCCGTGGGGTTCGGCGACCGCGCAGGCCGGGGGAGACGCCCAGAAGCCCCGGTAGTACGCCTTCCGGTAGTAGTAGCAGGTCAGCCGGAACCCCAGCGGGAAGACCAGGATCAGCAGCGCGGGTGAGAGGCCCCACCAACTGCCGAAGATCTCCCAGTTCGGTCCGTCCTTCATCGGGACGCAGTTCTCCGCCAGACAGGGCGAGTAGAACGGCGAGACGTAGGGGGCGGCGTAGTAGTCGGCGTTGGCGAAGGCCCGCCAGGTCGAGTACGCGACGAAGGCGAGCAGTCCGGCGGCCGTCGCCGCGGGGGAGAGCCACCAGCGGTCGGTGCGCAGATGTCGGGCGGCGATGGCGGCGCGCCCCGGGGAGCGCACCCCCGTGGCGGTTCCGGGCGGTTCCGTACCTGTGGCCAACAGGCCCTCCTACGGTCGGTTGCCGGTACGTCCCGCGGCGCGTGGCGTCTTGCCCCGCGTGGCGTCTGACCCCGCGTGGCGTCCTACGGCGCGTGGCGGTCGCGTGCTCCCAGTCCCTCGTCGTCCGTATCCGTCCACAGCCCGCTGTCGTACGGGGCGTCGGGGATGGTCACCAGGCTTTCGGCGCGTCCCTCCTGCGGCGCGGCGGGTGCGCCCCGCTCGGCCGTGACGGAGCGCTCGAGCTGTCCGACGGTGCGGACCAGGTCTTCGAGGCAGCGCTTGACGGCTGCCAGATCGTCCTGAACGGACATGGTTGCCCTCACTTCCGCGAGCGGCTTCGGCAGGAGTGTCGCGCGTCACATTCCCGCTTGGGAAGCCATGTGCACGGGATTCCACTCGTCCGGAGCGCTCCTTCTCCGGCGATTGGGCCGCACGAGTGGGGTTTCCCGGACGTGCCGCCGTGTCGCCGTGGCCGGATCCGCTCCGTCCTTTTCAGTGTATGAGCAATAGGTGTGATCATCTCCAAATGGAATGAATCTGGACGAAGGGGTACAAGTCATGTCCCAGATCGGCGCCCCTCGCGGGAGGACATGCTCCAGGAGCCCCCGCTCCCGCACGCTCCGCTCCGTCGCCACCCTCACCAGCGCCGTCCTCGCCGTCGCCGTCCTCGCCGGGTGCAGTTCCACCGACGAGGCCGACGAGAGCCGGGCCGCGGTCCAGGACAACGCGCCCGCAGCCCGCGACAAGGTCGCCGACGGAGGCACTCTGCGCTGGGCCGTCGACGCGCTCCCCACCACCCTCAACACCTTCCAGGCCGACGCCGACGGCACCACCTCCCGGATCGCCGGGGCCGTGCTCCCCGCCCTCTACACACTCGACGAGCGGGGCAGACCACAGCGGAACCCCGACTACCTGGAGTCCGCGCAGGTCGTCGAGACGGAGCCCAAGCAGGTCGTCCTCTACAAGCTCAACCAGCAGGCGGAGTGGAGCGACGGACGCGAGATCGGGGCACCCGACTTCGTGGCCCAGTGGCGGGCGCTGAGCGGCCGCGACACCGCGTACTGGACCGCGCGGAACTCCGGCTACGAGCGGATCGAGAAGATCGAGCGGGGCAAGAACGACCTGGAGGTACGGGTCACCTTCTCCAAGCCCTACGCCGACTGGCAGTCCCTCTTCACCCCGCTCTACCCGAAGCAGGTGATGGGCTCCCCGAACTCCTTCAACGACGGGGCCCGCACCACCCTCAAGGCCACCGCAGGACCGTTCCTGCTGAAGACGATCGACCGCAAGAACGGCGATGTCACCCTCGCCCGCAACCCCCGCTGGTGGGGACAGCCGGCCAAGCTCGACAGCATGGTCCTCAAGGCCGTCGCCCGCGCCGACCGGGCGGAGGCCCTCGCCGAGGGCACCCTCGATCTGGCCGAGATCGACCGGTCCACCGCCGAGCGCATCTCCCTCGCCCTCCGCGACGCCCGCGCCGGGCGCAGCGGCGCCCAGGCCGCCCTCGCCCACGGCCCCGGCTCCTCGATCACGCCCTCCAAGGCCCTGAAGTCCTGGGCGCTGGCCCACGGCTCCGACGAGGAGAAGGCGGAGGAGGTCCAGGCCGCCCGCGAGAAGAACCAGAAGGCCATCGCCGCGTACGCGAGCGCCCAGGACATCCTGGCGAAGTACGTCGTCCGCAAGTCCCTGGAGCCCGCCTACACCCAGCTCTCGCTGAACGGCGAGTCCGGGCCGCTCGCCGACGAGCGGGTACGGCGAGCGGTGGCCCGCGCGATCAACCGCCGGGAACTGGCCGAATCCGTACTCAAGCCGCTCGGCCTCCCGGCGGATCCCCCCGGCAGCCATCTGGCCCTCGCGGGCCAGGCCGCGTACGCGGACAGCAGCGACGCCCTCGGCAACCAGGACACCAAGGAGGCGCGGGCCCTCCTGGCCGACGCGGGCTGGGTCCCCGGCGGCGCGGCCAGGAAGCCCGCGGGCGCGGGCACCAAGGCGGGCAGCGAGGCCGAGAAGAAGGCCGAGGACGCGAAGAAGGAGGGCGCCGAGAAGGAGGGCGCGAAGAAGGAGGGCGCCGAGAAGAAGGGCGCCGAGAAGCAAGGCGCCGAGAAGGCGGGCGAGAAGAAGGACGCCGCAGGCTCCACCGACGCCAAGAAGCAGGCCGCCGACACCGCCTCCGACGAGGGCCTCTACATCGTCGGCGACGACAAGCCGGGCGAGCGCCGGGCCGCCCCCGCCCCCGTCATCGGCGCCGCCGGCCCCGAGAACGGCACCAACATCCTCGCCCCGGCCCCCGCGGCCGCACGCCAGAGCGCCGCGCTCCTCGCCCGCGCCGAGGCACTCGACACCGGTACGGGCGCCGGCGCGCACGCCGCCCAGACGATCGCGCGTACGGACAAGGGCGTCGCCGGCGCCTACGCCCCGCGCGGCACCGCAGCCCCCGTGACGGCGCCCGAGGCGAGCAAGGCCCTCGGCAAGGACGGCAAGGCGCTCAGCCTCCGCTTCGTCCTGCCGTCCGGCCCCGGCTCCGAGTCGCTGCGGGCCGTCGGCGACCGGATCGTCCGGATGCTCGACGCCGTCGGCATCCGCACCGAGGTCACCAAGGTCTCCGACGACAGCTTCTTCAAGGACCACGTGGCCTCGGGCGACTACGACCTGGCGCTCTACTCCTGGCCCGCCTCCGCCTTCCCGGCGACCGACGCCCGGCCGATCTTCGCCAAGCCCGAGCCCGCCTCGGACGGCTCACTCCTGGTCGAGCAGAACTACTCGCGGGTCGGCACCGACCGGATCGACCAGCTGTTCGACCAGGCGGCGGGGACGCTCGACGAGGAGGAGGCCCGGGAGCTGGTGCGCCAGGCCGACGCCCGGATCTGGGCCGCCGCCGGCTCCATTCCCCTCTACCAGCGCCCGCAGCTCGTCGCCGCCAAGGCGGATCTGGTGAACGCCGGCGCCTGGGGCCTGGCCGCTCCGCGCTACCAGGACATCGGCTTCAAGAAGGCCGAGACGTCCAAGGGCGCCGAGCTCAACCCCTGACCACGCCGAGCTCAGCCCCTGACCCACCGAGCTCAGCCCCTGACCCACCGAGCTCAGCCCCTGACCCACCGAGCTCAAGCCTGACCGCACCGAGCAGGCTCCGGCGGGGGCACCGAACCCCCCGAAAGCCCTGAAACCGCAGGTCACAACCTCAGAAGCAGCTCAATTTCCTTGCCCGCCGGTGATCCCGGCGGGCAGGATCGCGTCGGCCCTTTGACCCGGTCGCACGACCTCCCCCACACCCTTGCTCACTCGCAGGTGAACTTCTCGGATCTTGGCCGGGGAAGCCCCTTGCGCGGCAGCCCCGTACCATAGGACATAGCCGTGGCGCGTCCGCCCGGCGGGCGTACGAGGAACTGACGCCGCATCCCACGATCCGAGAGAAGCGCAAGCACCCATGCCCACGCGCCACGACATCCGTAACGTCGCCATCGTCGCCCACGTCGACCATGGCAAGACGACCATCGTCGACGCCATGCTCAAGCAGGCCGGTGCCTTCGCCGCCCACCAGCAGCTCGACGACCGCATGATGGACTCGAACGACCTGGAGCGTGAGAAGGGCATCACGATCCTCGCCAAGAACACGGCGGTGAAGTATCACCCCAAGGACGGCGGGGCCCCGATCACGATCAACATCATCGACACCCCCGGTCACGCCGACTTCGGTGGCGAGGTCGAGCGCGGTCTGTCGATGGTGGACGCGGTCGTCCTCCTCGTGGACGCCTCCGAGGGTCCCCTCCCGCAGACCCGCTTCGTGCTGCGCAAGGCCCTCCAGCAGCGCAAGCCCGTCATCCTCTGCATCAACAAGACGGACCGCCCGGACTCCCGGATCGACGAGGTCGTCAACGAGACCTACGACCTCTTCCTCGACCTGGACGCGGACGAGGACCAGATCGAGTTCCCGATCGTCTACGCCTGTGGCCGTGACGGCATCGCCTCGCTGACCAAGCCGGAGAACGGCACGGTGCCGGCCGACAGCGACAGCCTGGAGCCGTTCTTCTCCGCCATCCTGGAGCACGTCCCGGCCCCGGTGTACGACGAGGAGGCCCCGCTCCAGGCCCACGTCACCAACCTCGACGCCGACAACTTCCTCGGCCGCATCGCGCTGCTCCGCGTCGAGCAGGGCGAGCTGCGCAAGGGCCAGACGGTCGCGTGGATCAAGCGGGACGGCACGATCTCCAACGTCCGCATCACCGAGCTGATGATGACCGAGGCGCTCACCCGCAAGCCGGCCGAGGTCGCCGGCCCCGGTGACATCTGCGCCGTCGCCGGTATCCCCGACATCATGATCGGCGAGACCCTGGCCGACCCGGAGAACCCGATCGCGCTGCCGCTGATCACGGTCGACCAGCCGGCGATCTCCATGACCATCGGTACGAACACCTCGCCGCTCGTCGGCCGCGGTGGCACGGGCAAGGGCGCGGACGCCAAGTCCGCGGTCAAGCAGCGCAAGGTCACCGCCCGCCAGGTGAAGGACCGTCTGGACCGCGAGCTCATCGGTAACGTCTCGCTCCGCGTCCTCGACACCGAGCGTCCCGACGCCTGGGAGGTCCAGGGCCGTGGTGAGCTCGCGCTCGCCATCCTGGTCGAGCAGATGCGCCGCGAGGGCTTCGAGCTGACCATCGGCAAGCCGCAGGTCGTCACCAAGGAGGTCGACGGCAAGGTCCACGAGCCCGTCGAGCGCCTCACGGTCGACGTGCCCGAGGAGCACATGGGCGCGGTCACGCAGCTCATGGGTGTCCGCAAGGGCCGCATGGACAACATGTCGAACCACGGCTCCGGCTGGGTCCGCATGGAGTTCGTCGTTCCGTCCCGTGGCCTCATCGGCTTCCGTACGGAGTTCCTCACCAACACCCGCGGCACGGGCATCGCCCACTCGATCCACGAGGGCCACGAGCCGTGGTTCGGCACGCTGACGACCCGTAACAACGGTTCGCTGGTCGCCGACCGCGCCGGCGCCGTCACCGCCTTCGCGATGACGAACCTCCAGGAGCGCGGTGTCCTGTTCACCGACCCCGGCACCGAGGTGTACGAGGGCATGATCGTCGGCGAGAACTCGCGCTCCGACGACATGGACGTGAACATCACCAAGGAGAAGAAGCTCACCAACATGCGCTCCGCCTCGGCCGACTCCTTCGAGGCGATCGTCCCGCCGCGCAAGCTGTCGCTGGAGCAGTCCCTGGAGTTCTGCCGCGACGACGAGTGCGTCGAGGTCACCCCGGAGGCCGTGCGCATCCGCAAGGTCATCCTGGACCAGAACGCGCGTGGCCGCGCGTCCTCCCGCGCCAAGAACGGCTGATCTCCGGCCTGACCAAGTCGACTGGACCTCGGCGGATTCGCCGGGGTCCAGTCGCATGGGGGCGGCTGCCGCCACTCCCCGACTCCACACCCAGTACCGCTGCGACCGGGGCATCCCGGTGACCGGAGGCCCGGTACCCCTCGCGGGGTGCCGGGCCTCCGGCTGTGCGGGAGGAGTGGACGGACGGCAGGTGGGCAGGGAGGAACCAGTGCCTCCCACTTCGGCGTCAAGTCCAATTCCATGACGGACCGTCCGCATTCCGGTCATCGCTCTCCGGTACGTGTGTTAACAGTCCGTTTCGAGTGTGTCTGTCTGTGCTCGCTTTGTCCGTATTTCGATCCCTAGGGTCTAAGTGATGTTGTCAAAACGAGACCGCTTAACTGTGGTTTACGGCCCGGACGTGCTCAATAGTTGGCTCAGTTGAGCTCGGGTCAATGGGTCAAGCACTGTGGGGAGTGACGACTCACGAGCACACTCGGGGCACTTGGAGTCCTGGGCCGTCAGGGGTGTCGGCTGTCTCCAGGGCCCTCTTCGTAGTGACTAGTGGACTCATGAGGAGGAACCCATGCGCGGTGCCAAGAGCGCCAAGTGGGTAGCGGGCGCGATCGTCGTCGCCCTGGCAGCAACCGCCTGTGGCGGGAACGACAAGGGCACGGAAGGCAAGGACGGCAAGGCCAAGGCCGGCGGCTCGGTGAGCGTCGGTATCTCCGAGCCGAAGCGCCTTGTGCCGCAGACCACGACCGAGTCCGAGGGCTCGCAGGTGCTGGACGCGCTGTTCCGTCCGCTCGTCAGCTACGACGACAAGAACCAGCCGGTCGAGGACGCCGCCCAGTCGATCACGACGACGGACAACTCGCTCTGGACCGTGAAGATCAAGCCGGGCCAGAAGTTCCACGACGGCACTCCGGTGACCGCCAAGAGCTACGTCCAGGGCTGGAACTGGGGCGCCTACGGCCCGAACGCGGCCGACGGCAACTACTTCTTCGCCACCATCGAGGGCTACGACGCCCTCAACCCGGCGGACCCGGACGGCGAGGAGGGCCCGAAGAAGGCCCCCGCGCCGAGCGCCAAGGAGATGTCGGGCCTCAAGGTCGTCGACGACACCACCTTCACGGTCAAGCTGGCGAAGCCCTTCGCCGACTACAAGACCGTCCTCGGCTACACGGTGTTCTACCCGCTGCCGGACTCCGCCATCGCCAACATCAAGGCGTACGAGCAGGCTCCGATCGGCCAGGGCGCCTTCAAGATCGAGGGCAAGTGGGACCACAACAAGTCGATCAAGGTCGTCAAGAACCCTGACTACACGGGCACGAACAAGCCCAACGTGGACTCGGTGACGTACAAGATCTACCAGAAGCAGGAGACGATGTATAAGGACGTCGTCGCCGGCGCCCTGGACGTCATCCCGCAGGTCCCGAGCTCGGAGCTGGCCAACGCCCCGAAGCAGTTCGGTGAGCGCTTCAAGTCCTCCCCGGCCTCGACCTTCCAGTTCGTGTCGTTCCCGACGTACGACAAGAAGTACTCGAAGCCCGAGGTCCGCAAGGCGATCTCCATGGCGATCGACCGGGAAGAGATCACCAAGGTGATCCTCAACGACTCGCAGTCCCCGGCCCGTTCGTTCGTCTCCCCGGTCGTCGGCGGCTACCGCGACAACACCTGTGGCGACGCCTGCAAGTTCGACCCGACCGCTGCCAAGAAGCTGCTCGACAGCGTCGGCGGCATCGAGGGCAACAAGATCAACATCGGCTACAACGGCGATGGTGGTCACAAGGAGTGGGTCGACGCCACCTGCAACCAGGTGAAGAAGAACCTCGGCGTCGACTGCGTCGGCCAGGCCGTCCCGCAGTTCGCCGAGCTGCTGACCCAGGTCGAGCAGAAGAAGTTCTCCGGCATGTTCCGCATGGGCTGGATCATGGACTACCCGTCCATGGAGAACTACCTCGGCCCGCTGTTCACCACCGGTGGTTCCTCGAACTACTACGGCTACAGCAACAAGAAGTTCGACAAGCTCGTCGAGGACGGCCGCGCCGCGAAGACGCCGGCCGAGGCCATCAAGCTCTGGCAGCAGGCCGAGGACGTCCTCGTCCAGGACATGCCGGTGATCCCGCTGCGCTTCGGCAAGAACGTGTTCGCGCACAGCAAGAACGTGTCGAACGTCGAGATGGACCTCTTCAACCGGGTCGACGTCACCAAGATCTCCAAGGCCTAACAGCCTCAGGCATCTGACCCACTTTTAAGAGTCGAGAACGGCGGCGGGGGCGGGCAACACCAGCCCCCGCCGCTTCTCGCGAGGAGGATCCATGGGCCGGTTCGTCATCCGACGAATCCTTCAGATGGTGCCCGTCTTCATCGGCACCACGTTGATCGTCTATTTTCTCGTCACGCAGATGGGTGGCGACCCCATCCAGAACCTGTACGGCGAGAAGCCCGTACCTGACAACATCAGAGCGACGCTCACCGCGCAGTACCACCTCGACGACCCGTTCTTCGTGAGGTACTGGTACTACTTCAGCGGCCTGCTCCAGGGCGACTTCGGTGAGTCCATCAACCAGGGCCGGCCCATCGTCGAGCTTCTCGCCGAGGCCTGGCCCGAGACGCTGAAGGTCGCCGGTGTGGCCTTCACCTTCGAGCTCGTCATCGGCGTCGTCGCCGGCGTGCTCGCGGGCATGCGCCGCGGCAGCTTCATGGACAACCTGGTGCTCGTCTCCACCCTGACCGTCATCGCCGTCCCGATCTTCGTGCTCGGCAATGTCACGCAGACCTTCTTCGGCATGGAATGGGGACTGTTCCCCGTCTCCGGTACCGACGACGGTTTCTCCAGCTATCTGCTGCCGGGTATGGTGCTCGGCTCGGTGTCGCTCGCCTACATCGCGCGTCTCGCACGGGCGTCGGTCGCGGAGAACCTCCGTGCCGACTACATCCGCACCGCGAAGGCCAAGGGCCTGCCGAAGAGCCGGGTCATCGGCATCCACGTGCTGCGCAACTCGCTGATCCCGGTCGTCACCTACCTGGGCGCCGACCTCGGCTCCCTCATGGGCGGCGCCATCGTCACCGAGGGCATCTTCAACATCCCCGGCGTGGGCTACCAGCTGTTCACCTCGCTGAACGTGGAGGACGGACCGGCGGTCGTCGGATTCGTCAGCCTGCTGGTGCTCGTCTATCTGATCTCTGCGCTGGTCGTGGACATGCTGTACGCCGTGCTTGACCCGAGGATTCGCTATGAGTGACACGACCCAGAAGACCGACACGGCCGTCGGCGACCCCGCCGGCCCCACCGCGCCCGCTCAGGCCCCGGCCAAGCAGGAGAAGACCCGCAGTCTCGCGCAGGACGCCTTCCGGGACCTGGTCCGCAACCCGATGTTCATCGTCTCGGCGGTCCTCATCGTCGGGATCCTGTCCATCGCCGCCTTCCCGAGCCTCTTCACCAGTGTCGACCCGCTCGCGTGCGACCTGAAGCACTCGATGGAGGGCCCCAGCGGCAGCGCCTGGTTCGGCTACAACTTCCAGGGCTGCGACGTCTATTCGCAGACCATCCACGGCACCCGCAACTCGATCATCGTGGGTGTGCTGACGACCGCCTTCTCCCTGGTCATCGGCGGCCTCGTGGGTGTCCTCGGCGGTTTCTTCGGCAAGTGGACGGACGCCCTCCTCTCGTTCGTCACCAACGTCTTCTTCGGACTGCCGCTGCTGCTCGCCGCGATCGTCATCCTGAACAACTTCCGTGACGAGAAGGGCATGCGCAACGCCGGCGTGATGGCCGTGGTCCTCACGCTGACCGCGGTCGGCTGGATGTCCATGGCCCGCGTCATGCGCGGCGCCGTGATGCAGGTCAAGCAGGCCGACTACGTGGCCGCCGCCCGCTCGCTCGGTGCCTCCACCTCGCGGATGATGTTCCGTCACGTCCTGCCGAACTCCGTCACCCCGCTGATCGTGGTCGCCACGATCTCGCTCGGTGCGGTCATCGGCGCGGAAGCGACCCTGAGCTTCCTGGGTATCGGCATCAGGCCCCCGGCCATCTCCTGGGGCGTGATGATCTCCGAGGCGCAGGACCGCATCTCGTCGGGTCTGCACCCGCTGCTGTTCCCGTCCGGAATGCTCACTATCACGGTGCTCGCCTTCATCATGCTCGGCGACGCGGTCCGTGACGCCTTCGACCCGAAGCTGCGCTGAGAGTAAGGACGAACGCAGTGACCACCATCGACAAGACCGCGAGCGTTCCGGCGCCTCGCGACGGCGAGACCCACGACGGTCCGCTGCTCGACGTACGCGACCTCCACGTCGAGTTCCGTACCCGTGAGGGCGTCGCCAAGGCCGTGAACGGTGTCTCGTACTCCGTGAACGCCGGCGAGACCCTCGCCGTCCTCGGCGAGTCCGGTTCCGGCAAGTCCGTGACCGCGCAGGCCATCATGGGCATCCTCGACACCCCGCCCGGGTTCGTGACCAAGGGAGAGATCCTCTTCCGCGGTCAGGACATGCTCAAGATGTCCGAGGAAGAGCACCGCAAGGTGCGCGGCAGCAAGATCGCGATGATCTTCCAGGACGCGCTGTCCTCGCTCAACCCCGTGCTCAGCGTCGGCTACCAGCTCGGCGAGATGTTCCGGGTGCACCAGGGCCTCTCCAAGAAGGAGGCCAATGCCAAGGCGATCGAGCTGATGGACCGGGTGAAGATCCCGGCCGCCGCGGCTCGCGTCAACGACTACCCGCACCAGTTCTCCGGCGGTATGCGCCAGCGCATCATGATCGCGATGGCGCTCGCCCTGGAGCCGGACCTGATCATCGCGGACGAGCCCACCACGGCGCTCGACGTGACGGTCCAGGCCCAGGTGATGGACCTCCTCGCGGAGCTCCAGCGCGAGTACAACATGGGTCTGATCCTCATCACCCACGACCTCGGCGTGGTCGCCGACGTCGCGGACAAGATCGCCGTGATGTACGCGGGACGGATCGTCGAGCAGGCGCCGGTGCACGAGATCTACAAGCGCCCGGCCCACCCCTACACCAAGGGCCTCCTCGCCTCGATCCCGCGCCTGGACCAGAAGGGCCAGGAGCTGTACGCGATCAAGGGTCTGCCGCCCAACCTGCTCAGGATCCCGACCGGCTGCGCCTTCAACCCGCGCTGCCCGAAGGCCGACGACGTCTGCCGTACGGACGTCCCGGCCCTCGTGCCGGTCACCGAGCAGGACGGCGCGGACCTCCCGGGCCGCGGCAGCGCCTGCCACTTCTGGAAGGAGACGATCCATGGCTGACCTCAGCAAGAACGACGAGGCCGTGGCCGCGTCCGAGGCGGAGGCCGTAGCCGCCATCGAGGCTCCGGTCCAGCGCGGCGAGCCGATCCTCCAGGTGCGCGACCTGAAGAAGCACTTCCCGCTGACGCAGGGCATCCTCTTCAAGCGGCAGGTCGGCGCGGTCAAGGCCGTGGACGGGGTCTCCTTCGACCTCTACCAGGGCGAGACCCTCGGCATCGTCGGCGAGTCCGGCTGTGGCAAGTCCACGGTCGCCAAGCTGCTGATGAACCTGGAGAAGGCGACCGCGGGCGAGGTCTTCTACAAGGGCCAGGACATCACCAAGCTGTCCGGGCGCGCGCTGAAGGCCGTCCGCCGCAACATCCAGATGGTGTTCCAGGACCCGTACACCTCGCTCAACCCGCGGATGACGGTCGGCGACATCATCGGGGAGCCCTTCGACATCCACCCCGAGGTGGCCCCGAAGGGTGACCGGCGCCGCAAGGTGCAGGAGCTGCTCGATGTCGTCGGTCTGAACCCCGAGTACATCAACCGGTACCCGCACCAGTTCTCCGGCGGTCAGCGCCAGCGCATCGGCATCGCCCGAGGCCTCGCGCTCAACCCGGAGATCATCATCTGCGACGAGCCGGTCTCGGCCCTGGACGTCTCCGTCCAGGCGCAGGTCATCAACCTGATGGAGAAGCTCCAGGACGAGTACAACCTGTCCTACGTCTTCATCGCGCACGACCTGTCGATCGTCCGGCACATCTCGGACCGCGTCGGCGTCATGTACCTCGGCAAGATGGCCGAGATCGGTACGGACGAGCAGATCTACGAGCACCCGACGCACCCGTACACCCAGGCGCTGCTCTCCGCGGTGCCGGTGCCGGACCCGGAGGCCCGCGCGCACCGCGAGCGGATCATCCTGACCGGTGACGTCCCCTCGCCGGCGAACCCGCCGTCGGGCTGCAGCTTCCGCACCCGTTGCTGGAAGGCGCAGGAGAAGTGCTCGCAGGAGACGCCGCTCCTGGCGATCCCGCAGCGCTTCGACGGCCAGGACACCCCGGCCGCCCACCTCTCGGCGTGCCACTTCGCCGAGGAGAAGCAGGTCGTGCCGGTGCACTGACGCACCGACCGGCAGACATGACGAAGGGCGCCCCGTTCCGTACGTACGGAACGGGGCGCCCTTCGTCATGTCCTCCCGGCTCTTCGGGGGTACCGTCCGGCGGCCGTAAAGGTGCAGCTCCGTCAATATCAGGTGATATTGGGGCCTAAGTCGGACTTAGGACATTCGGGAGGCACTCCATGCGCGGAGCCACGCACGCCAAGTGGGCCGCTCTGGCCACCGCAGTCGCCCTCGCGGCGACCGCCTGCGGTGGCGACGACAGCGGCGGTGGCGGAGGGGCCGACGGCATCGTGAGTTCCTCGTGGGGCGACCCGCAGAACCCGCTGGAGCCCGCCAACACCAACGAGGTGCAGGGCGGCAAGGTCCTCTCCATGATCTTCCGGGGGCTCAAGCAGTACGACCCGAAGACCGGCGAGGCCAAGGACATGCTCGCCGAGAAGATCGACACGACCGACTCGACCAACTTCACCATCACGGTCAAGGACGGCTGGACCTTCTCCAACGGCGAGAAGGTCACCGCCAAGTCCTTCGTCGACGCCTGGAACTACGGCGCCCACCTGAAGAACAACCAGAAGAACGCCTACTTCTTCGGCCAGATCGAGGGCTACGACAAGGTCCACCCCGAGAAGGGCGAGCCGACCGCCGAGACCATGTCCGGCCTCAAGGTCACGGGCCCCCAGACCTTCACGGTCAAGCTCACCCAGAAGTTCTCCACCTGGCCCATCACCCTGGGCTACGCGGCCTTCTCCCCGCTCCCGCAGGCCTTCTTCACGGACCACGCGGCCTGGCTCTCGAAACCCGTCGGCAACGGCCCGTACACCGTCGACTCGTACTCCAAGGGCTCCCAGATGGCCCTCAAGCGCTGGGACGGCTACCCCGGCGCCGACAAGGCCCAGAACGGCGGCATCACCCTCAAGGTCTACACCGACAACAACACCGCCTACACCGACCTGACGGCCGGCAACCTCGACCTCGTCGACGACGTCCCCGCCTCCCAGCTCAAGAACGTCGAAGCCGACCTCGGCGACCGGTACATCAACGTCCCCGCCGGCATCATCCAGACCCTGTCCTTCCCGTTCTACGACCCGGCCTGGAACAAGCCCGGCCAGGAGAAGCTCCGCCAGGGCCTCTCCATGGCCATCAACCGCGACCAGATCACCGAGACGATCTTCCAGAAGACCCGGACCCCCGCCGTCGACTGGACCTCCCCGGTCCTCGGCGAGGAGGGCGGGTTCAAGGACGTCTGCGGCGAGTTCTGCAAGTACGACGCGGCCGAGGCGAAGAAGCTCGTCGCCGAGGGCGGCGGCATCCCCGGCGGCACCATGAAGATCTCGTACAACGCCGACACCGGCTCCCACAAGGAATGGGTCGACGCGGTCTGCAACTCCATCAACCGCGCCCTCGACAACGACCGCGCCTGCGTCGGCAACCCCGTCGGCACCTTCGCCGACTACCGCAACCAGGTCACCTCGCAGAAGCTCAAGGGCCCCTTCCGGGCCGGCTGGCAGATGGACTACCCGCTCATCCAGAACTTCCTGCAGCCGCTGTACTACACGAACGCCTCGTCCAACGACGGCAAGTGGACCAGCCCAGAGTTCGACAAGCTCGTCAACGACGCCAACGCCGAGCCCGACATCGCCAAGGCCGTCGGACTCTTCCAGCAGGCCGAGGGCATCCTCCGCGACGACATGGGTGCCATCCCGCTCTGGTACCAGAACGGCAGCGCAGGCTACTCGGAGCGGGTCACCAACGTCTCCCTGAACCCGTTCAGCGTCCCGGTCTACGACCAGATCAAGGTCAACTGACGCCGTAGCAGGTCGGAGGCGTACGGCCCGGCCCGCGGACCCCCGCGCCGCCGGGCCGTACGCCTTCTCCGCACCCCGCCGCCACGCGGAGCCACCCCTCTTCCCGGAGCCAACCCCCGGAGCCCCCCATGGGTCGATATGTGATCCGGCGACTGCTGCAGATGATCCCGGTCTTCTTCGGCGCCACGCTGCTGATCTTCCTGATGGTGAACGTGATGGGCGATCCCATCGCCGGACTGTGCGGCGACCGCCAGTGCGATCCGGCGACCGCGGCCCAGCTGGAGAAGGAGTTCGGCCTCGACAAGCCCGTCTGGCAGCAATACCTGACCTACATGGGCAACGTCTTCACCGGCGACTTCGGCACGGCCTTCAACGGCCAGGAGGTCACCGAGCTGATGGCGAACGCCTTCCCGGTCACCATCCGCCTCACCCTCGTCGCCATCTTCTTCGAGATCGTCATCGGCATCAGCCTCGGCGTCCTCACCGGCCTCAAGCGCGGCCACCCCGTCGACACCACCGTGCTGCTGCTGACCCTGGTCGTCATCGCCATCCCGACCTTCGTCACCGGCCTCCTCCTCCAGCTCCTCCTCGGCGTGAAGTGGGGCTGGATCAAACCGGCCGTCTCCACCGACGCCCCGCTCGACGAACTGATCGTCCCCGGACTCGTCCTCGCCTCGGTCTCCCTCGCGTACGTCACCCGGCTCACCCGGACCTCGATCGCCGAGAACAAGCGAGCCGACTACGTCCGCACCGCCGTCGCCAAGGGCCTGCCCCGCCACCGGGTCATCACCCGCCACCTGCTGCGCAACAGCCTGATCCCCGTGGTGACCTTCATCGGCACCGACGTCGGCGCGCTCATGGGCGGCGCCATCGTCACCGAGCGGATCTTCAACATCCACGGCGTCGGCTACCAGCTCTACCAGGGCATCCTCCGCCAGAACACCCAGACCGTCGTCGGCTTCGTGACCGTCCTCGTCCTGGTCTTCCTGGTGGCGAACCTGCTCGTCGACCTCCTGTACGCCGTCCTTGACCCGAGGATCCGCTATGCCTGAGCAGCCTCAGCCGTTCGACGACGGCCGCGCGATCAACCACACCGGAGCCGGCGGCGGAACCGACCTCGCGATGGACGAGGGCGAGACGCTGGAGAAGACCCCGGGCGGCCCCCAGGGCACCGGCGCCGACAAGAAACCCCGCTCCCTCTGGTCCGACGCCTGGCACGACCTGCGCCGGAACCCGATCTTCATCATCTCCGGCCTGATCATCCTCTTCCTGGTGATCATCTCCATCTGGCCGCAGCTCATCGCCAGCGGCAACCCGCTCGACTGCGACCTCTCCAAGGCCCAGGAGGGCTCCCAGCCCGGCCACCCCTTCGGCTTCAACGGCCAGGGCTGCGACGTCTACACCCGTACGGTCTACGGGGCCAGGGCCTCCGTCCAGGTCGGCCTCTTCGCCACCCTCGGCGTCACGATCCTCGGCTCCGTCCTCGGCGGCCTCGCCGGCTTCTACGGCGGCGGCTGGGACGGCGTCCTCTCCCGCATCACCGACGTCTTCTTCGCGATCCCCGTCATCCTCGGCGGCCTCGTCCTGCTCTCCGTCGTCAGCAGCAACAGCGTCTGGCCCGTCATCGGCTTCATGGTGCTCCTCGGCTGGCCGCAGATCTCCCGCATCGCCCGCGGCTCCGTCATCACCGTCAAACAGAACGACTACGTCCAGGCCGCCCGCGCGCTCGGCGCCTCCAACTCGCGGATGCTGCTCCGCCACATCGCGCCCAACGCCCTCGCGCCCGTCATCGTCGTCGCGACCATCGCCCTCGGCACGTACATCTCGCTCGAAGCGACGCTGTCCTTCCTCGGCGTCGGCCTCAAGCCCCCCACCGTCTCCTGGGGCATCGACATCTCCTCGGCCGCCGCATACGTGCGTAACGCCCCGCACATGCTGCTCTGGCCCTCCGGCGCGCTCGCCATCACCGTGCTCGCCTTCATCATGCTCGGCGACGCGGTCCGCGACGCCCTCGACCCCAAGCTGAGGTAGGGACCCATGCTGCTCGAAGTGCGCGACCTGCACGTGGAGTTCCACACCCGGGACGGGGTCGCCAAGGCGGTCAACGGCGTCGACTACTCCGTCGACGCGGGGGAGACCCTCGCCGTCCTCGGCGAGTCCGGCTCCGGCAAGTCCGTCACCGCCCAGGCCGTCATGGGCATCCTCGACATCCCCCCGGGAAAGATCACCCAGGGCGAGATCCTCTTCCAGGGTCAGGACCTCCTGAAGCTCAAGGAGGAGGAGCGGCGCAAGATCCGCGGAGCCAAGATGGCGATGGTCTTCCAGGACGCGCTCTCCTCCCTCAACCCCGTCGTCAGCGTCGGCGACCAGCTCGGCGAGATGTTCCAGGTCCACAAGGGCATGTCGCGCAAGGACTCCAAGGCCAAGGCCGTCGAACTGATGGACCGGGTCCGCATCCCCGCCGCCAAGGAACGCGTCGGCCAGTACCCCCACCAGTTCTCCGGCGGCATGCGGCAGCGCATCATGATCGCGATGGCGCTCGCCCTCGAACCCGAACTGATCATCGCCGACGAGCCCACCACCGCCCTCGACGTCACCGTCCAGGCCCAGGTCATGGACCTGCTCGCCGAGCTCCAGCGCGAACTCAACATGGGCCTCATCCTCATCACCCACGACCTCGGCGTCGTCGCCGACGTCGCCGACAAGATCGCCGTCATGTACGCGGGCCGCATCGTCGAACAGGCCCCCGTCCACGAGATCTACAAGGCCCCCGCCCACCCGTACACCAAGGGCCTCCTCGAATCGATCCCGCGCCTGGACCAGAAGGGCCAGGAGCTGTACGCGATCAAGGGCCTGCCGCCCAACCTGCTGAACATCCCGCCCGGCTGCGCCTTCAACCCGCGCTGCCCCCTCGCCCGGGACCGCTGCCGCACCGACGTGCCCCCGCTCTACGAGGTGACCGAGTCCCCGGTGCCGCGCGCCAGCGCCTGCCACTTCTGGAAGGAGTGCCTCCATGGCTGAGACCGCTGTGACCGCCGCGAAGACCCGGTCGGGCGAGGCGATCCTCGAAGTCAGGGACCTCCACAAGCACTATCCGCTCACCCAGGGTGTCCTCTTCAAGAAGCAGGTCGGCGCGGTCAAGGCGGTCGACGGCGTCGACTTCGACCTCGCCGCCGGCGAGACCCTCGGCATCGTCGGCGAGTCCGGCTGCGGCAAGTCGACGGTCGCGAAGATGCTCGTCAACCTGGAACGGCCGACGTCCGGCTCGATCCGCTACAAGGGCGACGACATCACCACCCTGTCGCCCAAGGCCCTCAAGGCGGTCCGCCGCAACATCCAGATGGTGTTCCAGGACCCGTACACCTCGCTCAACCCGCGCATGACCGTCGGCGACATCATCGGCGAGCCGTACGAGATCCACCCCGAGGTCGCCCCCAAGGGCGACCGGCGCCGCAAGGTCCAGGACCTCCTGGACGTCGTCGGCCTCAACCCCGAATACATCAACCGCTACCCGCACCAGTTCTCCGGCGGCCAGCGCCAGCGCATCGGCATCGCCCGCGGCCTCGCCCTCCAGCCCGAGATCATCGTCGCCGACGAACCCGTGTCCGCCCTCGACGTCTCCGTCCAGGCACAGGTCATCAACCTGATGGGGAACCTCCAGACCGAGTTCTCCCTGTCGTACGTCTTCATCGCCCACGACCTGTCGATCGTCCGGCACATCTCCGACCGGGTCGGCGTCATGTACCTCGGCCGGATCGTCGAGATCGGCAGCGACGCGCAGATCTACGACCACCCCACCCACCCGTACACCCAGGCGCTGCTCTCCGCCGTCCCGGTCCCCGACCCCGAGGCGCGCGCCCACCGCGAACGCATCATCCTCACCGGCGACGTCCCCTCCCCGGCCAACATCCCCTCCGGCTGCCGCTTCCGCACCCGCTGCTGGAAGGCCCAGGAACGCTGCGCCCTCGAAGTCCCGCTCCTCGCCGTCCCGGCCGTCTTCCGCCTCACGGACAGCCCGGCGAAACACGACTCGGCCTGCCACTTCGCGGAGGAGAAGCACGTCGTCCCCACGGAGAACACCGACAACGGCCCCGAGACGCCACCGGACAACGGCCCCGGCCTCTTCAAGAAGCCCGAATCGCCTTAACGCACAGGCAACTTGACGGAATCGGATCCGATATACGAACACGGCAGTCTGTACACCGTACGGCCGTGCGGGTGCCGTGAAACCGGGCCGGGGCGCGCCATGTAGCCCCGGCCCGGACCCCTCTTTTTTGGGCTCGGTTCGCCTCCGGGCGCTTGGTGCCGCGCTCGCAGCCCCGACCGTGCTCGGCCCGATCGTTCCTCACGGGCCTCCGCGCGCTCGGGGGCTGTTCCCCCGGCGCGCCCTTCGGCTCACTCGCCGGCGTGGGCGTCCCCAAGCGGTGCGGGTGGGTTTCCCGGAACCGCTTGTTTCGGTCGGTGGCGACCGTGAGTATCGGGACCGTGACTGTGACACGACCGGCACGTCTCACGGGCGCCGCGCTCTGCGCCGCGCTCGCCCTCACCGCCGCCGTGTGGATCCTCAAGGATCTCGCCGCGCTCGGCTTGCCCGTCGACCTCGCCTGGCACTGGGCCGGGGACCACCACCTCCTCGTCCGGGGACGGTCCGCCACCTCCCTGACCGACGCCGTGCTGCTCGTCGTCTCCGTCGCCGCGGCCGCCGCCGCGATCCGCTCCCGGCACGCGGCCTCCGCGCTCGCCGCCACCGGCACCGTCACGCTCGCCCTGCGCCTGCCCGGACTCTGGGAGCCCGACAGCGGCGCCCTCGTCACCGCGCTCGTCGAACTCGCCCTCGCCGCCGCTCTGATCGTCACCGCCGCCGCCGGCCGCCGCCCGGCCACCGCGTCGTACGAGCCGCTCCCCACGCGCCCGCGTACGGGCCCCGCCGTCGCCGCCGGCGTCCTCCTCGCGGCCGGCGCGCTCGTCGTGGCCCTGTGGGAGCTGTACTGGGCCACCGAACTGCCCGTGGAGATCACCGTCGACCGCTTCACCGGCGGCCGGTCCATCATGAAGGCGGCCCTCGCGCCCCCGCCCGGCTGGCTGTCGCTGATCCTCGTCGCCCTGTACGGGACCGCCGCCGTCTCCGCCTTCGTACGGGCCCGCCACAGCCGGGCCTTCGGACTGCTCGCCGGGGCGTTCCTGGCGGTCGGCGGCATCGCCGAGGTCGCCAGGACCACCCGCTACGAACTGATCGGCCACCTCGGGGACCTCCCGACCGCCGGCCGGCTGAGCGTCCTCACCGCCTTCTTCGGGCTGCTCGCCGGTATCGCGGTGCTCGTCCTCCTCGCCGGGCGCGGCGCCCCCGCCGGCGCGCCGAGCCCGTACCCGCCGGCCGGGATGCCGCCCCCGGCCCCGCCCTACCCGCCGCCGCCCGGCTGGTGACTCAGTCCCGCTTCCCGCCGAGGGACCGCTTCAGGAAGTCCACCTGGAGCAGCAGCAGGTTCTCCGCGACCTGCTCCTGCGGCGTCATGTGGGTGACCCCGGACAGCGGCAGCACCTCGTGCGGCCGGCCGGCCGCGAGGAGCGCCGAGGAGAGCCGCAGCGCGTGCGCGACGACCACGTTGTCGTCCGCGAGACCGTGGACGATCATCATCGGCCGCGCGGGCACCTCCGGCGTGGAGAGCCCGTCGTCGGTGAGCAGCGACTGCGCCGCGTACACCTCGGGATCGTCCTGCGGAGTGCCGAGGTACCGCTCGGTGTAGTGGGTGTCGTACAGCCGCCAGTCCGTCACCGGCGCCCCCACCACCGCCGCGTGGAAGACGTCGGGGCGCCGCAGCACCGCCCGCGCCGCCAGATAGCCGCCGTACGACCAGCCGCGGATCGCCACCCGCTCCAGATCCAGCGGGAAGCGCCCGGCGAGGCCCTGGAGGGCGTCCACCTGGTCGTCGAGGGTCGGCCCGAAGTCCCGGGCGATCGCCTTCTCCCAGGCGGGGGAGCGGCCCGGCGTGCCCCGCCCGTCCGCCACGACCACCGCGAAGCCCTGGTCGGCGAACCACTGGGACGTCAGATGCGCGTTGTGCGCGGCGAGCACCCGCGGCCCGTGCGGACCGGCGTACGGATCCATCAGCACCGGCAGCGGCCCGTCACCCTCCTCGTACCCCGAGGGCAGCAGCACCGCGCAAGGGATCCGCCGCGCGCCGGCCTCCGTGAGCCGCACGCGCGCGCGGAGCAACGGATCCTGGGCGTACGAGGCCACCACCGCGACCTGTTCGCCGTCCCGCAGCACCCGGGCCACGCTCCCCGGCGCCTCCGGCCGCGCCGACACCAGGACGGTCACCGCCCCCGAACGCACCGCGCCGTGCACGCCGACGCCCTCGGACAGCCGCTCCGCGCCCTCCCCGGTCACCCGGTACACATGGATCTCGCCGGTCTCCGGGAGCGCCGCCTCGGCGCCGGCCGACGCCGACACGAGGACGTCGTCCTCCCCGACGTCGAGCACGGCCCGGACGTGCAGCGCGGCATCCGTCAGCACCTCGTCGCCCACGGCCAGGGCCCGCGCCCCGGTCTCGTCCGTGAGCCGTACGAGCCGCCCCTCGCGGGTGCCTCCCGGGCCGGGTCCCGGCGGAGTCCACGCCGGCACCCCCGGCAGCACCTCCAGCCACACCGGGTCCCGCTCCGCCCGTACGGTCGTCGTCTCCCCGGACTCCGGGTCCACCGCGAGGAACAACTGCTCCCGCTGGTCCCGCGCCTGGACCAGCAGCAGCGGCGCCCCGGCCGCCGACCAGTGCACGCGCGCGAGGTACGGATACCGCTCCCGGTCCCACTCCACCTCCGTGCGGACCCCGTCGAGGTCCATGACGAACAGCCGCACGTCCGCGTTGGCCGTGCCCGCCGCCGGGTACGCCACCGACTGCGGCTCCCGGTCCGGATGCGCGGGGTCGGCGATCCACCAGCGCCGTACCGCCCGGTCGTCGACGCGGGCCACGAGCAGCCGGTCCGAGGCGGGAGACCACCAGTGACCCCGGTCCCGGGTCATCTCCTCCGAGGCGATGAATTCGGCCAATCCGTAGGACACATGCGCCTCCTCCGGAACGGCCAGCTCCCGGTCGCCCGAACCGTCCGCGCCCACCACCCGCAGCGCGCCCTCCGTCACGTACGCGACCAGGCGCCCGTCCGGCGACGGACGGGGGTCGATCACCGGCCCCGGCACCGGCAGCTCCCGCGCCGTCCCCGCCCGCAGCTCCGCCGCGAACAGCCGCCCCGACAGGGCGAAGGCCGCCAACTCCACGGCCCCGTCCACCGCGTACGCCACCACGCCCGCCGAGCCCTCCCGGCTCCGCTCCCGGCGCGCCCGCTCCTGCGGCGACAACTCCTCCTCGCCGCCCGCGAGCAGCACCTCCGGATCGGCCGCCACCCGCTCCACGGGCGCGCCGCCGTCGCGGGGCAGGTCGAGGACCCAGAGCCGGTGCGTACGGTCCACACCGGACGCGGCCCGGACGAAGACGACGCGCTCCCCGTCCGGGGAGACCGAGAAGGCACGCGGAACCCCCAGGGTGAACCGCTGGGTCCGGGCGTGACGGCGGGGGAAGGAGAGCCCGGCGGAGGGTGTGGCCGGCTGCTGTCGAGACGAGGTCATGCGGCTGAAACTAGCGCTGTGCGCCCCCCTCGTGCCTCCGTCCGCCGATCGATGCGGCGGCACGGATAGTTATGATCCGTAGCGCTAGGTGGGTATGCATCCGACGGGCCTGCCCCCTGGCACATGCTGATCGACCGAACCACTCGAATATCCGACCGAAGAAGTGTGGAGGTGACCGCCGTGGCACTCTCGATCTCCGTGGTGGTGCTGCTGGCGATCGTCGTCTTCCTTCTGATCCGGAAATCCGGACTGAAGGCCGGCCACGCGGCGGTCAGCGCGCTCCTGGGCTTCTACCTGGCGAGCTCGTCCATCGCCCCGTCCATCAGCACCCTCACCACGAACGTGGCGAACATGGTCGGCGGCCTCAAGTTCTGAGCGCCCCCGCGCGCCGACCTCGTAGGGTGGGGACATGTCCGATCTCCCCGCCCGCCGTCTGCTGCTCGTGCACGCGCACCCGGACGACGAGTCGATCAACAACGGCGCCACCATGGCCAGGTACGCGGCCGAGGGCGCCCTCGTCACCCTGGTCACCTGCACGCTCGGCGAGGAGGGCGAGGTCATCCCGCCCGAACTCGCCCACCTGGCCCCCGACCGGGACGACCGGCTCGGCCCGCACCGGGTCGGCGAACTCGCCGCCGCGATGGCCGAGCTCGGCGTCACCGACCACCGGTTCCTCGGCGGCCCCGGGCGCTTCCGCGACTCCGGAATGATGGGCGTCGAGCAGAACAAGCGGGCCAACGCCTTCTGGAACACGGACGTCGACACCGCCGCCCCGTACCTCGTCGAGGTGATCAGGGAGACCCGCCCGCAGGTCCTCGTCACCTACGACCCCGACGGCGGCTACGGACACCCGGACCACATCCAGGCCCACCGGGTCGCCATGCGCGCCGCGGAACTGGCCGCCGACCCGGCCTACCGCCCCGACCTGGGACCGGCCCACACGATCGCCAAGATCTACTGGAACCGGGTTCCGCGCCCGGTCGCCGAGGCCGGCTTCGCCCGGCTGCGCGCCGAGGGCTCCGCCTTCCCCGCCGCCGCCGCGATCGACGACGTCCCCGGCGTCGTCGACGAGGACCGGATCACCGCCGAGATCGACGCGGGACCGGAGCACACGGCCCGCAAGAGCGCCGCGATGGCCGCGCACGCCACCCAAGTCGCGGTCGACGGCCCGTTCTTCGCCCTCTCGAACGACCTCGGCCAGCCGATCTTCACCACCGAGTACTACGAGTTGGTACGAGGCGTCCCGGGCGCCCCCGCCGGCACCCGCGAGACGGACCTCTTCGCCGGAGTGACCGCATGAGCCCCAAGCCCCCCGCGACGCCGGCGAAGCCCACCGCGCCGACCACGCGCACCGCGTCCACCGTCTCCCGTAACGCCCGATTCGCCTGGTACGCGGGCCTGGCCGTCCTCGGCGCCCTCGTCGGCATCGCGGGCGCCCTCGTCCAAGCCGCCTGGCTCCCCGGCGGCTTGGTCCTCGCCCTCCTTGCGACCGCCGCCCTCTTCTACGGAGGACTGCGAGCCACCGAGAACCAGGTCGGCGTCGTCGCGGGCGCGGTCGGCTGGCTCGTCGCCGTCATCCTGCTCAGCCTCGGACGCCCGGAGGGCGACGGGGCGTTCGGCGGAGGCGTCGGCGAGCTGCTCTTCCTCTTCGGAGGCATGGCGATCGCTGTGATGTGCACCACGCTGGCCCGAGTGCCCCGACCGATCCCGTGAACAGGACGACTTGAGTCCGCAGACGCCCTGACTTCGGCCGGATTGACCGTCGTCAGTCACCCACGGGTCGGCTATGCGACGGCGGCGCCCAGTATGGTGGTGCGCGCCGCCGAACCGCCCGGGTCATACGAGCATCAGCAAGAGCGGGCGGTGGAGCCAACCGGGAGATCCTGCTTTGAGTCGTGAAACTGGTCGAGAGACTGACAGTTCGTCCTCCGGCGCCCAGGGGCGCGGTGGAGCCGCGTACCCCTCGGGTACACCGCCGTACGGATCCCGCCAGTATCCGTCGCTCCACCCCTCGCAGGACGCGCCGGAGGAGAGTGCCGCCGCGCCCGCACCGCCGGAGGAGCCCAAGACCGAGACGACGCTGACGACCCGGATCCGGATCAACATCCCGGGTTCGCGTCCGATCCCGCCGGTCGTGGTCCGCACCACGGTCAACGAGTCGCCCACGGCGTCGCCGGCCACCGCGAAGCCAGCACCGGCACCCGCTCCCGCCGCGGAGCCGGAGCCCGAGCCGACGGCGGCCCCGGAGCCGCCGCAGGCCGAGGAGACGCCGAAGGCGAAGGAGACGAGCGACTGGTTCGCGCCCCGCAAGGCGGCGCCCCCGAGCCCCGCCCCCGAGCCCACGCCGCCCCCGGCACCCACCCCGACCCCGAAGCCCGCTCCGGGCACCACCGGACCGGACGACCGGGGCACCGGCTTCGCGGGCTCCGCGACCTCCGGCGTCCCGACGGTCGGCACCACCCCGTCGAGCCGCCCGCTCCAGGGCAGGCCCGCCGGAGGCAACCCCCTGTACGACGGCGGCACGCCCGCGGGCGGCACGCCGATGTACCCGGGCACGCCCGCGGGCGGCACCCCCATGTACACGGGCACGCCGGCCGGCGGGACCCCGATGTACGACGGGCCCCCCACCGGGGGGACCCCGATGTACGACGGCACCCCCGGCGCCGCCCACCCGGGCGCCGGAAACCCGCTCTACGACGGCACTCCCGCCGCCGGAACCCCGATGTACACGGGCACGCCGGCCGGCGGCACGCCCGCGTACCCCGGCCCCGCCGCGCCGACCGGCCCCACGACGGGCCCGGTCACGGGCACCGCGTCGCTGGGCGGCCCGCCCGCCGGCCAGGGCGGACTGGCCGGCCTGGCAGGCCTCGCAGGACCCTCCGGACCCGGCGGACCGGGACAGGGCGCGGCCTCCCCGTTCCCCGGCGGAGCGCCCGGCGGCGCTCCCCGCATGTCCGACGACACCGCGATCCTCACCCCGCAGGCACCCGCGCCGACCACCCCCGGCCGGGGCGGACCGGGCGGCCCCGGCGGAAAGCGCGGACCGGGACGGCCCGCCGACGGCGGTGGCAACGGCCACGTCTCCGGCGACACCCTCACCAGCGGCATCCCGGTCGTCCCGCCGAAGGCGGCCCGCCCGAACCTCACCCCCCGCATCGAGGAGCAGGCGACCCCGGCCCCCGCGCCGCGCCCCGCCCCCGCTCCCAACCGCGCCGCCCCGGCGAAGAAGGGCCGCTCCAAGCTGGTCCTCGTCGCCGCCGGGCTCCTCGGCATCGCCGGCGTCGCCTACGGCGCCGGGCTGCTCCTCAACCACTCCGACGTCCCGAAGGGGACCACGGTCCTCGGCGTGGACATCGGCGGCGGTACGAAGGAGGAGGCCGTCAACAAGCTGGACGCGGCCCTCGGCAAGCGCGCCGGGACACCGCTCCAGCTCGGCGTCGGCGGCAAGAAGGTCCAGCTCCCGCCGGACAAGGCGGGCCTGGCGCTCGACAGCGTGGAGACCGTCCGCGCCGCCGCGGGCAGCGACTACAACCCCGTCTCGGTCATCGGCTCCCTCTTCGGCGGCGAACGCGTCGCCAGGCCGGTCTTCCCGGTCGACGAGGAGAAGCTCGCCGTCACCCTCGCCGACCTCGCCGGCACGTCCGGCTCGGCGACCGAGGGCACGATCCTGTTCGCCCCGAACAAGGTGACGCCCGTCGAGGGCAAGCCCGGCAAGAGCCTCGACGTCCAGCGCTCGATGATCTCCGTCCGCGACGCCTTCCGCGCCCAGGTGGAGACCGGCCAGAGCAAGCTGGTCGAGCTGCCGGTCACCACCCGGCAGCCGAGCGTCGGCAAGGCCGAACTGGACCGGGCGATGAAGGAGTTCGCGACTCCCGCCATGTCCGACCGCATCACCATCAGGGCGGGCGGCAAGGAGATCCAGTTCGGGCCCGCGCGTTCGCTGCCGCAGATCATCTCCATGAAGGCCACCGACGGCCGTCTGGTCGCGGTCTACGACACGAAGGCGATCGAGCGTCTCCTCGACGGCGCCTTCAAGGGCATCATGATCACCAAGGCCGACGGCACCAAGCAGGAGGTCTCGCCCGAGGACGTGGCCTCCGTGATGGGCGAGGCGCTCCTCGGCAAGACCAAGGGCGAACGTACCAAGACGATCGACCTGAACCAGTAGAGCCGAAAGGCCCGAGCTCCCTGCCCCCGAGCCCCCGCCCGACGACCGTCGGCCGGGGGCTCGGGGCGTGGCGGGGAGGCCGTGGTGATCACCACTCGCCCCCGTACCGCTGCTGCTTGGCCCGCAGCCAGGCCTGGATCTCCCGGGTCTCGGCGGGGGAGGCGGCCCGCAGGTCGGAGGCGTGGATCGTCGCCACGAAGTGCGTGAACCGCACCCGTCGGTGGGCGCCGTCCACGGCGATGACCTTGCCGGGACCGTAGACGTCGGTGCCCGTATGGGCGACGAAGGCGCCCGGGCCGTGAGGGGTGTGCATCGCGAGCCTTTCGTAGGGGGTCGCCGATGGCGATCGAGGGCAACCCGGCATCAGCGGCGGCGAGGGCGGCGCCTGCCTCGAGTGGACGTCTCAGTAGTGGGCGACGAGGACGGCGGAGAGGGCGAGCGCGCCGGGGAGGGCCTGGGCGAAGAGGATGCGGCGGTTGGCCGTGGCGGCGCCGTACAGGCCGGCGATGACGACGCAGGACAGGAAGAAGACCCGGACGCGGAAGGCGGTCGGGTCGTCGGCGATGAGGCCCCAGACGAGCCCGGCGGCGAGGAAGCCGTTGTAGAGCCCTTGGTTGGCGGCCATGGCGGCCGTGTCGCGCGCCATCTTCGCGTCGAAGCCGGAGAAGCGACGGCCGGTCTCCTTCTCCCACAGGAACATCTCCATCACCAGGATGTAGGCGTGCAGCAGGGCGACGAGGGCGACGAGGATGTCTGCGGTCAGCGGCATGGCCGCATTCTGCCGCCGGGCGTCCGGGAGCCGGTGGGAGGCGCGCAACGACTCGCGTAGGGCAGTTCGCGCGAACGAACGGTTAATTCCGGATCCCAAACTGAAAATCAGAAAAAAGTCCTAAAAGCTCGACGGAGGAGCCCCCGGACCGGGAAACTGTTCACAACAGGCCTGCACACAGGCCTCGTTGGACAAAGTCCGCATCACATCCGGGGGATGAAATGGCAGGAACTGCTCGTCGTTGGGCTGCGCGCATATCGGGCGTGGGAGCCGCATCGGCAATGATTTTCGGCGGGATGGCGGGCACGTCGTTCGCTATCGAGAACCCGCCCACGGTCACCATCAGCGTGAACTTCGGCGTGGTTGCGACCACGCACCCGGACACCGTGGGCTGTAACGGCTACAAGGTGGTCGGGACGGGGACCGCCGGAGGGGCGCCGGTCAGCGGTGCTGCCTGGGCGCAGGACGAGGTGGCGTGCACCGCGACCGTCCCGGGCAAGTACGACATCAAGGGGACGGCGACGATGACGGAGAGCGACGGTGACAAGCTCTACATCAGCTACGAGCTCTCCGCGCCGCTGACGTCGGACACGATGGTCTACCCGTCCGGGACGTTCAAGATCCTGCGGGGCGAAGGGAACTTCGAGGACTCGACCGGTGGCGGCACGATGAGCGCCAAGGTCAACCTGCTGGACCACGACCACGCCAGCGCCACGCTGACGGGGTACATCCGTAAGTACTGGCAGGTCTGACGTACCGCCACCCGCCGGGGACGCCCGGCGGGTGGCGGGGGGCTTGGGGTCCTAGGGGTGGGCCGGGTACGCGAGTGTCGGGTGGGACCGCCCTCTTTCCGAGAGTCGCTCCTTCCGGTGGTGCGTCAAGGGCGCTCCCTGCGGTCGCGTCGCTGCGCGATGGCCTTCGGCCACCCTTGACCCACCACCTCCAGGAGCGAAAACACTCTCGGAGGGCGGTCCAGGGGACGGGGTCACGCGTACGGCCCGGGCAGCGGCCGGGGCGGGAGGGCGTGTGCCGGCCGGTGGGTGGGGGCTTGGTTCGCGGCCGAGGGGGATGGGCTTCCGTCGGCCGGTTCGGGTGCGCGGTTGTTGAATGGGGCGGCGGGGCGACGCTTAGCGTCGGAATGCCGATCGGAGCGGGGCTTCAGGCCCCGCTGGTCATTCCCGGTGGGTGGGGGCGTGAGTAACTCTGCACTTCTCGAAGTAGCAGGCCCCAGATTAAGCCTCATTGGGGGTGAATCGCCCTTATCGGGCGATGAAAGTGCAAGAAACTCTCACCGCCACCGCCGAACCACCCACCCACACAGACCAGCGGGGCCTGAATCCCAACCAACCGCCGGCCGCAACCCGCCAAGCCAAGCCGGGCCGCCCCATTCAACAACCGCGCACCCCCAACCCACCGGACTTCACCCACCGGCCCGAGCAACGAACCAAGCCCCACCCGCTCACCGGCACAGCCAAACCCACCGCAACCGATGCCCGGCCTCGCACCCCACCCACAAGCCCCACGCCGCCCACGACGCGCAACCACCCCCGAGGCCCCCGCGTGGCCCCGGCCCTCGGCCGCCCTCCGAGTGTGAAAAGGCGGCCTCCGCCGCCGGGTCAAGGGTGGAGCGAAGCGGAATCGGCGAAGCCGACGCGACGAAGGAGCGCCCTTGACGCGGTGGTGGAGGACGCCACACTCGGAAAGAGGGCGGCCGCACCCGCACCCCCACAGTCGGCCCACCCCAGAAACCCCTCGTCCCCGCACCTCTGCCCCGTTAAGATCGTCCCAAGGGCGGGGTCGTAGCACAGAGGTAATGCGCCGCGATGGCATCTCGGAGGACGCCGGTTCGAATCCGGTCGCCCCGCCCCCTTAAACCTCGCCCTCTCAGGACGCGTTCGGCATCGCCGACACCGCCGCCGCCGAGATCTTCTTGGCCTCCCCCTCGCACGTCTCCGCCTGGTGCCGCTTCCCGCCCAGGGACACGTACACCACCAGGTTTCCCCTGCGGACGTACAGCGAGCACGTCGTCTCCGCGCTGCTCGGAGCGCTCCAGAAGGCCTCGTCCGCGAAGTCGAGTCCCTTCTCCGGGCGTTCGCCCTCCGCGTCGTCCGCGAACTCCGCCTCCTGGCGTCGCGTGCCGTTCTCACTCGCGCCCGCGCTACGGCGCAGCTCCCAGCGGACCATCGCATGCGCGTGGTAGTTCCAGCCGTCCGACTGCGGCTCGTCCTTGTCGTTCCACGAGCAGCTGGTCTCCGCGTTGTCCGAGTAGTCCAGGTACTGGTCCTGGTCCGGGCGTCGTTCCCCCGGCACCGGCAGTTTCGCGGCCACCTCCGAGCAGACCGGCATCGTCACGTACAGGTCCGGCGGGCCTTCCCCCGGCCCACCGTCCCCGAAGTACCACCACGCCCCGGCGCCGAGGACGGCCAGGGCCACCCCCGCCGCAACGAACCGGCCGGTCCGGCCCCTCCGGCCCGCCCGGCGCGGGCGTACCGGGGCGGCGTCCAGCCGTGTGGCCACCGCCGTCGGCGCGGCCGCGCCGCCGCCCGGCGGCAGGACCACCGTCCGCTTGTGGTCATCGCTGCCGCCGGCCCCACCCCCGCCGACCAGCAGTCGGTCGATGTCCCGCCGCTGTTCCGCGATCGCCGCGTGCACCGCCGGTGGCCACTGCCGTGCCACCGGCGCCGCCGGTCCCAGCGACGCCAGGAGCTGCGCGGGCGTCGGGCGGGCCGCCGGGTCCTTCGCCAGGCACCACGTCACGAGCGGGCGCAGTCCGGCCGGTACGGCGGTGAGGTCCGGCTCCGTGTGGACGACGTTGTACAGGGCCTGGAAGGTCGAGGGTCCGGCGAACGGGCTCGCCCCGGTCGACGCGAGCGTCAGGACCGAGCCGAGCGAGAACACGTCGCTCGCCGGGGTGAGTTCCTTCCCCTCGGCCTGCTCGGGCGACATGAACGCGGGCGAGCCGACCACCAGCCCCGTCCCCGTCAGCTCAGTCACGTGCCCGGCCCCGGCCCCGGCTCCCGCCTCCGCCGCCCGCGCGATCCCGAAGTCGATGACCCGGGCTCCGTCCTCCGCCAGCAGCACGTTCTCGGGCTTCAGATCGCGGTGGATCAGCCCCGCCCGGTGGATCTCGTCCAGCGCCGTCGCCAGCTGCACGGCGAGCCGCCGTACCGTCTCCACGGGCAGCGTCCCGGACCGCTCGACCGCCGCACCGAGCGACGGCCCGGCGACGAAGACCGAGGCGAGCCAGGGCGTGGCCGCCTCGGTGTCGGCGTCCATCACGGCCGCCGTGCACGCGCCGGACACCCTCCGCGAGGCCGCGACCTCGCGCCGGAAGCGGGCGCGGAAGTCCTCGTCGGCGGCGAGCCGCGCGTGCACCTGCTTCACGGCGGCGAGCCGCCCGTCCGGTGCGGCGCCGAGGAACACGCGGCCCATGCCGCCGCGCCCGAGTTCGGCGAGGAGCCCGTACGGTCCGGCCGTACGCGGGTCGGTGGGTCCGAGGGGGCGCATCACTGGGCCCCCTCGGCCGTCGTCGCCGTCGCCGTCGCCGTCGTCGTCTTGGTCTTCGCCTTCGCCCTCAGTACCGCCATGGTCTGCTTCCCGAGGTCCTCGGTCACGGCCTCACAAGTCCCCACGGGGTAGTTCGTGCCCTTCACCATGACGAACAGCTCGGCGTTCACGTCCCGGCCGTACAGCACGCAGTAACCGCCGTCCGGCTTGTACCAGAGGGCCTCCTCCACGTAGTCGAGCGTGGAGACGCGCAGGGTCTTGCCCCGCATGTACATGCCCTCGTAGTGGGACTTCGACTGCTCGGCTCCGGTGGGGCCGCCGTTCTTCGAGCGGTAGATGCTCAGAGCGAACGTGATCTCGTCGCCGGAGCGGGTGCTCCAGGTGCACTGGTTCCGCTGTCCGTCCTCCGAGGTGATCGGCGGCCCACCGTCCTTGACCGGGAACGGGGTGAAGCCGGGAGGCCGCTTGATCGCCGCACCGGCCTCCGCGCAGGTCGGGATCGTGCCCGTGTACGCGTCGGCCACCTGGTTCAGCGGTACGTTCCCCGGCGTCGGTACGGGCTCCGGCGCGACCCAGTAGTACACGTCCGCCGCCCAGCCCGTCGCCGCGAACACCGCCCCGGTGACGGTGAGCGCCCCGGCGGTCACGGCGGCGGCGATCCACCTGCGCTGCCGTCGCGAACGCCGTGCGGGCGCGGGTACGGGCGCATGCACGGCCGGCCCCGCGTGCGTCGGTGCCGACCCCATGAGGCGGTCGATCTCCGCCGCCTGCTCCGCGATCCGGCGCTGCACGCCCTCCGGCCACGGCTGCCGCAGCGGGGCCACCGGGCCGATCATGCCGAGCACGTCCTGCGGCGAGGGCCGCAGGCCCGGGTCCTTGGCCAGGCAGGCCTCGACGATCCCCCGCAGGCCCGGCGGGACGCCGTCGAGGACGGGTTCGGTGTGGGCGATGGAGTGCATGAGGGCGGGGACCGAGGTGCCGCTGAACGGCGTGTTCCCCGTGCAGGCCACCACCAGCGTGGCGCCGAGCGCGAACACGTCCGTGGCGGGCGTCGGCGCCTCTCCCCGGACCTGCTCGGGTGCCATGAACGCGGGGGAGCCGATGAGAGCGCCCGTGTGGGTCAGCTTGGTCATCTGGTCGGCGGCCCGCGCGATGCCGAAGTCGATGACGCGGACGCCGTCGTCGGTGAGCAGCACGTTCGACGGTTTGAGGTCGCGGTGGACGAGCCCGGCCCGGTGGATGTCGACGAGGGCCTGCGCGAGACCTGCGGCGAGCCGACGTACGGCCTCCTCTGGCAGCCCAACCGGTGCGGACGCCACAGGGGACCCCGATGCCGCTACCGCCGTCCCCGGGGCTCCCGCTCCCGCTGCCGACGCTCTCGCCCCCGCCAAGGCCTCGCTCAGCGACGGCCCCGGCAGGAACAGCGACGCCAGCCACGGCGTCACCGCCTCCGGATCGGCCTCGACCACCGGTGCCGTGTAGGCGCCGGACACCCGGCGCGAGGCGTCGACCTCCCGCCGGAACCGCGACCGGAACCCGGCGTCGTCGGCCAGATCGGCGTGCACCTGCTTGATCGCGACGAGCTGTCCGTTCGCCGCCGTCCCGAGCAGGACCCGGCCCATCCCGCCCTGCCCGAGCACCGCCAACGTACGGAACGGCCCCACCTGCGACGGATCGTTCGGCCCGCATGGCTGCATGTCGTCGTCACCCTCCCCCGAGAACGCCAGGGGAGTCTAAGGGCTGGGCGGGCGCGCCGACTCGGGCGCCCCTCCCGCACGATCCGGCCCGTCGGCCACGTCCTAGTTGAGCCGTGCCCGCGCCGCCTGCGCCCGGCGCCGGATCGTCGTCGCCGACTCCGGGTCCACCGCGTCCATGACCTGCGCGTACGCCTCCATCTCCGCCGCCCCCGTGAGGAAGTCCCCGCGCTGGACGAGCAGCTCGGCGCGCTCGTAGCGGAGCCGCGCCGGGTGGGAGGGGAGGAGCAGGGAGAGTTCCACCGCCCACAGGGCCACGTCGGAGCGCTCCGGGCGCGGGGCCGCCCAGGCGCGGATGTTGTTGAGGACCCGCAGCACGATCGCCCCGGGCTCGGCGGGCCGGAGCATGGAGCGGTCGAGGGCCTCGCCCGTCGTGCTCGTCACCAGGAGCTCGGCGTCCGGGCCCGTCATGGCGCGGCCGCCCGCGAACGGGTCGGCGAGGTTCAGGTCGGCGGGGTCTCCGAAGCCCACGACGAAGTGGCCGGGCAGCCCGAGTCCGTACACGGGGGCGCCGGCCCGGCGTGCGACCTCCATCCAGACGACGGAGAGCAGGATCGGCAGGCCTCGGCGGCGCCGGAGCACCTCGTGCAGGAGCGAGGACTCCAGGCGCTGGTAGTCGGCGGGCACGCCCACGAAGCCCTCGCGGCTGCCGAGGAGCTCGGCGAGGGCGGTGGTCCAGTCGCCGGTGATCCGGGTGGCGTACGGGAGGAGCCCGGCGAGGCGGTCGAGTTCGATCTCGGCCTCGTTCAGGACGTGCCGGGTGACGGTGGGGTCGGCCACCGCTCCGATCAGCAGGCAGAGCCGGGCGAGGTCGGGCCGCTCCGACCGCGCCTCCTCCGCGAACTCCCGACGCCAGTCGGGCGGGCCGGGGCTCGCGCAGGCATCCTCACCCGCTGCCCCGTCCTGCCGCGGTGGTCCGTCCTCCGGCCCGTCCTCCGGCCCATCCGCCGGTGCGTCCTCCGGCCTGTCCTCCGGTCCGTCCTCCGGTGGTGGTACGTCCTCCGTCACGCCTCCGTCACGCCTCCGCCCATCGGTAGTGGTGGTAGTGGTGATGCGGCGCGAAGCCCATCCCGTCGTACAGCGCCCGCGCGCCGTCGTTGTCCGCCTCCACCTGGAGCCAGGTCGCCGACGCGCCCTCGTCGAGGGCTTGTCGGGCGAGCGCCGTCATGACGGACGTCGCCAGACCCCGGCGCCGCTGCTCCGGGTCCACCTCGACGGCCATGAAGCCGGCCCAGCGTCCGTCGACCACGCACCGTCCGATCGCCGCCGGTACCCCTCCCGTGCCCGCCACGGACGCGAACCACACACTCGGGCCGGACGTCAGCACCGACCGTACCGCCGGGCCCGGTTCGCCGAAGCGCTGGTAGCGGCGCAGCCACGACTCGTCGACGTCGCGGGAGAGCCGTACGGCGGAGACGTCGGCGTCCAGGTCGCCGATTGGGGCCAGGGCCGCGATCCGCACCTCGGCGGAGACCTCGCGCCGCCAGCCGTGCCGGTCGAGGGCCGCGCAGAGCAGCTCCTGGGTGCCCTCGGCGCCGGTGGCGGTCTGGATGTACGCGGGGAGCTTCCTCGCCTCGTACCACGCGCGTACGTGCGTCAGGGCGTCGGCGATCGGCAGCCCGGGATCACCGAGGGGGAGCACCGAGTTGGCCCGCCGGGTGAAGCCGTCGGCGGCCCGCAGGGTCCATTCGCCGAGCGCCTCGCTCTCGACCGGTCGCCACGCGCGCGCGGTGGCGCGGGCCAGCTCGGGGAAGGTGGCGGAGGGGCCGCGGCGGCGGGCCGGGGCGGCCGGGACGGTCTTCCCGGCGACCAGGGTGGATTCCGCGATCCGGACGCTCTCGCCGCTCTTTCGTGTGATCAGCAGCACAGAGTTGTCCCATGATGTGAGAACGCCGACCGCGTCGGTGAACTTCTCACCCGCTGCCGCTGAGTCCGTCACGTACCGAACGGACACACGTTTTCCCACGTCAGCGCTGGTGATTCGGACCTCAAGGCGCCCTCCGCCGGTGAATTCCACAGCTTCTCCGCCCCTCCTGTTCGGATCGCCCCCAAGAACGGAGATACTAGGTGCGGGCATCGACGACGCCGCGCTCCCGCGCAGACCAGCCCTATCGAGGAGGAACGACAGCGTGACCTACGTCATCGCGCAGCCTTGTGTCGACGTGAAGGACAAGGCGTGCATCGAGGAGTGCCCCGTCGACTGCATCTACGAGGGCAAGCGGTCCTTGTACATCCACCCGGACGAATGCGTCGACTGCGGGGCCTGTGAGCCGGTCTGCCCGGTTGAGGCGATCTTCTACGAGGACGACACCCCGGAGGAGTGGAAGGACTACTACAAGGCGAACGTCGAGTTCTTCGACGAGCTCGGTTCGCCCGGTGGTGCCTCCAAGCTCGGCGAGATCGAGCGCGACCACCCCTTCATCGCCGCCCTGCCGCCGCAGAACGGCTGATTGAACGACCGCATCCGGTCCCGTACGGCCTCGCCGCCGTACGGGACCGAGGCGTTTCCCCGTACGTACCAGGAAGTGAGCCAAACCGTGAGCGCAGTCTCTTCGCGCCTGCCCGTCTTCCCCTGGGACAAGCTGGAGCCGTACAAGAAGACGGCCCTGGCGCACCCGGACGGAATCGTGGACCTGTCCGTCGGCACGCCCGTCGACCCGGTCCCCGCGCTGATCCAGGAGGCCCTGGTCGCGGCGGCGGACTCGCCGGGCTATCCCACGGTCTGGGGTACGAAGGAGCTGCGGGACGCGCTGACCGGCTGGTGCGAGCGGCGGCTGGGCGCGGTGGGCTTCGCGCACGAGAACGTGCTGCCGGTGGTCGGCTCCAAGGAGCTGGTGGCCTGGCTGCCGACGCAGCTGGGTCTCGGCGCCGGTGACGTGGTGGCGTACCCGCGGCTCGCCTACCCGACGTACGAGGTCGGGGCGCGGCTCTGCGGCGCGACCCCCGTCGTCTACGACACGGAGACATTTGCGGGTGACCCCGCGGGCACCGAGCTGGACCCGGCCGGGCTCAAGCTGCTCTGGCTCAACTCGCCGTCGAACCCGACCGGCAAGGTCATCGCCAAGGACGAGCTGACCCGGATCGTGGCCTGGGCGCGCGAGCACGGCGTCCTCGTCTTCTCCGACGAGTGCTACCTGGAGCTGGGCTGGGAGGCCGACCCGGTCTCCGTGCTGCACCCGGACGTCTGCGGGGGCTCGTACGAGGGCATCGTCGCCGTCCACTCGCTGTCCAAGCGCTCCAACCTGGCCGGCTACCGCGCCGCGTTCGTCGCGGGTGACGCGGCCGTGCTCGGCGAGCTGCTCCAGATCCGCAAGCACGGCGGCATGATGACCGCGGCGCCGGTGCAGGCGGCGACGGTCGCGGCGCTCGGCGACGACGCGCACGTGGCCGAGCAGCGGGAGCGGTACGCGGCCCGCCGGGCGGCGCTGCGGGCGGCCCTGGAGGCGCACGGCTTCCGGATCGAGCACAGCGAGGCGAGCCTGTACCTGTGGGCGACCCGGGACGAGCCGTGCTGGGAGACCGTGGCGTATCTGGCGGAGAAGGGCGTTCTCGTGGCGCCGGGCGACTTCTACGGCGAGGCGGGGGAGCGGTTCGTGCGGGTCGCGTTCACGGCGACGGACGAGCGGGTCGCGGCGGCGGTCAAGCGGCTCGGCTGACCGTCCAGGGCATCGTCCGAGACATTGTCCGGGACATCGTCCGAGACGTACGCGGAAGGGCCCGGGGAGCATTCGCTCCCCGGGCCCTTCCGCGTGAACTGCTTCCCGGTCGGGTCAGCCGCCGACGGGCAGGCCACCGAGCGTCTGGCCGGTCGGCAGGCCGCCGAGGCCGCCGCCGAGGGCGCCGCCGGTCGGGCCCTCCGCGCTCTCGGCGGCGGCGCCGGCGGTCTTGCCGACGACCTCGCCCGCGCTGCCGGCGGTGTCACCGGCGACCTGCTGGGCGGCGGGGGTGGCGGTCTTGCCCGCCGAGCCGACCGCCTCGCCGGCGGCGGGGACGGCCGTGCCGACGGCCTGGCTGCCGGTGGCGCCGACGACGCCGGTGGCGGTCTGCGAGGCGCTGTCGACGGCGGTGCCCGCACTGGCGGCGTCCAGGGCGGAGATGCCGCCGAGGGCGCCGGTCGGCGCGAGGCTGTGGTCCAGGGCGCTCGCGGAGCCGGCCGCACCGACCACGGGGGCTGCTCCGGCCGCGATGAGGAGGGCGGCGCGGGCGATCCGACGGGTCAGGGGGAGGGACATGGTGCTCCTTCGACGAGGTGCGAGGTGTTGTTCGGACGCAGTGACAACCGGCCCCGGGGCGGGGGAGGTTGCGGCGGTCGAAGGTAAAGAATTGGTAATGCGTCGTATTGTCGGGTGGGGAGGAAGGCGGACGAACACGTCATTGCGTAGCCGTCTGCCGAACCGTCACTTCCCTTGTCCCGCATGGGAATCGAGGGGATGGGGCGCGATGCGGAAAAGACGGCGCGGAAGGGTCGCGAATTTCTCCGGACGCGCACCGGTGTCATGCCACGGGCGAGTGAATCGCCGTACGGGTGATCGGCTTCGGATTGACCGGAGACCGGAGACCGGTGGCCGAGCGACCGGAGGCCGGTGGCCGAGCGACGGTAGATCGACTGCCGATACCCGGAGACCGACCGCCGGTCACCCGGAGGCCGACCGCCAATCACCCGGAGATCGACTGCCGAGCGGGCTACTTTGCGAGTCGCATGCGGACGGATTCCCCGCCGGAGGCGGGCGCGCCCAAGGTCTTCGAGGCCCCTGAGACCTTCGACCAGCCGCCCCGTGCCTCCCCCGCGCGCCACACCCGGTCCCCGTACACGACCTCCGTGATGCGCAGCGTCTCCGCCCGCGCCACGGCCCACTGCGCCAGCTCCCAGCCGCGCCGCGCGTCCGAAGCCGCGCCCCCGGCCCTGGCCGTCGACCGGACCGGCACCACGAGCACCGGCGGCTCGGCCGCCGACCGGCCCGCGCTCGGGCCGCCCGTCACGGCCGTCGGAGCCGCCTTCTCACCGAAGGCGCGTACCAGCTCCGTGCGCACCTTCTCGGGATCGCCCGGACGGCCCTCGGCCTCGCTCGCCGTACAGGAGAGGGCGGCCGGAGACCGGCCGGTCAGCGCGGCCGACAGAAGGGTGGCGTCCGGCTCGTGCTTCGCGTACGCCTGCGGGAAACCGCTCTTCTGCACCTTCTGCGCCGCCACCGTCAGCGGCAGCCGCGAATAGCCCGGGACCTTCTCGAGACCGTCGTAGAACTTCCCCGACGAGTACACCGGGTCCATGATCTGCGCCGGCGTTCCCCAGCCCATCGAGGGCCGCTGCTGGAAGAGACCGAGCGAGTCCCGGTCGCCGTGCTCGATGTTCCGCAGGGCCGACTCCTGGAGGGCCGTCGCCAGGGCGATGGTCACCGCCCGCTCCGGCAGGCCCCGGGAGGTGCCCACGGCGGAGATCATGGCGGCGTTCGACGCCTGCTCCGGGGTGAACTCGTACCGGTTGTCCCCGGTGCCGACACTGCACCGGGGCGTGCCGCTGCTCCCCGTCATCTGGTGGAAGGCCACGTACGAGGCAAGGCCGAGGAGCGCGGCGAATGCGGCCGCGGAACGGGCGAGGCGGCCGCGACGGCGGGGGCGGGTGGGCTCGGACACGGGGCCCACCGTACTGGAGGCCGCGTTAGGGTCGGCACATGGCTGACATCACCCCGCTCGACATGCCCCTCGACCTGTCCCAGGACGGGGCCGCGCTCACCGCCGCCCTCGTCGACTTCCCGTCCGTCAGCGGGACCGAGCAGCCGCTCGCGGACGCCATCGAGCAGGCACTGCGCGCCCTGCCGCACCTCACGGTCGACCGGTACGGAAACAACGTCGTGGCCCGTACGCGCCTCGGCCGCGGCGAGCGGGTCGTCCTCGCCGGTCACATCGACACCGTGCCGATCGCCGACAACGTGCCCTCGCGGCTCGACGAGGACGGCATCCTGTGGGGCTGCGGCACCTCCGACATGAAGTCCGGGGTCGCCGTCCAGCTGCGGATCGCCGCCACCGTCCCCGAGCCCAACCGGGACCTCACGTTCGTCTTCTACGACAACGAGGAGGTCGCCGCCCACCTCAACGGCCTCGGGAAGATCGCCGACGCGCACCCCGACTGGCTGGAGGGCGACTTCGCCGTCCTCCTGGAGCCGTCCGACGCCCAGGTCGAGGGCGGCTGCCAGGGCACGCTGCGCGTGATCCTGCACACCGCGGGCGAGCGGGCCCACTCCGCGCGGTCCTGGATGGGCTCCAACGCCATCCACACCGCCGCCCCGATCCTCGCCCGCCTCGCCGCCTACGAGCCGCGCAAGCCGGTCATCGACGGCCTGGAGTACCACGAGGGCCTCAACGCCGTCGCGATCCAGGGCGGCGTCGCCACCAACGTCATCCCCGACGCCTGCACGGTCACGGTCAACTACCGGTACGCCCCCGACCGCTCCCCGGCCGAGGCCCTGGCGTACGTCCGCGAGTTCTTCGCCGACTGCGACATCGCCGAGTTCGTGATCGACGACGAGAGCCCCGGCGCCCTGCCCGGCCTCTCCCACCCGGCGGCGGAGGCCTTCATGAAGGCCGTCGGCGGCAGCGCCCAGCCCAAGTTCGGCTGGACCGACGTGGCCCGCTTCAGCGCCCTCGGGGTGCCCGCGGTCAACTACGGCCCCGGCGACCCGATCTACGCGCACAAGCGGGACGAGCACGTGCCGGTCGACCGGATCCACCACTGCGAGGCACGGCTCCGCGACTGGCTGACCGCCTGACCGCCCGACTTCCCTCGTCCCGACTTCCGTAATTTCGCGTTTCGTCACCTCTGTGGTCCTACGCTGACCGGACCAGAAGATCGTTGGATCGACGGAGGGAGCAGGCCATGGGTATCCCTGAGGGGGAGACGAAGCCGGAGGAGCAGCGGCTCGGGCCGGTGCTCAGGCGCCGGGACCAGGTCCAGCCGGGCACCACGGACCAGCGGCTGCTCGACACCGAGGGCGACTCGGAATGGGTGCACACCGACCCCTGGCGGGTCATGCGCATCCAGTCCGAGTTCGTCGAGGGCTTCGGCGCCCTCGCCGAACTGCCGAGCGCGATCAGCGTCTTCGGCTCGGCCCGCACGAAGCCGGACTCGCCGGAGTACGAGGCGGGCGTACGGATCGGCAGGGCGCTCGTCGAGGCCGGCTTCGCGGTCATCACGGGCGGCGGCCCCGGCGCCATGGAGGCGGCCAACAAGGGGGCCCGGGAGGCCAAGGGCGTCTCGGTGGGCCTCGGGATCGAGCTCCCCTTCGAGCAGGGGCTCAACCCGCACGTCGACATCGGCGTGAACTTCCGCTACTTCTTCGTCCGCAAGACGATGTTCGTGAAGTACGCGCAGGGCTTCGTGGTCCTGCCCGGCGGCCTCGGCACCCTCGACGAGCTCTTCGAGGCGCTCACCCTGGTCCAGACCCGCAAGGTGACCCGCTTCCCGATCGTCCTCTTCGGCACGCAGTACTGGAAGGGCCTCGTGGACTGGCTCCGCGACTCGGTCGTCGCGGGCGGCAAGGCCTCGGAGCGGGACCTGCTCCTCTTCCACGTCACGGACGACGTGGACGAGGCGGTCGCCCTCGTGACGAAGGAGACCGGCAAGTAATCAGCCCCGCCGGCGTTTGAGGCGCGGGGTCCGGGGCGGAGCCCCGGTTTCGGGAAGGGGCGGGGTGGGGGAGAGGCCCGCCGCAGGCGCCCCTTCCCCACCCCGTCCGACTACGCGAGCCCGCGCCGGGCCACGGCGGGCGGCCGGTGCCCGGCGATGGACGCGACCATGTCCAGCACCTGCCGCGTCTCGGCGACCTCATGCACCCGGTACACCTGCGCCCCGAGCCACGCCGAGACGGCCGTCGTCGCCAGGGTCCCGAGGACCCGCTCCTTCACCGGCCGGTCGAGCGTCTCGCCGACGAAGTCCTTGTTGGAGAGGGAGACGAGCACCGGCCACCCCGTCTCCGCCATCTCCCCGAGGCGCCGCGTCGCCTCCAGGCTGTGCCGGGTGTTCTTCCCGAAGTCGTGGCCCGGGTCGATCATGATCGCGTCCCGCCGCACTCCGAGCGCGACCGCCCGCTCGGCGAGTCCCACGGTCACGCGCAGGATGTCGGCCATCACGTCGTCGTACTCCACGCGGTGCGGCCGCGTCCGTGGCTCCGCGCCACCCGCGTGCGTGCACACGAGCCCCGCGCCGTACTTCGCGGCCACCTCGGCGAGCCCCGGGTCGACCCCGCCCCACGCGTCGTTCAGGACGTCCGCGCCGGCCTCGCAGACCGCCGCGCCGACGTCCGCCCGCCAGGTGTCCACGCTGATGACGACATCGGGGTGGCGCCTGCGGACCTCCGCGACGAATCCGACCGTGCGCCGCGCCTCCTCCTCGGCCGTGACCTCCTCGCCGGGGCCCGCCTTCACCCCGCCGATGTCGATGATCGCCGCCCCCTCGGCGACGGCCTGCTCGACGCGGGCGAGCGCCGGCTCGTCCCGGAAGGTGGCGCCCTGGTCGTAGAAGGAGTCCGGCGTCCGGTTCACGATCGCCATGATCACCGGCTCGTGCGGCCCGAATTCACGCCGTCCCAAGCGCAGCATCCCTTTTGTCCTCCCTCGTGTCCGTTCGCCTGCGACCCTAGCTGTCGGTGGCGCATGGCACGATCGGCACGGGACGTTTTCCACTCCGGGGAGAGGCGCGCAGGTGTTCTGGTTTCTGCTCATCACGATGGTCGTGGTCGTGGCCGCGGTGACCCTCGCCGTGGTCGGCGGCGGCGACAGCGAGGTGCTGCCCGAGGTGGCTCCCCAGGAGCTCGTCGACCCCCTGCCGGCCGCCCGCCCGGTCGACCGCGCGGACGTCGAGGCGCTCCGTCTCCCCGTCGCGGTCCGCGGCTACCGGATGGCGGACGTGGACGACGTGCTGGTCCGCCTCGGCGCCGAGCTGGCCGAGCGGGACGCCCGGATCTCGGAGCTGGAGGAGGCGCTCGCGGGAGCGGCCGCCGCCGGTGACGGAGAGGACGGGCGGGCATGACGGCCGGCGGCGCGGTGCCGGGCCCGGACGGGCGGCTGCGGTGCCCCTGGGGCCTGTCGACCGAGGACTACGTGGCCTACCACGACGAGGAGTGGGGCCGCGCGGTCCACGGCGACGACGCCCTGTTCGAGCGGCTCTGCCTGGAGGCCTTCCAGTCGGGTCTGTCGTGGATCACGATCCTGCGCCGCCGCGAGGGCTTCCGGGCGGCGTTCGCCGGTTTCCGGATCGCCGCGGTCGCCGAGTTCGCCGACGCGGACCGCGAGCGGCTCCTCGTGGACGCGGGCATCATCCGCAACCGGGCCAAGATCGACGCGACCCTCGCCAACGCGAAACTGCTGGCCGGCTGGGCACCGGGCGAACTGGACGAGCTGATCTGGTCGTACGCCCCCGATCCGAGGACCCGCCCGGTCCCGCGTACGGTCGCGGACGTCCCGGCGGTCACGGACGAGTCCACGGCCCTCTCGAAGGCCCTCAAGAAACGCGGCCTCCGCTTCATCGGCCCGACGACCGCGTACGCGTTGATGCAGGCGTGCGGGCTGGTCGACGACCATGTGAAGGGGTGCGTGGCCCGGGGCGGGGAGTAGCCCCGGACCACTGATTCCGTTCGGACGTCCGGATCAGAAGATGTGGACGGAGGGTGCGGTGATGTCGTACCCCGTCTCGAACTCCGGCGCGCGGAGACCGCCGACGCCGTCGTTCGCGTACACGTACAGCGACGAAGCCTCGATCGTCCGCATGATGTCGCCGAGTTCGTCACCGGTCACATCGCCGGTGGCGACGAGCGGGGTGCCCGACGGCCAGGCGTACGGCAGCCTGACCCGGGCGCCGAAGGAGCCCCGGCCGTTCCCCGGGTAGAGCCAGAGGGCGCGGGAGCCGTCGCGGGCGACCAGGTCGGACCTGCCGTCCCGGTTCATGTCGCCGGGCGCCGCGAGTGCGTTCATGGCGCTCCAGCCACCGCCGACCCTCGTGCGGGCGCCGAACCAGCCGCGGCCGTTGCCCGGGTACGTCCAGAGGACACCGGCGGTGTCCCGGGCGACCAGGTCGCGGCGGCCGTCGCCGGTGATGTCCCCGACCGCCTCGATCTCCTTCATGGTGTTCCAGCCGCCGCCGATCTTGAGGCGGGGCTTGAACCAGCCCTTGCCGTTGCCCGGGTAGAGCCACAGCACGCCGGCCCGGTCGCGGGCGTAGACGTCCTCGTGTCCGTCGCCGTCGTGGTCGCCGTGGCGGACGAGTGCGGTCATGGCGTTCCAGCCGCCGCCGACCAGGGCTCCCTTGGTCCGCCCGTCGGCGTCGCGTACGCCGTCGAGGAACCAGAGCCGGCCGGCCCCGTCACGTTCGAGCAGGTCGCCGGTGCCGTCGTCGTCGAGATCGCCGAACCTGGACTGGGCCGGGAGTCCGTCCGGGCGGGGAGTGGTGCCGGTGTCCCAGTCGATCCACGCCTGACCGGTCTCGACCTCCCACTGGGTGCCTCCCATCCGGATCGAGCTGATGGCGTTGTCGGCACCGGACGAGGAGCCCGGGCCCAGGTCGCCGTCGCCGCGCTGGTGGGGGCCGACCAGCAGCAACTGCTGCCCCGAGTAGTCGGCGGCCAGGTAGAGGATGGCCCACTTGTCGCTGCGGTTGAAGTAGGACGAGATCGTGTTGTTCCAGGTGCCCAGGGTGGGCTGACTGGCAGAGATGACCTTCATCTCGCCGCCGTAGCGGGGGTCTTTGAAGACACAGAAGCTGCCCGCGGGGCAGCGGTACTGGTCGGCCGACGCGGCGGGCGCTGCGGTCAGCATCGTGGCCAGGGTGGCCGCGGTGGTCACGGCGGCGGCGAGGGCACGCCGGATTGCGTAGGTGCGCGTCATGGCGCGGGATCCGTTCCTGAGGAGAGTCGGAAGGGGTCAGAAGACGAAGCTGCTGCTGCGGAGCTGGCCGAAATTCAGCGGGGCGCGCAGACGCCCGTCACCGGTGCCGGGGTAGACGAGCAGGTAGGTATGGCCGTCCCAGCCGAAGGGGGCGCCCGAGGCGTGTGCGACCAGGTCGGGCCGGCCGTCACCTGTGATGTCGCCGAGGCCCGCGAGCTCCTTGTGGCCGTTCCAGCCGCCGCTGCCGATGAGCTTGCGGGCGCCGAACCAGCCGAGCCCGTTGCCGGGGTAGAGCCAGAGCCGGCCCGCTGTGTCACGGGCGATCAGGTCGGCCTTCTTGTCGGAGTTCATGTCCCCGGCGCCGACGAGTTCGTTGATGGACTCCCAGCCGCCGCCGACCTTCTTGCGGGTGCCGAACCAGCCCTTGCCGTTGCCGGGGTACGTCCAGAGGACCCCGGTGGCGTCGGTGGCGAGCAGGTCGCCCTTGCCGTCGCCGGTCAGGTCCCCGGCGGCCGTCAGATCCCGCAGGGAGTTCCAGCCGCCACCGATGAGGCGGCGGGGCTTGAAGGTGCCCTTGCCGTCGCCGGGGTAGAGCCAGAGGGAGCCGGCGCCGTCGCGGGCGTAGACGTCCTCGTTGCCGTCGCCGTCCTGGTCGCCGTGCCGGGTCAGCTTCGTCATGGCGTTCCAGCCGCCGCCCACGAGGCGGCCGGTACTGGGACTGTACGGAGCCGTGTTGTGTACGGACCACAGCTGGCCGAACGGGTTGCGGCCGAGTACGTCGGCGTACCCGTCGCGGTCGATGTCGCCGAAGGCGCCCGTCGCGGGCAGCGGCGCGGGCCGGGACCCCAGGGCTTCGGAGAGCGTCGGGTAACGGCTCTCCCAGCTGCAGAAATCGTCCGCCTCGGGGCCGATGTCGATGGAGCTCACCGCCCTGTCGAGGCCGGGGTACTGGCTCTCGTCGAAGGACGTCGAGTTGTACAGGTGGTGTGAGCCCTCGGGAGCGAGGCCGGGCTCCGGGTAGAAGCACGCGGCGTACACGCCGGAGTGGTTGTTGACGAAGGACCGGATGCGGTTGTCCCAGGCGCCCAGGGACAGCATCGGCGTCTTGAGGACGAGCATCTCGCCCTGGTACAGCGGCTGGCTGAAGACGCAGAGGGAGTCCTGCGGACAGCGGTCGGCCCCGTCGGCCGCCCGCGCGGGCGAGGGCAGGACGGCGGCGGACAGGCCCAGGGCCAGACCCGCCGTGAGCGCGCCGCGAAGAAGGCGCGCCGAAGGAGATGGACGCACGGAACCCCCCAGGTATGTGCGTACGAATGGTGAGCGGATCCTATAGACGCGCCCACCACTCGTACGAACGGGTTCCGGGGTCCGTCACCTGCCCAGATACTTCGGCTTCTCCTTGGCGATGAAGGCGCGGACCGCGATCGTGTGGTCCTCGGAGGCGCCCGCGCGGTTCTGGAGTTCCTCCTCCTTGTCCAGTGCCTCGGACAGCGAGTGGTCGGCGCCGTAGGCGAGGGACTCCTTCAGCGCCGCGTACGCCACCGTCGGGCCCTCCGCCAGCTTGCGGGCCACCTTCTCGGCCTCGGCGGCGAGGTCGGCGGCCGGGACCACGCGGTTCGCGATGCCCAGCTCGTACGCCTCCTGGGCGCTGATCGAGCGGGGGAAGAGCAGCAGGTCGGCGGCGCGGCTCGGGCCGATCACGCGGGGGAGCGTCCAGGACATGCCGGAGTCCGCGGTCAGGGCGACCCCCGCGAAGGAGGTGTTGAACGAGGCGGTGTCCGCGACCACCCGGTAGTCCGCCGCGAGCGCGAAGCCGAAGCCGGCCCCCGCCGCGACACCGTTCACGCCGGCCACGACGGGCTTGCGCATGCCCGCCAGTGCCGTGGTGATCGGGTTGTAGTGGTCCCGGACCGTGTTCATGGTCTCCCGGGTGCCGTTCTCGTGGTCCGCCATGAGCAGACCCACGTGTTCCTTCAGGTCCTGACCGACGCAGAACGCCCGCTCGCCCGCCGCGGTGAGCAGCACCGCCCGTACGGCGGGGTCCGCCGCGGCCGTCTCGGCGGCGTCCCGGAGGGCGACTTTCGCCGCCACGTTCATCGCGTTCATGGCCTCGGGCCGGTTGAGCGTGATGGTGGCGAGCCCGTCGCTCACCTCGTACAGCACCGTGTCGGCCATGGGGTTCCCTTCGCCTCTTTGCGTGGTTGACCTGCACAGCATGGCGGACATCACCCGCCCCGCCCATGTGAGCTGCGTCAAAGATTTGAAGGGCCCGGCCGGACGCCGAGCGGCGAAGTATCGCAGGCCGATCGCCGAAATGTGGGGTTTTGAGAGAGCGCGTTGCGCAAGCGATGCCAATCGATGTTGGTCATCGGGTCCTGCCATGCGGGATAATGACCTGGAAGCAATGTGTTCGAAGCCGGTGACGCGTGCTCCAGGTCATGGAGCTGCCCGGCTGACAATGAGCTGGTTTCAGGAAGGGGAACAAGCATGGCGGCCATGAAGCCGCGGACGGGTGATGGCCCGCTCGAGGTGACCAAGGAGGGGCGGGGCATCGTCATGCGCGTTCCGCTCGAAGGCGGCGGTCGGCTTGTCGTCGAGCTGACTCCCGACGAGGCCGAGGCGCTGGGCGATGCCCTGAAGAAGGTCGTCGGCTGACTCTCCCTCGCATCCTGACCACTGCCCCGGCACGGCCCGCCCGTGCCGGGGCAGTGGTGTGTCCGGGGTGGGGCAGTGGTGTGTCCGGGGTGGGGCGGCGTGGGGCCGGGGGTGGGTCCGGTCGGTTGGGGACTGCTCAGCCGCGGCGGACCGCGCACAGCAGGCCGTCGCCCACCGGCAGCAGGGAGGGGATGAGCTCCTGGCTCTCCCGCACCGTGCGCAGCAGCTCACGGACCCGCTGGACCTCGGCCGGCTGGGCCCCCGAGTCGACCGTACGGCCGTCCGCGAAGACGCCCTCGAAGCAGACGAGCCCGCCAGGTCGCAGCAGGCGCAACGATTCAGCGAGGTAGTCCAGGTACTCGAGCCGGTCGCCGTCGCAGAACACGAGGTCGTAGCCGCCGTCCGCGAGGCGCGGCAGGACGTCCAGGGCCCGGCCGGGGATGAAACGGGCCCGGTTGCCCGCGAAGCCCGCCGCACGGAACGCCGTCTTGGCGAGCTGCTGCCGCTCCGGCTGGAGGTCCACCGTCGTCAGGACGCCGTCCGGTCGCATCCCGAGCAGCAGATAGATGCCCGACACGCCGGTGCCCGTGCCGATCTCCGCCACCGCCTTCGCGTCCGCCGTGGCCGCGAGCAGGCGCAGCGCCCCACCGGTGCCCGGCGACACCGAGGGCAGCCCTGCCTCCCGGGCCCGCTCCCGGGCCCAGTGCAGAGCTTCGTCCTCGGCGACAAAGGCGTCGGCGAACGACCAGCTCGTCTGCCGGTTGGCGGTAATGGCCCTCTCCTGTCCCCGTAGTTGACGCAACGGTGACTGTATCCGCTGTCAGCGGGAACCCGCAGATGGGACCGGGCGTTCACCAGGGGAAGGACGCGGCAGGAGGAAGCCGGGGGAGCCGGTTCCAAATTCGCGTAAAGATTCTTATCCGGAGCTAACGGGCGAGGTGGCTATGGTAGGGGCTCCACTGGACACCACCAGAGCCGACAGGGGAGGTGCGGCTGCGCCTGTGGATCGGGGAGGAGTGCTTCGGCGTCTTCTCAGGTCGGCGGGTGAGCCGAAATCCGTGACCGACACCGCTGACCGAATCCGCACCGCCGACTCCGCGCCCACCACCGCGACCTTCGCATCGGATGCGGAATCGCAGGCGTGGACTCCACCCACCTGGGAGGAGATCGTCAGCACGCACAGCGGCCGGGTGTACCGCCTCGCCTACCGGCTGACCGGCAACCAGCACGACGCCGAGGACCTGACCCAGGAGGTCTTCGTCCGCGTCTTCCGCTCGCTGTCGACGTACACGCCGGGCACCTTCGAGGGCTGGCTCCACCGCATCACCACCAATCTCTTCCTCGACATGGTCCGCCGCAAGCAGCGCATCCGTTTCGACGCGCTCGCCGACGACGCCGCCGAGCGGCTGCCCAGCCGTGAGCCCTCGCCGCAGCAGGTGTTCAACGACACCCACTTCGACGCCGACGTGCAGCAGGCCCTCGACACCCTCGCGCCCGAGTTCCGTGCCGCGGTCGTCCTCTGCGACATCGAAGGACTGTCGTACGAGGAGATCGCCGCGACCCTCGGCGTGAAGCTCGGCACCGTCCGCAGTCGTATCCACCGCGGGCGCTCCCACCTGCGCAAGGCCCTCAAGCACCGCTCGCCCGAGGCACGGGCGGAGCGTGCCCTGGCCTCCGTCGGATGGGAGGCAGGGACAGCGTGAGCGGCACACGTCCCTCGTCACCGTCCCCCGCGGAACACCACCTCGGGGACCGGCTGGCCGCGCTCGTCGACGGCGAACTCGGCCATGACGCCCGCGAGCGGGTCCTCGCCCACCTCGCGACCTGCGCCCGCTGCAAGGCGGAGGCCGACGCGCAGCGCACCCTCAAGAGCGTCTTCGCCTCGGCGGCTCCGCCGCCGCCCTCGGAAGGTTTTCTCGCCCGACTGCAGGGGCTACCCGGGGGCCCTGGTGAGCCGGGAGGCCCCGGCGGACCGCGAGGCCCCCTCGAAGAACTCCTCGGCGCGGGCGGCGTGAGGTCCGACGGCTTCGCCACGGCGGCCGTCGTCACCCCGCGCCCCGCACACGACGCCCCCCAGACCGGTTTCCGCATCCACGACGTCGGCGACCGTGCCGGATCCTCCTGGCGCGGCCGGCGCTTCGCCTTCGCGGCGGCCAGCGCCGTCTCGTTCGCGGCCATCGCCCTCGGCGGCACCCTGCCGCTGGAGGCCTCGGTGAACGCGAGCGGGCGCGGCGGCCAGGGCACCGGCACGGCGGTCACGCCGCTGCGCGCCCCGGCCACGGGCCCCGGCGGCGGCACTGCCGCGGTCCGGGGCACCCGCTCCGGCGAGCGCGGAGCCCAGTCCGTCGACGGCGCGCCGGTGACCTCGGGGGCTCCACTGACCCCCGGGACCCCGGCGGCGCTGCCGCACGGGCCGGTGTCGCCGGTCGGTCCGGGCACGGCCCCGGCGGGCGCCGTTCCGCCGAGCGCGGTGCACTCCCCGGCCATGCCCCTGGTGGCGGTACGGCTCCGGGACCCGGCCACGCAGTCGTTCCTCGCCCTCTCGCCGTTCATACGACCGACCGGGCCGGCCCTCCAACTGGCCTTCGGTCCCGGCCCCAGCCCGGCGCCCAGCCCGACCGCCGCACCGCTCGGCTCCCACCGCTGACGCGCGACCTGGTTGAATCCAGGGACAGGGGCGCCCGCCCAAGGGGGCGCGGACGGGTCAGCGGGTTGCGGGGAGAGCATGAACAACGGGAAGCCGAACTGGTGGAGCCGGCCGTCGAGCGCACCGGAGGCGGCACGGATACCCTCGCCGCCTCCGACCGACGACCTCACGGAGGGCGCCACGGCCGTCGCCGCGCATGACGCCGACGGCGACTTTCCGCTGCCCGCGCCGCAGCCGCCGGCCGAAGCACCTGAGGTGCCGGCCGCCGGCAGCGTCCTGGCCGACGTGACGGATGTGGCGGATACGGCAGGTGTGGTGGATGCGGCCGGTGTGACGGATGCGGCGGTGCCGAGTCAGGCCGTCGCCGCCGACGTGCCCGTCGTGCCGCTGACCAAGAGCGAGGCTCCCGCCCCGGCGGACGCGGCTCCGGCGGACGCGGTCCCGGCGGACGCGGCCCCGACCGAGGCCCTCCCGGTGACCCGGACTCAGGCGACGGAGACTCAGGCGGCCGGGGCTCAGGTGACCGACGCTCAGATGACCGAGGTCCTCCCGGTCCCCGACGCCCCCGTCGCCGACGCCCCCGTCGACGCCCCTCCGGCCGCGGTCGCCCCGGCGCCCGCCCAGCCCGCGCCGACGCCCCTGCACGCCCCCGACGAGTACCGGACGCCGCCCTACGGCGAGCCCGGACCCTGGGCGCCCGCGCCGCCCGTCCAGCGCCCCCCGGCGTCCGTACCGCCGCAGCAGGCCCACGTACCCCCCGTACCGCCGCAGCCCCAGCCGCACCCGCAGCCGCACCCCCACCCCCCGCTCCACGCCCAGGGTGGCGGCGTGCCGCCGCAGACCGGTGCGCCCTGGGTGCAGTACGACCCCTGGGGGGCCGGCGGGTCCGGGCTCCCGCCCCTGCCCGCGAAGAAGTCCCGCAAGGGGCTCGCCATCGCCGGTGCGCTCGCCTTCGCGCTCGTCACCGGGGTCATCGGCGGCGGCATCGGCGCCTACGTCGAGCGGAACGGCGGCATCACCACCGTCGAGCTCCCGCAGTCGGACGGCGGCGACACCGACCGCGCCCCGGACAGCGTGGCCGGGATCGCGGCCAGTGCCCTGCCCGGCGTCGTCACCCTGCACGTCAAGGGCGGCGGCTCGTCCGGCACCGGCACCGGCTTCGTCCTCGACACCAAGGGCCACATCCTCACCAACAACCACGTCGTGGACGGGGCGCAGTCATCGAGCGACATCTCGGTGACCTTCTCCAGCGGCGAGACCGCCCGCGCCAAGGTCGTCGGCAAGGACACCGGCTACGACCTCGCCGTCGTCCAGGTCACCGGCGTCTCCGGCCTCAAGCCGCTGCCGCTCGGCAACTCCGACAACGTCCGCGTCGGCGACCCCGTCGTCGCCATCGGCGCCCCCTTCGACCTCTCCAACACGGTCACCTCCGGCATCATCAGCGCCAAGGAGCGCCCGATCACCGCGGGCGGCGAGAAGGGCGACGGCAGCGACATCAGCTACGTCGACGCCCTCCAGACCGACGCCCCCATCAACCCCGGCAACTCCGGCGGCCCGCTCCTCGACTCCAAGGGCCGGGTCATCGGCATCAACAGCGCCATCCGCGCCGCCGGCGGCTCCGGCGAGGGCGAGGGCGCGGGCGCCTCCCAGCCCGGCTCCATCGGCCTCGGCTTCGCCATACCGATCAACCAGGGCAAGCGCGTCGCCGAGGAGCTCATCAACACCGGCAAGGCCACCCACCCCGTCATCGGTGTGAGCCTCGACATGCAGTTCAACGGCGACGGCGCCCGGGTCGGCGAGAAGGGCAAGGACGGCGCCGCCGCCGTCACGCCCGGCGGCCCCGCCGCGAAGGCCGGGCTCCGGCCCGGCGACGTCATCACCAAGGTCGACGGCCAGCGCGTGCACAACGGCGAGGAGCTGATCGTGAAGATCCGCGCCCACCGCCCCGGCGACCGGCTGGAGCTCACCCTGACCCGTGGTGGCAAAGAGCTGACAAAGACCTTGACGCTCGGCTCGTCCCAGGGCACCTGAGCGCCATGTGGCCGACACCGGGAGGTACCCGTCCGGCAGTTTCGGCGGGTACCGTGGACCGGGCCCTTGACCGGCATGAAGGAGCTACTAGGTGTTCAGCGACATAGGCGCACTCGAGCTGGTGACGCTCGTCGTCCTCGCCGTGCTCGTCTTCGGGCCGGACAAGCTCCCGAAGGTCATCCAGGACGTCTCGCGCTTCATCCGGAAGATCCGTGACTTCTCGGACAGCGCCAAGGAGGACATCCGCAGCGAGCTGGGCCCGGACTTCAAGGACTTCGAGTTCGAGGACCTCAACCCGAAGACGTTCCTCCGCAAGCAGATGGAGCAGAACGAGGACCTCCGGGAGCTCAAGGAGCTGCGCGGCAGCTTCGACCTCAAGAAGGAGATGAACGACGTCGCCGACGCGGTCCACGGCCGCGAGCCGCAGCCTTCGGCCGTCAACGGTTCCCCGTCGGCCGGCGGTTCCTCCGGCACCGTCACCTCCGCCAACGGCACCCCGGACCTGCTGAAGAAGCAGGACAAGCCGGACACCACGGAGCGTCCTCCGTACGACTCCGACGCGACCTGACGACGGGCTGTCACCGACCCGACGCGTCGCGGTGGCTATCCTCCCTCTGTTGACAGAACGAGGAGGCGGCCGAGATGGAGACCACGAGTCGGGTGGAGGGCGTGCCCACGGCCCGGCGTACGGCCGACGGCTATCTGCGCGCACCCTTCGCCTGGTACGGCCTCGACGAGGCGTTCACCGGGCCGCGCTGGCTGATGCAGGTCGGCACGGCGGCGGACGGCAGTGTGCAGCACGGGTCGACCGGGCACGGTGAGACCCCGTCGATAAAGACGGACGCGAGCGGCGCGGAGAAGGAGCGTTTCACGGTCGTCGTGACCGTGGCCGCGAGCCCGGTCCGGCGGACCGGTGACGGCACGGGCGTCCTCGACGCCACCACCGTGTCCTCGGCGGCCTGGCTGGCCGGCTCGGGGCTGCTCGTCCACACCTGGCCCGCGTCGCTGGACCACGCGACGCGGGACAACTGGCTGGACCAGCAGACCGAGACGGCCTTCGAGCTGGCCGACGACCTCGACGGGGCGGAGTGGTCGACGCTGTCGCTGCCGGTGGACGGGGTGCCGATGCCGTTCCACTACCGGGAGTCGGAGTTCGGGTGGGTCCTCGCGGGGTCCGCGGCGGGCGTGCACATCGGGGCGTACGGGCGTGGGATGAGCGCGTACGGGCTGGGGTTCGCCCAGATCAAGGACCTGGACGCCTACGCGTAGAACGGCGAAGGGGCACCCCGCACGGGGTGCCCCTTCGCCGCAAGCGGTCAGAACTTGTTGCGTGGCGTGATGCCCAGGCTCATGCCCGAGAGGCCTCGCTGGCGGCCGCCGAGCTTGCCGGCGATCGCGCGGAGGGCCGCGCCCGCCGGGGAGTCCGGGTCGGAGAGGACGACGGGCTTGCCCTCGTCGCCGCCCTCGCGGAGCCGTACGTCGATCGGGATCGAGCCGAGGACCGGCACCGTGGCGCCCGTGGTCTGCGTCAGACCGTCGGCGACCCGCTGGCCGCCGCCCGTGCCGAACACGTCGACCATCTCGTCGCAGTGCGGGCACGGCAGGCCCGCCATGTTCTCGACGACACCGACGATCTTCTGGTGGGTCTGGACGGCGATGGAGCCGGCCCGCTCGGCGACCTCGGCCGCCGCCTGCTGCGGGGTGGTGACGACCAGGATCTCCGCGTTCGGGACGAGCTGCGCGACCGAGATCGCGATGTCACCGGTGCCCGGGGGCAGGTCGAGCAGGAGGACGTCCAGGTCGCCCCAGTACACGTCCGCGAGGAACTGCTGGAGCGCGCGGTGCAGCATCGGGCCGCGCCACACCACCGGCGCGTTGCCCGGGGTGAACATGCCGATCGAGATGACCTTCACGCCGTTCGCCGACGGCGGCATGATCATGTTCTCGACCTGGGTCGGACGGCCGTCCGCACCCAGCATCCGCGGCACGCTGTGGCCGTAGATGTCGGCGTCGACGACGCCGACCTTCAGACCGTCGGCGGCCATCGCCGCGGCCAGGTTCACGGTGACGGAGGACTTGCCGACGCCACCCTTGCCGGAGGCGACCGCGTACACCCGGGTCAGCGAGCCGGGCTTCGCGAACGGCACCTCGCGCTCGGCGCTCGTGCCGCGCAGCGCCGCCGCCAGCTCCTTGCGCTGCTCGTCGCTCATCACGTCCAGCGAGACGTCGACGCCGGTGACACCCTCGACGCCGGAGACGGCCTCGGTCACCCGCTGGGTGATGGTCTCGCGCATCGGGCAGCCGGAGACGGTCAGGTAGACCGTGACGGCGACCTTGCCGTCCGGTTCGATCTCCACCGACTTGACCATGCCGAGCTCAGTGATCGGTTTGTTGATCTCGGGGTCGTTCACCGTCGCCAGTGCTTCGAGCACCGCGTCTTCCATAGCCATACCGACGATGGTACGGCGCCGACCACCGGCCCATGAAAGGCCTGTCAACGGTCGGGTACGTCACTTCCCCTGGTGTCGGCCGACGGGAATAGATCCCGGCGCTCCTCCAGGTCCTTGATCAGGTCCTGGAGCTCCGAGCGGATCCAGTCGCGGGTGGCCACCTCGCCGAGGCCCATCCGCAGCGCCGCGATCTCCCGGGTGAGGTACTCGGTGTCCGCGATCGACCGCTCGTTCTGCTTCCGGTCCTGTTCGAGATTGACCCGGTCCCGGTCGTCCTGCCGGTTCTGCGCGAGCAGGATCAGCGGCGCCGCGTACGAGGCCTGGAGGGACAGCGCGAGCGTCAGGAAGATGAAGGGGTACTCGTCGAACTTGAGCGCGCCCGGCGCGAAGATGTTCCAGACGACCCAGACGATGATCGTCAGGGTCATCCAGACGAGGAACCGACCGGTCCCCAGGAAGCGGGCGATCCGCTCCGAGAGCCGCCCGAACGCCTCGGGGTCGTACTCCGGAAGCAGCTTGGCCCGGCGCTCGCGCGGCAGGTCGAGCCGGATGCGGGGGCCCGGACGGTCGCGCTCCCGGTCACGGTCCCGCTCGCGGTCCTGCGTGCGCTCAGCCGCCATGCCCGGCCCCCTCCTCGTGGAAGTCGGTCTCGCGCCAGTCCTCCGGCAGCAGATGGTCGAGCACGTCGTCGACGGTGACCGCGCCGAGCAGCGACCCGCTCTCGTCCACCACGGGCGCCGCGACCATGTTGTACGCGGCGAGATAGCTGGTGACGGCCGGCAGCGGGGTGTCCGGGCCGAGCGGCGGCAGGTCGCTGTCCACGATCGAGCTGACGAGCGTGAACGGCGGATCGCGAAGGAGCCGCTGGAAGTGCACGGTGCCCAGGTACTTGCCCGTCGGCGTCTCGTCCGGCGGCCGGCACACGTACACCTGCGCCGCCAGCGCCGGCGACAGGTCCTGCTGCCGGACCCGGGCCAGCGCGTCCGCGACCGTGGCGTCCGGCCGCAGCACGATCGGCTCGGTCGTCATCAGACCGCCCGCCGTGCGCTCCTCGTACGCGAGCAGCCGGCGGACGTCGGCCGCGTCGTCCGGCTGCATCAGCGTCAGCAGCCGCTCCTTGTCCTCCTCCGGCAGCTCGGACAGCAGGTCGGCCGCGTCGTCCGGGTCCATCGCCTCCAGGACGTCGGCCGCGCGCTCCTCCTTCAGCTTGCCGAGGATCTCGATCTGGTCGTCCTCCGGCAGCTCTTCGAGGACGTCGGCGAGCCGGTCGTCGTCGAGCGCGGCGGCGACCTCGGCACGCCGCTTGGGCGGGAGGTGGTGCAGCGCGTTGGCGAGGTCGGCGGGGCGCAGCTTCTCGAAGGTGGCGACCAGGCTCTCGGCGCCCTGCCCGTGCTCCTCCAGGGAGAAGCCGGTGACCCCCGACCACTCGACGGTCAGCGTCTCGCCCTTGCGGCTCAGCACCCCGCCCTTCCCCTTGCGGACGAAGACCTTGTCGATCTCCCAGTCGCGGCGGGCGGGCAGCTGCTGGATGGCGACGTCGAGGACGGTGACCTCCTCGCCCTCCTGCCCGCCGGGCCCCACGAGCCGGACACGCCGGTCGAGGAGTTCGCCGAGGACGAGACGCTCGGTGGGGCGCGGTTCGAAGCGGCGCATGTTGACGACACCGGTCGTGATGACCTGGCCGGACTCCACGCCCGTGATCCGGGTCATCGGTACGAACACCCGGCGGCGGCTGAGGACCTCCACGACCATGCCGAGGAGCCGCGGCGGCCTGCGGCCGACCCGCAGCATGGCCACCAGGTCGCTGACCCGGCCGACCTGGTCGCCGACGGGGTCGAAGACCGGGACTCCCGCGAGGTGGGAGACGAAGATCCGGGGGGCGCCTGCCGCCATGCCACGCGCCTCCTCGGTGCCGCACGATTCGAGTCATTGCCGAGCTTTGCCGGGTTCAGGCTAGCCCGTGCCGTTCCGCCCCGCCCCGGCAGCGCCTCCGTACGGCTGCTGCCGGGCGCTTCACCCGGCCCGGGTACGCTGCGGTCTGCCGTCCCCACCGGCACGCCGGCCCTCCCACCCGGCAGAACCGGCAGCACAGAGGGCCGCCGCCCGGGTCTCCCCGTACGGGCCGCGGTCCGTGTCCCCCACGACATGAGAGGCAGCGCTGATGGCCGTTCGTGCCGCGTCGTCGCGTATCCACCGGGCGGTCGCGCCGCTCGCGCTCTGCGCCGGTCTGACCGTGGGGCTCACGGCCTGCGGCGCCGATCCGGACGAGGGGACCAACGGGGTCGGGAAGCTCTCCGCGACCGAGATCGAGGGGAAGGCGCGGTCCGCCGCGGACACCGCGCGGGCGGTACGGCTCTCCGGCACCCTGGTCAGCAAGGGCGACACCTTCAAGCTGAACATGCGCCTCAAGCAGGACGGCGCCACCGGCTCGGTGACGACGAAGAACAGCACCTTCGAACTGCTGCGGGTCGGCGAGGCGCTCTATCTGAAGGCGGACGCGGGCTTCTGGTCGCACGACACCCAGGGCAGCGACGAGCCGACGGAGGCGGACGCCGAGGCCGCCGACAAGCTCGACGACAAGTATGTGAAGGTGCCGCAGGGCGACCCCGCGTACAAGCAGCTGCGCGGCTTCACCGAGATGGACCTGCTGCTGACCGGGCTGACCGGGCTGCACGGCGAGAAGGTCAAGGGGGACCGGGACCAGATCGGCGGGGTCCGCACGGTCAAGGTCAAGGGCGGCGCGGACGGCGAGGGCGGCACCCTCGACGTGGCCCTGCAGGGCGACCCGTACCCGCTGCGGTTCGCGCGGGGCGGGGGAGCGGGCCTGGTGGTGCTCTCCGAGTGGAACAAGGACTTCCCGCTCACCGAGCCGTCGAAGGAAGAGATCCTCGACTACGGCAAGCAGCTGCCCAAGACCTGATGCGGGGCCGCGGCCACGGCGCGGATCCCGGACGGCGGCTCCCGCGGACCTGACGCCGGTTCAGCGTCGCTTGCGGCGCTTGAGCAGCAGCTTCGGGAGACCGGACGGCACCGGGTCGCGGGTCGTGGCCGCCGAGGGCAGCGGTACGGCCGCCAGGGAGTCGTCCGGCAGCTCCGTGGTCGAGGACCGGGGGTCGAGCCGCAGGACCCGGCACTCGCGCCCCCAGCGGCCCGTCATGGCCTCGCCGTCGGGTGCGTTGAGCCGCTTGCCCTTCAGCTCGGCGACCGCCGCGTCCCACTCCTCGGTGCCGTGCGCGATCTCGCGCACGGCGGCGGTCCAGGCGACGAGACGGCCGCCCTTGTCCTTGCTGCGGACCGTGACCTCGGCCGTCCCGCCGTCCACCAGGCCCGGCAGCGGCTGCTCGCCGGGGCCGTCGCCGACGACGAACGCGGCGCCGTCGAACCAGACGTGCCAGAGCGCGCGGGCCGGGCCGGTGCCGCGGACCCACACCAGGCCGGACTTCTTGGTGGCCTCCTCGACGAGGGCGGACCCGAGCTGCTCTTCAGTCATGGCCCGAAGCCTAGCCCCCGGGCGGTCACAGCCAGCCGTTGCGCTTCAGCGTGCGGTGGATGGTGAAACAGATCGCGACGATGCCGGTCAGCACCATCGGGTAGCCGTACTTCCAGTGCAGCTCGGGCATGTGGTCGAAGTTCATGCCGTACACGCCGCAGACCGCCGTGGGGACGGCGACGATCGCCGCCCACGAGGTGATCTTGCGCATGTCCTCGTTCTGCGCGACGGTCGCCTGCGCCAGGTTGGCCTGGAGGATCGAGTTGAGCAGTTCGTCGAAGCCGACGACCTGCTCCTGCACGCGCGCGAGGTGGTCGGCGACGTCCCGGAAGTACTTCTGGATGTCGGGGTCGACCAGTCGCATCGGCCGCTCGGAGAGCAGCTGCATCGGGCGGAGCAGCGGCGTGACGGCCCGCTTGAACTCCAGCACCTCACGCTTCAGCTGGTAGATCCGGCCGGTGTCCGTACCGCGTGTCGAGCCCTTCGCGGCCGGCGAGAAGACGTCGATCTCCAGCTGGTCGATGTCGAGTTCGACGGCGTCGGCGACCGCGATGTAGCCGTCGACGACATGGTCGGAGAGGGCGTGCAGCACGGCCGAGGGTCCTTTGGCGAGCAGCTCGGGCTCGCCCTCGAGGCGGTGCCGGAGGTTGCGCAGGGAGCCCTGGCCGCCGTGCCGGACGGTGATGACGAAGTCGGGGCCGGTGAAGCACATCACCTCGCCGGTCTCGACGACCTCGCTGGTCGCGGTGAGTTCGGCGTGCTCGACGTAGTGGATCGTCTTGAACACGGTGAAGAGGGTGTCGTCGTACCGCTCCAGCTTGGGCCGCTGGTGGGCGTGGACGGCGTCCTCGACGGCGAGCGGGTGCAGCCCGAACTCGGCTGCGATACCGGCGAATTCGGCCTCGGTCGGCTCGTGCAGACCGATCCAGGCGAAGCCGCCGTTCTCCCGCACCCGGCCCATGGCGCCGCGCGGGGTGAGGCACTCGCGGTCGTCGATGCGGCGTCCGTCGCGGTAGACGGCGCAGTCGACCACGGCGCTGGAGGCCGTGTGGTCACGGGTCGGGTCGTACGAGGTGTACGTGGTGGGGGTCTTGCGCAGGGGGTGCCGCAGGCTCGGACGGACGGCGGCGCGCAGGTCACGGATCATCGACATGGGCATGCTCCTTCACGGAGAAGCCGTCGGCGAGCGTGGAACAGCCCGGAATGGGGACGTGGAGCTACGTCGTCCACAAAGCGGGCGGCACCGAGAGGTCGCGGTGACGGCGTTCGCTACAGACAGGCAAAGGCGAGATGCTCTTCCGTCGTGCGAGATGCCGGGGAGGCGGGCCCGTACGGATACGGGCCGGGAATCACCGGAAGTGCGTGCGCACCGGGCTCGGGTGCGGGGCGGAAGAGCGGCTGGTACTGCCCGATCGACTTCGGTCCATCGCAGCCCCACCTCCTCCGGCCGGTCCCTCGTGAGGGATGACGTGTGACGAGTAGTCGGGAGTTCGGGACTCCCGACCAGCGGCCAAGACTATCAGCCGACTGAGGGTCAATCCCTTCCTTTGCCCGTTCCATACGCGCTTTATGCTCAGCACATGGGAGAAGTTCTTGCTCTGGTCGAGGCCCGGTTGCGGACGGCGCTCGGAGAACCGGACGCGCGGGCCGCGGTGACGTTCCTCGGCACGGACCGGATCGAGGTGCTCCGCTTCATCGACGGCGACCTCGTGCGGTACGCGACCCTCGGCATGTCCGCACAGCCGATGGCCGACCCGACCGCCGCGCTCGCCGACCCGGTCAAGGGCCCGCGCGCGGAGCTCGTGCTGACCGTACGGGCCGGCCTCGCGGACACCGACAAGGTGCTGCGGCCGCTCGCGGTCCTCGCCGCGACCCCGCAGGTCGAGGGCGTCATCGTGGCCGCGGGCGCCTCGCTCGACGTCGGCGACCCGCTCTGGCCGGGCGCCGCCTTCACCTCGGTCCTGGTCGCCGAGTCCGGGGGCCTGGTCGAGGACCTGGAACTGGACGAGCCGATGGACCCGGTGCGTTTCCTGCCGCTGCTCCCGATGACCTCCAACGAGGCGGCGTGGAAGCGGGTCCACGGGGCGCAGGCCCTGGAGGAGCGCTGGCTGGCGCAGGGCACGGACCTGCGCGATCCGCTGCGCAGGTCCGTGAACCTGGACTGAGCCCGTCCGACGGGGGTGCGGCTCAGCCGGCGAAGACGCCGACGCCGTCCTCCGTGGCGTGCTTCGGGGCCAGTTCCCGGGCTTCGAGGGTGAGGGCGTCGCGGCGGACCCGGACGACCACGGCGCCGAGCACCGCGGCCACGCCCGCCACCACGAACGGCATGTGGACGTCGCTCCACTCCTCGATCTTCGGGGCGAGGTACGGGGCGGCGGCCGCGGCGAACCAGCGGACGAAGTTGTAGCCCGCGCCGGCCACCGGGCGCGGGGCGTCCGAGACGCCGAGGGCCAGCTCGGTGAAGACGGTGTTGTTGACGCCGATGAACGCGCCCGACAGGACCGTGCAGACGATCGCGGTCGTGTGGTCGCCGTACCCGAGCACCACCACGTCGGCCGCGAGCAGCACCAGTGAGCCGCCGAGCACGGTGAGCGAGCCGAAGCGCCGCTGGAGCCGTGGGGCGACCAGGACCGAGAAGACGGCGAGCAGCAGACCCCAGGCGAAGAACACGGCGCCGGACTTGTACGGCGTCATGTCCAGTACGAACGGGGTGAAGGCGAGCACCGTGAAGAACGCGTAGTTGTAGCAGAACGCGGCCGCCGCGGCCGAGGCGAGACCGCCGTGGCCGAGCGCCCGGATCGGGTCGAGCAGCGAGGTCTTGCGGGCGGGAATCGGCTGTTCCTTCAGGAAGACCGTGATGCAGAGGAAGCCGATCGCCATCAGCGCGGCCGTGCCGAAGAAGGGGTAGCGCCAGCCGGCGTCGCCGAGCACGGCGCCGAGGAGCGGCCCGCAGGCCATGCCGAGGCCGAGTGCCGACTCGTAGAGCAGGATCGCGGCCGCGCTGCCACCGGCCGCGGCGCCGACGATCACGGCGAGCGAGGTCGAGACGAAGAGCGCGTTGCCGAGTCCCCAGCCGGCCCGGAAGCCGACGAGTTCGGCGACGGAGTCCGAGGTGCCGGCGAGGGCGGCGAAGACGACGACCAGCGCGAGTCCGGCGAGCAGGGTCCGGCGTCCCCCGATGCGGCTGGAGACGAAACCGGTCACCAGCATCGCGACGGCGGTGATGAGGAAGTACGAGGTGAAGAGCAGCGACACCTGACTGGGCGTCGCGTCCAGACCCTGGGCGATCGACGGCAGGATCGGATCGACGAGGCCGATGCCCATGAAGGCGACGACGGACGCGCCGGCGGTGGCCCAGACGGCCGGTGGCTGACGCAGGATGCTGCCTCCGTCGGCGCATTCCTCTGCTTGCTCCATGGCTGTCGCTCCTCCGCGTCGAGATGGTTGCTATATACACAGAATAAGTTAGAGCGACTAATGAATGCAACATACATCTATATCGGGGGGTGGTAGGGGGTGAACGGCACGGGCCGGACGGGTGATCGTCGGTGATCGTCCTTGACGCGGGGCCCCGGGGGTAGGACCGTTGAGCCCTATGAGGGGCGAACCCAGTTGTCCGAAGTGTGGTGGCCGGGTCAGGGCGCCCGGGCTGTTCGCCGACTCCTGGCAGTGCGATGTGCACGGCGCGGTGCACCCGCTGCAGCCCGTGATCCCGCCCAGTGTCGAGGCCCTCGGCGTCGTGGTGCACCGGTCCCACGTGCCGGTGTGGATGCCGTGGCCCCTGCCCGTCGGCTGGCTCTTCACCGGAGTCGCGTACGCCGGTGACGACCGCAGTGGCGGACGCGCGACCGCAGTCGCCTGCTCGGGGCCCGGGCCGCTCGGCGGCATCGGCGAGCTGCTCCTGGTCGCCGAGGAGCTCGGCGTCGGCCTCGGCGCCCGGTACGCCGGCATCGACGGCCCCGACCCCGGCGCGGGCATGGCCATCGACAAACCCCCGCAGACGAAGGTCCTCGCCGCCGGACGCCCGACGCCGCTCTGGCATGTCAACGGTGCCCCGCAGGACCGCGCGGTCTTCGCGGGGGAGGCGCGCGGCCTCTGGCTGTGGGCGATCGTCTGGCCCGAGCAGTCCGGCCTCCTGATGTACGACGAGCTCGTCCTGACGGACCTGCGCGACGCGGGCGCCGAGGTCGAACTCCTACCGTGCGGGGCGCTGACACCGAGGCTGCTGAGCTGACGCGAGCCCGGCCGGTCCGGCCGGCTCCTTCCGTACGGGCGTGTTCGATTCGCCCGTTATGCTGGAGCGTCCCTCGTCCGTGCCGAAGTCCTGGAGTACCGCGTCGTGCGCATCGACCTGCACACCCACTCCACGGCCTCCGACGGTACGGACTCCCCGGCCGAGCTCGTCCGCAACGCGGCCGCCGCCGGGCTCGACGTCGTCGCGCTGACGGACCACGACACCACTCGGGGCCACGCCGAGGCGATCGCGGCACTGCCCGAGGGGCTGACCCTCGTCACCGGGGCCGAGCTGTCCTGCCGGGTCGACGGCATCGGCCTGCACATGCTCGCGTACCTCTTCGACCCCGACGAGCCCGCGCTCCTCGCCGAGCGCGAGCTCGTCCGCGACGACCGGGTCCCGCGCGCGCGTGCCATGGTCGGCAAGCTCCAGGAGCTCGGCGTCCCCGTCACCTGGGAGCAGGTCGCCCGGATCGCCGGCGACGGCTCCGTGGGCCGCCCGCACGTCGCCGAGGCGCTCGTCGAGCTCGGCGTCGTACCCGACGTGTCCGGGGCGTTCACGCCCGAGTGGCTCGCCGACGGCGGCCGGGCGTACGTCGAGAAGCACGAGCTCGACCCGATCGACGCCATCCGCCTGGTCAAGGCGGCCGGCGGCGTCACCGTCTTCGCCCACCCGCTCGCCGTCAAGCGCGGCCAGGTGCTGCCCGAGGCCTCGATAGCCCGGCTCGCCGAGGCCGGACTCGACGGCATCGAGGTCGACCACATGGACCACGACGAGGCGACGCGCGCACGGCTGCGCGGGCTCGCGAAGGAGCTGGGTCTGCTGACCACCGGCTCCAGCGACTACCACGGCAGCCGCAAGACGTGCCGCCTCGGCGAGTACACGACCGACCCCGAGATCTACGGCGAGATCACCCGCCGTGCCGCGGGGGCCTTCCCCGTCCCCGGCGCGGGGGGATCCGCCGCCTAGCCTCTGGTCGCCGGGTTCCACAGGGCCCGGAACCTCTCCGCGGGACCCGTCTCCCGGCCGGTCGGCCGGGAGGTCCGGCGCGCTCCGTGCCCTGCCCCGCGTGCGGGCGCGGGCCGGGCGGCCCGTCCCGAACCTGCCCAGTGGCTTCCTTCGTCCTGGTCCGCCCCCTCATGGCTCCGCGCCGTGACATGGGGTGGCGCTCTTCCTGCCCTGCCGTCGGAATCCTGCATTCCGCCCCGCCGGGTCACACCCCACCGTTCGACCTCTCCCGCAAGGCACCCCACCGTGTTCGACGTCGCCGTCTTCGGCTCGCTGTTCCTGACCCTCTTCGTGATCATGGATCCCCCCGGGATCACCCCGATCTTCCTTGCCCTCACCTCCGGCCGCGCCACCAAGGTGCAGCGCCGGATGGCCTGGCAGGCCGTCGCCGTGGCCTTCGGTGTCATCACCGTCTTCGGTCTGCTCGGCCAGCAGATCCTGGACTACCTGCACGTCTCCGTCCCCGCGCTGATGATCGCGGGCGGTCTCCTGCTGCTGCTCATCGCGCTCGACCTGCTCACCGGCAAGACCGACGAGCCCAAGCAGACCAAGGACGTCAACGTCGCCCTGGTCCCGCTCGGCATGCCGCTGCTCGCCGGCCCCGGCGCGATCGTCTCGGTCATCCTGGCCGTCCAGAACGCCGACGGCGCCGCCGCGCAGGTCTCCGTCTGGGCCGCCATCGTCGCCATGCACGTCGTGCTCTGGCTGACCATGCGGTACTCGCTGCTGATCATCCGGGTCATCAAGGACGGCGGCGTCGTCCTGGTCACCCGGCTCGCCGGCATGATGCTCTCCGCCATCGCGGTGCAGCAGATCATCAACGGCGTCACACAGGTCGTCCAGAACGCCTGACGCGCCGGGGAGCGTGTCCACCCGGCCCGCCGGCCCCCGGACACCACTGCGCCCCCGTACGGATTCCGCTCTTGCGAAGTCCGTGCGGGGGCGCGGTGCGTGGGTGGACCGGGCCTGTTATGAGGCCGAGGTCTCGGCGGGGCGGATCCAGATGCGCTGGCCGATCGAGGCGGCCTGCTGCACGATCCGGTTGACGGAGGCGGCGTCCACGACGGTCCGGTCGACGGGCGTGCCGTCGATGTCGTCGAGTCGCAGGATTTCGAAGCGCACAGGCTTCTCCCTTCGTCTGAGTTGATCCTCCTGGTGGAGAACTGCGTTACGTATGGGTCCAACGACATGCATCCTGCAAACATTCCTTACGCTAAGGAAAATTTTCGGATGTCTAACTACTAACGGGTAGGAGGGTGTGGCGGCCGGGCCCGGAGCGGCGGAGAATGAGCCCCGTATGAACGACGCAGACACCACTCAGGTGACCGAGACCGACGCCCGCCTGCGCGCACTCGACGCACGCATGGAGCGCACCAATGAGCTCCTCCAGCGGATGCTGGCCGAGGTCGCCAAGACCCCCTCCACCCACGCCATCTTCGTCGACGCAGGTTACGTCCATGCTGCGGCCGGGTTGCTGGTGACGGGAACCGAGGACCGGCGCTCCTTCGACCTCGACGCCGAGGGCCTCATCGAGGCCTTCATCGACAAGGCCCGCACGATCTTCGCCGACAGCAGACTGCTCCGCGTCTACTGGTACGACGGGGCAAGACGCCGTATCCACACCCCCGAGCAGCAGGCCATCGCCGAACTGCCCGACGTCAAGGTGCGCCTCGGCAACCTCAACGCCAACAACCAGCAGAAGGGCGTCGACTCCCTGATCCGCACCGATCTGGAGTCCCTCGCCCGCCACCGCGCCATCAGCGACGCCGCCCTCGTCGGCGGCGACGAGGACCTCGTGTCGGCCGTCGAGGCCGCCCAGGGCTACGGCGCCCGCGTCCACCTCTGGGGCATCGAGGCCGCCGAGGGCCGCAACCAGGCCGAGGCGCTCCTCTGGGAGGTCGACAGCCAGCGCACCTTCGAGCTCGACTTCTGCCGCCCCTACGTCACCCGCCGCCCCGTCACCACGTACGAGAACGAGGGCGAGCCGCCGCCGTCCCGCGAGGAGGTGCGGTTCGTCGGCGCCCAGATCGCGGCGACCTGGCTCGGCGAACGCGGCCGGGACCGGCTCGCCGAACTCCTCCCGGGCGCGCCCTATCTGCCGGGGGCCGTCGACCAGGACCTGCTCGTCGAGGCGGAGCGCCTGCTCAGCCGCTCCCTGCGCGGCCACGCGGCACTCCGGCGCGCCCTGCGGGACGGCTTCTGGCAGCACCTCAAGGCACAGTTCTGACGGCTGCCCGCGGGGGCGCCGAGGTCTCAGCGGGCGGTGCCGACTCCGGCGGGGGCCGAGGTCAGCGGGCGGTGCCGATTCCGGCGGGGGCCGCCGTCAGCGGGCGGTGCCGATTCCGGCGGGGGCCGCCGTCCGCTCCCAGAAGCCGGTGAGGCGGTCCGTCAGCTCCTGCGGGTGCGACACGTTGGGGGAGTGGCCGGCGCCCGCCACCACCGTGTGGTGCGCTCCCGTACGAGCGGCCGTCGCCGCGAGCGCGGCCGTGGGCCAGACCATCTCGTCCGCCCCGTACGCGATGTGCAGCGGCATCCGCAGCGCGGCGAGCTCCGCCGTACCGTCCTGACGGCTGAGCAGCAGCCGCCCGGCGCCCGCCAGTTGCGCGATCCGGGTCCGCATCCAGCGCCGCCGCAGGAAGCCCGCGAGCTGCGGCCTGTCGTCGGTGTCCGGCTCCTCGCCCCGGCTGTCCAGCCAGCACATCAGCTGCCACACCCGCTCCTTCGACAGGAACGCGAGGGAGACGCGCAGCACGCGCACCCGGACGCGCTGCGGCCGGGCGACCCGGCCCGGGCCCGAGGAGAGCAGGGTGAGGGAGCGGAAGGCGGCGGGGGCGAGCGAGGCGGCCCCGCGGGCCACCAGGCCGCCGAACGAGTGGCCGAGCAGATGGACCGGGCCGTCGCCCAGCGCCGCGGCCTGCGCCACCGCGTCGAGCGCGAGCGCCCTGCGGCGGTAGCCGGCCCGGCCGCGCGGGCCCGGGGACTGGTACTGACCGCGCCCGTCCACCGCCACGGCCCGGTACCCGGCCTCGCTCAGCGGACCGAGCAGGGCCAGGAAGTCCTCCTTGCTGCCGGTGTACCCCGGCAGCAGCAGCACCGTCCCGCGCCGCTCGCCCCGGGGCTCCGTGTCGAGCACGGCGAATTCGCCCCGCGCGGTCACGAGGTGGTGGGCACGGGTGCCGGGCGGCAGGAGGAGGGACCGGGGCTTGCTCATGTCTGGACTGTAACCGCGCGCGCCGAGGCCGGCCCGGGACCCCCTGTCCGTACGACGAACGTTGTTGATCACACGACCGCGGCCCGGCCCCTGGGGAGGGGCCGGGCCGCGGTCATGAGGGCGGGCGGGATCAGCTCTCGGGCTGAGCGGCCGCCGCCTTCTTGGTGGTGCGACGGCGCGGGGCCTTCGGGGCCTCGGCCTCGACGGCCTCGGCGACCGGCTCCGCGGCGGCCTTCTTCGTCGTACGGCGACGGGTCGGCTTCTTCGGCTCCGAGGCGTCGGGCGCCTCGGCGGCGACGGCCTTCTTGGCCGCGCGACGACGGGGAGCCTTCGGGGCCTCCTCGGCGGCCGGAGCCTCGACGGCGGCGACGGTCTCGGCGACCACCGGCTCCGCGACGGCCTTCTTGGCGGTACGGCGACGGGGAGCCTTCTTCGGCTCCTCGACCGGGGCCTCGACGACCGGCGCCTCGACGACCGGGGTCTCGACGACGGCCGGAGCGGCCTCGACGACGGCCGGGGCCTCGGCGACGACGGCCGGGGCCGCCTTGGTGACCGGGGTAGTGACGATCACGGTCGCGGCCGCGGTGGACGTGGCCGGCGAACCGGCGGCCTTCCGGACCACACGGCGACGCGCGGGCTTCTTCGGCTCCTCCTCGACGACCGGCGCGGGCGCCGGCTCGACGACGGGCTCGACGACCGGGGTGGAGGTCACCGGCGAACCGGCGGCCTTCCGCACCACACGGCGACGACGCGGCGCGGGAACCTCGGCCGTGACCGCCGCGGCGGCCTCGACGACGGCCTCGACGGGCGCGACAGCGGCCGCGACCGGCTCGGCCACCACCGGAGCGGCGGCGACGGTCTCGGCGACCGGCTCCACGACGGCCTTCTTGGCGGTACGGCGACGGGGAGCCCGCTTCGGCTCCTCGGCGGCCGGGGCCTCCACGACCGGCGCCACGGCGACGGGCGCCTCGACGACCGGCGCGGCCTTCGCGGCGCGCAGGGCGGCAGCGGCCGTCTCGACCGTCTGGAACGACACGGTGTCCTCGACCGGGCGGGCCACCCGGGGACGACGACGGCGCGGGGCCGGGGTCGGCTCCTGGGCCACCGGGGCCGGGGCGGCGGGCGCGGTGCGCACGGCCTCCGGACGGGCGGCGGTACGGCTGCGGCGGCGCGGGGCCTTCGACTCGGCGGCCGGGGCCTCGACCACGGCGGCCTCGACCACGGCGGCCACGGGCGCCGGGGCGGCGTCCTCGACCACGGTCCGGGCGGCCGGAGCCTTCCGCTCGGCCTGGGCAACAGCCGCGGGCGCGGCCTGGGCGGCCGGAGCCGACTGGGCGGCCTGGGCCACCGGCGCCGAGCCCGGGGCGCCGACACGGGTGCGACGGCGGCGACGCGGGGTGCGCGGGCCGGACTCGGCCTTCGCCTCGTCCGTCACCGGCGCGGTCTCGACGGCCGGGGCCGCGGAGGCCGCCGGCGCCGCGGCGTCGTCGAGCTCGCCGCCACGGGTACGACGGCGCTGACGCGGGGTCCGCGTCCGCTCCGGGCGCTCCTCGGTCCGCTCGGTCCGCTCGTTCCTGTCGTTCTTCGGACCGCGCGCACGGCGTCCGCCGGGCTCGCCCAGGTCCTCGAGCTCCTCCGCGCCCAGACCCGCACGGGTCCGCTCGGCGCGGGGCAGGATGCCCTTGGTGCCCGCCGGGATGTCCAGCTCCTCGAAGAGGTGCGGGGACGAGGAGTACGTCTCGACCGGGTCGTGGAAGTCCAGCTCAAGAGCCTTGTTGATGAGCTGCCAGCGCGGGATGTCGTCCCAGTCGACCAGGGTCACGGCGGTGCCCTTGTTGCCCGCGCGGCCGGTGCGGCCGACGCGGTGGAGGAAGGTCTTCTCGTCCTCCGGCGACTGGTAGTTGATGACGTGGGTGACGCCCTCGACGTCGATGCCACGGGCGGCGACGTCGGTGCAGACGAGCACGTCGACCTTGCCGTTGCGGAAGGCGCGCAGCGCCTGCTCGCGGGCGCCCTGGCCGAGGTCGCCGTGGACGGCGCCGGAGGCGAAGCCGCGACGCTCCAGCTGCTCGGCGATGTCGGCGGCCGTGCGCTTGGTGCGGCAGAAGATCATCGCGAGCCCGCGGCCGTTGGCCTGCAGGATGCGGGAGACCAGCTCCGGCTTGTCCATGTTGTGCGCGCGGTAGACGTGCTGCTTGATGTTGGCGACGGTGGCGCCCTCGCCGTCGGGCGAGGTGGCGCGGATGTGCGTCGGCTGCGACATGTAGCGGCGGGCCAGGCCGATGACCGCGCCCGGCATGGTCGCCGAGAACAGCATGGTCTGACGCTTCGCCGGAAGCATGTTGATGATCTTCTCGACGTCGGGCAGGAAGCCCAGGTCGAGCATCTCGTCGGCCTCGTCCAGGACGAGGACCTTGACGTGGGACAGGTCGAGCTTGCGCTGGCCGGCCAGGTCGAGCAGACGGCCGGGGGTGCCGACGACGACGTCGACGCCCTTCTTCAGCGCCTCGACCTGGGGCTCGTACGCCCGGCCGCCGTAGATGGCGAGCACGCGGACGTTGCGCACCTTGCCGGCGGTGAGGAGGTCGTTGGTGACCTGCTGGCACAGCTCGCGGGTGGGGACGACGACGAGCGCCTGCGGGGCGTCGGTCAGCTGCTCGGGCTTCGCCCGGCCGGCCTCGACGTCCATGGGAACGGTGACGCGCTCCAGGATCGGCAGACCGAAACCGAGGGTCTTGCCGGTGCCGGTCTTGGCCTGGCCGATGACATCGGTGCCGGTCAGGGCGACCGGGAGGGTCATCTCCTGGATGGGGAAGGGGGTGACGATGCCGACGGCCTCAAGGGCTTCGGCCGTCTCGGGGAGGATTCCGAGGTCTCGGAAAGTCGTAGTCAGGGTGCTGCCTCTTCTGTGGACGCGGTGCGAGGCGAACGAAGGGGGTCGTACCGTGCCGGGAACTGTCGGCGCGATCGTGGGATCGCTGCCGGGTGGCACGGGACCACTGCCGTCGCTCGAGCGTCGTACCGCTGAGGTGACCCTTCCGCGGGTCCGCCGGAAGGGCTGTCGGGCCGGAGCCGATCGGGCCACCGACCGGGCATCCTCATTCATGAGTCGGCCCACCGAATACGTCCGAACGTGCGAAAGCATGTCCGCATACTCAGCAGGCGCCTTATCACTGTACCCCGGAATCGCGCATGTGTGTTGAGAGAAATGGTGATGAGGGCACGGTCACACTGACTGACCAGCGCCTTCCCCCGGTGCCCGAGCGGGCTATTGTGCGCTCCATGGAGACGCCTGACAACGCCACACCCACCGGGATCGCAGCCAAGGACTGGGCGACGGCTTCCGCCGAGCCGCAGTACCGCGCCGCCGTCATCGACCTCCTCGGCGCCCTCGCCTACGGAGAGCTCGCGGCCTTCGAACGGCTCGCCGAGGACGCCAAGCTGGCGCCGACCCTCGCGGACAAGGCGGAGCTGGCGAAGATGGCCTCCGCCGAGTTCCACCACTTCGAGCGGCTGCGCGACCGTCTCGCCGCCGTCGACGCCGAGCCGACCGCGGCCATGGAGCCCTTCGCCAAGGCGCTCGACGACTTCCACCGCCAGACCGCGCCGTCGGACTGGCTGGAGGGCCTGGTCAAGGCGTACGTCGGCGACTCGATCGCCAGTGACTTCTACCGGGAGGTCGCGGCCCGGCTCGACTCCGACACGCGCGGGCTCGTCGTCTCCGTGCTCGACGACACCGGCCACGGCAACTTCGCCGTGGAGAAGGTCCGCGCCGCGATCGACGCCGACCCGCGCGTCGGCGGCCGGCTCGCGCTCTGGGCGCGCCGTCTGATGGGCGAGGCGCTCTCGCAGGCGCAGCGTGTGGTCGCCGAGCGCGACGCGCTGTCGACCATGCTGGTCGGCGGTGTCGCGGACGGTTTCGACCTCGCGGAGGTCGGCCGGATGTTCTCCCGGATCACCGAGGCCCACACCAAGCGCATGGCCGCGCTCGGCCTGGCCGCCTGAGTTCCTTCACGGCACTCCGCGCGGCAGAGGGGCGGCGGTCGCTCAGACCGCCGCTGATCGTCGCAGTCGCCGTGAGGCCGGCCTGATCAGCAGCGAGAGCAGCACCGCCGCCACCGCCACCGCACCGATCAGGGTGGCGAGGAAATGACCGGGGCCGAGGGCCCCGTGGGTGACGAGCGCGCCGAAGACGCCGCCCAGCGCGCCGGTGGCGAGGACGATCCCCCGGACGGGGAGGCGGTCGGGCAGCCGGAGCACGGCGGCCCAGGCCAGGGCGAAACCGAGCAGGGCGGAGCCGAGGGCTTCCAGGAACAAGGCGGATCACCTCGCGAGGGGTGCGGGGCGGGTGGTGCGGTCGATGCTTTTCCTACCCCGGCACTCCGGAAGGCAATCCTCCCCGACCCCCTGACGTGGTCATTCGGACAGACGAAGGGCCCGGTGGACCATGACGGTCCACCGGGCCCTTCCCGTAGATCCTGGGCTCAGAGCGCGCCGAAACCCACGCGGCGCACGGCGGGCTCGCCGAGTTCCACGTACGCGATCTTCTCGGCCGGGATGAGGATCTTGCGGCCCTTCTCGTCCGAAAGGCTGAGCAGCTGCGCCTTGCCGGCCAGCGCGTCGGCCACGGCGCGCTCCACCTCCTCGGCGGACTGCCCGCTCTCCAGAACGATCTCCCGGGGTGCGTGCTGCACGCCGATCTTGACCTCCACGGCTATGTCCCTCCGAACGGTCAGCGTTGCGCGAATACCGCGCCGTACGCTGCACACATTAGCCCGGTGAGGGGACGCGTACGGCTCAGTCGCCGCACGCCAGGAGCGAACAGCTCCCGGGAATGCTCAGTGACCCTCGGCGCTCAGCTGGCCGTCCACCGCGTGCAGCGGGAAGCCGGCGATGCCGCGCCAGGCGAGCGAGGTCAGCAGTCCGACCGCCTTGTCGCGCGGGATGGCGGACCCGCTCGACAGCCAGTAGCGGGCGACGACCTGGGAGACGCCGCCGAGGCCCACGGCGAGCAGCATCGACTCGTCCTTGGAGAGGCCGGTGTCCTCGGCGATGACGTCGGAGATCGCCTCGGCGCACTGCAGGCTGACCCGGTCCACGCGCTCGCGTACGGCCGGTTCGTTGGTCAGATCGGACTCGAAGACGAGCCGGAAGGCACCGCCCTCGTCCTCGACGTACGCGAAGTAGGCGTCCATCGTGGCCGCGACGCGCAACTTGTTGTCGGTGGTGGAGGCGAGGGCCGTGCGGACCGCGAGGAGAAGGGACTCGCAGTGCTGGTCGAGCAGGGCCAGGTAGAGCTCCAGCTTCCCGGGGAAGTGCTGGTAGAGCACCGGCTTGCTGACACCCGCGCGCTCGGCGATGTCGTCCATCGCGGCCGAGTGGTACCCCTGGGCGACGAAGACCTCCTGGGCGGCGCCGAGGAGCTGGTTCCGTCGGGCACGTCGCGGCAGGCGCGTGCCCCGAGGGCGTGCTGCCTCTGTCTGCTCGATGGCGCTCACGCGGCCTCCCAAAAATCGATCCATGCACGCTGTCGCGCGCGCCGCCATCGTACTTTTGGGTAACCCGGCTGTGCGCGGTGCGAACGCAGAATTTCACGGACCGGACGCCCAGGTCGACAGTCGATTCAAGATTAAACCGAACAAATCAGCGGTAAGCCGTCCGCTCAGCGGTAGTCGTCCTCGTCCAGGGTGACGACACGCGTCTGTTCGGACGAGTCCGCCTCGTTCGCCGAGTCGCGCTCGACATGGGTGACCGGTTCGTCCTCGCGTTGCTGCAGTTCGGTGTGCTGCTCGGCAGCGTCGGCCTCCGGGATCTCCTGGTCCAGCACGACGTCCTCTTCCTCGGGGAATGTGTCCGGCTCGGTCGGATCGACAGTCATGAGGTTCCTTCCGGAGCTGCGGGTCGCGGTCGTCTCCGATGGCCCTCTCTCCGAGCGTAGGAGCACACGCGGCTCGCCGCATACGCACCTGTGACCGCACCCACACGCGTCGGCGCGTGATCGTCTCGTAATATTGCGGCCATGTCGTCGACCGAGCTGCCGGAAACCCGGACCGCTGCCGCGCCACCCGCGTCGCGCCCCGCGCGCGCCGTACGGGTCGCCGACGGCGAGGAGCTCCGCTCCGTCTCGCTGCCCGGACTCACTCTCACCGTGCGTGCCCGGCCGGGCGTCCAGCCCGGTCTGCCGCCCGCGCTGTACGTCCACGGCCTCGGTGGTTCCTCGCAGAACTGGTCCACCCTGATGCCGCTGCTCGCGGACGTCGTCGACGGCGAGGCGGTCGACCTGCCCGGCTTCGGCGACTCGCCGCCGCCCGACGACGGCAACTACTCGGTCACCGGGCACGCGCGCGCCGTCATCCGGTTCCTCGACTCCACGGGTCGGGGACCGGTCCATCTCTTCGGCAACTCGCTGGGCGGCGCCGTCGCCACCCGCGTCGCAGCGGCGCGTCCCGACCTGGTCCGCACCCTCACCCTCGTCTCGCCGGCGCTGCCCGAGCTGCGCGCCCAGCGCACGGCCTGGCCCACGGTGCTGCTCGCGGTGCCCGGCGTCGCCTCGGCCTTCGCGAGGCTCACCAGGGACTGGACGCCCGAGCAGCGCGTCCGCGGTGTCCTCGCGCTCTGTTACGGGGATCCCGGGCGGGTCACCGACGAGGGCCTCAGGTACGCCGTCGAGGAGATGGAGCGGCGCCTTGAGCTCCCGTACTTCTGGGACGCGATGGCCCGCTCCTCGCGCGGCATCGTCGACGCGTACACGCTCGGCGGCCAGCACGGACTGTGGCGGCAGGCCGAACGGGTTCTCGCGCCGACGCTCCTCGTCTACGGTGGGCGCGACCAGCTCGTCTCGTACCGGATGGCCCGGAAGGCGGCCGCGGCCTTCCGCGGCTCGCGCCTGCTGACCCTTCCCGAGGCGGGGCACGTGGCGATGATGGAGTACCCCGAGACGGTCGCACAGGCCGCCCGGGACCTGATCGCCGATCACGGCGGGAGCTGATCCGGGGCGTGGGACGACATAGTCGCAAGGGCTCCGCGCCGTCGGTGTCCGACACCGGACAGCAGTCGGCCGCCCAACAGGCCCCGCCGGCGGCCGGGACACCGGGCACGCAGACCGCCCGCCCGCCGCAGGGCGGCACGGGACGCCGCCGCAGGACCACGGGCGGCGGAGGCCAGGACCCGACGGGGACCCCGGCGCACGGATCCCCGGTGTACGGGACTCCTGCCCACGGAACCCCGATGTACACCCCGGCGCAGGGCACCCCGAGGCACGGGACGCCGGCACAGGGCACCCCCATGTACGGAACCCCCGCGCACGGCACGCCGGTCCACGGGACTCCCGCGCACGGCACTCCCTCCTACGGTGGCCCCGGGTACGGCGGTGGGGCCCACGACACCGGGACGCACGCGGCCCTCGGGACCCCCGCGCACGGTGTCCCCGTCTACGGCGGCTCCGTACGGGGCGGACATCCGCAGCACGAGGAGGGCTCCGCGCCCCGGCCGTACGCGCCACGGCACGGCGCCCCCCGCCCCGACGGGACCGAACAGGCGGCCCCCCAGGCGCCGTTCGTCCCCGGCCCCCGCCGCGAGACCGTCCCCGAGGCGGACGAACCGGGCGGCAAGGGCAGCCTCGGCCGCACCCTCACCGGGGTCGCGGCCGCTGCCGTCGCCACCGTCCTCGCCGTCGTCGTCACCGGACAGGTCGCCGACAAGGGCGAGGCCTCCGGTGCCGCCAAGGCCGCCGAACATCCGGACCCGCGGGCCTCGGACGACACCTCCGCCTCCCGCTCCGACGAGCGGGCCACCCCGCCGAGCTCGCCCGCGCCCGCCGCGACGACCCGGCCGCCGACGTACGAGCAGCTGATCGCCCGCCAGTACCCGATCGACCCGAAGCTCAAGGGCTCCGGCAAGTTCCAGGCCGTGCCCGGCTTCCAGAAGGCACCCGGCAAGGGGAATCTGGTCCGCTACCGGATCGACGTCGAGGAGGGGCTCGGTCTCGACCGGAACCTCTTCGCCACGACCGTGTTCAAGACCCTCAACGACCGGCGCAGTTGGGCCGGCAACGGCGAGATGACCTTCGAGCGCATCTCCAGCGGAGAGCCCCAGTTCGTCATCACGCTCGCCAGCCCCGGCACCACCGGCGTCTGGTGCGAGAAGTCCGGGCTCGACACCACGGTCGACAACGTCTCCTGCGACTCGGCCCAGACGGACCGCGTGATGATCAACGCGTTCCGCTGGGCGCAGGGCTCGGAGACCTTCGGCCCCAAGGCGATGGCCGCGTATCGCCAGATGCTCATCAATCATGAGGTCGGGCACCGGCTGGGACACGGCCACGTGATGTGCAGCACCCCCGGCGCGCTCGCGCCCGTGATGCAGCAGCAGACGAAGTCCCTGGACATCGACGGAATCAAGTGCCGCCCCAACCCCTGGGTCCATCCCGGGAGTTGAGCTCCGGCGGTCCACCCGTGAAGGGCGCCAGGGACTGGCCGTCGCCTGACCCTCCGTGACCGTTCTGCCGCGTAGCGCGACAGAACGCTACCGGGGTGGGAAAGTTACGTGCATTCACCCCTTCCGGTGGTGCGACGGACAACCGTCCGTCGCACCACCGGTATCTCCGCTTACGTTCTTCCCGCTGCGAGTCGCCGGACCAACGGTGGCCGCCGTCAAGGGAGATCGGGGGTGCACTCATGCGGATCGGACTGCTCACGGAGGGTGGCTACCCGTACGCCACGGGTGAGTCCGGACTCTGGTGCGAGCGGCTCGTACGTGGGCTCGGGCAGCACCAGTTCGACCTGTACGCCCTCGGCGGGACAGGCACCCCGCGACCGCTCCCCTCGAACGCCCGCGTCGCACGCACCGCCCACCTGGGCGGCTCCGACATCGGCCCGGCGGCCAGGAACCTCCTCGAACGGACCGCCTTCGGCGACCACCGCGCCGCCCGCCGCGCCTACGGCCGCCGCGAGCGGCGCCGGTTCGTCGAGGCCTTCCACCGGCTGGCCGTGGGCGTGTGCGGGGAGAACACCGCCGGGGCCGGGGAGAACGAAGCGGCGGCCGCGAGCGGGAGCGCCTTCGCCGAAGGGCTCTACGCGCTCGCCGAACTCGCCCGCGAGCGCGGCGGGCTCCCCGGCGCGCTCCGCTCCGACGACGCCGTCCGCACCCTCGAAGCCGCCTGCCGTGCGCCCGGCGCACGCCGGGGCGCGGCCGCCGCGGGACTCCCCGACCACCTCGCCTTCGTCGAGCACCTGGAGCGCACCCTGCGCCCCCTCTCCCTCGACTGGTACGCGGAGGACGCGCTCGGCGCGGCCGACCTCTGCCACGCCGCCGCCGGCGGCACCACCGCCCTCCCCGGGCTGTTGGCCAAACGCTTCTTCGGGACGCCGCTGCTCGTCACCGAGTACGGCGTACAGCTCCGCTCCCACTACCTCTCGGCCGCCGGCGCCGACCGCTCCACGCCCCTGCGCACCCTCCTCGCCGCCCTCCACGGCCGGCTCGCCGCCGAGGTCTACGGGCAGGCCGCCCTCCTCACCCCCGGCAACGCCCACGCCCGCCGCTGGCAGGAGAAGTGCGGCGCCGACCGCGCCCGGATCCGCACCGTCCACCCCGGCATGGCGGCCGACCGCTTCGCCGAGGTCGGCGAGGACGAGGAGAGCGGCGACCCCGCCACCCTCGTCTGGGTCGGCCGGGTCGAACCCGCCAAGGACCTCATCGCCCTGCTGCACGCCTTCGCCGAGATCCGGGCCCGGCAGCCCGACGCCCGGCTGAGGATCGTCGCCGTGCCCGTACGGGACCCGGGCTCCGGCGCGTACCTCGCGCACATCAAGGGGCTCGCCGCCCAGCTCTTCCCCGACGAGGCCGCCGGCGCGCACGCCGTCGGCGAGAACCCGGTCACCTTCGAGGAGCTCGGCGGCCCCGAGGCGCCCACCCTGGAGGACACCTACGCCTCCGCCGCGGTCGTCGTCCTGTCCAGCGTCGTCGAGGGCTTCCCCGCGAGCCTCGTCGAGGCCATGTTCTGCGCGCGGGCCACCGTCTCGACCGACGTCGGCGCGGTCGTCGAGATCATCGGCGGCACCGGCCTCGTGGTCCCCCCGCGCAACCCGCGGGCGCTCGCCGACGCCTGCCTCGCGCTGCTCCGCGAGCCCGAGCGCCGCCACCGCCTCGGCGCCGCCGCGCGCGCCCGCGCGCTCGAACTCTTCACCGTCGAACAGAACCTCGCCGCGTTCCGCGGTATCTACCTGGAACTCCTCTCCCACGCGCCGGTGCGCCACCGGCCCGGGGACGGTGTGCCCTTCGCCCACCCCGCCGAGGCACACGTGCCGGGCAGCTGGGCGCACAAGGCCGTGGCCGCCGGGACGGGAGCCCCCGATGCCTGAAGGAGACACCCCCATGCGCGGCTCCGCCGCCCCGACGAGCCCCGGAGCCTGGGACGCCCGCTCCGAGGCCCTCCTCGGCGCCCCCGCACTGACCCCCCGTACCGGCGACCCGCGCACCCCCGAGGAGCCTGTCGACGCCACGCCGTACGGGATAGCCCCGGCCCGGGGGGAGGCGACGACGCCCCCGCGGGAGGGCGGGACGACGAGCCCGTCGGTCCCGTTCGGCACGTCGGGCCCGGTCGCCACGCACGGCCTGTCGGACCCGCCCGGAACGTCCGACCTGCCCAGCACCCCCGGCGCGACCGGCGCCTCCGGTCCGTCCGGCTCGGACGATCAGACCGGCTCGGACGATCCGAACGGCTCGGACGACCCGACCCGGTCCGCCGAGACATCCGGCCCCGCCCTGGCGGCCGAACCGCCCGCCCCCGCCCTGGCGGGCGACGTACCCGGCCGGGTCCCCGCAGCGCCCGCCCCGGCGGGAGCCCCCGCCCTGGTGGGCGACCTGCCTGGCCGGGACCCGGGGGCGGCCGCCTCGGTCGGAGTCCCCGCCCCCGCCGGAGCCCCCGCCCCCGCCGCCCGCCCCCGGCGCGGTACCGCCGACCCCGTCAAGGTGCTCATGCATCGGCACCGGGAGCTCTGTGCCCGGGCCGTCGACCCGCTGGAGATCGCCGCCGGGCTCGAAGCACAGGGGTTCACCGACCGGACCGCCGCCCGCTTCCGGCACCGGGACGTGTTCTCGCTCGCCGAGGAGCTCTACGCGCGCGTGCCCCGCGGCAGCGAGCCCACCCCGCCCCCCGCACCCCCGCGCGGGGACACCGACGCCTGGGTGCTCGCCGTCCTCACCCCCGGCGCCGCCGCCGCGCTCACCGGTATCGGACTCGCCGTCACCCACGGGCCCGTGCGTCTCGCCGTCGGCGCGACCGGGGCCCTGCTGCTCACCGCCGCACTCCTCTTCGCCGTCCGGCGCGGCCCCTTCCGGGCCCCCGCCGGCGGAACCGTGCCCGCCGCCCGGCTCTGGACCGGCTGGCTCGTGGCGTACGCGGTCTGCGGCGACGGACTCCTCACCCAGGTGCTCAGCGGCGGCCCCGACGGCCCCTGGGACCTGACCCCCGGACCGGTCCTGGCCCTCGCCCTCGCCGTCGCCCCCGCCGCCTGGTGCGCCCGGCTCTTCGCCGACCGGGCACGCCGCCGGATCGCCGACAGCCGGGGCCTCGCCGACTTCGCCGCCGGCACCCGCCCGCTGCTCCTCGGCACCGTGACCCTCCAACTCCTCGCCCTCACCCTCCTGCTCGGGCTCACCGGGTTCAGCTCCGGGGCCCTGGCCCTCGGAGCGCTCCTGCTGCTCGCCCGGCTCCTCACCGTCCACGGCTTCCCCGAGACGGCCGCGGCCGCCCTCGCCGCGGCCAGCGCAGCCGAGGCGCTCGCCCTCACGAGCGTCCTCGCCGCCCGAGTCCCCGTCCCCGGCTTCGACGCGCTCGCCGCCCCCGTGCGGGCCGTCGTCGACACCTGGGGCGCCGGGGCCGTACCCACCCTCGTCTGCGGCGCCGCCGCGCTCGGCCTGCTGGCCCACGCGACCGGCTCCCTTGCCCGGGCCTCGGCCCACGCCACCCCGTGAGACCCCGCCGGAGGCCGGGCGACCACAGCAACCCCCACCTCGCCGAGCCTCCCGCCAGGAAACCCCTTCGCACCCGCGGAGCCGACGCCGCGGGCGTACCCCGCCACCTCTCTCATCACCCCGCAAGGAGATCGAAGACCATGACCCCGCAACCCCAAGGAACGGCCGGTCGGCACGAAGGGGCCGCACGATGAGGGTGCTGCTGCTCGGAGCCAACGGCTTCATCGGACGCTTCGTCGCGGACCGGCTGCTCGCCGACCCGGCCGTCCACCTCACCGCGCTCGGCCGGGGCGACGACGCCGACGTCCGCTTCGACCTCGCCTCCGGCAGCCCGGGCGCGCTGACCCGGTTCCTCGACGCCGTCCACCCGGGGGTCGTCGTCAACTGCGCCGGCGCCACCCGCGGCGGCGCCCGCGACCTGACCCGGCACAACACCGTCGCCGTCGCCACCGTCTGCGAGGCCCTGCGCCGCAGCGGCTGCGGCGCCCGGCTCGTCCAGGTCGGCTGCGCCTCGGAGTACGGGCCGAGCCAGCCCGGCTCCTCCACCGCCGAGGACGCCGTACCCCGCCCCGGCGGCCCGTACGGGGTGTCGAAGCTGGCGGCGACCGAACTCGTCCTGGGCTCCGGCCTCGACGCCGTGGTCCTCCGCGTCTTCTCGCCCGTCGGCCCCGGCACCCCCGCCGGCTCGCCGCTCGGCCGGCTCGCCGAGGCGATGCGCCGGGCCATGCAGGCCGGCGACGGTGAGCTCAAGCTCAGCGGCCTCGGCGTGCAGCGGGACTTCGTCGACGTGCGGGACGTGGCGCGGGCCGTGCACGCGGCCTCGCTCTCCGCCGCCCAGGGCGTCGTCAACATCGGCACCGGCCGCGCGGTCCGGCTCCGGGACGCCGCCGCCGTCCTCGCCAGGGTCGCCGGCTACTCCGGCAACCTGCACGAGCTGGACGCCCCGCACGGCATGCCGCAGCGCCCGATGATCGGCGCCCCCCGCACCGAGGGCACCATCGCCGACCAGCTGGCCGCCGCCCCCTACCCGTACCCCGACGGCTGCGGCCCCTGGCAGCAGGCCGACGTCCGGACCGCCCGCGACCGGCTCGGCTGGCGGCCCCGGATCAACCTGGAGGAGTCGCTCGCCGACATCTGGATGGAGGCGGCGTGTCGCATCTGACGGCGATCACGGGGGCGGTGAAGGAGGCCCTCGGGGTGGGCGTGCCCGGCTACGCCCACCCGCTGCTCGCCCCCGTCGAGTGGGGCGAGCTGACCCGCCCCGGGACCCCGCTGCACTGGGCGGTGCTCAACGTGGCGGACGGTCCGGGCAGCCGCCCCGACCCGCACTGCCTGGAGGCGGCGGGCAGGCTCCGTAACGCCGGGGTCAGGGTCCTCGGGCACCTGGACGCCGCGTACGGCTCCCGGCCCTTCGGGGAGCTGGTCTCGGACGCCCACCGCTTCGTCGACTGGTACAAGGTCGACGGCTACTACCTGGACCGCTGCCCCGCGGACCGGGCGGACCTGGCCGGGGTGCGGCGGGTCACCGCGACCCTGGAGGCGGTCCTCGGCGGCGAGGCCCACCTCGTCCTCGGCCACGGCACCCATCCCCACCCGGGATACGCCGAGACCGCCGACCAGCTGGTGACCTTCTCGGGCGCCTGGGCGGACTACCGCTGGTCGCAGGTGGCCGAGTGGACGGCCGAGTACACGGAGGCGAAGTTCGTCCATCTCGTGCACGGCGTTCCCCGCACCCACCTGGACGAGGCCCTGCGGATCGCCCGCTGGCAGGGAGCCGGGACGATCTTCTTCACCGACCGCGCGGGGGGCCAGGGACAAAGTGCGCCATTCCACTCGCTGCCCGGCTACTGGGACGAAATCGTCTCGCGGATCGGACCGGGTGTCTCGGAATGAGGAGGAGCGTGGCAGTGTTACGGGGAGAACAACCGTACTGACATACCGACAACCGGAGTCCCCGTGTCGCTGCCACCCCTGGTCGAGCCGGCTGCCGAGCTCACCGTAGACGAGGTCCGCAGGTACTCCCGCCACCTGATCATCCCGGACGTCGGGATGGACGGGCAGAAGCGGCTGAAGAACGCCAAGGTGCTGTGTGTCGGTGCCGGCGGCCTCGGCTCGCCGGCGCTGATGTACCTGGCCGCCGCCGGCGTGGGCACGCTCGGCATCGTGGAGTTCGACGAGGTCGACGAGTCGAATCTCCAGCGCCAGATCATCCACAGCCAGGCCGACATCGGCCGCTCCAAGGCCGCTTCGGCGCGCGACAGCGTGCTCGGCATCAACCCGTACGTGAACGTGATCCTCCACGAAGAGCGGCTCGAGGCCGAGAACGTGATGGACATCTTCAGCCAGTACGACCTGATCGTCGACGGCACCGACAACTTCGCCACCCGTTACCTGGTGAACGACGCCTGCGTGCTGCTGAACAAGCCGTACGTCTGGGGTTCGATCTACCGCTTCGACGGCCAGGCGTCCGTCTTCTGGTCCGAGTACGGCCCCTGCTACCGCTGCCTCTACCCGGAGCCCCCGCCGCCGGGCATGGTCCCGTCCTGCGCCGAGGGCGGCGTCCTGGGCGTGCTGTGCGCGTCCATCGGCTCCATCCAGGTCACCGAGGCCATCAAGGTCCTCGCCGGCGTGGGCGACCCGCTGGTCGGCCGCCTGATGATCTACGACGCCCTGGAGATGCAGTACCGCCAGGTGAAGGTCCGCAAGGACCCGAACTGCGCGGTCTGCGGCGAGAACCCGACCGTCACCGAGCTCATCGACTACGAGGCCTTCTGCGGCGTCGTGTCCGAGGAGGCCCAGGAGGCGGCGCTCGGCTCCACGATCACTCCCAAGCAGCTCAAGGAGTGGATCGACGACGGCGAGAACATCGACATCATCGATGTCCGCGAGGTCAACGAGTACGAGATCGTCTCGATCCCGGGCGCGCGTCTGATCCCGAAGAACGAGTTCCTGATGGGCAGCGCCCTCCAGGACCTCCCGCAGGACAAGCGGATCGTCCTGCACTGCAAGACGGGTGTCCGCAGTGCGGAGGTCCTCGCCGTGCTCAAGTCCGCGGGCTTCGCCGACGCGGTGCACGTCGGCGGCGGCGTGATCGGCTGGGTCCACCAGATCGAGCCCGAGAAGCCGGTCTACTAGTCGGCCGAACGGAAGGGCCCGAACCTCGGCACGAGGTCCGGGCCCTTTCTCATGCCCCGCTACGGGTCATGCCCCGCTGCGGGTCATGCCCTGCTACGGGTCGCCCCGCCACGGGTCACGCCCCGCTACGAGCCGCCCCGCTGGAACAGGTCTTGCCGTACGAGGGGACCTTGCCGTCCAGGAGGTACGCGTCGACCGTCCGCGTCACACAGGACGACGTGCCGTACGCGCCGTGCCCCTCGCCCTCGTTGGTGACCAGGACGCCGACGCCCTTGCCGAGCTCCTTCGCCATCTTCTCCGCGCCCTCGTACGGGGTCGCCGGGTCGCCCGTCGTGCCGACGACCAGGACCGGGGCGGAGCCCGGGGCGCTCGCCTCCGGGGTCGCCCGCTCGCCCTTCACCGGCCACTCGGCGCACCAGCCGGCCGTGTCCCAGGCGAGGAAGGCGCCGAACACGGGGGAGAGGCGCCGGAATTCGGGGATCAGCGCCTTCGCGTCCGCCGCGGTCGGCCGCGCGCTGGAGTCGGCGCAGGAGATCGCCCGCTGCGAGTGCGTCTGGGTGGCGTAGTGGCCGTTCGCGTCACGGTCGTTGTAGAAGTCGGCGAGTTCGAGCAGGGCGCCGCCGCGACCCTTCTCGGCGTCCGCCAGGGCCGCCGTCAGGAGGGGCCAGTTGGGCTGCCCGTACAGCGTCACCGCGATGCCCGTGAGCGCCAGGCCCTCGGTGAGCTTCCGCTCGCCGACGGCCAGCGGCGCGCGGTCGAGCTTCCGCAGCAGGCGCTCGATCCGCTCGGTCCCGGCCTCGGGGTCCTGGCCGGTGCTCTTCAGGTAGTTGCCCAGGGCCCGCTGGAAGCCGATCGTCTGGTGGCGGGCGTGCCCGACGGCGTCGGCGGTCGGGTCGACGACCGCGTCGAGGACGATCCGGCCCACGTTCCGCGGGAAGAGGTGCGCGTACGTGCCGCCGAGCTGGGTCCCGTACGAGATGCCGAAGTAGTGGAGCTTGTCGTCCCCGAGGACCTGCCGGATCAGGTCCAGGTCACGGGCTGTCGCGGTGGTCGTGGTGTGCGGGAGGACCGTGCCGGAGCGACGGGCGCAGCCGGCGCCGAAGGCGGCGTTGTCCTTCAGGTACGCGGCCTCCTCGGCGGCCGAGTCCGGGGTGACGTCGACGGTGGCCTCGGCGGCGGCCTGCTCGGCGTCGGTGCGGCAGACGACACCGGAGCTGCGGCTGACGCCGCGCGGGTCGAAGCCCACCAGGTCGTAGCGCTCGCCGAGCTTGCCGTAGTCCTCCTCGACCTGCGGCAGGATGTCGACGCCCGAGGCGCCGGGTCCGCCGAAGTTGAAGAGCAGCGAGCCGATGCGGTCGGCCTCGCGGCCGGCCTCCTTGCGGATCAGCGCGATCGGGATCGTCGCGCCCTCGGGCTTCGCGTGGTCGAGCGGCACCTTCACGGTGGCGCAGCGCCAGTTCTTGCCGGGCTTCGCCGTGTCGGGGCCGGGAGCCGGGCAGGACCGCCAGTCGGGGCGCTGGCCGGTGAGAGCAGCAGGGAGCGGGGGAGTGGTGGCGGTGGCCGAGGGGGCGGCGGTGGTGGCCGACGGCTTGGCGTCGGACGTGGTCGGGCTCGGCGTGGTGGCGGGTGCTCCGCCGCCGGCGCTCGTGCAGCCCGCGACCAGCAGGCCGGTGACGGCCAGGACCGCCGCCCGTATGCGTATGGACATGTGTTCCCCCCAGGTGCCCGACAGGGGGGCCCATCCTAGGGGGAGCCCTGCGGGCTACTTGCAGACGGTGCCGGAGGCCGGGACCTTGCCGTCCAGGAGGTAGGCGTCGACCGCCTTCTTCACACACGCGTTGCCGCTGTTGTAGGCGCCGTGGCCCTCGCCCTCGTACGTCAGCTCCACGCCGACGCCGTCGCCGAGCGCCTTCACCATCGCGCGGGCGCCCTCGTAGGGCGTGGCCGGGTCGCCGGTGTTGCCGATGACCAGGATCGGCGCCGCGCCCGGAGCGGAGACGTCCGGGTGCTCCCAGGTCCCGGGCACCGGCCACTGCGAGCAGCTGGAGAGCGCCCAGCCCATGAAGTCGCCGAAGACGGGGGAGGCCTCGCGGAACTCGCCGAGCCGCTCCTTGGCCTGGCCGAGGGTGTAACGCTCCTTGAAGTCGACGCAGTTGATGGCGGCGTTGGCGGCCTGGATGTTGCTGTAGGAGCCGGTCTGGCCGCGCCCGTTCATCGAGTCGGAGAGGGTGAGGAGCAGCCCTCCGTCGCCGCCCTCGGCGTCGGAGAGGCCCTGCTCCAGATAGGTCCACAACTCCTTGGAGTAGAGGGCCTGCGCGATGCCGTTGGTGGCCTGCGTCTGGGTGAGCTCGCGCTCGCCGATGCCGGCGATCGGCTCCTTGTCGAGGGAGGCGAGGAGGTCGGTCACGAAGGTCTCGATCTCGGCGACGGTCGAGCCGGGCAGGGTGCACTCCTCGCCGCGGTCCACACAGTCCTGGGCGAAGTTGTCCAGGGCGAGCTGGAAGCCCTTCGCCTGGCCGAGGGCCCCGTCCTCGACGCCGGCGTCCGGGTCGACGACGGCGTCGAAGACGGTCCGGCCGACGTTCTTCGGGAAGAGATGGGCGTAGACGCCGCCGAGTTCGGTGCCGTACGAGATGCCGAAGTAGTGGAGCTTGTCGTCGCCGAGGACCTGGCGCATCAGGTCCAGGTCGCGGGCGGCGTTCTCGGTGCCGACGTGCGGCAGGGCCGGCCCCGCGTCCTTGTCGCAGCCCGCCGTGTACCTCTTCTGGGCGTCCGAGAGCGTCCGCTCCTCGGCCTCGTCGTCGGGCGAGAAGTCGAGGGCGTAGTAGGCGTCGAGCTCCTTGTCGGTGAGGCATTCCACCGGGTCGCTGCGGCCCACCCCGCGCGGGTCGAAGGAGACCAGGTCGTAGCGGCCGCGCAGGGTCTCGTACTCGGTGGCGAACCCGGGCAGCCCGGTGACGCCGGAGCCGCCCGGCCCGCCGAAGTTGAAGACGAGCGAACCGATCCGCCGGTCCTGGTCGCGGGCCCGGGCCCGGATCAGCGCGAGCTCGATCGTCTCGCCCTCCGGCACCGACCAGTCGAGCGGGGTCTGGAGGAAGGAGCACTCCCAGGCGGCGCCCCCGGGCAGCGGGGAGGGTGCGGGCCCGCCGCCCTCGGCGGCGGACGGTGCCGGGCACGGGGCCCAGGACAGTTTCTGCGCCGCCAGCGCGGAGAGCCCGGCCGTTCCGCTCGGCTTCGTCCCCTCCGCCTCGTCGCCCCCGTCCGAGCACCCGGCGGCGAGCAGCACGGTGGTGGCGGTGAGCAGAGCGGCGCGCTGCGCGGCGGAGATCGGCATAGGCCCATGGTGGGCCGCGGCCCCCGCCGCCGCGCGGGACGGGGGGCCATGCGGGTGGCACGCGGACACGACCGCGCCGCCCGGGGCCCGACCGCGCCGCCCGGGGCCCGACCGGACAGGCCCTACAGCGCCTCGCGCTTCGTCAGCCAGTTGAAGCAGAGCCAGCCCGGGAGGACCGGGATCCACAGGGTCAGCAGGCGGTAGAGCAGGACGGCCGGGGTGGCGACCTCGATGGGGAGGCCGACGGCCACCAGGCCGATGGTGAGCGCGGTCTCGACCGCTCCCACGCCGCCCGGGGTCGGCGCCGCCGAGCCGAGCGCGTTGCCCGCGAGGAAGACGACCGCCACGCTCGCGTAGCTGATCGACACGTTGTTGTGGTCGAAGGCCCGGATCGAGGCGTCCAGGCAGAGCACGAAGGTGAGGGTGAGCAGCAGCATCCCGCCGATGCCGGTGACCAGCTTCATCGGCCGCTGGAGCACGTCCAGCATGCGCGGCACCACACCCGCGAAGAGCGAGCGCAGCCGGGTCGAGACGAACTTCCGCATGAACGGGATCGCCGTCACGACGAGCACGAGCACCGCGACGGTGAGGAGACCGGCGATGACCGTCCTCGACGGGGTGAAGGACTGCGACCGCTCCGTTCCCGTCAGATAGCCGAAGGCGAGCAGGAGCAGGATGTGCGCCCCGAGGCCGAAGAGCTGGGAGGCGCCGACGCTCGCCACCGCGAGGCCCGGCCGTACCCCCGAGCGCTGGAGGAAGCGGGTGTTCAGGGCGACACCGCCGACCGCCGCCGGGGCGACGATCTTCACGAACGAGCCGGCGACCTGCGCCACCACCGTCCGCCAGAACCCGACCCGCTCCGGCACGAAGCCGAGCAGGCTCATCGCCGCCGCCACATAGCTGACCGCGGAGAACAGCACCGCGGCCGCCACCCACCGCCAGTCCGCCTCGCTGATCGTCGACAGCGGCGTCCGGGAGATCTGCGACAGCAGGAAGTAGGCGGCGACCGCGCCCGCGATCAGACTGACCAGGGTCCGCGGCTTGATCCGCTCGAGCCGGACCGGCTCGGCCGGCGCCTGCGGGCGGATCAGGAGCACCTGCTGCCGGATCTGGGCCAGCAGGTCCTCCTCGCGGGCCTCGTCGAGCGCCGTGTCCAGGGCCCGCTTCTCGGCCTTCTTGTCCGCCTTCTTCTCGGCCTTGGTCTCCGCCCGTACGGCTGTCGGGGCCGCGGCGGCCTCCGCGGCCTGGGCCTTCGCCAGTTCCCGCTCGTGCTTGGCCGTCTCCGAGGCCGCGAGCACGGCCTCCCGCTCGCGGGCCGACCGTTCCCGGGCCCGTTTCCGCAGCGTCGCGCGCGTGGAGCGGCTCAGCGCGATCGGCTGGAGCAGCGGCAGGCAGTCGGCGACGGCGTCCGGGCCGAGCACCTCGACGGCCGCGGCGACCGTGCGCTCGGCACCGACCCGCAGACCGAGGGTGGTGAGCAGCTGGGCGATGTCCATCCGCAGGATCAGGTCGCCGGCCGCGATCTCGCCGCCCCGCAGATCGGTGAGGATCACCCTGCCGGAACGATCCACCAGAATCGCGTCGCCCGTGAGTCGGCGGTGCGCGATCCGGCGCGACTGGAGCGCCCGTACCTGCCGCCAGGCGCTGCGGACCAGCTCGTCGGTGATGTCGTCGTCGTCGAGCGAGTCGAGGCTGCGGCCGCCGATGTGCTCGTAGACGAGCATCACGGCGTCCGGGCCGAGCTCGGAGGTGGCGATCAGCTTCGGCGCGTTCGCCCCGGCGGCGATCGCCGCGTACGCGAGGAGCGCCTCCTGCTCCAGGGCCTGCCGCAGCGAGACGATCGACCGGCGGGTGGTGATCGTCCGCAGGGTGATCCGCCGCCACGCGCGGTAGAAGAAGCCGTGTGCCTGCTGCTCGCGGTCGACGACGGTGACGTCGAGCGGAGGCCCGTCCTCCAGGGTCACGATGTACCGGCGGCCCCGGTCGCCGCTGTCCGACGAGTCGGGCACGCCCTCGGCGCGCAGCGCCGTGACCGGCCGGAAGCCGACCCGGCGCAGACCGGCGAGGAGGGTCTGTCCGGTGGGCCGGACGTTGGGGGAGCCGACCGCGTACAGCGTGCCGTACGCCACCGTCCAGCCGATCAGGACGGTCAGGACGATCGAGAGCGCGGTGGTGTAGCCGGCCACCAGCATGGTGAAGGCGTCGAGCAGCAGCACCACCCAGAGCGACACCCGCCAGCGCGGCCTGCGGGCCATGCCGACGGCGGTCATGTACGCGATCACCGGCGCGAGGTAGTTGTGCACGGGGTCGGTGAGCCCGCCCCCGGACGCCGGCTGGGTCAGCGCGTCCTGGATGGTGCCGGGGGCGGCCTGGGCGACCCAGAGGTCGGTGGCGAGGGTGAGGCCGTGCGCGAGCACGGCGGCGAGGACGCCGTCCGCGATGCGCAGCCCGTCACGTTTGATCAGGCGTTCGATGGCGAAGGCTACGGGGACGAGCAGGACGGCGATGGAGGAGACGAGACCGGCGATCTTGACGAAGACATCGGGTGCGCCGACGGCGCCCTTGTTGATGTCCTCCTCGAGGCCCGAGGTCGTCGCGTGGGCGAACGCGGCGACGGCGATGACGAGCCCGATGGCGAGCAGACCGGCGAGCAGCCGCATCAGGTCCGAGGGCCGGTGGACGCGGGCGGCGAGCAGCGGTTCGTCGCCGGAGACCCGCTCGGGCACGTCGGCCTTGCCCTCCTCGGGGGGCTGGGTGTCCGGGGCCATCACCATGTCCGTCTCTGCATGCGCGTCTTGTCGTTCTCGTTCTCGCTGTTGTCGCGGCTGTAGGTCCTGCTGTTGTTCTTGCTCTGGTTCTTGTACTTGTCGCTCTTGATCTCGTATCACCAGTCACCGCCCGCACGATGGTGGCACGAAGAGCCGCCGCACGGAGGCATCAGGGCCATGTCGGTGGGGTGAGGCAGGATGGGGCGGATGAGCATGGAGGTGCCCGTGGGGGAGACCGGAGAACTGCCCGAGTACGCGGAGCGGGTGCTCGACGTCGCCGACGGGATCCCGCCCGGCCGGGTGATGACCTACGGCGACGTCGCCGAATGGCTGGGCGAGGGCGGGCCCCGCCAGGTCGGCCGGGTCATGGCCCTGTACGGCGGGACGGCGCCCTGGTGGCGGGTGGTCCGCGCGGACGGCACGCTGCTCCCCGGGCACGAGCTGAGGGCCCTCGACCACTACCGCGAGGAGGGCACGCCGCTGCGCGAGCGGGGTCCGGCGGCCGAGGGACACCTGCCCAGGATCGACATGCGGCGGGCGCGCTGGGACGGAACTCACACCTGAGCGCGCCGACCGGGGACGACCGGGCGGGACACGGCGTGAGCGGCGCCGGACGGGACGTACGCGGTACGGAACGGGGCGCGGAGTACGGCTCGGCGGCGGGCCGTTTCGCGTAACGTCGACGTTCGCGTCTCCCGAGGCGACGGCGGGCCGGCGAGCCCGACGGCCGGCCGCGGCGGACGGCCGCCTCACCCGCACCACCACTCCCACCAGGACCGGCGACCCACGTGAGTACCTCCTCGACCACCCGGCGTACGCCGCCGTACCAGGGACAGCCGTACCCGGGTTCGGGCCGGCAGCGGAACCCGGGCGCGTACCGACTGGTGCGTACCACGCCGGCCCCGATGGATCCCCCTCAGCTGGACGCAACCCAACGCGAAGTGGTTGACCACGGCGGCGGACCTCTTCTCGTCCTCGCCGGACCCGGCACCGGCAAGACGACGACCCTCGTCGAGGCCGTCGCCGCCCGGATGGAGCAGGGCGCCGACCCCGAACGGCTCCTCGTGCTCACCTTCAGCCGCAAGGCCGCCGTCGAACTCCGCGACCGCATGGCCGCCCGGCTCGGCGGTCGGCGCCCGCCGCAGGCCACCACCTTCCATTCCTACTGCTACGCCCTGATCCGCGCCCACCAGGACGCCGAACTCTTCGCCGAACCGCTGCGGCTGCTCTCCGGACCCGAGCAGGACCTGGCCGTACGGGAACTGCTCGCCGGCCACATCGACCTGGAGAAGGCCGGCCTCGGAAGCATCCGCTGGCCCGACGAACTCCGCGCCTGCCTCACCACCCGCGGCTTCGCCGACGAGGTACGGGCCGTCCTCGCGCGCTCCCGCGAGCTGGGCCTCGGACCGGACGCCCTCGCCCGCTTCGCGGAGCGGGTCGGCCGGCCCGACTGGAAGGCCGCGGCCGGCTTCCTCGCCGAGTACCTCGACGTCCTCGACCTCCAGGGCGTCCTCGACTACACGGAACTCGTCCACCGGGCCGTGCTCCTCGCCGAGGACATCAGCCTGCCCGCGTACGACGCGATCTACGTCGACGAGTACCAGGACACCGACCCGGCACAGGTCCGGCTGCTGCACGCGCTGGCGGCCGGCGGCCGCCGCACGGTCGTCGCCTTCGGCGACCCCGACCAGTCCATCTACGCCTTCCGGGGCGCCGACGTGAACGGCATCCTCGACTTCCCCGCGTCCTTCGGCGGCGCGGACGTCCGGGTCCTGCGCACCGCGCGCCGCTCGGGCGCCGAGCTGCTCAAGGCGACCCGGCTGCTCGCCCAGCGGATGCCGATGCCCCGGCTCCCCGCCGACAAGGTCCGCGCCCACCGGGACCTCACGGCGGTACGGGACGGGGGCGGGGCGGAGGCGTACACGTACCCGACGGCGTCGGCGGAGGCCGAGAACATCGCCGACCTGCTGCGCCGCGCCCACCTGGAGGACGGCGTCCCCTGGCAGGACATGGCCGTCCTCACCCGCGCCGCCGCCTCCCTGCCGTCCCTCCGCCGCGCCCTCACCTCGGCGGGAGTCCCGGTGGAAACGGACGCGGCGGACACGCCGTTGCGCCACGAACCAGCGGTGGCCCCACTGCTGCTGGCGCTGCGGGCCGTGTCGGCGACGGACCCCGTTGTGGGCAAACGTTCCGCAAGGGCGATGGGGGCATCCCCGGACGAAGTCTGGGGGAGGGAGGGCACAACCCACGACGGCGCCGCACCGTCGGCGCCCCTTTCGGACGCCGCGCGCGTCGAGCCCGCACCCGTCGAGCCCGCACCCGTCGACCCCGCGCGCGTCGAGCCCGCACCCGTCGAGCCCGCACCCGCCCCCACCTGGCTCCCCGTCGAAACCGCACTCGAACTCCTCGCCTCGCCCCTCGCCGGAGTGGACCCGGCCGATCTGCGACGCCTCGGCCGCGCCCTCCGCGACGAGGAGCGCGCCGGAGGCAACAAGGTCCCCGCACCCTCCGACACCCTCCTCGCCCGTGCCCTCGCCGAACCCGAACGCCTCGCCGCCCACGATCCGGCGTACGCGCGCGGTGCCCAGCGGCTCGGGCAGCTCCTCCAGGAGACCCGGACGCTCCTCGCGGCCGGCGGCACCGCCGAGGAGGCCCTCTGGGTGCTCTGGAGCCGCACCCCCTGGCCCGGCCGCCTGGAGCGCGCCGCGCTCCGCGGCGGGCCCGCCGGGCGCAACGCCGACCGCGACCTCGACGCCGTCTGCGCCCTCTTCGAGACCGCCGCCCGCGCCGAGGAACGCGTCGGAGGCCGCGGCGTCCTCAACTTCCTCGAGGAGCTCGACGCTCAGGACATCGCCGCCGACACCCTCACCCGCCGCCACACCCGCCCCGACGCGGTCCGCCTCATGACCGCCCACCGTTCCAAGGGCCTGGAGTGGAGCCTCGTCGTCGTCGCCGGGGTCCAGGAGGGCCTCTGGCCCGACCTGCGCCGCCGCGGCTCCCTCCTGGAGGCCGACCGCATCGGCCGCGACGGCCTCGCCGAGCCCCTCACCCCCGGCGCCCTCCTCGCCGAGGAGCGCCGCCTCTTCTACGTGGCCGCCACGCGCGCGCGTGACCGGCTCGTCGTCACCGCCGTGAAGGCCGCCGCGGAGGACGGCGACCAGCCCTCCCGCTTCCTCACCGAGCTCGGCGCCGAGCCGAAGGACGTGCCAGGCCGCCCCCGCCGCCCCCTCGCCGTGTCCGCCCTGGTCGCCGAACTGCGCGCCACCACCGTCGACCCGGACGCCTCGCCCGCGCTCCGCGACGCCGCCGCCCACCGCCTCGCCGAGCTCGCCGCGCTCACCGACGAGGACGGCCAGCCGCTCGTCCCGGCCGCGCACCCGGACCGCTGGTGGGGACTGTTCGAGCCGACCCGCGGCCCGGAGCCGCTGCGCGACCGCGACCGGCCCGTCGCCCTCTCGCCGAGCTCCCTGGACAACCTGGTGAGCACCTGCTCCCTCCAGTGGTTCCTGGGCCGCGAGGTCAAGGCCGCGGCCCCCGCCACCGCGGCCCAGGGTTTCGGCAACGTCGTCCACGTCCTCGCCGACGAGGTCGCCTCCGGCCGTACCCCCGCCGACCTCGACGTCCTCATGGCCCGGCTGGACTCCGTGTGGGACGCCCTCGCGTTCGACGCGCCCTGGAAGTCGGCCCAGGAGAAGCAGAACGCGCGCGTGGCGCTCGAACGCTTCCTGAGCTGGCACGTCATGGACCGGGGCGGCCGCACCCCGGCCGCCTCGGAGCACGACTTCGACGTGACCCTGGAGGCGGGCGCGTACGAGGTCCGCATCCGCGGCTCCATGGACCGCGTCGAGACCGACGAGCAGGGCCGCGCGTACGTCGTCGACTTCAAGACCGGCAAGTCCGCGCCCACCAAGGACGAGGTCGCCCACCACCCGCAGCTCGCCGTCTACCAGCTCGCGGTCCGCGAGGGCGCCCTCGACGAGGTCCTCGACGGCAGGCGACCGGAACCCGGCGGCGCCGAGCTCGTACAGCTGCGGCAGGCCGCCCCGCAGAAGGAGGGCGGCGACGCCCTCCCCAAGGTCCAGGCGCAGGAACCGCTCGCCGGCGAGTGGGTCGGCGAGCTGCTCGCCAACGCCGCCGGCCGGGTCCTCGACGAGCGCTTCACCCCCACCACCGGCCAGCACTGCACGAACTGCTCGTTCCGCGCCTCGTGCAGCGCCCAGCCGGAGGGCCGCCAGGTCGTCGACTGACGTCGACTGACGGGACGGCCCCGGGGCGCGGAGTCGCAGGCACGCGCGCGGGAGGAGACCCTGGTGGACAGGGCTCGGGAAAACCGCGAGGAGGCCCCCATGGCGTCCCACCGAAAGCTCCGCGTCGCGGCCGTCGTCTGCGCCGTCGCCGTCGTCACAGGTCCCGCGCCCGTCGCGGCCTGGGCCGCGACGGGCGGTGCCGCGACGACCGGTGCCGCGGCCGCCGCACCCTCGGTGTCGGCACCGTCGCCCGATCCGTTCTCCGGTCTCACCGCCGACGAGATCGGCGACAGGGCGGTCACCGCGACCCAGTCGGCGACCTCGCTCCGGATGACCGGCCGGGTCGTCACGGAGGGACAGCCCCTCGACATCGACTTCGCCGTGAACGACCGCGACGAGTGCACCGGCGTGATGAAGATCAAGGGCGGCACCGCCGAGCTCCGCAAGATCGATCGGATCACCTACATGAAGGGCGACGAGCCCTTCTGGCGCGTCTCCATGGCCTCCCAGGGGGTGCCCGACGCCCAGATCGACGCCACGATCGAGCTGGTCAAGGGCCGCTGGCTGAAGATCGCCCCGGGGCAGGCCGGCAGCGCCGACCTCAGCGGCGTCTGCGACCTGAAGTCGCTCCTCGCCGACCTCGGCGACGACAAGGAGGAGCGCCGCGGACTGACCAGGGGCCCCGACTCCGAGGTCGACGGCACCCCCGTCGCGAACCTGGTGAAGAAGAAGACCGACGGCGAGACCACCACCGTCTCCGTCTCCCAGGAGGGCAAGCCGTACATCCTGAAGATGGTCAAGGCCGGTGGCGAGGAACCCGGCGAGATACAGCTCTCCGACTACGACAAGCCCGTCCGGGTCGTGATCCCGCCCGCCGCCGAGACGGTGGACCTGTCGAAGCTGGACCGGGGCACGCCCGCGTGAGGCAGCTCTCCCCTGCGATCCGACCCGGAACGCCCGGGACGGACCGGACTGTCGGTCGTCCCCGTTAGCCTCTTTGAGGTGACCGCACGCATCACCGACCCCGAGCAGCTCAAGGAGCTCCTCGGCATCCCGTTCACCCCGGAGCAGACGGCCTGCATCACCGCGCCGCTCGCCCCGCAGGTCGTCGTGGCCGGAGCCGGCTCCGGCAAGACGACGGTGATGGCCGCCCGCGTGGTCTGGCTGGTCGGCACGGGCCAGGTCGCCCCCGAGCAGGTCCTCGGCCTCACTTTCACCAACAAGGCCGCCGGTGAGCTCGCCGAGCGCGTCCGCACCGCCCTCGTCCGCGCCGGAGTGACCGACCCCGACGTCATCGACCCGGCCCAGCCGTCGCCCGGCCACCACCCCTCAACGACGGCGGTGCCCGCCGACCCCTACTACATGCCGGGCGAGCCCCGGATCTCCACCTACCACGCGTTCGCCGGGCAGCTCCTCACCGACCACGGCCTCCGCATCGGCCTCGAACCCACCTCCCGGCTCCTCGCCGACGCCACCCGCTACCAGCTCGCCGCCCGCGTCCTGCGCGAGGCCCCCGGCCCGTACCCGGCGCTCACCCGCTCCTTCCCGACCCTGATCACCGACCTGCTCGCCCTCGACGCCGAGCTCGCCGAACACCTCGTACCGCCGGAAAGACTGCTTTCGTACGACTCCGCGCTGCTCACCGCCCTCGCCGACGCCAAGCTCAGCAACGCCGAGCTGCGGAAGATCCCCGAGGCCGCCACCGCCCGACGCGAACTCCTCGACCTCGTCGTCCGCTACCGGGCCGCCAAGCGCTCCCGCGACCTGCTCGACTTCGGCGACCAGATCGCCCGCTCCGCCGAGCTGGCCACCACCCGGCCCGAGGTCGGCGAGATCCTCCGCGACGAGTTCCGGGTCGTCCTCCTCGACGAGTACCAGGACACGTCCGTCGCCCAGCGGCTCCTGCTCGCCGGCCTCTTCGGCCAAGGCCCCACGGGCACGCCCACCGGCCACGCGGTGACCGCCGTCGGCGACCCCTGCCAGGCCATCTACGGCTGGCGGGGCGCCTCCGTCGCCAACCTCGACGACTTCCCCGAGCACTTCCCGCACGCGGACGGCAGCCCCGCCGACCGCTATTCGCTCTCCGAGAACCGGCGCAGCGGCGGCCGTCTCCTCGACCTCGCCAACGGACTCGCCGCCCCCCTGCGCGCCATGCACGCGGGCGTGGAGGCGCTGCGCCCCGCGCCCGGCGCCGAGGCCGACGGAAGCGTCCGCATCGCCCTCCTCCCCACCCACGCCGAGGAGATCGACTGGCTCGCGGACTCCCTCGCCCACCTCGTCCGCGCCGGCCGGGAGCCCGGCGAGATCGCCGTCCTGTGCCGTACGGCCACCGACTTCCCCGCGATCCACGCGGCCCTCGTCGCCCGTGACGTCCCCGTCGAGGTCGTCGGCCTCTCCGGCCTCCTCCACCTGCCCGAGATCGCCGACCTGGTCGCCGTCTGCGAGGTCCTCCAGGACCCGGGGGCCAACGCCGCCCTGGTCCGCCTCCTCACCGGCCCCCGCTGGCGCGTCGGCCCCCGCGACCTCGCCCTCCTCGGCAGGCGGGCCCGCCACCTCGTCCACCGGGGCGGCGACGAACCCGACCCCGAGCAGCGGCTCGCCGCCGCCGTCGAGGGCGTCGACCCGGCCGAGGTCGTCTCCCTCGCCGACGCGCTCGACACCTTCCTCGACTCCGCAGGCACGGCCGACGACGGCCTCGCGTTCTCCGCCGACGCCCGGGTCCGCTTCGCGCGCCTCGCCGCCGAACTGCGCGCCCTGCGCGGCTCGCTCGCCGACCCCCTCATGGACGTCCTGCACCGGGTGCTCTCCGCGACCGGCCTCGAAGTCGAACTCTCCGCCTCCCCGCAGGCGCTCGCCGCCCGCCGCCGCGAGACCCTCGGCCACTTCCTCGACATCGCCGCCGGATTCGCCTCCCTGGACGGCGAGGCGAGCCTCCTCGCGTTCCTCGGTTTCCTGCGTACGGCCGTCCAGTTCGAGAAGGGCCTCGACAGCGCCCTGCCCGGCGGCGAGAACACCGTCAAGGTCCTCACCGCCCACAAGTCCAAGGGCCTGGAATGGGACGTCGTCGCCGTCCCCGGCCTGGTCACCGGACAGTTCCCCAGCGCCCGCGCCCGCGAGTCGTGGACCTCGCAGCCCCAGGTGCTCCCGCACGCCCTGCGCGGCGACACGGCCACGCTCCCGGACATCGACACCTGGAACGCGAAGGCCCTCACCGCCTTCAAGAACGAGATGCGGGACCACCAGCACACCGAGGAACTCCGCCTCGGCTACGTCACCTTCACCCGGCCCCGCTCCCTCCTGCTCGGCTCCGCCCACTGGTGGGGCCCGTCCCAGAAGAAGCCTCGGGGCCCCTCGGACTTCCTCCAGGCCCTGTACGAACACTGCGAGGCGGGCCACGGGGAGATCGAGGCCTGGGCGGAAGAACCGGAAAAGGACGCGAAGAACCCGACGCTGGAGGAAACGGACGACGACCAGGCCTGGCCGCTCCCGCTGGACGCGGAGGCGTTGAAGCGCCGCCGGAAGGCGGCGGAGGACGTCAAGACCAGGTTGTGGGCCATCGTCCCGCAGGGCGGTGGGGGCACCCCCGGACGAAGTCCGGGGGAGGGTGGGCACAACCCCACCAGCACGGCGCCCGACCTCCCGGACCCGTACCCGGAGGACCTCTGGCCCGAAGAGGAGGAACCCGTCTGGGACGAGGACGAGGAGGCCCTCCCCGAGGACACCCACGCGGACAGGGTCCCGGCCCCCCGGGAACAGGAGCTCACCCCCGAAGAGCTCCGAACCATCACCTCCTGGGACCGCGACCTCACCGCCCTCACCACCGAACTCCGCCGCACCCGCGCCACCACCCGTGACGTCCTGCTCCCCGCCTACCTCTCCGCCTCCCAGGTCCTCCGCCTCGCCGCCGACCCCGACGGCTTCGCCCAGGAGCTGGCCCGGCCGATGCCGAAGGCCCCGCAGCCGGCGGCCCGTCGGGGCACCCGGTTCCACGCCTGGGTGGAGTCCCGGTTCGAGGAGCTGCCGCTGCCGTTCCTCGGCCCGGAGGACCTGCCCGGCGGGGAGGACTTCGCCGGGGAGCCGGAGATCCTCGACGAACGGGACCTCGACGAGCTGAAGGAGGCCTTCGCCCGTACCGAGTACGCCCACCGCACCCCGTACCGCGTCGAGGTCCCCGTACACCTCTCGCTCGGCGGCCGGGTCGTCCGGGGCCGGATCGACGCCGTCTACCGGGACCCGGAGTCCGGCGCGTACGAGATCGTCGACTGGAAGACGAGCCGGTCGCGCACCGCCGACCCGCTCCAGCTCGCGATCTACCGGCTCGCCTGGGCCGAGCAGCACGGCCTCGCGCCCGAGGACGTGGCCGCCGCCTTCGTCTACGTACGCACCGGCGAGGTCGCCCGCCCCACCCGCCTGCCAGGCCGGGCCGAGCTGGAGGCACTCCTCCTCGGAGAGCCGGCGGCGGACGCCGACGAGGCCCTCCTGCCGGGCGGGGCACCCCCGGGCGCCGGATAGGCTCGTGGGCATGAGCGAGACCCCGGACAGCGCCGTCCACGCCGTACGTACGTACATCGAGCAGCACCGTGCCGCCTTCCTCGGCGACCTCACGGAGTGGCTGCGCATCCCCTCCGTGTCGGCCCAGCCGGACCGGGCCGGGGACGTACGGCGCAGTGCCGAGTGGCTCGCCGCCAAGCTCACCGAGACCGGTTTCCCCACGGTCGAGGTCTGGGAGACCGACGGCGCCCCCGCCGTCTTCGCCGAGTGGCCCTCCGGGGACCCGGACGCGCCGACGGTCCTCGTCTACGGCCACCACGACGTGCAGCCCGCCGCCCGCGAGGACGGCTGGCACACGGACCCGTTCGAGCCGACCGTGGTCGACGGACGGATGTACGCGCGCGGGGCGGCCGACGACAAAGGGCAGGTGTTCTTCCACACCCTCGGCGTGCGGGCGCACCTCGCCGCCACCGGCCGCACCACGCCCGCCGTCAACCTCAAGCTGATCGTCGAGGGTGAGGAGGAGTCCGGTTCCCCGCACTTCCGGACCCTCGTCGAGACCCGCGCCGAGCGCCTCGCCACCGACGCCGTGATCGTCTCCGACACCGGCATGTGGTCCGAGACCACCCCCACCGTGTGCACCGGCATGCGCGGGGTCGCCGACTGCGAGATCGAGCTGTACGGCCCCGACCAGGACATCCACTCCGGCTCCTTCGGCGGTGCCGTCCCGAACCCGGCCACCGTCGCCGGCCGGATCGTCGCGGCCCTCCACGACGCAGACGAGCACGTGGCGATCCCCGGCTTCTACGAGGGAGTGACGGAGCTCACGGACGCCGAGCGCGCCCTCGTCGCCGAGCTGCCCTTCGACGAGGCCGCCTGGCTGCGTACGGCGAAGTCGCACGGCACCCTCGGCGAGGCCGGCTTCTCCACCCTGGAGCGCGTCTGGGCCCGCCCCACCGCCGAGGTCAACGGCATCGGCGGCGGCTACCAGGGCCCCGGCGGAAAGACGATCGTCCCCGCCTCCGCCCAGCTCAAGCTGTCGTTCCGGCTGGTCGCCGGCCAGGACCCGGCCAAGATCGAGCTCGCGGTACGGGACTGGCTCGCCCCTCTCGTCCCCGCCGGCATCCGGTACGAGATCGTCTTCGGCGCCCCGACCCGCCCCTGCCTCACCCCGCTCGACCACCCCGCCCTCAAGGCGGTCGCCGGGGCGATGAGCCGGGCCTTCGACGGCGCCAAGGTCCGCTACACCCGCGAGGGCGGCTCGGGCCCGGCCGCCGACCTCCAGGACGTCCTGGAGGCACCCGTCCTGTTCCTCGGCATCTCCGTCCCGTCCGACGGCTGGCACGCCCCCAACGAGAAGATCGAACTCGATCTCCTCATGAAGGGCGTCGAGACGACCGCTCACCTGTGGGGCGACCTGCCCACCGCCCTGCGTCCTGTCTGACCGTCGAGCGCTGAACCCACACACCGATCCGGGGGAGTTGGAAGCACCTGTGAGCACCTTGAAGAACGCGCCCTTGAAGAACGTGCCGGCGGACCGCCCGATCTCGCTCACCGCTCCGAGCGGCATCGACCGCGCCGCGCACCACCGTCTCGACGAGGCATGGCTGGCGGCGGCCTGGAGCCACCCCACCACGCGGGTCTTCGTGGTCTCCGGGGGGCAGGTGCTGATCGACGACACGGCCGACGGCACCACCGAACTCGTCATGACCCCGGCCTTCGAGGCCCCGGTCACCGAGACCCACCGCTACTTCCTGGGCACGGACGCCGACGGCGTCTCCTACTTCGCGCTCCAGAAGGACTCCCTGCCCGGCCGCATGGACCAGTCCGCCCGCCCCGCCGGGCTCCGCGAGGCCGGACTGCTGCTGTCGGACCGGGACGCGGGCCTCATGGTGCACGCGGTCGCCCTGGAGAACTGGCAGCGCCTCCACCGCTTCTGCTCGCGCTGCGGCGAGCGCACGGTCATCGCCGCCGCCGGGCACATCCGCCGCTGCCAGGCGTGCGGAGCCGAGCACTACCCGCGGACCGACCCCGCGGTGATAATGCTGGTCACGGACGAGGAGGACCGGGCGCTGCTCGGCCGCCAGGTCCACTGGCCCGAGGGCCGCTTCTCGACCCTCGCCGGTTTCGTCGAGCCCGGCGAGTCCATCGAGCAGGCGGTGGTCCGCGAGGTCTTCGAGGAGGCCGGGGTCACGGTCGGCGAGGTCGAGTACATCGCCAGCCAGCCCTGGCCGTTCCCGTCCAGCCTGATGCTCGGCTTCTTCGCCCGCGCGACCTCCTCGGAGATCACCGTGGACGGCGAGGAGATCCACGAGGCCCGCTGGTTCTCCCGCGAGGACCTGGCCGCCGCCTTCGAATCGGGCGAGGTGCTCCCGCCCTACGGCATCTCGATCGCCTCCCGGCTGATCGAGCGCTGGTACGGCAAGCCGCTGCCGAAGCCCGGCGACGTGATCTGAGACGTACGACACGTTCCGCCCACGTACGAAGAACCCCCGGCCGGTCCGTACCGGTCGGGGGTTCTTCGTACGCCGGGGGCGTGCGCCGCGCGCCGGGCGGCGCACCAGACGCTGGGCGCATCAGACGCTGAGTGCCTGCTTCACCTGGGCGAGGCTCGGGTTCGTCAGGGTCGAGCCGTCCGGGAAGAGGACCGTCGGAACGGTCTGGTTTCCGCCATTGGCCTTCTCGACGAACGCCGCCGAATCGGGGTCCTGCTCGATGTTGATCTCGGTGTACGCGATGCCCTCGCGGTCCATCTGGCTCTTCAGCCGACGGCAGTAGCCGCACCACGTGGTGCTGTACATCGTCACAGTGCCCTGCATGGCGAGGCGCTCCTCTGGGTTCGCTGACGGGTGCCGAGAGGAAGAACGTACGCCCTGTCCCGGCCATTCCCGGAATTCGTATGACCGCGGACGCCACCTGTGGACAAGCCTCCGCGGCGAGCTCGGCGGACCTGGCAGCATTGGGGGGTGACAGCAGCAACGCACTCCACTCTCTTCCCGCAGGTCCCGGAGACGGCCGACGCGGTGCTCGACGGGCTCGACCCGGAGCAGCGCGAGGTCGCCCTGGCCCTGACCGGCCCGGTGTGCGTGCTGGCGGGCGCCGGCACGGGCAAGACGCGGGCGATCACCCACCGCATCGCGTACGGGGTGCGGTCGGGCAGACTCCAGCCCGCCAGTGTGCTGGCCGTCACGTTCACCAACCGCGCCGCGGGCGAGATGCGCGGCCGGCTGCGGCAGCTCGGCGCGGGTGGCGTCCAGGCGCGTACGTTCCACTCCGCGGCCCTCCGCCAGCTCCAGTTCTTCTGGCCGAAAGCAGTCGGTGGCGATCTGCCCCGGCTCCTGGAGCGGAAGATCCAGCTGGTCGCCGACGCCGCGGCCCGCTGCCGGGTCCGGCTCGACCGGAACGAGCTGAGGGACGTGACCGGCGAGATCGAGTGGGCCAAGGTCACCCAGACCGTCCCCGCCGACTATCCGGCCGTCGTCGCCAAGGCCCACCGGGACGCCCCCCGCGACCCGGCGGAAATCAGCCAGATCTATGCGATGTACGAGCAGCTGAAGCGCGACCGCTCGGTGATCGACTTCGAGGACGTGCTGCTTCTCACCGTCGGCATCCTCCAGGACCGGCACGACATCGCCGACCAGATCCGGAACCAGTACCAGCACTTCGTGGTGGACGAGTACCAGGACGTCTCCCCGCTCCAGCAGCGGCTGCTCGATCTGTGGCTCGGCGACCGCGACAACCTGTGCGTCGTCGGCGACGCGAGCCAGACCATCTACTCCTTCACCGGCGCCACGCCCGACCACCTGCTGAACTTCCGCACCCGCCACCCCGGGGCCACGGTGGTCAAGCTGGTCCGCGACTACCGCTCGACCCCCCAGGTCGTCCACCTCGCCAACGGACTGCTCAGCCAGGCCCGCGGCCGGGCCGCAGAGCACCGGCTCGAACTGATCTCCCAGCGCGACCCCGGCCCCGATCCCGTCTACACGGAGTACGCGGACGAGCCGACCGAGGCCGAGGGCACCGCCCGCCGCATCAGGGACCTCATCGCCGCCGGCGTCCCGGCCGGCGAGATCGCCGTCCTCTACCGGATCAACGCCCAGTCCGAGGTGTACGAGCAGGCCCTCGCCGACGCCGGAGTGCCCTACCAGCTGCGCGGCGCCGAGCGCTTCTTCGAGCGCCAGGAGGTACGGGAGGCGGGCATCGCCCTGCGCGGCGCGGCCCGCGCCGGGGGCAACGACTCCCTCCTCGACGACGCAGAGGACCTGCCCGCGCAGGTCAGGGCCGTCCTCTCGACCAAGGGCTGGACCTCACAGCCGCCCTCGGGCTCCGGGGCCGTCCGTGACCGCTGGGAGTCCCTGGCCGCCCTCGTCCGGCTCGCCGAGGACTTCGCCCGCGCCAGGTCCGGCGCCACCCTCTCCGACCTGGTCGCCGAACTCGACGAGCGGGCCGCCGCGCAGCACGCGCCGACCGTGCAGGGCGTCACCCTCGCCTCGCTGCACTCCGCCAAGGGCCTCGAATGGGACGCCGTCTTCCTGGTCGGCCTCACCGAGGGCATGATGCCCATCACGTACGCCAAGACCGACGAGCAGGTCGAGGAGGAGCGGCGCCTGCTGTACGTCGGTGTCACCCGCGCCCGGCTCCACCTCACGCTGTCCTGGGCGCTCTCCCGCTCCCCGGGCGGCCGGGCCTCCAGGCGCCCCAGCCGCTTCCTCAAGGGCCTGCGGCCGGGCTCCGGCTCCCTCGGCACCGTCGCCTCGGGGGCGTCCGGCTCCTTCGAGCGGGGCGCCGCCTCCGGCCGCCGCAAGCCGCGCGGCCCCGTGCTCTGCCGGGTCTGCGGGGCGACCCTCACCGAGGCGGGCGCCATGAAGCTCATGCGCTGCGAGGACTGCCCCTCGGACATGGACGAGGCGCTGTACGAGCGGCTCCGCGACTGGCGTGCCGATCAGGCCAGGGAGCTCGGCCAGCCGGCGTATTGCGTCTTCACCGACAAGACGCTGATGGCCATCGCGGAGCGAGTCCCCGCCACCGGCGGCGAGCTCTCCTCGATCTCCGGCGTCGGCGCCCGCAAGCTGGACCGCTTCGGCGCCGACGTCCTGGCCATCTGCGCAGGTGAGGACGGAGGGGCGGGCCTCGACGAGAGCTGAGGAAAACTCGTCGGAAAAATAGTTTGCGCCTGCCCCGTCAAGCCCCATAGGTTCTTAACCACGGAAACAGCGGCTTCTGAGAAGCCCTGTCTCTGTGCTGTACTTGTCCAAATAGCAGTACTTGTCCAACCGAACATGAGGGTCCGGCTCGCACCCGAGCCCTCCGAGACGCCGAGAGGAGGCGATTCCACGTGATCAGCAACGTCATTCAGACCAGCACCGCCGGCTTCATCAGCCGTGCCGGCTTCGTCAGCACCGCCAAAATGACCGATCGCTCCGTTGTCTCCGCCTGCTCGCTCGGCCTCTCCGCCTCGGCGTTCATTGGCACCGGTCTGTCCGTCTCCGGCCTTGCCGGTGCCGGTCTGCGGCCTGCCGTGGAGCTTCGCAATGAGCGACCGACCAAGGCACTGGAAGCAGGAGCAGCAGGCAAGGCCAAGGCCTACGGCTTTGCGGCGACCGGTGCCGGCACCCAGCAGACGACGACGCACCACCACAAGATGTGGGCCTTCCGTGGGCTCGAACCCTGGAGTGATCCAGTCTGATCCATGATCAGACCGGCGCCTTCAGGGCCGCGGAACCCCACCCGGGATCCGCGGCCCTTTTGTTTGTCCCCGAACGGGGACGACGACACGAGGACGCCTCGGGACAGACACACCCCGGTACCAGCCGAAACCCCGGTCAACAGGCCGGAACGACCAGACGAGGAAAGACCACCGTGCAACTCGAAGCGCACGCCCCGTCCGTACCGCCTTCCGCATCGATCGCCCAGCCCGGCCGCCCCACGGAGGACCCCACTTTGACCCCCCTCAGCACGCTCACCGCGCTCGACGACGCCATCGAGAACCTCGGCGTCCCCGTCCCCTGTCGCGCCTACGACCCGGAGGTCTTCTTCGCGGAGTCCCCGGCCGACGTCGAGTACGCGAAGTCCCTCTGCCGGACCTGCCCGCTCGTGGCCGCCTGCCTCGCCGGCGCCCAGGAGCGGCGCGAGCCGTGGGGCGTCTGGGGCGGCGAGCTCTTCGTCCAGGGCGTGGTCGTCGCCCGCAAGCGGCCCCGTGGCCGCCCGCGCAAGAACCCGGTCGCGGCATGAGCGCCACCGGAACCATCGACCGCCCCCTCACGCACGATCCCCAGAAGCAGGCCCCGATGACCTCTTCCACCAGCGAGCCCGCCGGCTCCGCTACCCCAGTCTTCTTCCCCTCCGCCGCGCCCACCGCGCGTCAGAACAGGACCCGTGAAATGCAACTCGCCCCAGAAGCCCTGGCCCGTGCTCATATGCACGAGCGACACCGTGAGGCCGACGCGGAACGCCAGGCCGTGCGCCTGGTCGCCGCCCGGCGCATGCAGCGCCGCGCCGAGCGCGTCTCGCTGCGCGCCCGCCGCGCGCTGGCCATGGCCGTCATGCACTGATGACCGCCATGCGGTAACCGAACCCGCGCCCCGCGGGGCGTTGCCCGAGCCGCGGCGCTTCGTCGGGTTATCGTCACAAGGGTGAACGACGCCCGTACCCCCGAGGGGCCCCTCGTCTGCGCGCGCTGCGGCAAGACGGCCGACACCCTGCCGCTGACCTGGACCTGTTCGGTGGAGAACGGCCGGCGCAGCTACTTCTGCGAGGACTGCGCCCGCGCCAACATCCGCGCGATCGAGGGCCGCCTCGACTCCTCCTGGTGGTGACCCGTCAGTCGGCGGTGGCCGCCCCCCGGTCCGCCACGAAGCCCGGCAGCCACTCCTCCAGCTCGGCCCGCAGCCGTACCGTCGCGTTCAACTGACACAGCACCCCGATGGTGCTCAGCGTCACCCGGTGTATCAGCAGGTACGAGGGCGGCAGGTTGAGCTGCTTGCCCAACTGGTGGGCGGGGGACCGGGGATCGGCGATGCGGGCCGCCTGGGTGCGCATCCAGCCGCGGGTGAAGAGGAAGGACTCCGCCTCGGCCGGTTCGATGATCGGCAGCAGGTACTCCAGGACCGCGTCGGGGTCGAGCGCCACGGACTTCTTGACGAAGCCGTCCGCCCGCAGCAGCTCGTAGACGGTCTCGGCCTCGCCTTCCAGCGCCATCCGCAGACAGATGCCGATCGTCTCCGGTAGCCCGCCCGGGAGCCGGTCCACCGTGCCGAAGTCGAGCACCCCGAGCCGCCAGCTCTCCGGTCCCGCGTCCTCGTCGGCGCCCGGAAGCAGCCGGAAGTTCCCCGGGTGCGGATCGGCGTGCAGCAGACCGGTGCGCGCGGGGCCCGAGAAGAGGAAGCGGGCCAGGAGCTGTCCCGCCCGGTCCCGCTGCTCCTCCGTACCGTCCGCGATCACCTCCGCGAGCGGGATGCCGTCCATCCACTCGGTCACCAGGACCTGGTCCGCCCGGTGCACCACCGCCGGCACCAGCACGTCGGGGTCGTCCGCGAACTCCTCCGCGTGCTTCTGCTGGGCCGCCGCCTCCAGGGCGTAGTCCAACTCCTCCGAGACCCGGTCCCGCATCTCGGTGATCAGCGGCTTGATGTCCATCCCCGGAATCAGCGGGCCGAGCAGCCGGGCGAAGCGGCTCAACTGCGTCAGGTCGGAGAGCAGTGCCTCCCCGGCGCCCGGGTACTGCACCTTCACCGCGACCTCGCGCCCGTCGTGCCACACGGCCCGGTGCACCTGCCCGATCGAGGCGGCCGCCGCCGGCTTGTCCTCGAACTCCAGGAACAGCTCCCGCCACTCCGCGCCCAGCCGCTCCTCGAGGACGGCGTGCACGGTGCGCGTCGGCATCGGCGGCGCCGCGTCCTGAAGCTTCGTCAGGGCCGCCCGATAGGGCCCGGCCACCTCCTCGGGGAGGGCCGACTCGAAGACGGACAGCGCCTGCCCGAACTTCATTGCCCCGCCCTTGAGCTCACCGAGCACCTTGAACAGCTGCTCGGCCGTGCGCTGCTGGAGTTCGCGGGCGACGAGCTCCGCCGATCTCCCGCCGATCCGCTTGCCCAGGCCCCATGTGGCCCGGCCCGCGAAGCCGAGTGGCAACGCGGCCAACTTGGCGGTCCGGGTGACCGCCTTCCGGGGAAGATCAGACATACGCCCCTCCAAAACCCAGACTGCCGTGCCGCGCAGGGCGGTTAACCCTGCCGTGCCGCGCAGGGCCGTTACCCCGCCATTGTGTCCTGCGCGCCTCCGGCTGCCGAGGCGCGCTCCCCCTCTCGGCCGCGGGCCGCCCCGCAAGGACAGGCCGGATGGGGTCTCAGCCGCTCCGCCCGCCACTCCAACAGCGGCAGTGACGTCTCCCAGCGGGTGCCCGTGCTCGCCGGGAGATCCCCGTCGAGGAAGGCCAGCGCATGCGCGGCGGCAAGACCCGCCACCGCCGTCGCGAGCCCCAGGTCGCAGGCGGGCAGGGGATGCGGGGCGCCGGAGCGCCACTGGGCCAGCAGCCGGGGCCAGTCCGACTCCCGGTCCGTCCGCTCCTCCTGAAGACAGCGCGCGCACGCCGTGCCGCCCGGCAGGACGAGCGGCCCGACGACTCCCGTCGCCTCGAGGACCCCGGCGTACAGATGCGGGGTCCCCGTGGTGACCCACCGCTGGGCCGGCAGCGGATCGGGGACGTACGCGCCGAGTCCGTCCCGCGGTGTCACCACGACGAGTGACATGCCGAGCCCGCCGGAGCCCTCACCCGGGCCGCTCGGGCCGCGCGCCCGCCGCCACCGGCCGACCAGCCGGCGGGCCGCCGCCGCCCGACGCTCGCCGACGGCCTCGGCCGGCAGTCCGCCCGGGGCCGTCTCCCAGGGCTCGACCCGGCCCGAGTCGACGACCTCGACCCCGCCCACGCCCGCCGCCGCGAGCAGCACCGCCACCATCGCCCCCACCCGCCCCGCGCCCCGGACCTGGACGCGCACGGCCCGCCGGGCCGCCAGGGTCCGTAGCGCCCGCTCCGGCTCGGGGTGGACGACGGAGAGGGAGGCGAGATCGGCACGGAGCGGGTCGAGGGCGGTGTCCACCGCGCCGGCCGTCGGCCCGGCCTTCCCCGGCCGCCCCGTCGAGGCATCGGCGAGCAGCCCCGCCGACTCGAGCCGCCCGAGCAGCCCCTCCAGGCGTCCGGGCGGCAGGCCGAGCGTCCTCGCCTCGGCCCGGAGCAGCTCGGTCCCGCGGGTACCGTCGAGCAGCCCGAGCAGGGTCCCCGTCCCCTGGTCGATCGGGTCGAGCACCACCGCGTGCGCGGGGGTGACCCCGAACTGCACGCCGCGGAGACTCCGCCAGGCGCGCCGCAGCGCCGGTTTCACCATCGGATGCATTTCCCCCACCCCGCATTCATGATCGACAGCTTCATGATCGACAACGGCCTTTCGCCGTCCCGAGTCGAGAATGCCCCGCCGCCGTGACGGCCGCCGAAAGTTGTCCACAGGCAGGGGGATTAGTCATTCGAATCGTGTGGGGTGTGAGCGGATCGTTGCCGAAACCACCCCGGAGGCGGGACTTCTCCCGCTGACAGCGGGTAACGTCGGGGCCGTGCCCGCCGACCCACAGCGCAGCGTGACCGACAAGCCGCACCGCGGTGCGGGGACGAACGCGGTCGAGGTCCGCAGAAGCCCACGACGGAGCAGAACCGTCTCGGCGTACCGCGAGGGCGACCGCACCGTCGTGCTCATCCCGGCCCGGATGTCCGAGGCCGAGGAGCGCCGCTGGGTCGGCGTGATGCTGGACAAGCTCGCCGCCCAGGAGAGCCGCAGCGTCCTCGGGGACCGCGAGCTGACCGAGCGGTCGCTGCGGCTGTCCGAGCAGTACTTCGGCGGCCGGGCCCGCCCCGGCTCCGTGCGCTGGGTCACCAACCAGAACACCCGCTGGGGCTCCTGCACCCCCTCGGAGGGCAGCATCCGCCTCTCCCACCGGCTCCAGGGCATGCCCGAGTACGTCGTGGACTACGTCCTCCTGCACGAGCTGGCCCATCTGCTCGTCCCCGGCCACGGCCCCCGCTTCTGGCGGCTCCTGGAGGCGTACCCCCGCACCGAGCGGGCGCGCGGCTACCTGGAGGGCGTGGTCGCCGCCGAGCGCCTGCCGCACGTCCCGACCGCTCGCGAGGAGTGACCTCGGGCCCTCGCGGGGAGTGCATCCTCACGCTCACGAGGAGTGACCCCGGCGGTACGCGTGCGTGACCGGGGTTTCCCGATTCCGTACCGAAAACGACCTGCGCTGTCTCAATGTCGCACTCAGCGGCTAGCCTGGCGCGAGCATTCGCCATTCGGGATGGGGGACGGTCGTTACGCATGGCCAGGGAATTCCAACGCGGCCACAAGGCCAAGATCAGTGATCTCACCGCGGGTACCGATCTGTACATCGGTGTGCAGATCGCGGCGCCCGGACTGACCTTCGACATCAGCTGTTTCGGACTCGACGCGGACGAGCGGCTCTCCGACGACCGCTACTTCGTCTTCTTCAACCAGCCGAAGACTCCCGAGGAGTCCGTCCAGCTGCTCGGGGCGCAGTCCGGTGACACCGAGTCCTTCCGCGTGACTCTCGACCGCATCCCCGCCAACATCCACAAGCTGTCGTTCACCGCGACCATCGACGGCGCCGGCCAGATGTCCCAGGTCGGCCCCGGTCACCTGCGGATCGTGGCAGGCGGCGAGGAGGTCGCCCGGTACGCCTTCACCGGCGCGGAGTTCACCACCGAGCGCGCGGTGATGCTCGGCGACTTCTATCTCAAGGACGTCTGGCGGTTCGCCGCCGTCGGCCAGGGCTTCGACGGTGGCCTCGACGCGCTCCTGCGGAACTTCGGCGGCGAGGTCGCCGAGGAGGAGCCCGCCGCGCAGCAGCAGGCCGCGCCCGGCTTCGCAGCGCCGCCGCAGGCGACGGCGCCCCCGGCGTTCGGCGCCCCCGCGGCCCCGGCACCCGCGCTCGCCTTCGGCGCTCCTCCGGCACCCGCACCCGCGCCCGCACCGGCCCCCGCGCCGGCCTTCGGCGCGCCGCAGGCTCCGCCCGCGCCCGTGCCGCCGGTGCACACGGCGCCGACCATGGTGGCGCCGATGGCGCCCGCCCCGGTCCCGCCGCCCGCACCGGCCCCGGCCCCGTACGGGCAGCAGCCCCCCGGGTACGGCCAGGTCCCGGGACAGCCCCCGGGCCAGTACCCCGGACAGGTCCCGCCGCAGGCGCCCGGCCAGTACCCCGGCCAGCCGCCGCAGGCCCCCTACGGGCAGGCCGCGCCCGCCCCGTACGGCCAGCAGCCGCCGTACGGTCAGCAGCCCGGCGTCCCGCAGGGTGTCCCGGCGACCGGAGCGGGCCTCGCCGCAGCGCTCGCGCCGTACAAGGAGACCCCCACCGGCGCCCGCTGGACCCCGCAGAACCAGCAGCTCATGCGGGTCGACCTGGCCATGGGCGGCACGCCCGTGCTCGCCCGGCAGGGCTCCATGGTCATGTACCAGGGCAAGGTCGACTTCTCCCACAAGGGCGCCGGCTTCACCGGTCGGATCGTCGGCAACGCCACCGGCCAGGAGATGCAGCTGATGCGCTGCACCGGCCGCGGCCAGCTCTTCCTCGCCGAGGAGGGTGCCCACCTGCACCCGATCGAGCTCCAGGGCGACGGCATCTGCGTCTCCGCGGAGAACGTCCTCGCGTTCGACGAGTCCCTGCAGTACGAGGTACGGCGCATCGAGGGCCACGGCATCCCCGGCGGAGCCCTGTTCACCATGCAGTTCCAGGGCACCGGCACCGTCGTCGTGAAGACCCACGGCGTGCCCGTGGTGCTTCCCGTCACGCCGACCACCTTCGCCGACTGCAACGCCGTCGTCGCCTGGTCGTCCGCGTCCCAGGTCATCCTCTCCAGCCAGGTCCGGCTCCGGCGCAACGCCTACCCCGGCCACAGCGGGGAGACCGTGAACCTCCAGTTCCGGGGAGCCCCCGGCAACTTCATCGTCGTCCAGCCCTACGAGGTCTGAGGGAGCCCGAAGTCATGAACCAGCAACTCGCGGGCTACGCCCCGACCCCCGTCGCGGCCCGGATGGAGAACCACGGCCGCACCATGCTCAGGGTGGCCATGGCCTCCGGCCAGGACCTCTACGCCCGGACCGGCTCGATGGTCTCCTACGAGGGCTACATCACCTACGAGCCCAACCCGCCCGCCGCCCGCCAGGTCGCCAAGCAGTGGGCCACCGGCGAGGGCGCGCCCATCATGAAGTGCTCCGGCGACGGACTGCTCTACCTCGCCGACTACGGCGCCGACGTCGTCGTGATCAACCTGCAGAACGACTCGATCTCGGTCAACGGCACCAACCTGCTCGCCTTCGACGCCCACCTCCAGTGGGGCGTCGAGCAGGTCAAGGGACTCGCCAAGTTCGCCGGCCAGGGCCTGTTCAACGTGGAGATCGCCGGCACCGGCTGGGTCGCCCTGACCTCGCGCGGCACGCCGATCGTGGTCGACTGCGGCCGCGGCGACGACGAGACGTACGTCGACCCCGACGCGCTCGTCGCCTGGTCGCCGTCGCTCAAGGTCAAGGGCAAGCGCAGCTTCAAGGCGTCCTCCCTCATCGGGCGGGGCAGCGGCGAGGCATTCCAGATGGCCTTCTCGGGCCAGGGCATCGTCGTCGTACAGCCGAGCGAGGACAGCACCGACCGCCTGCGGATCCGGGGCTGAGGGGAAGCGAGAACACACCATGCAGAGCCCGCTTTTCAACCACGCCGAACAGCAGAGCCAGGAGCGGTACGTCATCCAGAACCCGCAGCTCCTGCGGGTCAGCCTCACCGGGCAGGACGACATCCTGGCCCGCAAGGGCGCCATGGTCGCGTACCAGGGACTCGTCGACTTCGACGGCGAGTACAAGACCCCGAGCCAGCGGCGGGCCCAGGCCCGCACCGGTGAGGGCCTGGACCTGATGCGCTGCTCCGGCCAGGGCACGGTCTACTTCGCCAACCTCGCCCAGTACGTCCACGTCGTGGACGTCGAGCAGGAGGGCCTGACCGTCGACAGCGCCTACGTCCTGGCGCTCGACTCGAGCCTCCACACCGAGGTCATCGCCGTCGACAGCCAGTACGGCGTCTCCGGCACCGGCAAGTACCAGCTCAACATCTCCGGCCGCGGCCGGGTCGCCCTGATGACCTCGGGGCAGCCGCTGATGATGCAGGTCACGCCCGAGAAGTACGTGAGCGTCGACGCGGACGCCATCGTCGCCTGGTCCACCGGGCTGCGCGTCCAGATGCAGGCGCAGACGCACAACTCCAGCGTCCGCAGCCGCCGCGGCAACACCGGCGAGGGCTGGGAACTCAGCTTCCTCGGCCAGGGCTTCGCGCTCGTCCAGCCCAGCGAGGTCATGCCCCCGCAGAACGCGGCCATCGGCCAGGGCATCGCCGCCCAGTTCGGCGCCGGACAGCACGGCTCCCACGCCCAGAACCAGAACAACGCCTGGAACTGAGCACCGGACGGACGTGAGGGGCGGTCGGCATGCCGACCGCCCCTCACGCGCGCCTGGGAAGCGCGCCTAGGAAAGCCGGGCCAGCGTGCTCTCCATCAGCCGGACCACGGACGTGTCCGCCACGCCCGCCACCTCGTCGTACGCGAACCAGCGCAGGTCCAGCGACTCGTCACTGATCTGCTCCGCCGCCCCCGCCGGGGCCAGCGCCGCGTACTGCACGTCCAGGTGCCAGTGGCAGGGCGCCGGGATCGCATGCCGGTCGAGCCGCACCGGGCCGCCCGGCAGCAGCGTCAGGTCCGCGATACCCGACTCCTCGGTGCCCTCCCGCAGCGCCACGGCCGCCATCGTCGGATCACCGGGCTCGCAGTGACCGCCCATCTGCAGCCACATGCCCAGCTTCTTGTGCAGCGTGAGCAGCACCCGCCCCCGGGAGGGGTCGATCACCAGCGCGCTGCCGGTCAGGTGACCCGCCCCGCACGGCTTGTACATGCCGTCCGGGTGGGCCGTCAGGTGCTCCAGGTACAGCTCGCGCAGCTCGGGCTGGGCCCCGTACTCCTTCAGTACGAGGACCGCGTCGTCGTGCAGAGTCACTCCTTGCCGTCCCCGTCTTCCGGGGCGTCGCCCTTGGCCGCTTCACCGAGCATCTTGTCGATCTCGGAGAAGTCGAGGTGCTCGCGGTGCACGAAGCCGTCCGGGTCGTCCAGGTCGGTCGCCGTCGGCAGCATGTCCGGGTGCTCCCACAGACCGTCACGGCCGTCGACCCCGCGCGCGTCGGTCAGCGACGCCCACAGGCGCGCCGCGTCCCGCAGCCGCCGCGGCCGCAGCTCGAGGCCGATCAGCGTGGCGAAGGTCTGCTCGGCGGGACCGCCCGAGGCCCGGCGCCGGCGCAGGGTCTCGCGCAGCGCGTCCGCCGACGTGAGGCGCGACTTGGCGGCCTCGTGGACCACCGCGTCCACCCAGCCCTCGACCAGGGCGAGCGCCGTCTCCAGACGGGCCAGGGCCGCCTTCTGCTCCGGGGTGTCCTCCGGCTGGAACATGCCCTGCTGAAGCGCCTCCTGAAGCTGCTCCGGGTGCGTCGGGTCGAGCTGACCCACCGCCTCCTCCAGCTTCGAGGTGTCGACCTTGATCCCCCGCGCGTACCCCTCGACCGCGCCGAACAGATGCGCGCGCAGCCACGGCACGTGCGCGAAGAGACGCTGGTGGGCGGCCTCGCGCAGGGCCAGGTAGAGCCGCACCTCGTCGGAGGGCACGCCCAGGTCCTTGCCGAAGGCCTCGATGTTCAGCGGCAGCAGCGCGGCCCGGCCCGCGGGCCCCAGCGGCAGACCGACATCGGTCGAGCCGACGACCTCACCGGCGAGCGCGCCGACGGCCTGCCCGATCTGCTGGCCGAACATGGCGCCGCCCATCGAGCGCATCATGCCGATCAGCGGGCCCGCCATGGCCTGCATCTCCTCCGGCAGGACGTCGCCCATCGCCGCGCCGACCCGCTCGGCGACCGGGTCCACGAGCTGCTGCCACGCCGGCAGCGTCGCCTCGACCCACTCCGCGCGGCTCCACGCCACGGCCGTGCTCGCCCCCGAGGGCAGCGAGGTCACACCGTCCAGCCACAGGTCGGCGAGGCGCACGGCCTCCTCGACCGCGGACTTCTCCGCCGGGCCCACGCTGGCGTCCTTGGTGCCGTCGGCGGTGCCCTGGGCCACCACCTGGCGCGCGATCTGCTTGGCCATGTCCCAGTTCACGGGACCGCCCTCGTAGCTCAGCATCTGGCCGAGCTGCTGGAAGGCCGCACCCAGATCGTTGGGGTTCAGCGAGCCGAACATCGCCGCGAACGGATTGTCCGCTCCGCCCTGACCGCCCATACCGGGCAGCCCTCCGAAACCGAACGGGTTCGCCCCGAACGGGTTGCCGCCGCCCTGGCCGCCGGACCCCTGGCCACCTCCGGCGGGGTCCTTCTTCTTGCCCTCGTCGCCGTTCTCCGGCTCCTCCGGCGGAAGGCCGAATCCGAATGGGGTGTCACTCACAGGTTTCCTCGGCTCGTAGGGCCGCCGGCCTCCTGCCGACGGCGACTGCCCGACCAGGGCCTGAGCACAGGCCCCGCACACCACCAGCGTAGGTCTTGTCCCGGCTGACATCCGGGCCGGAAACGGGCTCGGTGCTCCGCCGGGCCGTGCCCTGCGGCAGGATGGACGCCACCTGGTCCGTACGCGTCATCCGTGTACGTACTGAAGACAACCGCTGGAGACGCCCGGTGAGTTCCCCAGATCCACAGGTTCGCGGAGCGCGAAACCACTCAACCCGGTCCGCCGCGCGCGGACCCGTCGTCGCGGTCACCGGTGCCGCTTCCGGCGTCGGTGACCTGCTGACCAGGCGCCTCGCCGCGTCCGACGAGATCAAGAAGGTCGTCGCCATCGACGAGCGCCGGGGCGAGGTCGCCGAGGCGCATTGGCACATCCTCGACGTGCGCGATCCGGCCATCGCCGAGAAGCTGCGCGGCGCGGACGTCGTCGTGCACCTCGCCGTCGATCTCGATCTGGAGACCGACCCCGCCGCCCGAACGGCCTACAACGTGCGCGGCACACAGACCGTGCTGACCGCCGCGGCCGCGGCCGGGGTCCATCGGGTGGTGCTGTGCACCTCCGCGATGGTCTACGGCGCGCTGCCCGACAACGACATCCCGCTCTCCGAGGACGCCGAGCTCAGGGCCACGGCGGAGGCCACCGGCGTGGGAGACATGCTGGAGATCGAGCGCCTCGGCCGCCGGGCCCCCCGCGCGCACCCCGGCCTCAACGTCACCGTGGTCCGCCCGGCCGTCCTCGTCGGCGGTACGGACACGGCGCTGACCCGCTACTTCGAGTCGCCCCGGCTGCTCGTCGTCGCCGGCTCCCGGCCCACGTGGCAGTTCTGCCACGTGGAGGACCTGGTCAGCGCCCTGGAGTACGCGGCTCTGGAGAAGGTCGAAGGGGAGTTCGCGGTCGGCTGCGAGGGCTGGCTGGAGCAGGAGGAGGTCGAGGAGCTCTCCGGGATCCGGCGCATGGAGCTGCCCTCCGCCGTCGCCCTCGGCGCCGCGGCCCGGCTCCACCGGATCGGGCTCACCCCGTCCCCGGCGGGCGACCTCGCGTACACGATGCATCCATGGGTGGTCAGCGTCGGACGTCTGCACGACGCCGGCTGGCGGCCGAAGTGGACGAACGAGGAGGTCCTCGCGGCGCTCCTGGAGGAGGTCGAGGGCCGTCACACGGTCGCGGGCCGCCGTCTGGGCCGCAAGGACGCCACGGCGGCGGGCGCGGCCGGTGCGACGGTGGCCCTGCTGGGCACGGCGGCGCTCGTCCGGCAGATGCGGAAGCGGCGGGGGATCTGACCGGGGCACGGCGGCCTGTAGGACTCTCCTACAGGGGCCGCCGACGACCGGTCGAAACCGCTATTCCGGGATCTCGCGCGCGTACGGCACGATGGACGCATGGCACCGACGTCGATTGACCACCCCGGCGAGCAGGCCGCGGCCGATCCGATCAAGCTCCTCGCGATCCGGGAGACCCCGCTCTCCCTCGACGAGGTCTTCCAGGCGGTCGGGGACGACGCCTCCGGCGGCACGACGCTCTTCGTGGGCACCGTGCGCAACCACGACGGCGGCGCCGACGTCGACGGTCTGGGCTACTCCTGCCACCCCAGTGCCGAGGCGGAGCTGCGCCGGGTTGCGGAGAAGGTCGTGGCCGACTATCCGGTTCGCGCGCTGGCCGCCGTGCACCGGGTCGGCGACCTGGTCGTCGGCGACATCGCGGTGGTCGTGGCCGTCTCCTGCCCGCACCGCGGTGAGGCCTTCGAGGCCTGCCGCAAGCTCATCGACGACCTCAAGCATGAGGTCCCGATCTGGAAGCACCAGACGTTCTCGGACGGCACAGAAGAGTGGGTCGGAGCTTGCTGAAGCCCGCCACCCGTAGCTTGGGGGTCCCCCCGGCCGAAGGCTGGGGGAGGGTCGGAGCTTGCTGAAGCCCGCCACCCGTAGCTTGGGGGTCCCCCCGGCCGAAGGCTGGGGGAGGGTCGGGGCCTGCTGAAACCCGCCGCCGGTGCCTGGCGCGGAGGCAAGCCGACGCGCCGACACGGTGTAGCCGAACGCCCGATTTGCGTAACCGCCCCCCAGGCGCGAGCGTTGACCTCACAGATGACACAGTCTGCTGATCAACTCATTGGGGATGGGAGGTCGGGATGGCAGCGCTGGCGTGGTTGCTGATTCCGCTTTTCGCAGTCGTCGGCGCGGCGATATGGGGAAGCTGGGCTTCGAGGAACAAGACGATAGGTGACGTGGCCGAACTCGCCGGCTACGCACGCTTCCGGGATGCGATGGAACGCGCCCACACCACGACCCCCGATTCCGCTCGTGCCGAGCGCGAACCGGCCACCGCCGCGGGCGGTGCCGCCACCTCGCCGTCGAGCTGACCGCCGGCCGCCTCGTACGGACCGCCCCAGGGGTGCACCCACAGACGAGTCCCGTACTGTCGTTCCATGCCACGCCGCACCGCGACGATGCTCGCCTCCACCCTGGTCCTGATCTGTCTGCTCATCGCGGGCGTCCTGATCCCGGTGCCGTACGCGGAGATGAGCCCGGGCCCCACGGTGAACACCCTCGGCGAGGCCAGGGGAGAGCCCGTACTGCACATCTCGGGACGCAAGACCTACCCGACCGACGGGCACCTCAACATGACGACGGTCCGCGTCACCAGCGCGGACTACAAGATGAACGCCGTCGAGGCCGTCTACGGCTGGCTGGCCCACGACAACGTGGTGGTGCCGCACGACACGCTCTACCCGGACGGCAAGACCGAGGAGCAGTCGACCCAGGAGAACGCCGAGGAGTTCAGCCAGTCCCAGGAGAGCGCCAAGGTGGCCGCCCTCAAGGAGCTGAACATCCCGGTCGTCTCCCGTGTGGTCGTCGGCACCGTGCTCAAGGGATCGCCCTCCGAGGGCAAGCTGCACGCCGGTGATGTGATCAAGGCCGTCGACGGGGTGGCGATCAGCGGGCAGGCCGATGTCGCCAAGCAGGTCGTGAAGCGGAAGCCCGGTCAGGACGTCGAGTTCACGATCGTCCCCGCCAAGGAGGCGGCCGCCGCCGAGAAGGCCCGCAAGGAGCCGACCGTCACCCGGAAGGTGGTCATCACGACCACCACCTCCGAGGAGGGCGACCGGGCCGTCGTCGGGATCCAGGCCGGCACCGACCACGTCTTCCCGTTCACGATCGACATCAACCTGGCCGATGTCGGCGGTCCCAGCGCCGGGCTGATGTTCGCGCTCGGCATCGTGGACAAGCTCACCCCGGAGAGCCTCACCGGCGGCCGCTTCGTCGCCGGCACCGGCACCATCGACGACGAGGGCAAGGTCGGCCCGATCGGCGGCATCGAGATGAAGCTGGTCGGCGCGCGCAACGCCGGCGCCCAGTACTTCCTCACCCCGGCCGACAACTGCGAGACCGCCGCGGCCGACATTCCCGACGGGCTCACCCTGGTCAAGGTGGACACCATCGACGACGCCACGAAGTCCCTGGAGAAGCTCCGCGCCGGTGACACGAAGTCCCTGCCGAGCTGCTCGAAGAGCTGACCACGCGCGCGTGGACGCGGAAAGGGGCTCCCGGTCACGTCGACCGGGAGCCCCTTTTCTCCGTTTTCTCCGTGAGGGGAGGGCGGACGTCAGGACTCGAAGGTCGCCGCCAGCGCCTCGGCGAGGCCCGGCACCAGGTCGGGGCCGGTCAGCACCTCGGTGGCGGTGTCCTTCTCGCGCAGCCGGATCGCCGCCTCGCGGGCACCGCCGCGCAGCACGGCCACGGTCATCCGTACCTCCTGGCGGTCCGGGTGGGCGGCCACCCACTTGGCGAGCTGCTTCTCGTTCAGGCCCTGCGGGACCTGGGCCTCCGCCGACGGGGGCAGCATGAGCCGCTCCACCGTCATGGCGCAGCCGGCCACGCCGGCGGGCCAGGCGATGGTGCCGAGGAATTCGTCGAGGGGCTTCCCGCGCGGCAGCTTGTCCTGCTCGATCGGGGTGTAGGCGGTGGCATCGTCACCCAGGCCCAGCTGGGAGGCGAGCGCGGGTTCCTTGGCGCGCAGCCGTGCGGTGTCGACCAGGGCGAACAGACGGGCCGGCTGGTCCCAGCCGAGGCCCGCCGCGTACTCGTCGATCTCGAGCACCGCGCGGGTGAGGGGGCTCGCGGCCATTGCCGGGCCGGAGGGGGAAACGTTGGACATGACCAATATCCTGCCTCCTCTTCCCCGGAACACGGGAACTAGGTAAAGCCTCAGTAAGTTGCACCATTGGGCTCTACGATCGCGGGGCCTGCTTTCAGACGCATCAACATCGAGGGGCGCACGTTGGCTTTCCAGATGCCGGACCGTGGCGGTAGCCCGTCCGGGCCGAGGATGAGAGTCGGCCGGCCGTCCCGGCGGGCCCGAACCCTGCTCATGACACTCGGGGTCCTGGCCGTGCTGGCCATGGCGTTCGTGATGTTCGCCGGGTTCTGGACGGACTGGCTCTGGTACCGCTCGGTCAAGTACTCGTCCGTGTTCACCACCACGCTGTGGACCAAGATCGGCCTCTTCGCCGTCTTCGGTCTGCTGATGGGGCTCGCCGTCGGCCTGAACATCTGGCTGGCGTACCGGCTGCGGCCGCCGCTCAGCGCGATGTCGCTGGAGCAGCAGAGCCTCGACCGGTACCGGATGGGCCTCGCCCCGTTCAAGAAGTGGGTGCTGCTCGCGGTCACCGCCCTGGTGGCGCTGATCGCCGGCGCCTCCGCGTCGGGCCAGTGGCGCACCTGGCTGATGTGGGTCAACGGCGTGAAGTTCGGCGAGAAGGACCCGCAGTTCGGGCTCGACGTGTCGTTCTACGCCTTCGACCTGCCCTGGTACCGCTTCCTGCTCGCCTTCGGCTTCGCCGCCGTCGTCCTGTCGCTGATCGCCGCCGCGCTCACGCACTACCTGTACGGCGGGCTGCGGATCACCAGTCCGGGCGCGCGTGCCACCGCCGCGGCCACCGGCCACCTCTCGGTGCTGCTCGGTGTCTTCGTGGCGCTGAAGGCCGTGGCGTACTGGCTCGACCGGTACGGTCTGGCCGTGAAGTCCAGCGACTTCAAGGCCACCGGCAACTGGACGGGCCTGCGGTACGTCGACGCCAACGCCTACCTGCCGGCGAAGACCATCCTGTTCTGCATCGCCGCGATCTGCGCCGTGCTGTTCTTCGCGACGCTCTGGCGCCGCACCTGGCAGCTGCCGGTGATCGGCTTCGGTCTGATGGTGCTCTCCGCGATCCTGATCGGCGGCCTGTACCCGGCCATCGTGCAGAAGTTCCAGGTCCAGCCGAACGAGCAGGCCAAGGAAGCGCAGTACATCAAGAAGAACATCGACGCGACCCGCAAGGCGTACGCGATCGACGAGACGAAGCTCGAGAACTACTCGGGCAAGTCGACGGTGAAGGCCAAGGACCAGCTGCGCAACAACGCCGACTCGGCGGCCAGCTACCGCGTCCTCGACCCGAACATCGTGTCGCCGACGTTCCAGCAGCTGGAGCAGAAGCGGAAGTACTACCAGTTCCCGACCACCCTGGACGTGGACCGGTACGCGGGCAAGGACACCGTCGTCGGTCTCCGTGAGCTCAACATCAAGGGCATCCCGAAGCGGAACTGGATCAACGACCACTTCACCTACACCCACGGCTACGGCGCGATCATGGCCGCGGGTACGCAGACGGACGCCAACGGCTCGCCGGTCTTCACCGAGGCCGGACTGCCGACCACGGGCACGCTCGGCACGTACCAGCAGCGGATCTACTACGGCGAGAAGACCGATCAGTACTCGATCGTGGGCGGCCCGCAGAAGGAGCTGGACTACGAGGAGAACGGCGAGAAGACCACCAGCTACGAGGGCAAGAGCGGGGTCAACCTCTCCAGCACCTTCAACCGCGCCGCCTACGCGGTCGCGTTCAGCGAGCCGCAGATCCTCTACTCGGGGGCCATCGGCGAGGGCTCGCGGATCCTCTACAACCGCACGCCCAAGGAGCGCGTCGAGGCCGTCGCACCCTGGCTGACCATCGACGGCGACGCCTACCCGGTGGTCGTCGACGGCCGGATCCAGTGGGTCATCGACGCCTACACGACGACCAACGGCTACCCGTACGCCTCGCGCACCACGCTCGGCGACACCACGGCCGACTCGCTGACCGTCGGCAACCAGCAGCGTGCGGTCGTCGCCCAGCAGAACCAGGTCAACTACATCCGCAACTCGGTGAAGGCCACCGTCGACGCCTACGACGGCACGGTGAACCTCTACCAGTGGGACACCCAGGACCCGGTCCTGAAGACCTGGATGAAGGCCTTCCCGGGCACGGTCAAGGCCAAGTCCGAGATCGGCGGCGACCTGATGCAGCACCTGCGGTACCCGCAGGACATGTTCAAGGTCCAGCGCGAGCTGCTGACCCGCTACCACGTCACCGACCCCGCGCAGTTCTACAGCGGCTCGGACGCCTGGCAGGTGCCGGACGACCCGACCAACAAGGACGGCAACGCGGTCCCGCCGTACTACCTGAGCATGAAGATGCCCGGGGACACGGCGCAGCGCTTCTCGCTGACGACGACGTTCACGCCGAGCGGCCGGCCCAACCTGGGCGGCTTCATGGCGGTCGACGCCGACGCCACCAGCAAGGAGTACGGCCGGCTGAGACTGCTGCGGGTCACCGAGGACGTGCCGGGTCCGGCGCAGGTGCAGAGCAAGCTCAACGGTCTGCCCTCCGTCGCCACCTTCGTCCGGGACATGAAGGGCGCCGACTCCGACATCCAGTACGGCAACCTGCTGACCGTCCCGCTCGACGGCGGATTCCTGTACGTCGAGCCGGTGTACGCCCAGGGACGGAACGCGCTCTACCCGCTCCTGAAGAAGGTTGCGGTGTCGTACGTGGACGCGGACCAGCCGGACGGTGACACGACCAAGGACACCACGGTGTTCGAGGACAACCTCACCGAGGCGCTCAACGCGGTCTTCGGGGTGGACGCGCCGACCACACCGCCGCCCACCTCGCCGACGACCCCGCCGGGCACCACCGACCCGCCGCCGCCGGCGTCCAACGACGCCGCGCTCAAGCAGGCGATCGCCGACGCCCAGAAGGCGTACGACGCGGGCGAGGCGGCTCTGGCGAAGGGCGACTGGACGGCGTACGGCAAGGCCCAGGAGGACCTCCAGAAGGCGCTCGAGCGCGCCGCGGAGGCCGGGGCGAAGCTCAAGACGACGGGATCAAGCGGCTGACCTGAGGTTTTCCACCCCGCGACCGTGATACGGTTGGTTTACCGACGCGGGGTGGAGCAGCTCGGTAGCTCGCTGGGCTCATAACCCAGAGGTCGCAGGTTCAAATCCTGTCCCCGCTACTCAGAGGACGAGGGCCCGGATCCATAAGGATCCGGGCCCTCGTCGTGTGTCGGCGTGCGCGGGGGGCCCGAAGAGCGGTAGGGAAGGGGCGAGTTGGCGTGAGTCGTGTTTGACTTGTCTCTCTGTGGGCATGTCGACAAAACGCTGAGTGACCTCACTGGCTGCGGTATACCAGGTGTGCTCGGGTTGCGGGTGGTGCGACGATGGTATTTATGGGGGACAGGGCAACTCTGTTGGAGACAGGGCGGTTTGTGCAGCGGCATGCCAGGAACGCCGCGGACGAGATCATCGAGGCAGTAGGGGCCGTCGATGCGGCCGTCGACACCACCGCCGAGACCGATGCCGACACGGAGACCGAGACCGAGACCGAGGCTCGCCACCGGCGTGCCGCCGAGCGCGGCGACCTCGCCTCGATGAGCGCGCTCGGCGCGCTGCTGCTGCGCCGCGGCGACCTCGACGGCGCCGAGCCCTATCTGCGCGGAGCCACCGCCGAGGGCGACCGGGCCGCCGCGAACAACCTCGGGGTCCTGCTGCACCAGCGCGGCTACGCCGAAGAGGCCGCCGGCTGGTGGCGGGTCGCCGCCGTCGCCGGCTCCGCGCCCGCCGCCCACGCCCTCGGCCGCCACCACCGCGAGCGCGGCGACGAGCCCGCCGCCGAGTACTGGCTGCGCCAGGCCGCCGAGCAGGGCCACGCCCTCGGCGCGTACGCCCTCGCCGACCTCCTGGAGCACCGCAGCGACGTCGGCGCCGAGCGCTGGCTGCGCGCCGCCGCCGAACAGGGCCACCGCGAGGCCGCGTACCGCCTCGCCCTCGCCCTGGAGCGCCGCGCCACCGAGACGACCCGTGGCCCGCACGACACCGGTACCCGGCTCCGGGTGCCCGGCACCGGCGCGTCCGCCACCGCCCCGGCGGCCACGGACGCCGGAGCCGCCGCGGGCGCGCGGGCCGCCGGCGAGCCCGGGGGCGAGCCCACCGAGGCCGAGCAGTGGTTCCGGCAGGCCGCCGCGCGCGGCCACCGGCGGGCCGCCCTCCACCTTGGCGCGATCCTGGAGCACCGCGGCGAGCTCAAGGAGGCCGGCCGCTGGTACCTCAGCTCCGCCAAGGAGGGCGAGGCCAAGGCCGCCTGCGCGCTCGGCTTCCTGCTCCGCGACGCGGGCGACGAGGAGAGCGCCGCCGTGTGGTGGCTGCGCGCCGCCCAGGACGGCGACGGCAACGCCGCCAACGCCCTGGGAGCCCTGCACGCGGCCAGGGGCGAGCAGCAGACCGCCGAGCGCTGGTACCGGGCCGCCATGGACGCGGGCGACGTGAACGGCGCGTACAACCTCGGGCTGCTCTGCGCCGCCCAGGACCGCATCCCGCAGGCCGAACAGTGGTACCGCCGGGCCGCCTACGCGGGCCACCGCGAGGCCGCCAACGCGCTCGCCGTGCTGCTCCTCCAGGCCGGCGACGCCAACGGCGCCGAGCCCTGGTTCTCCAAGGCCGCCGAGGCCGGCAGCGTCGACGCCGCGTTCAACCTCGGCATCCTCCACGCGGGCCGCGACGACGACCGTACGGCCCTCGTCTGGTACGAGCGGGCCGCGGCCGCCGGGCACACCGAGGCCGCCCTCCAGGTCGGCATCGCCGCCCTCCGGGACGGCGACGAGCGCACCGCCGAGCGGCACCTGCGCTGCGCGGCCGGCGGCGGCAGCGCCGAGGCCGCCTTCCGGCTCGCCTCGGTGCTCGACGCGCGCCGCCCCGACCCGGGCCCGGCCGTCCTCGGCGCGCCCCGGGAGGAGAAGACCGAGTGCGAGGAGTGGTACGAGCGGGCGGCCCAGCAGGGCCACCGGCGTGCCCAGGTGCGGGTCGGCATGCTCGCCGCCGGGCGCGGCGACCTGGCCGAGGCCGACCGCTGGTACCGCGAGGCGGCCGAGGCCGGCAGCCGCAACGGCGCCTTCAACCTCGGGCTGCTCCTCGCCCGCGAGGGCAGCGAGCGCGAGGCGGCCCTCTGGTGGACCCGGGCCGCCCGGGCCGGCCACGGGCGGGCCGCACTCCGGCTCGCCCTGCTCGCGGCGCGCCGCGGTGAGCTGACCGAGGGGCGCCGCTGGTGCGCCCGCGCGGTGGAGCTGGGTCCTGCGGAGGTCGCCGAGCGGGCGGCGCGGCTGAGCGAGGCGCTGCACCAGGAGCTGACCGCCTGATCGTGGCGTCTTAATGGATTTGCGCTGGTCGAGTGGCGTCCCGTAGAGTCGGGTTTACCGACGCGGGGTGGAGCAGCTCGGTAGCTCGCTGGGCTCATAACCCAGAGGTCGCAGGTTCAAATCCTGTCCCCGCTACTCAGTAGCAACGAAGGCCCGGATCCGATTTCGATCGGATCCGGGCCTTCGTCGTGTGTCCACGACGTGACGAAGCAGGCCCCCGCCGTAGCGGGGGCCTGCTCGTGAAGTCGTGTCGCGTCGTGTCAGGCGGAGGTCGCGCAGTTCGGGCAGATGCCCCGGTACGTGACCTCGACGTTCGAGATCGTGAAGCCGAAGCGCTCGCTGTCCGGCAGGTCCGCCAGCGGGTCGCCGCCCGGGTGGACGTCCCGGATCGCGCCGCAGCGGCCGCAGACCAGGTGCTGGTGCGGCCGGTGGGCGTTGGGGTCGTACCGCTTGGCGCGGCCGTCGGTCGCGACCTCGAGCACCTCGCCGAGCGTGACCATCTCGCCCAGTGTGTTGTAGACGGTCGCGCGCGAGATCTCGGGAAGTCGCGCCACGGCACGTGCGTGGACCTCGTCGGCGGTCAGATGCACGTGATCCCCGTCGAGGACCTCGGCCACGACGCGTCGCTGCGCGGTCATCCGCCAGCCGCGTCCGCGCAGTCGTTCCAACAGGTCGCTCATGGGGGTCAGGGTAACAGTCGCGGCTCCCGGTTCCCGAACAGGTGTGACTTTGGATGTTCACTTGACTTGGACATTGTCCAGCATAGGATCGAGTACGGCAGCGCAGGACAGGACGCAGGAGGCGCACGTGACACAGGGACCGCTCACCACGGAGGCCGGCGCGCCGGTCGCCGACAACCAGAACAGCGAGACGGCGGGCGTCGGCGGTCCGGTGCTCGTCCAGGACCAGCTCCTGCTCGAGAAGCTCGCCCACTTCAACCGCGAGCGCATCCCGGAGCGCGTGGTCCACGCGCGCGGTGCGGGCGCCTACGGCACCTTCACGCTCACCCGTGACGTCTCGCGGTGGACGCGTGCCGCGTTCCTCTCCGAGGTCGGCAAGCAGACCGAGACGTTCCTGCGCTTCTCCACCGTCGCGGGCAACCTCGGTGCGGCCGACGCGGTGCGCGACCCGCGCGGCTGGGCGCTGAAGTTCTACACCGAGGAGGGCAACTACGACCTCGTCGGCAACAACACCCCGGTGTTCTTCATCAAGGACGCCATCAAGTTCCCCGACTTCATCCACACCCAGAAGCGCGACCCGTACTCGGGCTCGCAGGAGGCGGACAACGTCTGGGACTTCTGGGGCCTCTCCCCGGAGTCGACCCACCAGGTCACCTGGCTCTTCGGTGACCGCGGCATCCCCGCCTCGTACCGCCACATGAACGGCTACGGCTCGCACACGTTCCAGTGGAACAACGAGTCCGGCGAGGTCTTCTGGGTCAAGTACCACTTCAAGACCGACCAGGGCATCAAGAACCTCACCCAGGACGAGGCCAACCGGCTCGCCGGTGAGGACCCGGACTCGCACCAGCGCGACCTGCGCGAGGCCATCGAGCGCGGCGACTTCCCGACCTGGACCGTGCAGGTCCAGATCATGCCCGCGGCCGACGCCGCGCACTACCGCTTCAACCCGTTCGACCTCACCAAGGTGTGGCCGCACGAGGACTACCCGCCGATCGAGATCGGCGCGCTGGAGCTCAACCGCAACCCGGAGAACATCTTCGCCGAGGTCGAGCAGTCCGTCTTCAGCCCGGCGCACTTCGTGCCCGGCATCGGCCCGTCCCCCGACAAGATGCTCCAGGGCCGCCTCTTCGCCTACGGCGACGCCCACCGCTACCGCGTCGGCATCAACGCCGACCACCTGCCGGTGAACCGCCCCCGCGCCACCGAGGCGCGCACCCACTCCCGTGACGGTCACCTCTACGACGGCCGCCACAAGGGTGCGAAGAACTACGAACCCAACTCCTTCGGCGGCCCGTCCCAGACGGACCGGCCGCTGTGGCAGTCCGCCCCCGTCACCGGGGGCACCGGCAACCACGCCGCCGCGGTCCACGCCGAGGACGACGACTTCACGCAGGCGGGCAACCTCTACCGGCTGATGTCGGAGAGCGAGAAGGGCCGCCTGGTCGACAACCTGGCCGGCTTCATCGCCAAGGTCTCGCGCGACGACATCGCCGAGCGGGCGATCGACAACTTCCGCCGCGCGGACGAGGACTTCGGCAAGCGGCTGGAGGCCGCGTTCCAGGCCCTGCGCGGCTGAGGACGCTTGCCGAAAGAGAGAGCGGGCCGGATTTCCGTACGGATTCCGGCCCGCTCTCGCGTCAGCCCGCGACGCTGTGCAGCGGGATCCAGCAGCGGATGATGTCCCGGACCGAGACGATGCCGACGGGACCGTGGTCGTCGAGCACCACGAGATGGCGGAACCCGCCGTGCGTCATGGCCCCGGCCGCCTCCTCCAGGGTCCAGGTGGGGGCGGCGAAGACGACGTCGTGGGTGGTGTGGGCGTCGGCGGTCTCGATGTCGGGATTCTGGTCGCGGGCCAGCGAGTTGAGGATGTCCCGCTCGGTGAGGATGCCGAGCCCGGCGTCCCCGTCCAGGACCACGGCCGCGCCGACGCGGCGCGCCGCCATCAGCCGGGCGGCCTGTCGAAGGGTGTGGGCGGGGCCGATGGTGAGGACCACGGTGCTCATGGCGTCACGGACGAGCATGGGCGGAGCCACCTCCTTGGTGAAACGTTCCCGCTTTCAACGAGAACCGATTCACAAGTTCACAAGTGGGGGGACTCTCAGAGTGGCACCGGTGGAGGGGCCCGACAAGGGGGCGCGCGAGGCGCCCCCGGGGAGTGCCGAGGGCGCTCGAACGCGGGCGTTCGACTTGCGGCGGCCGGCCGCTCAGCCCTCCGCGTTCTCCTGGTTGAGGTAGCTCAGCAGATCGCCGTGGAGGAGTCCGTTCGAGGCCGCCGCGTTCCCGCTGTGCGGGCCGTGGCGCCCGTCGAGCCCGGTGTACGTACCGCCCGCCTCCTGGACCACGACCGCCACCGCGGCCATGTCCCACAGCGACAGCTCCGGCTCCGCGCAGATGTCCACCGAGCCCTCGGCGACCATCATGTACGGCCAGAAGTCGCCGTACGCACGGGTCCGCCAGCACGCGCGCGTGAGGTCCAGGAAGCCGTCGAGGCGGCCCTGCTCCTCCCAGCCGCTCAGTGACGAGTACGCGAAGGAGGCGTCCTCCAGGGAGGCGACCTTCGAGACCCCGATCCGGCTCGCCGAGGCGAGACTGCGGCCGGTGTACGCGCCGAGGCCCTTCGCCGCCCACCAGCGCCGGCCGAGAGCCGGGGCCGACACCACGCCCACCACCGGCTGGAAGCCGGTCTCCCCGGCCTCCATCAGCGCGATCAGGGTCGCCCAGACGGGCACCCCGCGCACATAGTTCTTCGTACCGTCGATCGGGTCGATCACCCAGCGGCGCGGGCCCGAGCCCTCCACGCCGTACTCCTCGCCCAGGATCGCGTCGCGCGGCCTGGCCCGCTGGAGCTGCCCCCGGATCAGTTCCTCGGCGGCCTTGTCGGCCTCGCTCACCGGAGTCATGTCCGGCTTCGTCTCGACCTTGAGGTCGAGCGCCTGGAACCGGTCCATGGTGGCCGCGTCGGCGGCATCCGCGAGGACATGGGCGAGACGCAGATCATCGTGGTAATCGGCCATGGTCGGCACTCTATCTCCGTGTGATCCCGGCGCGGAGAACCGTCCACCAGTGCCCCTTGACAGTGCCCGGGCGCCTGTCGACGCTGAGCACGGAAACGATTCCCCGGTCCGGGAGGCGCCGATGCCGACTGCCCGCGAGGCCCTGCTCGACGCCGCGCTCGCCGCGCTCGCGCACCGGTCGTGGTCCACCGTGCGCATGGCCGACCTCGCCGTGGCCGCCCGGGTCTCCCGGCAGACCCTCTACAACGAGTTCGGCAGCAAGGACGGCCTCGCCCGCGCCCTGGTGCGCCGGGAGGCCGACACCTATCTCCAGGGCGTCCGGCGGCTGCTCGCCGCCCCGGCCCCGCCCGAGCGGAACCTGGTCGTCGTCGCCGAGTGGATCGTCACCCGGGCCGCCTCCCGGCCCGTGCTCCGGGCCCTGCTCACCGGCGCCTGGGACGAGCGGCTGCCCGCGCCCCGGCCCGCCAGGCCCGGCGCGCGCGCCCGCGGCCGTCCCCGCCCAGCGCCGCGCCGACGAGGGGCCGCCGGCACCCGGCGAGCTGGTGGCGGCGACCGCGGCCTGTGCGGGGGAGCGGTGGGCGGCGGGCTGCGAACTCGCCGTCCGGCTGGCCCTCAGTCATGTCGTGGCGCCCGTGATCCCCTCCGTGGAGGGGATGCGGGCGCAGGATCAGTGCGCCGAGCCGGACAGCTGGAGCCCGATCACGCCGACGATGACCAGGCTGATCGAGATGATCTTGAGCGTGGAGACCACGTCACCGAGGAAGATCATTCCGTAGACCGCCGTCCCGGCCGCCCCGATCCCGGTCCACACCGCGTACGCGGGACCCACGTCGAGCTTCCGCAGGGCGAGCGTGAGGAGGCCGAAGCTGCCCAGGGCGAAGGCCGCGAACGCCACCGTCGGCCACAGCCGGGTGAACCCGTGCGAGAGCTTCAGGCAGACCGCGAACCCCGTCTCCAGAAAACCCGCCACCACCACCAGCAGCCACGCCATCGTCAGTGCCTCCCACGCCGTCGGTGACTGCTTCGTCGCACTTGGTGCGATTATGCACTTACCGGTCGTGGTCGTCCGTAAACGTGTACGGCGCGGCAGCCCGCAAACGCGGGCGGCTCGGCGATCGGCTCAGCGATCGCTCGGCGGGCGGCTCAGTCGCCCTCGCGACGCTCCCGGGTCGCGAGCAGCCGGCGCAGCGAGACGAGCCGCGCCGGATCGGCGTGTCCCTCCGCCACCCACGCGTCGAGCGCGCAGTCCTGCTCGTCGTGGCTGCACGCGCGCGGACAGTTCTCCGTGCCCGGTACCAGGTCGGGGAAGGCGAGGATGACCCGGGACGGGTCGACGTGGTGCAGGCCGAAGGAGCGGACGCCCGGGGTGTCGATGACCCAGCCGCCCTCCTTGTCGTTGAGCGGCAGGGCGAGCGCGGAGGTGGTGGTGTGCCGGCCGCGGCCCGTGACCGCGTTGACGACACCGGTGGTCCGCCGCCGCTCCGGCGGCACCAGGGCGTTGACCAGGGTCGTCTTGCCGACGCCGGAGTGCCCGACGAACGCGGTGGTCCGGCCCTTGAGGTGCTCGTGGACCCGCTCGGCCGCGACCCCGTCCACGAACTCGTCGCGGGTGGTCACCACGTACGGCACACCCAGCGCGCCGTACATCTCCAGGAGGTCGTCCGGCGGCGCCAGGTCCGACTTGGTGAGCACGAGCAGCGGCGTCAGGCCGCCGTCGTACGCGGCGACCAGACAGCGGTCGATCAGACGCGGGCGCGGCTCGGGGTCGGCGAGGGCGGTGACGATCGCCAGCTGGTCGGCGTTGGCGACGACCACCCGCTCGTACGGGTCGTCGTCGTCGGCCGTGCGGCGCAGCACCGAGCTGCGCTCACCGATCCGCACGATCCGGGCCAGCGTGTCCTTCTCGCCGGACAGGTCGCCGACGAGCGAGACGCGGTCGCCGACCACGGCGGCCTTGCGGCCCAGCTCGCGCGCCTTCATCGCGGTCACCGGCCGGTCGTCGACCAGGACGGTCAGCCGGCCGCGGTCGACGGTGAGGACCATGCCCTCGACGGCGTCCTCGTGCTTCGGGCGGATCGTGGTGCGGGGACGGGTGCCCTTGCGGTTGGGCCGCTGGCGGATGTCGTCCTCGTCGGTGTGCTTGCCGTAACGCCGCATGGTTCAGGCCCCGAGCATTTCGGTCCACATCCTCGGGAAGTCGGGCAAGGTCTTCGCCGTCGTGGCCACGTCCTCGATCTGCACGCCCTCGACCGCGAGGCCGATGATCGCGCCCGCCGTCGCCATGCGGTGGTCGTGGTACGTGTGGAAGACGCCGCCGTGCAGCGGGCGCGGGCGGATGTGGAGACCGTCCTCGGTCTCGGTCACGTCGCCGCCCAGCTCGTTGATCTCCTTGGTGAGCGCCGCGAGCCGGTCCGTCTCGTGCAGCCGCAGATGGGCGACGCCGCGCAGGGTCGACGGGGAGTCCGCGAGGGCCGCGACCGCCGCGATGCCGGGCGTCAGCTCGCCGACCTCGCCGAGGTCCACGTCGATGCCGTGGATCCGGCCCGTACCGGTGAAGGTCAGGCCCGCCTCGGTCAGCTCGCAGGAGCCACCCATCTCGGTGAAGATCTCCCGCAGCGCGTCACCGGGCTGGGTGGTCCGCGTCGGCCAGTCCGGCACCGTCACACGGCCGCCGGTGATCAGGGCCGCCGCCAGGAACGGCTGCGCGTTCGACAGATCGGGCTCGACGACCAGGTCCCGGCCGCGCAGCGCGGAGGGGGACACCCGCCAGACGTTCGGTGCGCCGCCGTGCTCCGGCTCGTCGACCTGGGCGCCGACCGAGCGCAGCATGTCGACGGTCATCCGGATGTGCGGCAGCGAGGGCAGCCGCGACCCCACGTGCCGTACCTCGACGCCCTGGTTGAAGCGGGGCGCGGACAGCAGCAGGGCGCTCACGAACTGGGAGGACGAGGAGGCGTCGATCTCGACGGTGCCGCCGTCGAGGCCACCGGCGCCGTGCACCGTCAGGGGGAGGGCGCCGCGGCTCTCGTCGTCGATGCGGGCGCCCAGCGCGCGCAGCGCGTCGATCACGCCGTGCAGCGGGCGCTCGTGGGAGCGGGGGTCGCCGTCGAAGCGCACCGGGCCGTCGGCGAGCGCCGCGACCGGGGGCAGGAAGCGCATGACCGTGCCGGCGTTGCCGACGTCGACGGTCGCGGGGCCGCGCAGCGGGGAGGGGATGATCCGCCAGGCCTCGCCGGAGCCGTCGGGGCCCACGCCCTCCTCGATCTTCACGCCGAGGGTGCGGAGCGCCTCGGCCATCAGGAGGGTGTCGCGGGAGCGCAGCGGGCGGCGCAGCCAGCCGGGCTCGGACGCCAGCGAGGCGAGGACCAGGGCGCGGTTGGTGACCGACTTCGATCCGGGCACGGTGACGGTCGCGTCGACGGCGCCGCGGGCATACGGGGCGGGCCAGAGGTCGGTGGGCGGGTCGGTGTGCGTCGCGGAAGCAGCTGCGGTCATGGACTCACTGTACGGGGGAGTCAGTGGCCCAGGAGCCAGCGCCCGCCGCCGATCAGGGCGGAGATCGCGACCGCGTGGAAGAAGAACAGCCACACCCCGGCGGGCACATGGGTGAGCCGCGAGAGCTGGTCCGCGTCCGAGTCGGGGGCGCCGCCGCGGCGCCGTTTCAGCTGGAGCTCGAAGGCGGGGCGGACACCGCCGAGCAGCAGGAACCAGACGGCGGTGTACGCGAAGACCGACTGGACGTCCGGCGAGGTCAGCCAGGAGACGAGGAGGAAGGCCGCCCCGGTGAGGAGGACGGTGAGGATCCCGTACGCGTTGCGGACCATCACGAGCATCGCGAGCAGCAGGGCCGTCGCCACCCACAGGAGGAGGGTGACCCGGTGGGTGCCGAGCAGGGCGGCGCCGCCGAGGCCGAGCAGCGGGGCCGCGGGGTAGCCGGCGGCCAGGGTGAGGATCACGCCGAGGCCGGTCGGGCGGCCGCGGCTCACGGTCAGTCCGCTGGTGTCCGAGTGCAGCCGGATCGCTTCGAGGCGCCGGCCGGTGGCGACGGCGAGCAGGCCGTGGCCGCCCTCGTGGGCGATGGTGATCGCGTTGCGGGCGAGCAGCCATATCCGGCGGGGCACGGTGACGGCGAGGGCGGCGACGCCGGTGGCGATCACCAGCCACTCGTCCGGAGCGGCCTGTGGACTGAAGAGGTCCAGTGAGAGGTCCATCTTTCGGGCCGCTCCTCGGGTGGTCGGGGATCGTGGCAGTGTGGCACGTATGTGCGGAAGGTATGCGGCGAGCCGGCGGCCCGAGGACCTCGTCGGTGTTTTCGAGGTGGAGAAGTGGGAGCCGGAGGAGACTCTGGCCCCGGACTGGAACGTGGCCCCCACCAAAGAGGTCTGGGCTGTCCTCGAGCGTCCTCTGAAGGACGCAGAATCCCGGCGTCCGGTTCGCCAGCTGCGCGCGCTGAAGTGGGGCCTGGTGCCGTCCTGGTCGAAATCCCCGGAGGGCGCCGCCCGGATGATCAACGCGCGCGCGGAGACCCTGGACGAGAAGCCCTCCTTCAAGCGGGCCTTCTCGGCCCGCCGGTGCATCCTGCCCGCCGACGGTTACTACGAGTGGGTCACCGGATCCGCGGAGCGGGACCTGGAGGTCGAGGGCAGGAAGAAGCGGCCCCGCAAGCAGCCGTACTTCGTGACCCCGGCGGACGGCTCGGTCTTCGCGATGGCCGGGATCTACGAGTTCTGGCGCGACCGGACCCTGCCCGACGGCGACCCCTCGGCGTGGTGGGTGACCTGCTCGGTGATCACCACCGAGGCGGAGACCGGCCCGCTGGGCGTGGCCCCGGCCGAGGGCCCGCACTCGCTCGCCGACATCCACCCCCGGATGCCGCTGATGCTCACCGAGGACCGCTGGGACGCCTGGCTCGACCCGGCGACCACCCGGCCCGAGGAGCTGCGCGGGCTGCTCACCCCGCCGCCGGAGGGCCTGATGCGGGCCTACCCGGTGGCGACCGCGGTCAGCAACGTCCGGAACAACGGGCCCGAGCTCCTGACGGAGCTGGAGGGCCCGGAGGTCGGCACGCTGTTCTGACACCGCCCGCCTGCCGTCCGGCGGGGAGCGCCGGACGGCAGGATGGGGACGTGACCGACATGACACAGTCCGAAACCGTTTCCACCGACGCGGGCGAGGCCCGGGTCACCTGGCACGCGGGGCGGAAGCCCGGGGCCGTCCTCGCCCTCGGCCACGGCGCCGGCGGCGGCATCGAGGCCCGTGACCTCCGGGCCCTGGCCGCCGCGCTGCCCGCCCGGGGCGTGACCGTCGCCCTCGTCGAGCAGCCCTGGCGGGTCGCGGGCAAGAAGGTCGCGCCCGCACCCAAGACCCTGGACACCGGATGGCGCGGCCTCTGGCCGGCCCTCGCCCGGCCCGGACTCCCGGTGATCGCGGGCGGCCGCAGCGCCGGTGCCCGGGTCGCCTGCCGCGCCGGGCGGGAGCTGGGCGCGCTCGCCGTCCTCGCGCTGAGCTTCCCCCTGCACCCGCCGGGGAAGCCGGAGAAGTCCCGGGCCGACGAGCTCCTGGGCAGCGGCCTGCCGACGCTCGTCGTCCAGGGCGGCAACGACCCCTTCGGACGGCCCGCGGAGTTCCCGGAAGGCCCGTACCGCCTCGTCGAGATCCCGTACGGGGACCACGGCTTCGCCCTGCCCAAACGGGCGCCGCTCGGCCAGGACGAGGCGATGGAGCTCCTGGTGGACGGGGTCGCCGAGTGGATCGACTCCCTCCGCTGACGGGCCGGGAATGTTGAGTGGGGGACCACTGTTGTTCCGTGCGTCGGTGTGAGAGCAAGGAAGAGGGAGTCCGTCGCATGGGTTCGACCATCTGCCCGGAGCGCGCGCAGGCCGCTGACCTCGACTGGACAGTGCTGCCCGCTCCCAAGGGAGCCCAGATTCGGGCGGCGGGCGGAGCGGTTCCTCGTCTATCCTCCGAAACGAGCGGGTCCGCCCTCGGGCTCGCCGCCGCGCTGGAGGAGGTGGGTCCGGTCACTGGGACCGACACAGGGACCGACGACGGCCCCGAGGAGACGACCGAGGAGCGCAACGCGCGCTTCGAGCGGGACGCCCTCGGCTACCTCGACCAGATGTACTCGGCCGCGCTGCGCATGACGCGCAACCCCGCGGACGCGGAGGACCTGGTGCAGGAGACCTACGCCAAGGCGTACGGATCCTTCCACCAGTTCCGCGAGGGTACGAACCTCAAGGCCTGGCTGTACCGCATCCTCACGAACACCTTCATCAACTCGTACCGCAAGAAGCAGCGTGAGCCCCAGCGCAGCGCCGCCGAGGAGATCGAGGACTGGCAGCTCGCGCGCGCCGAGTCGCACATGTCGACCGGTCTGCGCTCCGCCGAGTCGCAGGCGCTCGACCACCTCCCGGACTCCGACGTGAAGGAAGCGCTCCAGGCGATTCCCGAGGAGTTCCGCATCGCCGTCTATCTCGCGGATGTCGAGGGCTTTGCGTACAAGGAGATCGCGGACATCATGGGGACACCCATCGGTACGGTGATGTCCCGGCTGCACCGGGGTCGCCGCCAGCTGCGCGGCATGCTCGAGGACTACGCTCGCGACCGCGGGCTGGTACCCGCGGGCGCCGGAGAGTCGTCGAACGATCTGAAAGGCTCGGGCTCATGAGCTGCGGAGAGCCGCACGAGACGGATTGCTCGGAAGTCCTGGATCATCTGTACGAGTTCCTCGACAACGAGATGCCCGACAGTGACTGCACCAAATTCGAGGTGCACTTCGAGGAGTGCTCCCCGTGCCTGGAGAAGTACGGCCTGGAGCAGGCGGTGAAGAAGCTCGTCAAGCGGTGCTGCGGCAGTGACGACGTCCCCACCGACCTGCGGTCCAAGGTCATGGGACGGATCGACCTGATCCGTTCCGGGCACCTGGTGCCCGAGCAGGAGATCGCGCCGATCGTGCCGACGACGCCGGCGCCCCAGGAGTAGACGCCCCAGGAGTACCCAGGGGCAACTCCCCCTTCCGTGGAGGGAGAAGGAGGCCGTCGCGGCACGAACGCGGCGGCCTTTTCCGTCTATCAGCTTGTATCACCCGATGGTGCGAATCAGCGCCGCCCCGACGCCACGGGCCGCCCGACTCGCTAGCGTGACGAGCGTGATGGGCGTGAAGGTCATTCCGCGTGCGGCCCGCGTGTACATCGGCTGCGCCCTGCTCGGTGCCGGGGCGTCCGTCATGCCCGCCCTGCGCCCCGGCGCGGCCACCCCCTGGGTCACGGTCGCGCTCCTCGCCGCCCTGTACGCGCTCTGCGAACTGCCCGCCCGCTGCCGCCCCCTCGGCCGCGCGGTCGGCGGCTCCGTCGCCATGGGCACCGGCTCCTTCTTCCCCGTCCTCCTCGCCGCCGCGCTCCTCCTGCCGCCCGCGGCCGCCGCGCTCACCGCCCTGCCCGGCAGCCTCCTCGTCCGCGTCGACGAACCCCCGGCCGCACCCCGCCGCGCCTGGCGGGCCGCCACCACCGCCCTCGCCGTCTGGGCCGCCGCCCAGGTCGCCGAGGTCCTGAGTCGGGCCCATGCCCTCGGACACGGGCCCGACGCCCCCGACTTCCCGTACGTGCTGCTGCCCGCCGGCGCCACCGCGCTCACCTTCTGCCTGGTCCTGACCGCCCTCGACGGAGGCATCCGGGCGACGGCCGACGGACTGCCCCTGCGGGCCGCCTGGCGCGGCCTCCTCTGCCGGGCGCTCGCCCCGCACGCCGTGCACGGACTCGCCGGACTGATGATGGCCGTCCTCTGGCGCAGCACGTACGGGCCGGTGTCGGCGCTCTTCGTGCTCCTCCCGATGTACATCTCCTGCTGGGTCTTCGCCCAGTACCACCGCGAGCGCGCCGCCCACCAGGCCACCATCCGCGCCCTCGTCCAGGCCGTCGACATCAAGGACCGCTACACCCGCGGCCACAGCGAACGCGTCGGCCACGCCTCCGTCCTGATCGCCCGTGAGCTGGGCATGGCCGAGGACCGGCTCGACGTCGTACGGTTCGCCGGCATCCTCCACGACGTCGGCAAACTGGGCGTGCCCACCCGGGTCCTCCGCAAGGACGGGCCCCTCACCCCCGAGGAGCGCCGGGTCATCGAGCTGCACCCGGAGTACGGGCACGAGATGGTCCGCGGCATCGGCTTCCTCGGCGAGGCGCGCGCCGCGATCCTCCACCACCACGAACGCATGGACGGCAGCGGCTACCCGTACGGGCTGCACGGCGACGAGATCCCCGAGTTCGCCCGGGTGGTGGCCGTCGCCGACGCCTTCGACGCCATGACCTCCACCCGCTCCTACAGCCGGGCCCGCCCGGTGCCGACCGCCGTCGCCGAACTGGAGCGGTGCGCCGGCAGCCAGTTCGACGCCCGGATGGTCGACGCCCTCGTCCGCGCCCTGGACCGGCACGGCTGGCAGCCCGCCGTCACCGCCGACGAGACCGCACCGGCGGGCCCGACCGGCGGGAACGTGCCTCCGCCGCGCGAGGCCGAAGCGGCGGGGCGCGCATCCGACGCACCCGGGACGACCAGGCCCAAGGAGCGCGCATGAGACCCGGCGCCGTCACCGTCGGCGCCGTCCACGGGGCCGCGCTCCTGCTGAGCCTCGCCGGATTCGCCTCCACCCTCTGGTACGGCGTCGACGAACCGGGCAACGCCCTCGCCTTCGGCACCCTCATCGTCCTCGGCGAGCTCGCCCGCTGGGGCGCCGCACCGGACGCGGGGGCACCCTCCGTGCGCGAAGCGCCCGGAGGGAGCGAGCCCGCGCCGCTCGCCGCCGCCGGGGCCCTCGCCTACGCCCTGCTCGGCGCGAGCGCCGGGACCGCCACCACCCACGGCGTCCTCCAGATCGTCGCCGTCGTCGTCGCCGCCGGACTCGCCGGGATCGTCCCCCACATCGCCCGTGGCCGGGGACCCGGCCTCGACCACCTCGCCCGCCGCGTCCTCACCGTCGGCTTCGCCGCGCTCTGCTTCCAGCCCCTCTACAACTCCGGGGCCCTCGTCGAGCACCTCGGCCAGGGCCCGGCGTACGCCCTCTTCCTCGTCCTGCTGCTCGTCCTGACCGCCCTGTGCGACGCGGTCCTCGCCGCCCTCCTGCTCCGCGCCCGTACGGGATTCCCGTACGGCCCCCTCCTCCGCGACGAACTGCGCGCCCTCCTCGGCATCGGCTCGGCCGTCGGCGCCACCGGCACCGTCATGGCACTCGGCGTGGCCGCCGCCGGACTCTGGGCGCTGCCCGTGCTCGCCGTACCGCTCCTCCTCACCCAGGTCTCCTTCCGGCGGTACGCCGCCGTGCGCACGGTCAACCGGCAGACCATCGCCTCCCTCGCCCGCGCCACCGAGATCGCCGGCTGTACCCCGCCCGGGCACGCCCGCCGGGTCGCCGCCCTCAGCGCCGCCGTCGGACGGGAGCTGGGCCTCTCCGGGGCCGAGCTGGCCGTCCTGGAGCACGCGGCGCTCATGCACGACATCGGCCGGCTCTCCCTCGTCGACCCCGTCGCCGGCGCCACCGCCCTGCTGCCCGCCGAGGAGCAGCGCCGGATCGCCCTCCTCGGCGGCGAGGTCGTCCGCAGGACCGGCGTCCCCGAGGCCGTCGCCGTCGTCGTGGAGCGCCAGGCCGACCCGTACCGGGAACAGCCGCTGCCCGCCCGGATCGTCCGGACCGTGAACGCCTACGACGACCTCGCGGGCGGCGAGGGCGCGGGCGCCGCCCTCGACGCCCTGGAGCGGCTCCGGCTCGGCACCGCCCGTGACCATCACCCGGATGTCGTCGAGTGCCTGGCCAGGGTCCTGGCGCGGGGCGGAGCGGCTGGGGTGACCTCCGTCGCCATTGGGTAACCCATGGGTAATGAGCGCGCGTCCGACCGGGCATGGTTGGATGCGAACAAGAGGGTGAAGCGACCGGCAGGCGGGAATCGTGAAGATCTTCGGGAAGGTACGGCATCGGCCCTCCGCCTCGTGGCGGCAGGCCACCGACCGCGCGTTCACGCTGATCGGCGACGGCCGGTACGAGGACGCGGGGGCACTTCTGACGCGCGCGGCGGATCTGGAGCCCTGGCTCTCGGAGTCCTGGTTCAACCTGGCGCTGCTGCACAAGTTCCGGCACGACTGGGAGCAGGCGCGGGCCGCCGGGCTCCGCGCCGTCGCGCTGCTCGACAAGGAGAGCGGCGCCCCCGACTGGTGGAACGTCGGGATCGCCGCGACCGCGCTCCAGGACTGGCCGCTGGCCCGCCGCGCCTGGCAGGCCTACGGACTGAAGGTCCCCGGCGCCGCCGCGGGGACCGGTGAGCCCGCCGGCATGGAGCTGGGCAGCGCCGCCGTCCGGCTGTCGCCCGAGGGCGAGGCCGAGGTCGTGTGGGGCCGCCGGCTCGACCCGGCCCGGATCGAGGTCCTCTCCATCCCGCTGCCGTCCTCGGGGCGCCGCTGGGGCGAGGTCGTCCTCCACGACGGCGTGCCGAACGGCGAGCGCACCACCACCGCCGGCCCCTCCTACCCGGTCTTCGACGAGATCGAGCTGTGGGCCCCCTCACCCGTCCCCACCTGGGTCGTCCTCCTGGAGGCGGCCACCGAGGCCGACCGGGACGCCCTGGAGCAGCTCGCCGCGGAGGCGGGTTTCGCCGCCGAGGACTGGTCGTCCTCCGTGCGGCTGCTCTGTCGTGCCTGCTCCGAGTCGACCATGCCGAGCGCCGAGGGCGAGGGCGAGCACTCCGACCCCCACGACCACAGCGAGCCGGGCCACCCCGGGCCGCTCGGGCACCGCTCGCCGGGCGAGCTGTGGGTCCCTGAGCGGGAGTGCGGGATCGCGGCCCCGGCGGGTCTGGTGCGCGGGCTCCTCGACGGCTGGGTGGCGGACAGCCCCGACAGCCGGGAGTGGCGCGATCTCGAAGAGGTCTGCTGAGCGGGTGCCGGTGGGCCCGTAGGCTGTCCTCCGACGGAATCGGGTTTTCAGGAAGGCGCGGCCGGACATGGCGCAGCAGGAGACGGACGAGCAGACGCAGATCAACGACGGGTTCGTCGTGGACACGGAGGACTGCGAGGCACGCGAGCTCGCCCACCGTGAGCGCGGCACGGCCCGCCCGATCACGGTGGTCGGCAACCCGGTGCTCCACAAGGAGTGCAAGGACGTCACCGAGTTCGACGACTCGCTCGCGGCGCTCATCGACGACATGTTCGCCAGCCAGAAGGCCGCCGAGGGCGTGGGCCTCGCCGCGAACCAGATCGGTGTGGACCTCAAGGTCTTCGTCTACGACTGCCCCGACGACGAGGGCGCCCGGCACACCGGTGTCGTGATCAACCCGGTTCTCCAGGAGCTCCCGGCCGAGCTGCGCGTCCTCGACGAGTCCAACGAGGGCTGCCTCTCCGTGCCGACCGCCTACGCCGAGCTGGCCCGCCCCGACTACGCGGAGGTCCACGGCCAGGACGCCCAGGGCAACCCGATCAAGGTGCGCGGCACCGGCTACTTCGCCCGCTGCCTCCAGCACGAGACGGACCACCTGTACGGCTACCTGTACATCGACCGCCTCTCCAAGCGCGACCGCAAGGACGCCCTCCGCCAGATGGAAGAGGGCACCCCGCGCTACGAGACGGTGCCGAACGCCTGACCCCGGCTCCCGCGGCCGGCGTACGAAGAAGGGCCCCGCTCCCCCCGGAGCGGGGCCCTTCGCGTACCTGCGGGGACTTAGAAGTCCTCGTCCAGGTCGACCGAGCCCTCGACCGCCACCTGGTAGGCGGACGGGCGGCGCTCGAAGAAGTTCGTGAGCTCCTGGACGCCCTGGAGCTCCATGAACGAGAACGGGTTCTCGGAGCCGTACACCGGGGCGAAGCCGAGGCGCTGGAGGCGCTGGTCGGCGACGCACTGGAGGTACTCGCGCATCGACTCGGTGTTCATGCCGGGCAGGCCGTCGCCGCACAGGTCGCGACCGAACTGCAGCTCCGCCTCGACGGCTTCCCGCAGCATGTCGGTGACCTGCTGCTGAAGCGCGTCGTCGAAGAGCTCGGGCTCCTCCTTGCGGACGGTGTCCACGACCTCGAAGGCGAAGTTCATGTGCATCGTCTCGTCGCGGAACACCCAGTTGGTGCCGGTCGCGAGGCCGTGCAGCAGGCCGCGGGACCGGAACCAGTACACGTACGCGAAGGCGCCGTAGAAGAACAGGCCCTCGATGCACGCGGCGAAGCAGATCAGGTTGAGCAGGAAGCGGCGGCGGTCCGCGGCCGTCTCCAGCTTCTCGATCTTCTCGACCGAGTCCATCCACTTGAAGCAGAACTGCGCCTTCTCGCGGATCGAGGGGATCTCCTCGACCGCGTCGAACGCGGCGGCGCGGTCGTCCGGGTCGGGCAGGTAGGTGTCGAGCAGCGTCAGATAGAACTGGACGTGCACGGCCTCCTCGAACAGCTGGCGCGACAGGTACAGGCGCGCCTCCGGGGAGTTGATGTGCTTGTAGAGCGTCAGGACCAGGTTGTTCGAGACGATCGAGTCGCCCGTCGCGAAGAACGCGACCAGACGGCCGATCATGTGCTGCTCGGCCGGCGTCAGCTTGGCGAGGTCGGCGACGTCCGAGTGGAGGTCGACCTCCTCCACGGTCCAGGTGTTCTTGATCGCGTCCCGGTAGCGCTCGTAGAAGTCCGGGTAGCGCATCGGACGGAGGGTCAGCTCGAAGCCCGGGTCGAGGAGGTTCTTCTTTTCGTTCGTGCTCATTACTGGCAGGCCTCGCAGGACTCGGGGTTTTCGAGGGAGCAGGCCACGGCCTCTTCAGGGGTCGCCTGTACGGGAATGGGGGCGGCGGCCTGGGCCGCGCGGGCGATCCGGGTCGCCGGGCGCGAACGCAGGTAGTACGTCGTCTTCAGACCCTGCTTCCAGGCGTACGCGTACATCGACGACAGCTTGCCGATCGTCGGCGTCTCCAGGAACAGGTTCAGCGACTGCGACTGGTCCAGGAACGGCGTCCGGGCGGCGGCCATGTCGATCAGACCACGCTGCGGGATCTCCCACGCCGTGCGGTACAGCTCGCGCACCTCGGCCGGGACCCAGGTGAAGCCGGCCACCGAGCCGTTGGAGTCGCGCAGCGCCTCACGGGTCTGCGCGTCCCAGACGCCGAGCTTCTTCAGCTCGTCGACCAGGTACGAGTTGACCTGGAGGAACTCGCCGGACAGCGTCTCGCGCTTGAAGAGGTTCGAGACCTGCGGCTCGATGCACTCGTAGACGCCCGCGATCGAGGCGATGGTCGCCGTCGGCGCGATGGCGAGGAGGAGGCTGTTGCGCATGCCGACGGCGGCGATCCGCTCGCGCAGGGCCGCCCAGCGCTCCGGCCAGTTCAGCTCGACGTCGTAGTGGTCGGGGTGCAGGACGCCGCGGGCCGCGCGGGTCTTGTCCCAGGCCGGCACCGGCCCGTTGCGCTCGGCGAGGTCGGCGGACGCCTCGTACGCGGCGAGCATGATCCGCTCGGCGATACGGGTCGACAGCGCACGCGCCTCGGCGGAGTCGAACGGCAGCTTCAGCTGGAAGAAGACGTCCTGGAGGCCCATCGCGCCCAGGCCCACCGGACGCCAGCGGGCGTTGGAGCGGCCGGCCTGCTCGGTCGGGTAGAAGTTGATGTCGACGACCCGGTCGAGGAAGGTGACGGCCGTACGGACGGTCGCGTCGAGGCGCTCCCAGTCGATGTCCTGGGTCGAGGTGTCCACGAACGCGCCGAGGTTGACCGAGCCCAGGTTGCAGACCGCGGTCTCGCCGTCGTCGGTGACCTCCAGGATCTCCGTGCAGAGGTTGGAGGAGTGGACGGTGTGGCCGGGCTCGGCGGTCTGGTTGGCCGTCCGGTTCGAGGCGTCCTTGAAGGTCATCCAGCCGTTGCCGGTCTGGGCCAGGGTCCGCATCATCCGGCCGTACAGGTCGCGGGCCGGCATCGTCTTGCGGGCCAGGCCCGCGGCCTCGGCCTTGCGGTAGGCGGCGTCGAACTCCTCGCCCCACAGGTCGACCAGCTCGGGCACGTCCGCCGGGGAGAACAGCGACCAGTCGGCGTCGGCGTTGACGCGGCGCATGAACTCGTCCGGGATCCAGTGCGCCAGGTTCAGGTTGTGCGTCCGGCGCTGGTCCTCGCCCGTGTTGTCGCGGAGCTCCAGGAACTCCTCGATGTCCGCGTGCCAGGTCTCCAGGTAGACGGCGGCGGCGCCCTTGCGGCGGCCGCCCTGGTTCACGGCGGCGACGGAGGCGTCGAGGGTCTTCAGGAACGGCACGATGCCGTTGGAGTGCCCGTTGGTGCCGCGGATCAGCGAACCGCGGGCCCGGATGCGGGAGTAGGAGAGGCCGATGCCGCCCGCGTGCTTCGAGAGGCGCGCGACCTGGTGGTAGCGGTCGTAGATGGAGTCCAGCTCGTCCTGCGGGGAGTCCAGGAGGTAGCAGGAGGACATCTGCGGGTGGCGGGTGCCGGAGTTGAAGAGCGTGGGGGAGGAGGGGAGGTAGTCGAGGCGGCTCATCAGGCCGTACAGCGCCGTGACCTCGTCGAGCGCGCGGACCGTCGCGTCCTCCGCCAGGCCGCAGGCCACGCGGAGCATGAAGTGCTGCGGGGTCTCGATCACCTTGCGGGTGATCGGGTGGCGCAGCAGGTAGCGCGAGTAGAGGGTGCGCAGACCGAAGTAGCCGAAGCGGTCGTCCCCGGCCGCGTCGATGGTCGCGTCGAGCCGGTCCGCGTGCAGCGCCACGAACTCGGCGGTGCGGTCGGCGATCAGCCCCTCGCGGTGACCGACGGCGACGGAGGCCGAGAAGGAGAACGAGCCCTGGCCGGCCGCCTCGTCGGCGATCGTGATCGTCAGGAGCCGGGCGGCGAGCCGGGAGTACGCCGGGTCCTCGGCGATCAGACCGGCGGCCGACTCGGTGGCCAGCTCGCGCAGTTCCGCCTCGTCCGCGACGGCGCTGCGGCCGCGGAGCGCGGCGGCGGCGACCTTGCCGGGGTCGGTGTCGGGGAGATCGGCGGTGAGGTCGGTCAGGGTCCGCAGCAGCACGGTCCCGGGGCCGTCGCTCTCGACCGCGGTAGCCTCGGCGGACGCCGGATCGGCGGGCGCGATGGTCACGTGGGGGCTCTCCCTCGCTCGGCTCGGGGCCGCGGCGGGGGAAGGCGGGCAGGCGGGCATCCGTAACGCCGGACGCGACGCTTCCACCGGCCCACTCCGCGAGGCCCGGACGTCAGTGGCACCCGGAACGGACGGACCGGATGCGCCGTCGGCAGGTCCTCGGACTCACCTCGCCCGAATACGTCGTATCCGTACGAAGCACACCGTTGCGGGACAGTTCCGGATTCGCGCCGGATTCCCCTGCGTCGACAGCGAGGACGAGCATACATGTGGGGGGCGTCGCTCGCGGAACCCCCCACATGTTGTGTCGCGCCGTGGACTCAGAACTCCAAGGAGTAGGTGCGCAGTCGGTGGTCGGGGATCGGCTCCCAGTCCCGGTCCGGGGTGCGGACGAAGCCCAGACGCTCGTATATCCGGTGCGCGGAGACCATCGTGGCGTCCGTGGACAGCACGAGGCGGCGGCACCCGGGGAGGGCCCGTGCCCGCTCGACGCAGGCCCGTACGAGGGCCTCTCCGACGCCCCGGCCGCGGGCCTCCCGGGAGACCACGAGCATCCGGAACTCCGCCTCGCCCTCGACCGCGATGTCCGCCCACGGGGTGCCGCCGGTGGCGAAGGTCACCCCGCCGAGCAGCCGCCCGTCGCCGTCCTCGGCGACGAGCACCTCGCTCTCGCGCGCCCGCCGGGCCGTGTCCCGGAGCACGTGCAGATACGAGTCCTCCGCTCCGTACTTCAGCAGCCCGTCGTCCAGATAGGTCCCCGCGGTGAGCTCACCGAGGGCCTCGTACTCCTCGGGCCGTACCGCCCTGATCATGAAGTCCATGAGAGCAGTGTGCCTCCGGCCGGCCGGAGGCCCCCAGCGGGCTTCAGCCACCGGCGCCCACCGAGTTGTCGGGGGCGCCGTCCCCCACCGGCGGGAGATCGCCCCGCTCGACGGGCTGCCCGCCGCCCGTCCGCTCCGGCAGGACGGCGTCGAGCTCGGCGACGTCGGCGCGGTGGGTGCGTTCGGCGGCGCCCTTGAGTGCCTCCCGCTCCACCGTGAGAGGGGCGGCGACCTCGACGCGCAGCCCGTTCTGGGCGCGCACGTACGCGTGCTGCCCGGCGGTCCGCAGGTACCAGCGGTCGCCGTCGCGGACGCAGCCGTCCGGCCCGGCGTCGTTCGCCGCGGCGCACTCCTTCTCCGCGAACGGGCGGCGCTCGGCGGAGACGGTCAGGCGGACGCCGTCCTTCCGCAGGTAGGTGACCTGGAAGCCGTCGTCGCCGATGACCCCCGACGCCATCCGGGAGGCCTCGAAGCCCTCGGCCTCGGTGACGTACACATGGTCCTTGTCGGTCTGTGCCCAGCGGGCACGGGCGTCCAGCTCGGCGGGGCCGGGCGCAGGGCGGCCGCCCGCCGTCTCGGAGCCGCAGCCGGTGACGGCGAGGGCGACGGGGAGCAGGGCGAGCAGGGTGAGTCGTGATCCGGTGCGCATGTCCCGCATCCTCGCCCGGGGACGGCGAAGGCCGCCATGCCTCCGGGGGAGGCAGGGCGGCCTTCGTCAGGTCCGGCGGTGGATCAGTGGGTCTCGGCGCCGAGCTTCGCGAGCTTCGGGTCGACCCCGCGGTCGCCCGCGTCGGCCGTGTAGTCCTCCGGGGAGGTCTGGTCGACGCCCTCGGGGGCCTTGACGGCCTTGAGGACGAAGGTCAGGACGACCGTGACGAGGACGTTGAGGACGAAGGCGGTGAGACCGATGTAGCCGATCTCGCCGATGCCCGGGATCTCCGCGGAGGAGCCGCCGAAGTGCTTCTGGGTCGGGCTGGCGACCCCGTACGCGGCGACCGTGCCGTAGATCATGCCGACGGCCCAGCCGGCGAGCAGCGCCCAGCGGTGGAACCAGCGGGTGAAGAGACCGCCGACGAGGGCCGGGAAGGTCTGCAGGATCCAGATGCCGCCGAGCAGCTGGAAGTTGATCGCGACCGTCTTGTCCATGGTGAGGACGAAGGCGAGGGCGCCGACCTTGACCAGCAGCGACACCAGCTTGGAGACCTTGGTCTCCTGGGCCGGGGTGGCGTCCGGCTTGATGAAGTCCTTGTAGATGTTGCGGGTGAAGAGGTTGGCCGCGGCGATCGACATGATCGCGGCCGGGACGAGCGCGCCGATGCCGATCGCGGCGAACGCGACGCCCGCGAACCAGTCCGGGAACATGGTCTCGAAGAGCTGCGGGATGGCGAGCTGGCCGTTCTTCACCTGGATCCCGGCGGCGATCGCCATGAAGCCGAGCAGCGCGAGCAGGCCCAGCATCAGCGAGTACAGCGGCAGGATCGTGGTGTTGCGGCGGATGACCTCACGGCTCCGGGACGACAGCGTCGCCGTGATGGAGTGCGGGTACATGAAGAGCGCGAGCGCCGAGCCGAGCGCCAGCGTCGCGTACGTCCACTGGCCGGCCTCACCGGGGACGAGCGAGCCGCGCGGCTTGTCGGTCGCCGGGTTGGTCTGCGCGTACGCCTCGCCCGCCTTGGCGAAGATCTCGTCGAAGCCGCCCAGCTTGATCGGGATGTAGATGATCGCCACCGCGATGACGATGTAGATCAGGGTGTCCTTGACGAAGGCGATGAGCGCGGGGGCGCGCAGACCCGAGGAGTACGTGTACGCCGCGAGGACACCGAAGGCGATGAGCAGCGGCAGGTCCTTGATGAACCAGTGGGTGGTCTCGCCGCCGCCGACGCCCATCACGTCCAGGACGGCCTGGATGCCGACGAGCTGGAGCGCGATGTACGGCATGGTGGCGAGGATGCCGGTGACCGCCACCGCGAGGGAGAGGCCCTTGGAGTCCCAGCGGCCGCGCACGAAGTCCGAGGTGGTGACGTACCCGTGCTTGTGCGAGACCGACCAGAGGCGCGGCAGGAAGGTGAAGATCAGCGGGTAGACCAGGATCGTGTACGGCACGGCGAAGAAGCCGGCCGCGCCCGCCGCGTAGATGGCCGCAGGGACGGCGACGAAGGTGTACGCCGTGTAGAGGTCGCCGCCGAGCAGGAACCAGGTCACCCAGGTGCCGAACGACCGGCCGCCCAGGCCCCATTCGTCGAGGCTGTTCTCGTTCTCGGCCTTGCGCCAGCGCGAGGCGAGGAAGCCCATGACCGTGACGGCCAGGAAGAAGAAGATGAAGACGGCGAGTGCGACGCCGTTCACGCCGTCCTTCATCGCTCGTCACCCCCCTTGCGGGCACGCTGGTCCAGCTGCCACAGCTTGTACGCGACCATGGTGAGCGCGGTGGAGATCAGCACCCAGAGCATCTGGTACCAGTAGAAGAACGGGATGCCTGCGAAGAGCGGTTCGGTCTTCGCGTACGAGCTCACCCAGAGCATCGCCACGAACGGCGCGAACAGACAGAGTGCGATCACCACCCTCAGGGGTGTGATGGTGGGTTGTTTCCCTTGTGTCGCTTCTGGCATGGCGATTCCGGTCCCCTCGCTGATCACCTCGGTAATGCTGGGGAAATCTAGGGGACTGTTCCGCTTCATGGAACCCCTGTCCGCATAACGGATGGGACTCCATCAACTGCGGTCGTGGGAGCGGTCCCCCGGCGCGGCGCTCAGAGCCAGCCCTCCTTGGCGGCGCGCACCCCCGCCTCGAACCGGCTGCGCGCGCCGAGCCGGTTCATCAGCTCCGAACTCATCCGGCGCACGGTCCGCAGCGAGATCCCGAGCCGCCGGGCGGCGATGTCGTCCGTGCAGCCGATGCCGAGCAGCATCAGCAACTCCCGCTCCTGCGGCGAGAGATCGTGCTCGTCGCGGCGCGGGCTCTCGCCGAACGGGGTGCCCGCGTCCCACAGCCGGTCGAAGAGCACCACGAGCGCGTGCACCAGGCCGGGGGAGCGGACCTCCAGGGCTCCCGCGCGCCCGTCCTCCGGGTCGACGGGGACGAGAGCGGCCTCCCGGTCCACGATCACCATGAGCATCGGCACCACGGGCACGGTCCGCGCCTCGCCGCCGAGCTCGCAGTACCAGCGCACGTACTCGACCGTCGGCGGGTCGTTGCGGAAGCTCTCCTGGTAGATCGACCTGATCTTCACGCCGCGTTCCAGGGCGAGTTGGTCGAGCGGCTGGCTCGCGTCCATGGTGTCGGGGAGCTGTGCCCCGCCGGGGAGCAGCGAGAGGCACTCGGTGCGGGCGTTCGCGGCCAGGTCCTCCAGGCGGTCGCGCACGTTGTCCAGGCCGGTGATGCGGTCCACCAGGTCGTGCCGGACGCCCGGTTCGGAGTGGTCCGCGTACGAGGCGAGGATGCCGGCGACGGCCCGTCCCGCCTGCTCGACCTGGCGTTTCCGTTTGCTCAGCTCGGCCTCGGCGCGGGAGAGCAGGAAGGAGAAGCCGACGTCCGGGTTGAAGGGTTCGGCCTCGCCCGAGGAGTCGTCCATCAGGACGAGCTTGAGGTCCGCGAGACAGGCGAGCGCCTCGCGGACCTCGGACTCGGGGCGGCCCAGCTGGGCCGCCATCTCCGCCACGTCGTACTCGGGTCGCTCCAGGAGCAAGCGGTAGACGGCCTCCGTCGACTCCTTGATGCCGAGCGCCTCCAACATCCGCTATCTCCCCCTCGTCACGTTCCGTGCCGCGACCGCCCCGCAATCGTGATCGCGGTCGTCGATGCTAAGCAGGAGGAGCCGTCTAGGTCTAGACCAATTGGAATGAATTCCGCTGTACGGGACGGACGGGGGGCACGGGCCGGGTGCGGGGGTGGCCGGCCAGTGCGTCGAACACCGCCGCCATCGCGAACCCCGATACCAGCAAGGCCAGTTCGACCTGTGGACCGATCCCGACCGCGAGCACCGCGAGCGCGCCCGCGCCCGCCGCCACGTGCCCCGCCCACGGGCGCCCGCCCACCGCCGACGCCACCGAGCGGTCGAGCGACACGCAGAACGCGAAGGCGCCGACGACGAGGGGGACCCAGCCGGTGACGGCCCCGGCGCCGGGCGGGCCCCACTGCCACAGGGCGGTGAGCGCGCCCGTCGAAGCGACGGAGGCAAGGAGGGCGTGGAACACGGCCCGGACCGCCGCGCCCGCCGTGGTGAGGACGGCGAGGGCGAGGAAGGCGGCGAGGGCGGCCGCCGGGATCGCGAAGGGAAGGAGACCGTAGACGCCGTCCACGAGATCGCGGTCGACCACGCCCGAGCCGCCGACCGGCGTCGGGCCCTGTGACAGCGCAGAGCGCAGTGCCGTCACCGTGGCCGCGCCCGCCGCCGTCATCGGCTCCTCCTCCGGTACGACCACGACCACGGCCGAACCGTCGCGGCGCCACGCGTCGGCGCGCGGCGCCGCCGCGAGCAGCACCCCCGGGACCCGGGCCGCCCGCGCGGCCACGGCCTCCGCGTCCGCGCCCTCGGGGACCAGGACCTCCAGCGGGTTCAGGACCCCCGACGGCACCCCGGCCGCCGCGAGCCGGTCGAGACCGTCGCGGGCCGGGCCGCTCGACACCAGGGCGTGCGCCTCCGGATTGCCCACCCGCAGCTGGGTGGCCGCGCCGGCGAGCAGGACGAGGAGGGTCAGGCCGACCGCCGCAGCAATCGGGCGGGGCCGCCGTCCGGCCCGTACCGGCTTCGTACCCGCCGTCCGCGCCGTCCGCGCCGTCCGCGCCGTCCGCGTCACCCTCGCCACCGGCGTCGTCCGCGTCGCCACCGAGCGGAGCACCGGCGCCAGGGTCAGGGCCGCCGCCGTGCCCACCGTCCACACCGCGAGCCCCGCGAGACCGACCGAGCGGAGGAACGCCGCCGGGAAGAGCGCAAGGACCGCACAGGCCGCCGCCCCCGCCGCCCCGGCCGCCACCGCCGACCGGGCAGCGGACTCCGGCGGCTGCGCCCAGCGGTGCACCGAGAGCACCAGGGCCGTGACCGGCACCAGGTAGACCACGATGAAACTGATCTCGGTGAACCCGGCCACCGCCTCCACCAGGACCAGCGCCCCCACCGAGGTCACCCCGGCGAGCAGCAGGGGCGCCAGGACCCCGAGCGGCGAGCGGAACGCCAGGGCCAGCAGCACCAGCAGCCCCAGCGCGCACGCCGCCTTCACCACGAGGGCCACCGCGCCCGGCCCCGCCACCGCGCTGTCGTGCTGGAGCGGGAGCACACCGGTCACCTCGACCCGGGCCTCCGGCAGCGCCGACCGGAGCCCCGCGCGCAGGGTGCCCGCCGCCTCCTCGACGACCGCGAGCCCCGCGAGGTCCGGCTCTCCGGCGCCCGGATAGACCAGCGCGTACACCGTGCGGCCGTCCCCGCCCAGGAACCCCTCGTCCCCGGTGCCCGCGTACGAGACCGTCCGCGCGCCCGGGCCCGCCGCGCGTCCGACCTCGGCCGCGAACCGCCCGGCCGCGCCCGGAGCGCGTACGTCCGTGGCAGCGGGCCAGGTCGCGACGGCGACCAGCGGGGCGACGGCCGCCCCGTTCCCGTACCGCTCCTGGATCGCCTGGTTCGCGCGGTGACCGGACCCGCCGGACGCGGTGAACGACTGGTCGAGCCGGCCGAGGCCCAGCACCGCCACCGCGCCACCGAGCAGCAGCACCAGCAGCCAGACCACCCCCACGGCCACCCGGTGGCGCAGCGCGAACTCGCGTATCCTCACGACCCGTTCAGTCGACATCGTCGAGCCGCTTCCTGAGCGCGTCGTCCAGGCGCAGCCCCACCGCGCCGAGCGTCTCGTCCAGCTGCGCCGTCGAACTCGCCCCGATCACCGGGAGTACGGCCGGCTCGCCGCCCAACGCCCAGGCCAGAACCACCTGGTTGGCGGTCACGCCCAGCTCCGCCGCGACCTCCGCGAGAACCTTGAGGCGCCGCTCCGAACCCTCGTGCCGGTACTGCTCCGGCACCTCCTTGCCCGCATCGGTGTACGCCCCCGTCAGCTGGGTCGTATAGGCCGTGAACGTCAGCTCCGGACGCGTCCCCAGATAGTCGAGCAGCTCCTCCGAGGCGTGCGGGTTCACCCCGAACTCCGCGCCGGGGCGCGGCCGCAGATAGGTGTACCGCTGCTGAACGGCCGCGTAGTCCGGCACCCCGGCGGCGACCGCCGCGCCCCGCGACTCCTCGATCCGCCAGGCCGCGAAGTTGGAGCAGCCGGCCCGGCCGATCTTCCCGGTGTCCTCCAGCTCGCCGAAGGCACCCATGGTCTCGGCGACCGGAGTCCGCCGGTCGTCGATGTGCGCGTAGTAGAGATCGATCCGGTCGGTGCCCAGGTTCCGCAGGCTCTCCTCCACCTGGCGGCGCAGCACCGGGGCCGAGAGCCCCTCCGCGCACTCCGGCCAGGCCGAACCGGGCGGGTCCGGCAGTGCGCCGACCTTGGTGGCGAGCACCATCTCGTCCCGGACGCCCCGGCTGCGCAGCCAGCGCCCGATCAGCAGCTCGCTCTCGGCGCCGGTCGCGCCCGGCTCCCAGAAGGCGTAGGTGTTGGCGGTGTCGATGAAGGTGCCGCCGGCCTCGTGGAAGCGGTCGAGGACGGCGAAGGCGGCGGCCTCGTCGATCCGGGTGCCGAACGGCAGGGTGCCCAGGCACAGGGTGCTCACACGGGGGCCCTCGGGGCCGCCCAGGTTGGTGTACTCCATCGGTTCTTCCCTCTCTCTCATACGTGGGGGGTGGTGACGGTCAGCTCCTGGACCAGGTGGTCCGAGAGGCCCTCCGCGTCACGGAAGCGGTACGAGCCGACCCGGGCGCCGCCACCGGTGAACGTCCAGTCGATCCGCCACAGCCGCAGCCGCGCGCGGGCGTTCCAACTGGCGGGACAGAGCGAGCGGCAGGCCCCGATCGCGTCACGCAGCGGGCGGGACGCCCGCCGCACCCGGCGGATGTCGCCGATGGCGGCGCTCGTGTTGAAGTCGCCGGTCACCAGGACCGGGTGCGGGTTGCCCCGCAGGTCGGCGAGGAGCGCCGCGTACTCCCGGTCACGTGCGGCGGCCCGGCGCCGCATGTCCCGGAGGAACGCCGGCCGCAGCGGGTTCATCACGGTCAGCTGCACGGGGATGTGGACGTTGTACGTGGACAGGATGCCGTCCCCGACCCGCAGGTCCACCCGGAGCGAGCAGGCGCCGACCGGCACGGGCGGGCCGGCGGGCGGGAACCGGGACAGCGTCACGGAGTTGTTGCCGACGGCCAGATGGTGCTCGGGGAACGCCGCCCGGATCCGCTTCTCGTCGTCGATGTCCCAGACCTCGCCGCCCTCGAACCCGTTCAGGTACTCCTGGAGGACGTAGACGTCCGCCGAGAGGGAGCGCAGAAAGGCGTAGAAGCGGTCCGGGTCGCCGCCCTGGTTCCAGTGCTGAGTGTTCCAGGAGACGAGCCGCAGCCCCTCCGCGACCTCCGAACGGCGGTGCAGCGCCCGCAGGTTGATCCCGTTCTGCGTCCAGCCCGCGAGCAGACAGCCCGTGGCGAGCGCCCCCGCCGCCCGCCCGCCGGTGACCGCGGCGGCCGCGAGCAGGGCGAGCGGGACGGCGGCGAAGGCGAGCGGCGGCAGCAGGGAGACCGCGAGCCAGGGCCACCAGCGCCCGTTCAGGGCGAGGTGCAGGGCGAGGAACGCCGCCCAGACCAGGGCGCAGGACAGCAGCACGTAGGTCACCCGTTCCCCGGCAGGGACACCCACAGGTCCTGCACCGCGTGGTCGGAGAGCTTCTCGGGCTCGTTGAACTCGTAGCGCTCGGCCTTCGCCCCGTTTCCCGTGAACGCCCAGTCGGTCCGCCAGAAGGGCTTCCAGCCGCCCTCCTCCCAGCTCGTGGGGTACGGGTCGGTGCTCACGTCGGCCGCGTCGTCGAGGCGCTCCCGCAGCGGGCCGAGGTCGGACATGGCGGCCGTCGCGTTGAAGTCGCCGGCCACGACGACCGGGTTGCGGTTGGCCGCGAGGTCCGCCTCCAGGCCGGCGTACTGCGCCTCGCGCGGGGCGAACCGCTCGCGCATGTGGCGGTAGAAGGCGGCGGAGAGCAGCCCGTCCGGCATGCTGTTCCACACCGGCATGTGCACGTTGTAGAACGACACCGTCCGGCCCCTGACCTGCACATCCGTCCGCAGCACCTTGTTCTCCCGGTACTCCGCCTGCCAGTCCGCGCCCGGCGGCAGGTCACCGGCCGGGCCCACGGCCGGCTGCCGCAGGATCGGGAAGCGGGAGAGCGTCACCAGCTCGCCCCGGACCGCCAGCTCGTGGCCGGGGAACTCCCGGCGCAGCCGCGCCAGGTCGTCGATGGGCAGCTTGCCCTTACGGTCGGCGGTCACGTGCTGGTACTCGTGCAGCAGATAGACGTCCGCGTCCTTCGCCTTCAGGAAGGCGTAGAAGTGGTCCTGGGTGCCGAGGAGCTGGTTCCACGAGTTGGTGTTCCAGGCGAAGACCCGTACGGAGTCCGGGCCGGGCCTCGGCTCCGACCGCCACAGCGCCGCCGGGTCGAAGCCCGACTGCCCGAAGCCCACGATCAGGGCGAGCGCGGCGGCGGCGAGGCTCCGCCACCGGGCGGCGCCCCGGGCGAGCGGGGCGAGCGCGGCGAGCAGCAGCGGGACCAGGGCGAAGGCCGCCGGGGGGACGATGCCCACCAGATGCCCGAGCCAGATCCGGCCGTCCGCCGCCCACTCGACGAGGAGGAGGAGCAGCCAGGCGAGGGCCGCGCCGAGGACGAGACGGTTCCGGCGGCGGGCGGGGGAGACCCGTACCGCCACGGTCTCCATGGGCGCGAGCGTGTCAGCCACGGGAGGACCCCACGGTCGCCGCGGCGATGTCCGGCCGGGGCTGCGGGTCGTACAGGTGCCGGAACCGCTTCGAGCAGAGCCACTGCACGCCCGCCACCCCGATCGCCACGAACACCGTCAGGTTCACCAGGAAGTTGACGGCCACGAAGTACCCGAGGAACAGCCGCCCCCGGTGCCGCCGCACCTCCCGGTACATGTCCAGATCGCCCCACACACCGAGGGCGAACAGGGCGAGCGGCAGCAGCGCCCACACCGCTCCCCACAGCGGCGGCGCGGCGAGCGCGGCCACCGTCAGGGGCGCGGCGAGGCTGGCCCCGGCGCGCGGGCCGGTGACGAAGCCGCCCTGGAGGTGCCGTCTGCCGAGGATGAGCGGGACGGCGAGCCGGGCGCGCGCGAACACCTTGTCGAGGACGATCCGCACCGTGTCGTCGTGGTCGTGCCGGCCGCGCACCTCCAGGGAGCTGAGCACCGTGTACCGCTCCGAGATGCGGCGCCCGTAGTCCTGGTCCTCGGTGTGCCGCAGGATCGGGTTGAACGGTCCCACCTCGTCGAAGACCCGCCGGGGGATCGCCAGGATCGCGGTGTGGACGGTGTCGATGACGCCCTCCGACTTCAGCAGCAGGTAGTACTGCTGGAGCGAGCGGTACTCCTCGATCAGGCTGTCGCGGATGAGCGGTTCGGGTTCGTAGGTGCCGCAGATCGCCCCGTACCCCTGTCCGGAGCCGAGCAGTTCGACGGACTTGGCGACGGCGTCGGGGTGCATGGCGACGTCGGAGTCGAGGAAGACCAGGATCTCGCCGGAGGACAGTTCGGCGCCGAGGTTGCGGGCGACCGCGACCCCGCTGTTGACGCCGGTGGAGACCACCCGGGCGCCGGCCGCGGCGGCGATCGCGGCGGAGTCGTCGGTGGAGCAGTCGTCGACGACGAGGACCTCGATGTTCGGGTACGTCTGGGCGAGGGCGGCCTCGACGCACAGGCCGATCGAGCGGCCGTAGTTGTAGTTGGGGACGATGACGGAGACCAGCGGAACGGACATGATCGGGTTCTCCTAGAAAAGGACCTTGGCGAGGGAGAGGGCCCCCTGCCGCCACGGTTCGACACTGGTGACGCCCTGGCCCTTGCCCCGGCTCCTGCTCGCCGGGGGCGCGGTCCGGCGCTGCTCGCGCCACCAGGCGAAGGTGCGCAGGATCGCGTCCTGGTTGGAGTACTTGGGCCGGAAGCCGAGGACGTCGCGGGCCTTGTCGGTGGAGACGAAGCTGTCGTCGAGGAGCTTGTGCAGCAGACGGCCGTACACCGGGGAGAGTCCGGAGCGCTGGAGCAGGCTGAGCGCGGCGAGCGCCGGCTTGGTGGGCATCGAGCGGACCCGCTTGCCGTGGCCGGCGGCGTCCAGGACGGCCTGGAAGTCCTCGCGTATCGTGCCGAACGACGTCGCTCCCAGGTTGAACGTGTCGTCGGCCCGCTCGGCCGGCGCGTCCATCGCGGTCACGACCGCGTCGACCAGGTCGTCCACGTCGAACATCTGGATGCGGACGTCGCCCCGGCCCAGGACCGGGAAGTTCCGGCCCTCCTCCGCCCACTCGAAGAGCATCGCGAAGAGCCCCATCCGGCCCGGCCCGAGGAAGGTCTTGGGCCGCAGGACCGGCACGCACATCTCCCGGCCCCGGAACCGCTCGGCGACCTCCTCGGCCTCCGCCTTGGCGGCGCTGTACGTGTCGACCGGCTCGCGCGGATACTCCTCCGGCGTGGGCACCACCTTCGGCAGGCCGTACACGGCGGTCGAGGAGATGTGCACGACCCGGGGCACGGCGTTCGCCTCGGCGGCCGTCAGGACCGCCTCCGTACCGCCGACGATCACCGAGCGGATCATGTCGGCCGGATAGCTGGGCAGGGCGGCGGCGCAGTGCACCACCACGTCCGCGTCCGCCGTGACCCGCTTCATCGCGACCGCGTCCCGGACGTCCGAGACGGTGTGCGTGAGGTTCTCGTGCTCCGTACGCGGGGCCCGCAGGTCCACGCAGTGCACCTGGCGGCCGTCCCCGAGGAGCCGGTCGATCAGCGTCGAACCGAGCATGCCGGCACCGCCGGTCACCACGATGCGCTCTACCACAGCGACGACACCTTCTCCTTGACGAAACGGGTGAGCAGACGGGGCAGACCCTGGGCGAGGGTCTTGTCGAGGCAGTCCAGGAAGAACTCGACCTCGTGCGGCTCGGCGACCAGCGAGGGGGCGACCATCAGCGGGTTGTCACCGTTGAGCGTGTAGTACGTGTAGATGCCGTGGTCCCGGTAGAGGGCGTTGACCACCGACGAGGTGATGAGCTTGGTGCGGAAGCGCGGGTCCTTCGTCATCGCGCCCGGCACCAGCTTCGTCACCAGCTCCAGGATCTTGGGGCCCTTGTGCAGGAAGACCCCGTGGAGCGCGCCGTGGCCACGGACCTCGGCCACCACGTCCGGGTACTCCTTGGCGATCCGCTCCAGACCGGGGGCGAGGATCCGCTCGATGTCCCGGGCGCGGGCCGGATAGTCGTCCTCGACGGCCACGTTGACGGCCTCGATGGCGGTGACCGCCTCCTCGCCGAAGCCGTAGTAGGTGGTGGACGTCGACTGGAGGAGGGCGTCCGTGAGGTTGTCGTAGGCCTTGCGGAAGACCGGCTCGCGGGCGACGAACGCGGAGATGGAGGACTTGCCGCCGCCGAAGGACTTCGAGGTGGTGAGGATGTCGGGGACGAGCCCCTCGTACCGCATGAAGTGGAAGAGGGTGCCCGTCTTGCCCCAGCCGGTGTAGATCTCGTCGAAGAGCAGCACGATGTTCTCGGCGGTGCACAACTCCCGCAGTCCGCGCAGGAACTCCTCCGAGCACTCGTTCATCGTCGACGCCGACAGCGGCTCGATGAGGATCGCGTAGACGTCCGACTCGCCCTTCTCGGTGCGGAGTGAGGCGACGAGCCGCCGGACCGAGGCCAGGTCGCCGTACCGGAAGATCTCCACGCCGGGGATGCCGGGGAACTGGAAGCCGGACTGGTTCTGGCCGGTCAGGCTGCCCGAGCCGAGCAGCTTGCCGTGGAAGGAGATGTCGGCCCGCAGCACCCGGGAGCGCCGGCCGCCGTGGTACTTGTACGCCAGCTTGACCGCGCCCTCGACCGCCTCCGCACCGGAGTTGGGGAAGAACGACATGTTCAGGTCGCCGGGCAGCAGCTCCGCGAGGTTGTGACCGAGGGCGGCGACGTACGGCGAGAAGTAGGTCTTGTGGACCTCCATGCTCTTCCGCTCCTGGAAGCGCTGCCGGGCGGCGAGGATCCGGGGGTGGTTGTGGCCGTGGTTGAGGACCCCGACACCACCGGTGAAGTCGAGCACGCGGCGGCCGTCGCGCTGGGTGATCCAGACGCCCTCGGCGCTCTCGACGAGCTCCTGGCCGAAGCCGAAGGAGGTCATCAGGGAGACCTGGCTCTTGTTGACGTGGTCCTTGTACAGGCCGTGGACCTGCTTCGTCGTCAGCGACTCGCAGTCGTCGACGGAGTAGAGGGCGGTCATGTCCGTTCCTTCGGGTCGGTGGGGGAGCGGCGGGGGAGGGTGAGGAGGAGCGCGGTGCCTCCGACGAGGACCTCGCTGAGGGTGCAGACCACCCGGCTGGCGACGGCGACGGCGGTCGCCTCCTGCCAGGGCAGTACGGCGGTCAGCGCCAGGAGCAGCAGGGCCTCGCGGGCGCCCCAGCCGTCCGGAAGCACCACCACGAGGCTGGCGGCGGCGGTGGCCAGGGCGAAGCCGCCCACGCAGACCGGCAGCGCGGTCAGCGGCGGGGCGCCGAGCATCACGGCGAGCGCCCAGAGGTGCAGTCCGCCCACCGCCCAGGAGGCGGTGGCCGAGGCGAGGGCCCGCCGCATGCCCCGGTCGCTCGCCCGGGTGGCGGGCGCCGGCCGACGGGCGAGCCGGGCGGCGAACGCCGCCAGGTGGTGCAGCAGTCCGGGCCGTACGGCCCAGGCGACGGTGACCGCGCCCGGCAGGACCAGCCACCAGGCCTCGGCGCCGATCGTCCAGGGCGCGGCGAGCGGGCCGACGGCCAGGCCGGTGAGGACGGCCACGATCAGGTTCAGCAGGAAGACGGCGAGCACGACCGGCGCGGACACCCCCGCCGCACCGCCCATCCGCAGCTGGGCGAGGACGCCCCAGACGGCCCCCGGCACGTACTTGCCGAGGTAGGAGGTGAAGTAGATCCGGGTGGCGGTCCGGCCGGGAATCCCGGGGCCGAGGTCGGCGAGGAGGGTCCGCCAGGTGGTCATGGAGAGCAGGACGGCGAGGGCGTTGGCGACCAGGGCCGCGAGGAGGTACGGGACGGAGTCGGGCCGCAGGACGAGGGCGGCGAGCTCGCCGGCCCGGCCGTACAGGGCGAAGCCGATGCCGGTGACGACGGCGAGCGGGAAGAGGACGGGGAGGGCGCGGCGGAGACGGCCGCGCGGGGGCTTTGCCGCAGGGGGCGCGACCGGTGGGGCGGCAGGGGCGGCGGTGGTCATGACCGGCCTCAGGATCCGAGGTGGCTCAGCGGCCACGCGCCGGCAAGCAGCGCCGACCAGAGCAGGGCGTTGGAGACGGTCATCCGGTCGCTGAACAGCGCCCGCGAGGGATTGCCGCCACCCGCGTCGACCACGAGCAGCTGGAGGTAGCGGGCGAGGCCGAAGAGCGCGAACGGGGCGGTGAGCACCGCGACCAGCGGCCCGTGCGGGCCGAAGACCGGGCTGCCCTGCACCTGGAGGACGTAACTGACCGCCGTGAGCACCGCGGTGAAGGCGAGCAGCTGGTCGAGGAAGCCGAGGGTGTAGCCGCGCAGCGCGGGCCGGTGCAGCACCCCGCCGACCGCCATCTCGTGGCGCCGCTTGCCCAGGATCAGCAGCAGACAGAGGGAGAAGACACAGAGGGTGAGCCAGCTCGGCACGGGGTTGCCCGAGGCCAGGCAGCCCTGGGCCAGCCGCAGGACGAAACCGAGGGCGACGATGAAGACGTCGAGGAGCGGGACGTGCTTGAGCCCCTTGCTGTACGCGGCGTTCAGCGCGACGTACGCGGCGACCGGCCACCAGTCGAGGAGCGAGGCCGTCCCGGTGAGCACCGTGAGACCGACCGTCGCCGCGAGGAGGACGGCGAGGGCGGCGGCGAAGGACACGGCGGTCGCGACGCCGATCCGGCCGGCGGCGATCGGCCGGTGCCGCTTCTCCGGGTGGCGGCGGTCCCGGTCCCGGTCGCCGAGGTCGTTGACCAGGTAGATCAGCGCGGACGCGAGGGTGAAGACACCGATCGCGGCGAGCGCTCCGCCGAGCGCGGCACGGTCGAGGTGGGGTGCGCCGAGCAGGCCGAGGGGGACGACGACCAGGTTCTTCGTCCACTGGTGGGGCCGGACGAGGGAGGTGAGGTCGGCGAGCCGACTGGGAGGGCGGGAGGCCGGCGGGCGGGCCGGCGGCGCCTGTCGGCCGGTGAGCGTGGGCGTGGCCATGAACGGACTCCTGGGGGGAGGGGCGTACGGGGGTGGGCGGCGGTCATCCGGTGGAGGCGGAGGTGGGGGAGGGGGACGGGGAGGGGGAGGGGGAAGCGGCGGAGGCGGTGGCTCGGGCGCGGTCCGCCGGGAGGGCCTTCCCACCGCGGCGCACGCTGGGCCCGAAGTCCGGCTCGGTGAGCCAGCGGACGGCGCCGCGGGCCGCGCCGAGCACGATCGCCTGGTGCAGCACGAAGTGGACGGCGGTGAAGTAGAGGAGGAAGCCCGCACCGCGGGTCCGCAGCGCGAAGCGGCTCAGGCCCGGATCGGCGCAGGCGAAGACCAGCGCGCACAGGGCGGGCACGAGCAGCAGCCACGGGGTGAGCAGACCGAGGAGGAGAGTGGGGAGGGCGAGGAGGAGGGTGGGGAGGGTGAGTGCGGCGGCGAGGACGCCGAGCGGCCGGTTGGCGGTGAGACCGCCCTCCCGCAGCTGCCCGAGCGCCGCGATGAGCAGCTGCGAACGCCGGTACTGCTCGCGGAGCATCGCCCCGAGCCGGTCGACGTCGTCGTGCCGGCCGCGGATCGCCTCCGTCATCACGATCCGGTGGGTCCGGACGAGCCGGCCGCTGTACTCGACGTCCTCCGAGTCCCGGAGGTTCTCGTCGAACGGCCCGGTCGCCTCGAAGACCTCCTTGCGGATCGCGCCGAGGGCGAAGAACGCGGTGCGGACCTCGCCGACGGCGCGGCGGCGCCAGAAGTGGGCGTGCAGGGCGTGGTAGCGCTCCACGGGCCCGTCGTCGAAGAGCGGTTCGGGGTCGAGCACCCCGTGGACGCAGCCGAGACCGGGATCGTCCCGGAGCAGGTCGGCGGCGTTCGCGAGGGCCTCGGGGTGGAGGGCCGTGTCCGAGTCGAGGAAGAAGAGGATCTCGCCGCGGGCGGCGGCGGCCCCGAGGTTCCGGGCGGCGGACACCCCGCTGTTGTGGGGGTTGGCGATCAGGACGACGTCGAACTCCCGGGCGATGTCCCGGGACCTGTCGGTGCTCGCGTCGTCGACGACGATGACGTCGAGCGGGGCGTGGGTCTGGGCGAAGACCGAGGTCAGACAGGCGTGGAGGGTCTTCTCGTAGTTGTAGTTGGGGATGACGACGGACACGCTGGGACGAGCCCTGGGCATGGGGGTTCCTTGGGAGGGCGGTCGGGGGAGGGCGGTCGGGGACTGCGGCGTGTGGGGCGCTTCAGAGCAGCCGGAAGTCCGCGATGCGGTGGCGGGAGAGCTCGGGGGAGTGGCCGAGGAGGCGCCGGCAGAGCTGGAGCGCGTGGCCCACGGCTTCGATCTCGTCGGGGCCCCGGATGTACAGGGCCAGGCGGATCGTCCGGTCGAGAACCAGTGCCCGTGCGGACTCGAAGCGGTCCTGCGGACGGGCGACGCGGTGCAGCGTCTCGACGAGGAGTGCGGCGGACGGGTCCGGTGGGGGGTCGGTGTCCGGGGCGGGGTCGTCGTCCGTCGCCCTCATCGAGATGCCGACGAGGTAGATGACGATCAGCCCCAGGAGAAGCCGTTGTCGCCGTCGGTGGTCTGCGCCGTCGTGGCGGCGACCGGGGCGTCGTCGGCGAGGACCGGAGCGGCTCCCGCGGAGGCCGGCTCCGCCGCCAGGACGAGGGTCAGCGCGGCCCCGGCGGGGACGAGCAGGGCGAGGACGGGGCGGATCTGAACGCGGGCGAAAGCGGCGAAACGGGCGCTGCTGAGCATGGCGGAACTGCCTTCCTGGCGATGCGGACGAGGAATGTCGGGGGCGGGTCTCCCCGGTGCCGCTCCCGGGCTGTTCCGGGCGGCTCCGACAGGTCCAAGACTGGCCCGCCGGGGGTGCCGTGTCACCGGAAAACGGCTGGCGCCAAGTGCGTGGCCGTTAGGAGCCAGTCCGTACGTGCGGCCGTCGCGCGCCGCTGATCAGGGGGTTTCCGGGCGGCGTCACGTTCCTGCCAGGCGGAAGGTGCCGGGTGGCCGTCATCTCGTCGTACGGCCTCCGGAAACGACGAACGGTCTCGGGGTCTCGCGTACGGCCTCCGGAAACGACGAACGGTCTCGGGGTCTCGCGTACGGCCTCCGGAAACGACGAACGGCCGCACCCGGTGGGGTGCGGCCGTTCGGGCCCTGCGAAAGGAATCAGCCGTTGGGGCGCTTGAGGCGTGCCACGAACTTGTACCGGTCGCCGCGGTAGACCGACCGTACCCACTCGACCGGCTCACCCTCGGCGTCCAGCGAGTGGCGGGAGAGCATCAGCATCGGCAGGCCCACGTCCGTGCCGAGCAGACCGGCCTCGCGCGGGGTGGCGAGTGAGGTCTCGATGGTCTCCTCGGCCTCGGCGAGGTGCACGTCGTACACCTCGGCGAGGGCGGTGTACAACGAGGTGTACTTCACAAGCGAACGACGCAGCGCGGGGAAGCGCTTCGCGGAGAGATGGGTGGTTTCGATCGCCATCGGCTCGCCGCTCGCGAGGCGCAGCCGCTCGATGCGGAGCACCCGCCCGCCGGCCGAGATGTCGAGCAGTCCGGCGAGCGTGTCGTCGGCGGTGACGTAGCCGATGTCGAGGAGCTGCGAGGTGGGCTCCAGGCCCTGGGCGCGCATGTCCTCGGTGTACGAGGTGAGTTGCAGCGCCTGGGAGACCTTGGGCTTGGCCACGAACGTGCCCTTGCCCTGGATGCGCTCCAGGCGGCCCTCGACGACCAGCTCCTGGAGGGCCTGGCGCACCGTGGTGCGCGAGGTGTCGAACTCGGCGGCGAGGGTGCGCTCCGGAGGGACCGGCGTGCCGGGCGGCAGGGTCTCCGTCATGTCGAGCAAATGCCGCTTCAGTCGGTAGTACTTGGGCACGCGCGCGGTACGGGTGGGTGTCCCGCCTTCCGACTCCGTGCTGCCCGCGTCCGTGGCCATTGCCTGCCTTCCCGACTCCTGTGCTGCTGCCGTCACCGGCTCCTCCGTCTGTCGCGGCTCACATGGTGGCACGGACCGGTCACGGGTCGTCGCCCTCCCTCAGGTGTCGGTCCGATAACGGACGCGACTGCCCTTCTTATACACCCTTGACACCCCTAAAGGTCTAGGCCAAGCTCCGGGTACTGGTCTAAACCATTAAAGACCAGGTCCCAGCCCCACGAGCACTACCTGACGTATGTCTTCGCGCGGTGGGCAGGGGTTGCAGGCATCCCTGAGGAGGGTGGCGTGAAGCGCAAGCTCATCGCGGCGATCGGCGTCGCAGGCATGATGGTCTCTATCGCTGCGTGCGGTTCCGAGAGTGACAAGGGCAAGGACGGCGCCAAGGCGTCGGCCGGGGGCGACAAGACTCTGACCGTCTGGGTCATGGACGGTTCCGCGCCGGACGCGTGGATGGCCGAGGTGAACAAGGCCTTCGAGGCCAAGCACCCGGGCGTCAAGGTCAAGGTCGAGAAGCAGATCTGGAACGGCATCCAGGAGAAGGTCACCACCGCGCTCTCCGAGGACACCCCGCCGGACGTCCTGGAGCTCGGCAACACGCAGACCGCGGGCTACGCCGTGACCGGCGGCCTCGCCGACCTGTCCGGTGACAAGGCCACGCTGGGCTACGACGCCTGGAACAAGGGCATGGTCGCCTCCAACGAGCTGGACGGCAAGCTCTACTCGGCCCCGTGGTACGCCGCCAACCGTGTCGTCGTCTACGACAAGGCCGCCTTCAAGAAGGCCGGCGTCACCCCGCCCAAGACCCGCGCCGAGTGGATCGAGGGTCTGAAGAAGCTCAAGGCGTCCGACCCGAAGTCGCAGGCGATCTACCTGCCGGGCCAGTCCTGGTACGTCCTCGCCGGCCTCATCTGGGACGAGGGCAGCGACCTCGCGGTCAAGGACGGCGAGAAGTGGAAGGGCAACCTGTCCTCCCCCGAGGCCGTCAACGCCATGAACTTCTACAAGGAGCTGGCGTCCTACTCCACCGCTCCGAAGGACAAGGACGAGGCGACCCCGCAGCAGTCCACGGACATCGTCCCCAAGGGGGGCGTGGCGTCCTGGATCGGTCTCGGCTGGGAGGCCGGCGGCGCGATCGACGCCATGAAGAAGGCCGGCAAGACCGCCGACTTCGGTTACTTCCCGATCCCGGGCAAGACGGCCGACAAGCCGGGCTCCGTCTTCCTCGGTGGCTCGAACCTCGCCATCGCCGAGCGCTCCCAGAACAAGGACCTCGCGAAGGAGTGGCTGGCGCTCGCCGCCGGCAAGGAGTACATGACGAAGTACGCCGCCGCCACCGAGGGCGCGCTGCTTCCGAACACCGACTCCGCGCAGTTCAAGCCGGCCGCCGGCTCCTTCGCCGAGGCCATGGCCGCCTCCTCCGCCTCCGGCAAGGTCACCCCGGTGACCCCGGGCTGGGCGAACGTCGAGACCGCCCCGAACCCGATCAAGGACTTCATGACCAAGGTCCTGAAGGGCGAGGACGCCAAGAAGGCCGGCGAAGCGGCCGACAAGGTCATCAACGAGCGCATCAACCAGCAGTAATCAGCAGCACCAGCAGCACCAGCAGCACCAGCAGTAATCCGTAGCCCGGTGGTGCGGCCGGTCCCGCACCGGCCGCACCATCGGCGCTTCACGAGTGATCAGCGGCCCGCTCCCCCGGGCCGCGCCCCGGTGGGCGCGGGAGCCCCAGAACCGCGAGGAATAAGACCATGACCGTGGACTCCCAGGGGACGGCGACCGCCGATCCTCAGGACGCGCCCGGGAGGGCGGCAGGGAAGTCTCAGACTCCGCCACCCCCTTCGGGCCCGAAGGAAGTCCTTAAGCCTTCGCGCGGCAGACGTTCCCTGCCCAGCGGGTGGCTGCCGTATCTGCTCGTCGCGCCGGCCCTGCTGTCCATGGCGGTGCTGCTGCTCTACCCGCTGATCCGCAATGTGATCCTCTCCTTCCAGGAGCTCAACCGGAAGGAGTTCATCACCCGCGAGACCGTCTGGACCGGCTTCGACAACTACACCGAACTCCTGGGTGACCCGGACTTCTGGACCGTCGTCGTCCGAAGCGTCGTCTTCACGGCGGTCAACGTCGCGGTCATCATGGCGATCGGCACGGGCGTGGGCCTGCTGCTCAACCGCCTGGGCAAGAAGATGCGACTGGTCCTCTCGCTGGCCCTGATGTTCGCCTGGGCCATGCCGATCGTCGCCTCCGTCACGGTCTTCCGCTGGCTCTTCGACGAGCAGTTCGGCGTCGTGAACTGGCTGATGCGCACCCTGGGCTTCGACGGCTACGAGCAGCACAACTGGTTCGAGACCGGGTTCTCCACCCTCGTGATCATCATGATCCTGCTGGTCTGGGGCTCCATCCCGTTCGTCGCCCTCAACATGTACGCCGCCCTGACCACCATCGGGTCCGAGCTGTACGAGGCCGCGAAGATGGACGGCGCCAGCGGCTGGCGCACCTTCTGGGCCGTGGTCTTCCCGAACCTGAAGTCCTTCTTCATGATCACGACGTTCCTGGAGATCATCTGGATCTTCAAGGCGTTCGCCCAGGTCTACGCCATGAACCAGGGCGGTCCCGACCGCGGCTCCGAGACGCTCCCCGTCTTCGCCTACATCGAGGGCGTCGGGCAGTTCCACTACGGTGTCGCCGCCGCCATCTCCATCCTGACGATCGTGATGCTCATCGCGGTCATGTCCTTCTACTTCCGCCTGATCCTGAAGCAGGAGGAGGAGCTGTGAGCGCCACCACCGAGACTCCGCAGAAGCTGCGCACCAGGAAGCCGCTCACGGTCGGCGTGGTCGCCAAGAACCTCACCGCCCTCGTGCTCGCGGTCGTGTTCGTCTTCCCCGTGTACTGGATGTTCTCGTCCTCGCTGAAGCCGCAGCACGAGATCATGACGAAGGACCCCGTCTTCGTCTTCACGCCGACGCTCGAGAACTACTCGACCGCCACCGGGGTCGACCTGTTCTGGACGTACGTCACCAACAGCCTCATGGTGACGATCGGCGCCGTGCTGCTCGCCCTTCTCGTGGCGCTGGCCGCGAGCTTCGCGATCGCCCGGATGAAGTTCAAGGGGCGCAAGGGCATCGTCCTCATCGTGATGATGGCGCAGATGGCCCCCTGGGAGGTCATGGTCATCGCCATGTACATGATCTCCCGTGAGAACGACATGCTGAACAGCATCCCGATGCTCACGCTCATCTACTTCGTCATGGTCCTCCCCTTCACGATCTGGACCCTGCGCGGCTTCATCGCCGCCGTCCCGGTCGAGCTGGAGGAGGCCGCGCAGATCGACGGCTGCACCCGGGGCCAGGCGTTCCGCAAGGTGATCTTCCCGCTGCTCGCCCCCGGCCTGATGTCGACCTCGCTCTTCGGCTTCATCACCGCCTGGAACGAGTTCGCCATGATCCTCATGCTGAACAAGGACAAGGAGTCGCAGACGCTGACGCTCTGGCTGACCCAGTTCCAGACCGCGTTCGGCAGCGACTGGGGCGCCACCATGGCCGCCTCGACGCTCTTCGCACTTCCCGTGCTCGTCGTCTTCCTCTTCCTCCAGCGCAAGGCCGTCGGCGGCATGACCGCCGGCGCGGTGAAGGGATAAGGGCTCCCCATGACCACACTCGTACACGGCACGGACACCCTGACCCGTGACGCGCTCACGGTGCTCCAGCCCGGGTTCGTCGGCACCACGGCGCCCGACTGGCTGCTCCGCCGCATCGGCGAGGGCCTGTCGTCCGTCGGCCTGTTCGGCCGGAACATCGTCAGCCCCGAGCAGCTCGCCGCGCTCACCGCGCAGCTGCGGGCCGAGCGGGACGACGTCCTCGTCGCCATCGACGAGGAGGGCGGGGACGTCACCCGCCTGGAGGTCAAGCAGGGCTCCTCGTTCCCCGGCAACTACGCCCTGGGCAGCGTCGACGACGTCGAGCTCACCCGGGCCGTGGCCCGTGAGCTCGGCCGCCGGCTCGCGGCCTGCGGTGTCGACCTCAACTGGGCGCCGTCCGCCGACGTCAACTCCAACGCCGAGAACCCGGTCATCGGCGTGCGGTCTTTCGGACCGGACCCGGACCTGGTCGCCCGGCACACCGTGGCGTACGTCGACGGCCTCCAGGGCGTCGGGGTCGCGGCCTGCACCAAGCACTTCCCCGGACACGGCGACACGAACGTGGACTCCCACGACGCGCTGCCCCGGATCGATGTGGACCTCGCCACACTGCACGCCCGTGAGCTGGTGCCTTTCCGAGCGGCCGTCGCCGCGGGTACCAAAGCGGTCATGAGCGCGCATATTCTGCTCTCCGCGCTCGACCCGCACCGTCCGGCCACCCTGAGCCCGCAGATCCTCACCGGTCTGCTGCGCCAGGAGCTGGGCTTCGAGGGGCTGATCGTCACCGACGGCATGGAGATGCAGGCCGTCGCGGCGACGTACGGCATCGAGCGTGGATCCGTCCTCGCCATCGCCGCGGGCGCCGACGCCATCTGCGTCGGCGGCGGGCTGTGCGACGAGGACACCGTGCTGCAGCTGCGCGACGCGCTCGTCCATGCGGTACGGACCGGTGAACTGCCCGAGGAGCGGCTGGCCGACGCCGCGGCGCGCGTGCGCGCCCTGGCGGCCTGGACCCAGGCGCACCGGGCCAGGGGGGCTGAATCGGTGTCGGGCGCGGCAGTGCAGGAGGGGACCGCGCCCGGCACCGACATCGGACTCGTCGCCGCCCGCCGGGCCCTGAAGGTGACCCGGGGGGAGCGGCCGTACACCCCGATGACCAGCGCTCCCTACGTGGCCTCCTTCACCCCCGTCGCGAACTTCGCGGTCGGCGACGAGACTCCCTGGGGCATCGCCGCCGAGCTGGAGCGGCTGCTGCCCGGCACGGAGACCGGCTCCTACGCGGACTCCTCCGTGGACGCCCTCCTCGCCGCCGCGGGGGAGCGCCGGATCGTGGCGGTCGTACGCGACCTCCACCGGCACGCGTGGATGACCGAGGCCCTGGACGCCCTGGTCGCGGCCCGCCCCGACACCGTCGTGGTCGAGATGGGCCTCAACGAGGCGGAGCCCCGCGGGGCCCTGCACATCGCCACGCACGGCGCCGCCCGGGTCTGTGGCCGCGCGGCCGCCGAGGCCGTCGTCGGCACCGGCGCCTGACCGACGCCTCCGGCACTCGTAGCCTCCGGCACTCGTACGAGAAGGGGCCCGGCACCTGAACAGGTGCCGGGCCCCTTCGTCGTACACGGGGGTTCCGGGCGGTTCAGATGCCCTGCCAGGTGGGCTTGTTCGCGTAGGTGTGGCGGAAGTAGTCCGCCAGCTTCAGCTTGGAGGCGGCGGCCTCGTCCACCACGACCGTGGCGTGCGGGTGCAGCTGGAGCGCGGAGGCGGGCACGAGCGCCGCCACGGGGCCTTCGACGGTCTGGGCCACGGCCTCGGCCTTGCCCTCGCCGGTGGCGAGCAGGACCAGGTGGCGGGCTTCCAGGATGGTGCCGATGCCCTGGGTGATGACGTGGTGCGGGACCTGCTCGATGTCGTTGTCGAAGAAGCGGGCGTTGTCCACGCGGGTCTGCTCGGTGAGCGTCTTGATCCGGGTGCGGGAGGCGAGCGAGGAGCACGGCTCGTTGAAGCCGATGTGTCCGTCGGTGCCGATGCCGAGGATCTGCAGGTCCACGCCGCCGGCCGCGGAGAGCGCCGTGTCGTAGGCCTCGCAGGCCGCCAGGACGTCCGCGGCCGAGCCGTCGGGACCCATGAAGGCGTCCTCGGAGAGCCCGAGCGGCTCCACGACCTGGCGGAGCACGGTGGAGCGGTACGACTCCGGGTGCCCGGCGGGCAGTCCCACGTACTCGTCCAGCTGGGCGATCCGGGCCCGCGAGGCGTCCACGGAGCCGGCCTTGACCTGGGCGATCAGGGCCTCGTAGATGGGCAGCGGAGTCGAGCCGGTGGCCACGCCGAGCAGCGCGTCGGGCTTGCGGCGCAGGAGGCCGGCGATGCCGTCCGCGATGAGCTCGCCGCCCGCCCTGGCGTCCTTGACGATGACAACTTCCACGCTGTGCCTGCCGATCTGGTGAGGGGCTGGTGAGGAGCCATGTGGTATAGACCAATCAAAGCCAAATCTAGCAGAGGAGGGGCCGTCCCCTCATGCCGTTCCGCCTCCCGGACGCCCCCGCCGTCTCCATCCTCGGCCGCCCCTGTCCCACCAGCCACTCGAACCCCTGAGGGTCCTGTCGATCAGGCGATCGAGCCCCCCGTCGCGTCGATCCACTGCCCGGTCACCCAGCGCCCGTCGTGCGAGGCCAGGAAAGCCACGACGTCGGCTATGTCCTCGGGGGTGCCGACCTTGCCCAACGCCGACATCGCCGCCGCGCCCGCCCAGGCCTCGTCGTTCCCCCGCAGCCAGCCCGCGTTCATATCGGTGTCCACGATGCCCGGCGCCACCGCGTTGACCGTGATCCCGCGCGAGCCCAGCACCTTCGACAGATAGCGGGTGAACACATCGAGCGCGCTCTTCGACATCGCGTACGCCATCAGGTCCGGCATCAACGCCGCGTGCGAGAGGCCCGTCGAGACGTTCACGATCCGGCCCCCGTCACGCAGTCGCTCCGCACCGAGCTGCGCGAGGAAGAACGGCGCCCTGGTGTTGACCGCGAAGATCCGCTCGTACTCCTCCGCGGTGATCGTCGCGAACGGCGAGGAGGCGCCGATCCCCGCGTTGTTCACCAGGATGTCCAGGCCGTCGGCGTGGGCGTCGAACGCGGCCCACAGCCTCTCCGCGTCTCCCGGCACCCCCAGCTCCTGCCCGATCGCGAAGGCCTCGCCGCCGACGGCCTCGATCGCCGCGACTGTCTCCTTCGCCGCCGCCTCGTCGCTCCCGTAGTGCACGGCGACCCGCGCGCCGTCCCGGCCGAGCCGCTCGGCGATCCCCCGTCCGATGCCCCGGCTGCCACCCGTCACCAGTGCGGTCCTCCCGGCCAGCTTCCCGGCCGGCTTTCCGTCCTGGTTCCCTGTGGTCCTGCTGTCGAGCACGCCCATGACGACGCCCCCCTCATTTCTGTAGCGGTCGTTACGTAAAGACCGTACCCCACTTCCGTAGCACTCGCTATAGAATTCACTCCATGGTGACGACACAGCGCGGCCGCCCCCGCTCCTTCGACCGGCTCACGGCCCTGGAGAAGGCCACGATGGCCTTCTGGGAGCACGGCTACGAGACGACCTCCGTCGCCGACCTCACCCGCGCCATGGGCATCAGCGCCCCCAGCCTCTACGCCGCCTTCGGCGACAAGAAGACGCTGTTCGAGGAGGTCGTCGAGGCGTACGCCGGCTCGTACGGCGCATACGGCGGCCGGGCCTTCGCGGAGGAGACGAGCGCCCGCGCCGCCATCGGGCGGCTCCTGGGTGAGGCCGCCGAGCTCTTCACGGAGCCCGGCCACCCCCGCGGCTGCCTGATGATCTCCGCAGCGGTCAACTGCTCGACCCCCGAGGTCGAGGAGGCCCTGAGAGCGCGCAGGAACAGCAATCTGGCGTCCTTCGAGGCGCGGATACGCGGGGACGTCGAGTCGGGCGAACTGCCGGCCGACACCGACGCCCGGGCACTCGCCCGCTTCAGCGGCGCCGTCCTCCAGGGCATGTCCCAGCAGGCCCGCGACGGGGCGACGGCGGAGGAGCTGGCGGCCGTGGCGGCAGTGGCGATGCTGGCCTGGCCGCCGGAGCGCCCGTAGGAAGGGCGGTGCGCCGGCCCCGGAAACACCCGCCGGCCCCGGAAACACCCGCGGGCCGCGGCGCCTGGCGGGACCCTCAGCCCGCCCGGCACCGCAGCCCGGAGTTTGCTCCGGCCGGGGGTGTGCGGTCCCTCGGCCGTATGGGAGGTCTCGACGCAGTCAGGGCAGAGAGCGTCGGGTACCTCGTTCCATCCTCCTGTGCGGGGAGGATGGAGGTCTATCGCATTCATTGTGGACTAGACCATTCTCGTCTGTCCATCCACAGGAATACGGTCCTTCCTGGCCCATCCTCCAGCACGGAGCCCCGGAGATCCAGGTTCACCGCCCCTTTATTCCGCGGGTACGCTCGCACCGTGCCCTCCATGAACGACCTCGTGCGCCAGCACACCGCCCTGAGTGACTCGGATCTCGAGTGGCTCCACCTGCTGGTGTCGGAGTGGCAGCTGCTCTCCGACCTCTCCTTCGCCGACCTCGTCCTCTGGGTCCCGACCCTCGACGGCACGCGGTACGTCTCCGTCGCGCAGATGCGGCCGAACACCGGCCCCACCTCCTATCAGGACGACATGGTCGGCCATCTCGTGCCGCGCGGCCGCCGCCCGTTGCTCGACGCCGCGCTCGACGAGGGCAGGATCGTCCGCGAGGGCGACCCGGAGTGGCGCGAGGAGGTCCCGGTACGGGTCGAGTCCATCCCCGTCCGCCGCGAGGGACGGGTCCTCGGCGTCATCGCCCGCAACACCAATCTGCTGACCGTCCGCACCCCCTCCCGACTGGAACTCACCTATCTCCAGTCGGCCTCCGACCTCGCCCAGATGATCGCGGCCGGGACCTTCCCCTTCCCCGGCGAGCAGGTCGACATGGACTCCTCGCCGCGCGCCGGCGACGGACTCGTCCGCCTCGACGCCGAGGGCACCGTCCAGTACGCCTCGCCCAACGCCCTCTCCGCGTACCACCGGCTCGGCCTCGCCGCCGACCTCGTCGGCCAGCACCTCGGCCAGATCACCGCCGAACTCGCCCCCTCCCGCGGCCCGGTGGACGAAGCCCTGGTCACGCTGGCCTCCGGCTACGCGCCGCGCGAGTTCGAGGTCGAGGGAAACGGCGGTGTGATCCAGCTCAGGGCCATTCCGCTCAAGCCCAAGGGCACCCGGATCGGTTCGCTCGTCCTGCTCCGGGACGTCACCGAACTGCGCCGTCGCGAGCGCGAGTTGATCACCAAGGACGCCACCATCCGGGAGATCCACCACCGGGTGAAGAACAACCTCCAGACGGTGGCCGCCCTGTTGCGCCTCCAGGCCCGCCGGATGGACTCCGAGGGCGGCCGCGAGGCCCTCAACGAGGCTGTGCGGCGCGTCGGTTCGATCGCGATCGTCCATGAGACGCTGTCCCAGAACCTGGACGAACGGGTGGAGTTCGACGAGATCGCCGACCGTGTGATCGCGATGGTCGCCGAGATCTCCCCGGGCCGGGTGACCTGTCGGCGCAACGGCCGTTTCGGCATTCTGGACGCCGAGGTCGCGACCCCGCTCTCGATGGTCCTCACCGAGATTCTCCAGAACGCCCTGGAGCACGCGTTCGCCCCGGGTGACGAGGGCACGGTCGAGGTCACCGCCGTGCGCGGCGAGCCCCGCGCCGACGCCCGGCTCCTGATCACGGTCAAGGACGACGGCCGCGGACTGCCCGAGGGATTCGACCCGCAGCGGGCCGGCAACCTCGGCCTGCAGATCGTACGAACCCTGGTGGAAGGGGAGTTGGGCGGATCCTTCGACATGTTGCCGGGCGCCGAGCGCGGCACGAAGGTGGTCCTCGACATCCCCGTACAGCCACAGAAGTAGCAGCCGCAGCAGCAACCACGGAAGAAGCCGGCGCGGACACAGCAGCGAGCCCCGGACCGAAGAAGTCGGTCCGGGGCTCGAATGCTGTGGGTTACTGCTGCGCGCTGCGGCTCAAGGGCGGTGATTGCATACGCGATGTATGCGCCGCTCGCCTCAGGCTGTCGGTGGGCGTCAGGCGCTGGCGTTACGCGCCCGGTTGCGAGCGGCACGGCGCTTCATCGCGCGGCGCTCGTCCTCGCTGAGGCCACCCCAGACGCCGGAGTCCTGGCCGGACTCGAGCGCCCACTGCAGGCACTGCTCCATGACGGGGCAGCGGCGGCAGACGGCCTTGGCTTCCTCGATCTGCAGCAGCGCAGGACCGGTGTTGCCGATGGGGAAGAACAGCTCGGGGTCTTCCTCACGACAAACGGCGTTGTGACGCCAGTCCATGGCTGCTACCTCTCTAGGGTGTTACAAGCTGGTTGCTTGTGAATGTGAACGCTTTCACGAATCCCCCCGCAAGGGAAGGGCCGACTGCCAGGTGAACTGGTGTGGTCCTAAGACTGAGGAGGGGTTCTGGCTCTCAGTGGAGGCCGGTGTTGCGGGCCGTCCCGATCGCCAAGAAGAGACTCCCAAACCCCAGCAACGGATACAACCCCTTCCGGAAAGTTTTTTTTGATTCCTCGGTGTCGGCTAGGTCACAGCCGTACTTCTAAGGGGTGGATGCGCGCCTAAACGTTCGAGTGAAAGGACTTTGGGCCCTTCCACTCACACAATCACACGCAGTGCACGGCGTACGCCTGTGAACGTCACGCTCGTACGCAGTCCCAGGTGGTCTCCGTCCATCTGCAGGGGGAGGGGAACCTTGGAATGCAAGGTGAAGTCGGTCAGGTCGTGCAGAGTTGCCGCATGCTTCCCGCGCGGCCCTCGTTCCGGGGTCGAGGTGAGCAGCTGGGTGGCGTACCGGGCCACCGCCGGAGTAGAGAGACGGCGCAGTCCGAGGACGTCCAGCGCGGTTTCGAAGGAGGCCTCCGGGGACGCGTACACCGGACGATTGCCCAGGTAGGTCCAGGGGGAGGTGTTGCAGATTATGGAGAGGACGAGGTCCTCGACCGGCTCGGCGCCGGGGCGCTCCAGGGTGATCGTGCCGTGCCGGCGGTTCGGTTCCTCCAGGAACTGGCGCACCACCTGACGCAGATAAAGGGCGTGGGTGGATCTCTTCCCGCGCTCCCGCTGCTGTTCGACCCGGCCGATGACGCTCGCGTCGAAACCGAGACCGGCGCAGAACGTGAACCAGCGGGACGGGACGGATTCGTCCTCCGTGCCCGGCGTTCCCGAGGCGAGACCGAGGCTCACTGTGCGTGCCCGCCGCTCACGCAACGCGTCGAGCAGCGCGCCGGTCGCCTCCACCGCGTCGTTCGGCAGCCCGAGGGCGCGGGCGAACACGTTCGTCGATCCGCCGGGGACGACCGCCAGGCCCGGGAGGCGGTCGGGATCCGGTCCGCCGTGCAGCAGTCCGTTGACCACCTCGTTCACCGTGCCGTCGCCGCCGAGGGCCACGACCAGGTCGATGGTGCCGGAGTCCGCGGCCCGTCGGCCGAGGTCCCGCGCGTGCCCGCGGTACTCGGTGGTGACCGCCTCCAGCTTCATCTCGCTCGCGAGCGCGTGGATGAGCACGTCACGGGTGCGGGCACTGGTGGTGGTGGCTGCCGGGTTGACCACGAGAAGTGCGCGCATGAGCGCCAGGGTACCTACCCGGCGGTACCCGGGCCCAGTCCAGCCCGATCCATGGACCGATCCATGGCCCGATCCATGGATCGGGCTGGACTGGGCGGTGGACGCATCCGCCGGCCTCGGTGAGGTGCTCTCGCCCGGCTTCGGCCGGGCCGGCCGGCCCCCGCTACCCTGCCCTCTATGAGCAGTCCCGCTGAGAGCAGCACGGAGCAGACCCCCCGCCCCGCCCGACTCGCCGCCGCGGCGGCCGTGGCCGGTGTCGAGGCCCTCGGCCTCTTCGTCGGTGGTGTGTACATGCTGGTGAACGCGGTGACCGGGTCGTCCGACGACCTCACCGGCGCCGCGACGGGCGCAGTGACGCTCGTCGCACTCGGGCTGATCCCGCTCGCCGCCGCCCGAGGGCTGTGGATGCGCCGTTCCTGGAGCCGCGGTCCGGCCGTGATCACCCAGATCCTGGCGCTGCCGGTCGCCTGGCAGCTGCTCCAGGCGAACAGCGTGATGATCCCGGCCGGTGTCGTCCTCGGCGTCCTGGCCGTCACCGGCCTCGTCCTCCTGGTGAACCCGGCCACGACCGAGGCGCTCGGCATCCGGCGCCCCGGCCAGGACCCCCAGTAGGACCTCGGCCCTACTCCTCCACCAGGAGTTTCTCCCGAAGCGACGCCAGAGTCCGAGCCAGCAGCCGAGAAACGTGCATCTGCGAGATGCCGACCTCCTGCGCGATCTGCGACTGGGTCATGTTCCCGAAGAAGCGAAGCAGCAGGATCCGCTTCTCCCGCGGCGGCAGGTCCTCGAGCAGCGGCTTGAGCGACTCGCGGTACTCGACCCCCTCCAGGGCCTCGTCCTCCGCGCCGAGGGTGTCCGCGACCGCGGGCGACTCGTCGTCCGTGTCGGGGACGTCCAGGGAGAGCGTCGAATAGGCGTTCGCCGACTCCAGACCCTCCAGGACCTCCTCCTCCGAGATCCCGAGCCGTTCGGCCAGCTCGTGCACGGTCGGCGAGCGGCCGTGCTGCTGGGAGAGCTCCGCCGTCGCCGTGGTCAGCGAGAGCCGCAGCTCCTGGAGCCGGCGGGGCACCCGGACCGCCCACCCCTTGTCACGGAAGTGGCGCTTGATCTCGCCGACGACCGTCGGGGTCGCGTACGTCGAGAACTCGACGCCGCGCTCCGGGTCGAACCGGTCCACGGACTTGATCAGGCCGATGGTCGCGACCTGTGTCAGGTCGTCCAGTGGCTCGCCGCGGTTGCGGAAGCGCCGGGCCAGGTGCTCGACCAGCGGCAGGTGCATCCGCACCAGCTGGTTGCGCAGCTCGGCCTTCTCCGGGGAGCCCTCCGGCAGCTCACGCAGCGTGACGAAGAGCGCGCGGGCGCCGCTCCGGTCGTGCGGGTCCGGGGCGACGGGGACGTCGGGGACGTCGTGGGGCTCGTCCCCGTCCTCCGCCTTCTCCGTCTCCGCAGCCGGCTCGGCGACGCCCTCGGTGGCCGCGGCGGTGGCCGTCTCGCCGGTCGCCGCCGTGGTCCCGCCCGCCTCGGAGGAGCCCTCCGCACGCGCGGGGCCCCGGGGGGCCTCGGAGACGCCTGGTGTCTCGGGAACCTCGTGGTGCTGCTCGTGCTCGCTCATCTGGTCCGCCTGCTCCGTAGCGACCTCATACGGCCGTGCCTGCTGCTCAGGGATGCCGGCCGTCGCGTCCCCGCGCCTCACGCCGGGCCTGGCCCCGCGCCGCGCTGTTTGTACAGGCTGATCGAGACCGTACGGTCATCGGCCACCGACGATTCCACCTTCCCGGCCAGTGCCGACAGCACCGTCCAGGCGAAGGTGTCCCGCTCGGGCGCCCGGCCGTCGGTGGTCGGGGCGGAGACGGTCACGTCGAGGGAGTCGTCGACCAGCCGGAAGACACAGCTGAGGACGGATCCCGGCACGGCCTGCTGGAGCAGGATGGCGCAGGCCTCGTCGACCGCGATCCGCAAGTCCTCGATCTCGTCGAGGGTGAAGTCCAAGCGCGCCGCGAGGCCGGCCGTGGCCGTACGCAGCACGGACAGATAGGCACCCGCAGCGGGCAGCCGGACTTCCACGAAGTCCTGGGTCCCGGGCTCGCCTGCGATCTGGGACACCCTCACCTCCAAGGTGGCACAAGCTCATTCGGGGCTCGGGGGGAGAGGCCCCCGAACCGGGCGGTACGCAGGGGGCTGCGCAGTCCGCCGTGACGCTATCGCGATCCGTCCCGCCGTGTCGCCGTGAACCCTGTCCCCACCGGCCCCCCGGTCACCGGTCGTCACCCATGGTAGGCCCATGGGTGCGGACGGTGGGTAGGGGTCTGCGGGGGCCGAAAGCGAGCGACCGGCGGAGGGGTGACGTACCCAACCGCGGGGCGCGCGAATCGTCGGACGGCCGAATCATCGGAGGGCCGGATCGTCGGAGGGCCGGATCGCCGCATCGCCGGACGGTCGTACCGTCGGGCCGCCGGACGGTCGTACCGTCGGGCCGCCGGACGGTCGTACCGTCGGCCCGCCCGGCGCCTCAGACGATCGCCCCGTCCACGAAGCACCAGCGCCATGCCTCGCCCGGCTCGAAGGTCCGCATCACCGGGTGCCCCGTCGTGGAGAAGTGCCCCGTCGCGTGCCGCCCCGCCGAGGAGTCGCAGCAGCCCACGTGCCCGCAGGCCAGACAGAGCCGCAGCTGGACCGGATGCGTACCGTCCGCCAGGCACTCCGGGCAGGTGTCGGCCAGCGGCGCCGGTTCGGGGCGCGGCATTTCGGCAACGTGCGGGCACTCGCTCATGATGGCCAGGTTACGTTGCGGGAGGAGACAGGGACGGGCATGGACGCTCTACAGCTGGTGGCACTCGTGGCGGCGAGCGCGGCGATCGCGGGGCTCGCCCGCAGGACCCCGGTGCCCGCCCCGCTCCTCCTGGTCGCCGTAGGTCTCGCCGCCGCCTACGTCCCCGGAGTGCCGGACTACACCCTCGACCCGCACATCGTGCTGCCGTTGATCCTGCCCCCGCTCCTCTACACGGCGGCCGTCGACTCCTCGTACCTCGACCTGCGGGCCAACATCCGGCCCGTCGCGCTGCTTTCCGTCGGGTACGTCCTCTTCGCCACCGTGGCCGTGGGCTGGCTCGCGTACGTCCTCGTGCCCGATCTGCCGCTCACCGCCGCCCTCGTGCTCGGCGCGGTGGTGGCCCCGCCGGACGCGGTCGCCGCCACCGCCATCGCCCGCAAGCTCGGCCTGCCGAACCGGATCACCACGATCCTCCAGGGCGAGTCCCTGGTGAACGACGCCACCGCCATCACCGCGTACAAGGTCGCCCTCGCGGCGGCCGTCGGCGAGGGCCTGAGCTGGGCCGGCGGCCTCGGGGAGTTCGCGCTCGCGGCCCTCGGCGGCATCGGCGTCGGCCTGCTCCTCATGGTCCCCATCCACTGGCTGCGGCGGGGCCTCGGCGACTCCCTCCTGCAGAACACGCTCTCCCTCCTCATCCCCTTCGTCGCCTACGCGGCGGCCGAGGAGGTCCACGCCTCCGGCGTCCTCGCCGTCGTCGTGGTCGGCCTCTTCCTGGGCCACCGCGCCTGGCAGGTCGACTTCGCGACCCGCCTCCAGGAGGAGGCCGTCTGGAAGATGGTCGCCTTCGTCCTGGAGTCCGCCGTCTTCGCCCTGATCGGCCTTCAGCTGCCGTACGTCGTCCAGGGGCTCGGGCAGTACGGGATGGCCGAGGCGGCCTGGTACGCGGTCGGGGTCTTCGTCGCGGTGGTCGTGGTCCGGTTCGTCTGGGTCTATCCGGCGACCTTCCTGCCCCGGCTCTCCGCCCGCGTACGGGAGCGGGAGCCGGGGGTGGACTGGAGGGCCCCCCTGGTCGTCGGCTGGGCGGGCATGCGCGGCGTGGTCTCGCTCGCCATCGCCTTCTCCATCCCCGTGGCCACCGACGGGGTCGAGTTCCCGGCCCGCAACCTCGTCCTCTTCCTCACCTTCACCACCGTCATCGGCACGCTGGTGGTGCAGGGCCTCACCCTGCCGCCCCTCATCCGCTTCCTGAAGCTCCCCGGAAAGGACCGGTACGCCGAGACGCTGGCCGAGGCGCAGGCCCAGAGCGAGGCCTCGCAGGCCGCCGAGGAACGCCTCGACGCGCTTCTCGCCGACGAGCGCAACGCCCTGCCGAAGCCCCTCGCCGACCGGCTCCGCACGGTCCTGGAACGGCGCCGCAACGCGGTCTGGGAGCGGCTCGGCTCCGTCAACGCGGTCACCGGGGAGACGGCGGACGACACCTACCGGCGGATCTCGCGCGAGATGATCGACGCCGAGCGCGAGGTCTTCGTGCGGCTGCGCGACGCCCGGCGGATCGACGACGAGATGATGCGGACGCTGCTCCGCCGGCTCGACCTGGAGGAGGCCGCCGCCTACCGCGAGGAGGCGGCGGGCTGAGCACCGCCCGCCGACGGAGAGCCGTCCGGGGCGCCCGTCACCACCGCCACGAGCCGGGTGCCCGCCGGGAACGCGCC